>DAOTVB010000031.1:0-14510 GCA_034436755.1 Chloroflexaceae bacterium | reverse complement strand
GGGCTTTGGTTGCATCGGGAACACGGCAATCCTGTGGGTCTTCCACAAACTGGCGACGACACGCTTTACACGCATATTTAGGTTTCCCGTTATGGGTAGAGCCATTTTTGATAATCTGGTCACTGTGGCACTGGGGACACTGCATCGCGATTCTCCTCTCAGCTTTTTCATGCAGTGTACCACAGTACCACTATGGTATGCAGGACTACCCACACCGGATATCAACCGGCTTTTTCAGAACGCCCACGACGATGGGATGCTCTCCACCGGCAGCCTGCAGGCACTCGATCTGGTCGATATCGGGACGCAGATCCAGGCGGGGTTAGGCGTTTCGGTGGACGATGTCAGCGCCAGCGAGGTGCTGCTGGTGACGATGATGCCGGACGACTCCGGCTCGATCCGTTATGCCGGCAATGCCGGGGCGGTACGCGATGGACATAACATGGTGCTGGAGGCGCTGGCGGCATCGCAGCAGCGCGATCAAATCCTGGCGCACACGCGCTTTCTCAACGGCAGCGTGCTCTTTCCCTACGCTCCACTGAGCGCCGCCGTGCCGCTGTCGGCCCGGAACTACGATCCCCGGCATGGCACCCCGCTCTACGACCAGACCATGATCCTGCTGGCAACGGTGCTGGCGAAAGCGCAGGAGTTTGCCGACAACGGCGTCCCGGTGCGCACGGTTACGCTGATCATCACCGATGGCGCGGACCAGCACTCGACCTTTGCGCGTCCCCAGCAGATCGCGCTGCTGGTGGATGACCTGCTGCGTGCGGAACAGCATATCGTGGCCGCGATGGGTGTGGACGACGGCGCCACCGATTTCCGGCAGGTCTTTCGGGAGATGGGCATTCGGGATGAGTGGATTCCGACTCCCGGCAGTAGTGCCGGCGAGATCCGCCGGGCATTCCAGGTCTTCTCGCAGTCGGCAATGCATGTCGCGCAGGGCGGCCAGGTGCTCAGCCTGCCGGCTCCATAGCGATTCTTCCGCCGAGCAAGTCCTGGTACCGCATAGTACCTTTGTGTAGCGCAGACGGGATTGAAGTATGCTTGTTTAACGCCTTTTTAACGTCTACGATCAGGGCGGACAGGGAAAGATTGATACGCGGATCGTGGCATGGAACGTTTTTCCTCACAGGTGGCGGTGTTGTAGGTAAGCCCTGCGACACCGCCACCTCTTTTTTATGGCGTTCCAGGTTGGTAAGGCTATGGCTCCCGAGTGCGGCCGCATAGCGGCCGCGTGGCTCTGATGAACGTTGAAATGTTAATCCGGACATCGGGAGATCGGAGTCCCGGCTTCAGCCGGATCAGACGTTCCCGGCAGGATGCTACGGTCCCGGCAGGCATCCACCGGCTAAAGCCGGGACTCCAGGAAATTTTCTCAACGTTCATCAGCCGGATTGGGCGTTCCCGGCAGGATGCCACGGTCCCGGCAGGCATCCACCGGCTAAAGCCGTGACTCCAGGATAACATATCCGGATTATCTTCTAAAAGTTCATAGGGGCCGCCGTCATGCGGTCGCGTGACTAAACAAGAAACGATAAATTCCCATGTGGCGAAACATTAAGGTCAGCCATCGTATTTTGCTGGGTTATATGCTGATCCTGGGATTAACCCTGGTGCTGGTGGTCTTCTTTTTTCGGCGAGTTGAGGAACTCAGCCGCCGGATCGAGCATCTGAACAGGGTCGCGGCCGCCGAGGTTGACGCCGGCGAAGCTCTGGTTGATCAGGTTGCGCTGACGCAGCAGGCGGTTGATCGCTACCTGCAGCAACCCCAGTCGCAACAACATGCAGAAGCGGAAACGGCGCTGCGCAACCTGTCGCTGGCTGTTGCCAATGCGCGCGCCCGGTTACCCGGTACGACCCAGGAGCAGCGATTGGACGCGCTTGCGGCGCAGGTCGGCGCGTATACCGGGGCATTCCAGACCATGGTCAGTCTACTCGAAAACGAGCAGGCTATCCGCACCGAACTTCACTATCAGATCTTTGCCACCAGCACCAACCTGAACGCCCTGGTCGTCACCTATCTGCAGAGCGATACCCCGGACCCGGCGGTGGTTGATACCCTGATCGCCATGCAAACCAACCTGCAGCGGGTCACGCTGGGACTGAACGAGCTACCCGATGCCGACCTGGAACAGCAGGAGCGCCAGGTGTTGCGCGGCCTGGAGCAGACCGACCGGATGTTGAACAGTCCCACCATCACCGGCAGTAGTATGGCCGAACTGGCTGCGGCAACCCAGGCCGATATTGCAACCATTTCCCAGGAGATCACCGCCATGGTCGATACCATGCAGGCCGTTCAGCAGCAGCGTAACGATCTATTGCATGAACGTGGCACGCAACTGCAGCAGCAGGCCGACTCTATCGCGCGGGATGCGCTGGGAATGCTGCCGACGGTTGCCCATGATCTACGCACCCAGACCCGCCAGGATCAGCAGGTTGTGGCGCTGGCCCTGGGTCTGGCGCTGGTGCTGGCATTTATGGCGGCAACCGGCCTGGCGCGCACGATTACGCAGCCCTTAGAGGAGTTAGTGCATGCGACGGATCGGCTCAATCGCGGGGATTTTACCCGCCGGATTCCCCGCACCGATCGGAGCGAGATCGGGCGACTGGCACGGGCTTTCAACCGGATGACCCATACCCTGAAGATGCAGCGGGATGAGTTGCTGCGCGGGCAGGCCGACCTGGAGCAACGCAACCGCGACCTTGAATATGCCCTGGCCGAGATCCAGACATCGGCTGCCGCGCGGGAGAAACTGTCGGCAACCATCCGCACGCTGAGTGTGCCGGTGGTACCAATTCTGGAGCATGTGCTGGTGGTGCCGCTGGTGGGCGACATCGATGCGGAGCGGGCGCACCTGCTGCTGGATCATCTGCTGCGCGGGATTGCGGCACAGCGGGCCCGTATTGCCATCCTGGATGTGACCGGGGTGCCCTGCATTGATAGTACCACCGCCGACTGGCTGCTGCAGGCGACGCAGGCCGCCCGGTTGCTCGGTGCGCGCTGCTTCCTGGTGGGCATCCGTCCGGAGGTTGCCGAGGCGCTGGTTGCCAGTGGCGCAGACCTGACAGACCTGACTACGCGGGCGGACCTGCGTAGCGCCGTGGAGTATGCCCTCCGGACAACCCGGCAGAAGGGGTAGGGACACCGTTGCGTTTGCCCAGAAGATTTGCGGGCAATGAAAGATGTAGGGGCGAATGATTATTCGCCCCTACATCCGATACCTGACGTTATATCTTTACACCGTAATCTGATCGCGGTACTCAACCATCGTATTCCGGCTAATGCCCTGCACCTGGGTCAGTGCATCAATATCGGCGAAGGGGCCGTGGGCCTCCCGATAGGTGACGATCCGCCGAGCCAGGGTGGGGCCAATGCCAGAGAGCGTGACCAGTTCATCAACGCCGGCAGTGTTGATATTCACTAGCCCGCCCCCAGTCGGTTGCGCATCGACCTGCGCAGCAGGCGTGACCTCGGCGGGTGGGGGCGGGGGCGTGACCTCTGTGCCGGGTGTGCCCGCCTCTACCTCCGATACCGGAGGCACATCGGCGGGGGGTGGGGGCGGCGTGGCTTCCGGGGCTGTTCCGGCTTCGACCTCCGAGGTTGGGGTTACATCAACCGGGGGCGGCGGGGGTGGTGTGACCTCCGTGCCGGGCGCGCCCGCGTCCACTTCCGACACGGGTGGATCGCCGGCAAAGGATGTTGCGTTCGTCTCGGAAGACCAGTAGTGCGACTGCGATGCCATCCAGAAGCGAATCCAGCCCATCTGCGCCTCAAGCGCCTTCTGGGTGGCATACTGCCAATCCTCTACCACATGTTGCGCTTCGGAACTATCCCATACCAGCGATACGGCGGCCGGGTTGGAGCGCTTCATCGTCTCAAACCAGCTCTCGGAGAGCTGCATCTGCGTGTTGGTCCAATCCTGCACCATCGCCAGCAGTTGCTGGGACCACTCGGTGACCTGCGGCGGCGTACCCATCTGACTATTAATCGTATCCGCCCAGAACTGTGTCCAGGACATCTGGGTCTCCAGGGCATTGCGAACGGCAGCACACCAGGTATCGACCGTCTGCTCCCAGGCATCAGCCGTGTGCGGTGTGGTACCGATATTCTGCATGGCTCCGAGCCAGCTCTCCCACATCTTCTGCTGCGCGCCGGTCCAGTTGCGGATCATCTCCTCGGCACGCTCGGTCCAATCCATTGCCATAGGTGCTTTATCCTCCATGCACATGGTACGTCGCGCCTACCTCATCATCCAGATACTGGCGAATAATCATGTAGTTCAGACACTTCGCCAGTCGAAGCGATCGAGGGGGCAGGTACGTAGCAGGCCGACTCCACTGTTATCGTATACGACATCGCTATGAGCGTCAAATAGCATCAGGTTCAAGAAACGGAGAGCGCAGAGCGGAGAGCGCAGAGCGGGGAGCGCAGAGCGGAGAGTGTAGAGCACTGATACAATTGCATAGAAAGAATAAACAACAGAGACACTGCTTAGTATAGTGTTGCACCAGGCGTGCCGGGTTCTCGGTTCTCAGTTCTCGGTTCTCTACGAAAGGGTAACTATGCATCGCTTGCGAATGCTGCGGGGGACGCCGACGGCGGCGCTAATTGTGGTCTGTCTTGCGCTCTTCACCGATATGTTGATCTACGGGATGGTGGTGCCGCTGGTACCGACCTATGCCCGCACCTTTGGCGTGTCGCAGGGGGTGATCGGGCTGCTGTTCGGTAGCTATGCCGCTGCACTGCTACTGGCGACGCCCCTCTTCGGGCTGCTGGCCGACCGGGTGGGCCGGCGGGGGCCGCTGCTCTGGGGACTGCTGGGGCTGGCGGCGGCAACGCTGCTCTTTGCCTTTGCCGGCAGCTTCCCGCTCCTGCTGCTGGCGCGGGTCTTGCAGGGCATCTCCGGCGCGGCAACCTGGACGGCGGGGCTGGCCTTGCTGGCTGATGTGGCTCCACCGCAGACGCGCGGGCGGACGATGGGCCTGGCAATGTCGGCGATGGCGCTGGGGACGCTGGTGGGGCCGACCTTTGGCGGCTTTCTCTACGAGTGGGGCGGCTACCGGCTGCCCTTTCTGATCGCCGCCGGCATTGCCCTGCTCGATGGGCTGGCGCGCCTGCTGCTGTTGACAAATCCACCCTACCAGCGGGGCGCGCATACCACGCTGTGGCGCTTCGCGCGGGACCGGCGCATGCTACTGCTCAATGGGGTTGTGGTCCTGGGCGCGAGTGTCATAACCCTGCTGGAGCCGACCCTGCCGTTGCACCTGGAGCGGCAACTTGGCGCGTCGCCGGGAATGATTGGCCTGCTGTTTGGCGCGATCACCCTGGCCTACGCCCTGACTTCGCCCGTGGCCGGCGCGCTGGCGGATCGCTGGGGCCGGATGCCGGTGATGCTGTTTGGAATGATCGGGGTGGGCCTGCTATTGCCGCTAGTGGTGCTGCCGACCACGCTGCTGGTCACGGCCGGCGTACTCTTTCTGCTGGGCATGCTGATCGCGCCCCTGTTGACGCCCACGATGGCCGAACTGGCCGATACGGTAGATAGCTATGGGCAGGGTGGGTATGGTGCGGCCTATGCGATCTACAATGCGGCCTATGCTGTTGGCATGATGTTTGGGCCGGTTAGCGGTGGGCTGCTGGCTCAGGTTTTCGGACTGACTACCGCGCTGATTGTCTTTGGGGTTATCGGGTGGCTCTACGCGCTGCTGCTGCTGCTGGTGCTGCTGCGCCGCCGGTCCGGGGTGGCAGTGCAGGAGTCGTAGCGCCCGGCATCTCAGAAATGCCGGGCACTAC
Organism: Chloroflexaceae bacterium; assembly: GCA_034436755.1. GTDB lineage: Bacteria > Chloroflexota > Chloroflexia > Chloroflexales > Chloroflexaceae > CAKZQX01. The sequence continues at coordinate 8,713 of DAOTVB010000031.1, read as the reverse complement.
TGATAAATGATTACGGTTTCGTAAACGTAACACTCACACTCTCGCTGGGCTTGCCGGGTCCGCTTGCTGTGGCGGTCAGCGTGTAGGTGCCGGAGGGCAGGCTGGCCCAATCGGGACTGGTGTTGCACGGCCCATCCCCGCCGTAGAAGCAGTAGGCCGGCTGCGACTCGGTTGCGCTTTTACTGTATCCGCCACCGTCTTTCGTAAGATCAAACTTGACGTTGGTGATACCTGCGCCATCACTCGTACCAACATCCGGATCATAGGCAATTGCCTGGAACCCGGTTCCGCCGGCATCACCGATGGTCGCCCCATTGGATGGCATGACAATTTCCACAAAGAGCTTCGCCGGCACTGGCGTTGCGGTTGGCGGCACGGGTGTAGCCGTCGGCGGAACCGGCGTGGCGGTCGGCGGAACCGGCGTGGCGGTCGGCGGGACGGGTGTAGCCGTCGGCGGCGGGACGGGTGTAGCCGTCGGCGGGACCGGTGTGGCGGTCGGTGGGACCGGCGTGGCCGTCGGCGGGACCGGTGTGGCGGTCGGTGGGACCGGCGTGGCGGTCGGCGGGACCGGTGTGGCGGTCGGTGGGACCGGCGTGGCCGTCGGTGGCACGGGTGTTGGTGGCGGCACTGGCGTGGCCGTCGGTGGTGGCACCGGGGTTGCTGTCGGGGCCGGTCCCGGTGGCGGTACCAGAGTTGGTGGTGGTGGCACCGGCGTATTGGTCGGCACGACCGGCACCAGCGTGCTGGTCGGCGCAGGTGGCGGCACCGGCGTGCTGGTCGGTGCAGGTGGCGGCACCGGCGTGTTGGATGGCACGACTGGCGGTACGGGCGTGTTGGATGGCACGACTGGCGGCACGGGTGTGTTCGACGGCACGACCGGCGGTACGGGTGTGTTCGACGGCACGACCGGCGGTATGGGTGTGTTCGATGGCACGACCGGCACGGGCGGGATGGCCGTTGCTGCCGGACGGGGCAAGGTGGTCGGTTGCGGCGGTGCCTGGGTCACTCCGGTCGCGCCGGTGTTGAGCACACTGGTTGTGTTTGGCCCGGCGGGCTGGTTGTTGGCTGCCGGGTCACTTGCCGGTTGCGTGACATCTGATGTTGTGGGCGCGACTGCCGTTGCGCCCGCGTCGTCCGGTGACGCGGTGGTCGCTGGTCGGGTCGGGCGTGCGGTTGGGCCGGCGGCCGGGCGGCTGGTGGGCTGGTCTGAGCCGGTTGCTCCGCCGCGCTCCGTGGGCGTCGGGGTCGGGGTTATGCGGCTCGCCACCAGACTGCCGTCGGAGGCCAGCGAGCGGGGCAGCGGTGGCACTTCCACGGGTACCAGCAGGTTTTCGCCTGGCACTGGTGTTACGTTGCGCAGGATGGCATCACGGGCGGCTTCAAACACAATCGCCCCATCGAGTTGCCCCTGCTCGACGGGGGGATCGGGCCAGATCGAGTAGTCCGCCTCCAGCAGCGAGAGCAGACTGACCGTGTAGGGGCGCTCTGTGGGTTTCACCAGCGCCAGCCCGGCCGCCGAGGTGGTCGTTACTGCCAGCACCGCCAGCAGCATCATAATTGTGGTCATCACCAGCAGAGGTCTGCGGCGTAAGAGGCGCAGCCAGCGCCTATGCAGCGCGTACATTCGTTGCATTGTTTGCTCCTGGCAGAAATAGACTGAAGAGACATCCTTCACCCGGCTGACTCTCGACGCTGATGGTGCCCCCCTGGCACTCAATCAACTCGCGGGTGATGACCAGACCCAACCCCATGCCGCGCGGTTCCGCATTCAGGCTGTCGGCGCTACGCCGGAGCCGCTGGAACAGGTTGGGCAGCACCTCGGGGGGAATGCCCGGCCCGAAGTCCCGAATGCCCACCGCGACACCGTCGGCATGCGGGCGGCCAATGATCCGCACCGGGGCGCCCGGCCCATACTTGATCGCATTGTCCAGCAGTTGCTGAAACGCCACCTTGAGCATGCGCGCATCCACCATCACCAGCGGCAGATCGGTGGGGATATCGACCACCAGTTCGACCTCGGCAGCCGTGGCGGCATCGCGCAGTGAACTGAGGGCCGCCTCAAGCACCGGGCCGATCCCGGTCGGGCTGAGATCCAGATCCAGCGAGCCCATCTCGATATTGGCAACCATCACGGCCTTCTCGATCAGCGCACTCATGGCGTGGCTCTGGCGCAGCGCTGTCTCGGTCAGCTCTTGCTGGAGCGGGGTGAGGGGCCCGCCAATGCCCTGGCGTAGCATATCGGTGGCGCTGTTGATCGCCGTCAGCGGGGTGCGCAGTTCGTGCGAGATCATGGCAATCAGATCGGTCTTGGCCTGATCCAGCGCGGCTTCCTCACTCACGTTGTGCAGCACAATCACCTCACCCGAGCGATCCTGATCGATGGCGGGGATATGCGCGCGGCTGGTGCGCAGAATATGCCCCCCCGGCGCGGTGTAGCGCATCTGGTCCGGGCCATGCAGCGCGCTATCCGTCACCGGCGCAAGCGGGAGTTGCGCAAATGTGTAGCGCCGCCGGTTCCAGTCGTGGATATCCAGCAGTTCCTCGGCCGCCGGGTTCATCAGCAGCACCCGGCCCTCGGCGTCACAGACCAGCACGCCATCGGCGATGCTCTCCAGGATGGCGCGGCGCTGGTTGCCTTCATGCTGCACCTCTAGATAGAGCTGGGTGTTGTGCAGCGCGGTTGCCGCCATACTGGTAATGGCCGCCAGCGGTTCCAGCAGCGCCTCGGTAAACACATCCGGCTGCTCGTGGATCATCAGCAGCAACCCGATCAGCCGCTCCTGAACAACCAGCGCCGAGTAGCAGACCGCGGCAATCTCCGGCGGTAGTTTGAAGCTGCGCAGGCGGCGTGCATCGGTTGCCGCCACCACCGGGCGGTCGGCGCGCTTCGCCAGCGCGCGGATCGCAATCTCATCGCGGATCGGCACCTGGCAGATGGCATGCAGCGACTCATCGGCACCATCACCCAGGAAAAACCGCCAGGCGTCATGGTCTTGCAGCAGCGCCAGCGCAGTTGCCCCCGGCACCAGCGGCTGCACGGCGCGAGTGGTCTGCTCCAGGATGGTGCTGATCTGCGAGTGGGTATTCAACACCCGGCTGGTCTCATAGAGATGCAGCAGCCGCCCGGTCATCTGATTGAAGGAGCTTGCCAGCAGCCCGATCTCGTCGTGGCTGGTGATGCTGCTACGCCGCTGCAGTTCCCCGTTGGAGACTGCCTGTGCCGTCGTCACCAACTCCTGCAGCGGGCGGGTAATCCGACGGGACACCACCAGGCCCAGCCCGACCACCGCCGCCATCAACAGAATACCCATGAAGATCAGCGGCAGCCGCTCGCCCGCCCAGGTATCCACGATAAAGCTGCGCGGCAGGGCGACCGCGAAGTAGCCATTCATCACCCGACGCACCTGCAGCGGGCTGTAGGCAAACTGGTATTCGCGCTCGTTCAGCAGAACAACATCCTGGATGTGCAGACCATTCTCATTGGTGCGTCGTGCTACCAACTCCTCCAGCACTTCAACCGAGATAGCGGGGATAACTGTGTCACCGACTACAATCTGCGTGGTGGCAACCGCATAGCCCTTCTCATCATAAAAGGTGGTCACACTGGCCTGGCTCTGGCTCTGCAGATCCTTCAGCAGCAGATCGAGCGGCATGCCGACCATTAATCCACCCACCAGTTCGTCACCCCGTCGCACCGGGGCAGCCGTGTAGAGGTAGCTATCGCGGAAGGCCGAGAATTTGTCGCCGAAGGCATCGCTGTTCCCGCTGCTGATCTGCTGTACCAGCCACCAGGAGGCCAGATCGGGCACGGGCAGTGTGGTGGGAATCTCATCGAGGCGGGTGTCCGGGTCACGCTGCCAGCTTACCAGCAGTTCCCCCGAGGTATCAAACGCAATCAGCCGGAAGAGGCCGGCGTTGGCCCAGTGGGGGCGCAGCAGTTCTGCCAGGCGGTCGGTATCGCCCTGAACAAACGCGCGGGGGACATCCTCGGTGAAGGCGATTGCACGCAGTTGCTCAATCTGCCGATCTTCAAGCGCCACCAGACCGTCGCTGGTCACCTGCCCGGCCTCGATCAGCCGGTTGTCCATGCGTTCTTGCAGTGTTCCGGCCGTCAGCCGCACGGCCACAAAGGTGGTCGCAATGGTCAGACAGAGTGCCAGCAGCAAATAGGGCAGGATGATCTTGTTGCTGATACGTGATGAGAGGATGCGCCAGATCAACTGCATATGCCTGCTCTTCCTGCGTGTAAATGGATCGGGAGATAGTGATCAACGACGAATCGATCCTGGTCCGTGCATTGATCTGAGGGTAACATGGGAGTAACGTGGTTACGAGGGGATATTAAGTCACGTCTCGTGCGGGCTTATGGTCAGGTTGCATACTGAGCACAGGCGTCCTAGTACCAGCCATACTGCGGATGAAGGACGAAGGATGGAAAGCGGAAAGTCCGCGAAAGGTAAACTTTTGCCCGGTGCTGTCGGTTGCAGTGGGGGTTGTGTGGCGCGGTCACACTGGCGCAGCAGGCCGAGTCAAGACCGCCGGCTCCCGATATTGTCCCAGATCCGGCAGCGGTCTTGACCGGTCTGCTCGGCTGGCCAGGTGTGCGCCACACAGCCCCACGCCTGTTCATCGTTCCGCATACACCTGCGCCGGCGGTCGGTACCCCAGGCTTTGATGTGGGCGCTCCGTATTGGAGAACCGGAAATAGTGGTCCAGACCGGTCATGACCGCTGGCACCGTCTCGTCGTCATACAGATAGAGATGTTCATACTTCACGCTGCGCCATAGCCGCTCCACAAAGATGGTGTCGAACACCTGGCCCATCCGTCCATGCTGATCTGGACATTGGCATCTTCCAGGCGCTGCGTGAAGCCCTGGGACGTAAACTGTCGCCCCTGGTCCGAGTTCAAGATGCTGGGTGTTGTTCGCTGCAAGGCACGTTCCAACGCCGTACCGCAGAACGTGCTGTCGAGATTATTGGACAGTTCTCAGGTTACCACGTAGCGGCTGAACCAGTCCATACTGGCCACCAGGGAGAGAAAGTCGTGCGCCATTGGCACGTAGGTACTATCGGCGCACTAGACCTGGTTCGTCACCGTGACCTCTAGATCGCGCAACAGGTACGGGTAGATGCGATGACCAGGCGTACTGTTCGCGCGGTGTTTGCGCACCATGACCGCCTGTAGCCCCATCTGACCCATCAGTCGCCGGACGCACTTGCCGTTCACCGCATAGCCCTGGGTCCGCAATGCGATTGTTATCCGCGGCCAGCCATAGAATGGCGTTTTGAGATACTGCTCATCAATCCGGCGCATCAACTCCACATTGAGCGGATCCAGCGGTGCTGACTGATAGTAGTTAGGAAGCGCGATTGAGCCTGATCAGGGCATACTGCCGGGGCACACTGAGATCCAGATGGTCCGGCTCGACTAAGGCGCGTTTCTGGTCAACCGACCCGGTTAGCTTTTTTGTTAGCGCGAATACGTCTTGGGTCACGTGCTATCTCCCGCTGCTATGGTATGATAGGAGCCACGACTCGCGTATGGACAGGAGGATTGTATGCGCCGTATTCAGGTGTGTATCCAAGAAGTGGATGATCAGACCCCGGATGACCCCATCCATCTCGCGACCTTTGACCTGCCCGCCACGGATGTGGCAGCCTTACAGCCGGAGACCGCCCTGGATCAGTTGGAGACCACCGCCCAGACCGTGGGTACCCAGATCCTCCAACGGTTGGTGCAAGCCCAATGGGATGTGGTTGATACCACGTTGGCGGCGCAGGCCCGTCAGCGACGTTCCCCCCCTGACGGTGTATGCTGATGGGTCTGCCCCCCTGCGCGTGGCCACCCGCTTTGGCATCCTGACGCTCCACCGCCGCGTGCTGGCCCCGACGGATGGCAGCGGGCATCTGATGCCCGGGAATGCCGTGTTGCCGCCCCATCAGGGCATGATCATCACGCGGGGCTTGCAGGAATGGGCCTGCCTGTTGCCCCAAGACCTGTCGTTTGCCACGGCCAGTCGCCGGTTGGGCTGGCAGGCGACCGCCCAGGCCGATGCCATCCTGAGCGACACGACGGTGCGGACCCTGGTGCGGCAGCACGGCCAGGCGGTGCGGCAGGCGGAAGCGGCAGCCGCCACCGCCGTGTTGGCCCGTCCCGACCGGGACAATCTGCAGCCGCAGTTGGTCCCGACCGCGACCCCGCGGGGCCGGGCCGCCTGGCCGGTGGCGCTGACCGCTGCGGTGGAGGCGGCTCTGGCGGACGGGGCCGAGCGGCCACCCACAGGCGTGTCGTCTGCCGATTGGGCCCGCGTGTTGGCGTGTCATGCCCAGGATCCCCGTCGCACGCCGGCCCAGGTGCGCACGCTGGGGCCGCAGGTGCCCCCTGATGAGGTGCTGGTCACGGTCGACGAAGTCTGCACGCGGAAGACAACGACCGGCTTTTGGGAGTTGCGGACGGCGCGCGTAACCACCGCTACGGGCAGTCGGTATGTGAGCGGCACCGGGGCCGCGTTCCTGACGGTCCTGTTGGCGTTGGTGCTGCTGTGCGCCGGGCGCAATCGCCGCCTGCTGGTGCTGGCGGACGGTGCCCAGTGGATTCGCAGGTGGGTGGGGCAACTGACGGACATCTGGCCCCACACCTGCCTGCTGTTGGACTGGTATCATCTGCGCAAACGGTGCAACGCGTGGGGGAGCATGATCTGCCGGGGGCGGGCGGCCAAACGGGAGGTGCTGCGCCCCGTGCTCGGTCACCGCTGGCAGGACCACGTCGCGGAGGCCATTGCCGGTCTGGAGGCGTATCGCCCGCAGGCCCGCTCGACGGAGTGGCTCGAGAAGCTGATCCGCTATCTGCAGGAGCGAGAACCGTTCATTCCCGATTATCATGCCCGGCGGCGTCACCGGCAGTATATCGGCAGTGGCCAGGTGGAAAAGGCGAATGACCAGATTGTCGCGCAGCGCCAGAAAGGCGCCGGCATGCGCTGGAGCCTGGCGACGAGCGATGCGCTGGCCGCCCTGCGGACGCTGATTCTGAATGATGAGTGGGATGCCTATTGGTGTCATCGGCAGATGCCCTCGCTTGTGGTAGCTTGACCCAGGACTTATTCGCGCTAACAACTCTTTTCAGAAACTCCGAGAGAAAATCATAGAAGAATCCGAGCAGATCAGAATTATTGATTTCACCAGGAGTGTGTTTGCAGATGCGGCGAATGAGCCGATGCTTTTACTAGCGTATCTGCACAGACATGACACAAATCAAGTTGTCCCGATCTTACAAAGTGCTCTCATTGCACCAGAAGATTTGCCCCAAGTTGTACAATATTTCAAGGATTTTCCAGCGTCAGCCGTGGAGTATCTACCAGGTAAACCGTTTATTGTTCGTGGCGGAGAATGGATAGGGAATTTGCTTCAAAATCCTATAGTCCAACCGCTGAAAAAATTATTAGAGCTACGCAAGGTTTACGCACTGGAAACATGTTTCTTTCCTCACTACACAGCCTTCTGGTGATAAATACAGAAAAGTGATAGCCGGAGCAGATATATTTCGATATGGCAACGATTGGAATGGTACATTTGTTCTCTATGATCGCAATAAATTAGATGCTCCAAGAGACCCGGTATTCTGGCAAAGACGAGAGAAGATACTCGTTCAGGAAATACGGAATGTGCATTTACCTCTTCGTGTTGTAGCTTGCTACGATGAGCAGGCATCTATAGGACTGAACACAACAAACGCAATCATCGCAAGATCAGGCATAAAAGAGTCTCTGCTGTTTGTCAAAGCTATCATCTCTTCAGTGCTGGTAAATGAATTCTTTCGCTCCTGTTTCGTAGATAATCACATAGCCACTCAGTATCTTGAAGCTATCCCCATCCGCCGCATCCACTTCACCACCCCGGCGGCGGAGCGCGAGCAGCGCACCCGCGAGATCACCACGCAGGCCGAGGCCATGACCGCGCCCGATGCCGCGCTGGCGCCGCTGCGCGACGTGGGGCAGTTCCGCGCCAGCGCGCTGGGGCAGGCGCTCACCGCGCTGCTGCCCGTGGACGCGGGCGGGCAGTTCGTCGCCTTCGCCGAGGGCGCAAGCGGAGCCGAGGAGCAGTCCGACGTGGTGCATGACTTGCTGGCGCACCTGGCGCAGCGCATGATCGACCTGAACAAGCAGAAGCAGGCCGAGACGCGGCGCTTCCTGGCGTGGCTGGAAGCACGGCTCGACATCGAGCATAAGGGTAAGACCGGCATCGATGCGCTGACCGGCAAGACCACCCTCCAGCACTACCTGGGCGACTACCAGAAGGGCGAGGAAGCGCAGGCGTGGGAGGCGGTGCTGGCGGTGCTCTCGAAGAACAAGGGCAAGTTTGGCGTGGGCAAGCAGGTGCTGGAGCAGCCGCAGGTGGGGCGTCTGCGCGCCGAATACGAAAAGAGCCTCGCCGTGCTGCGGCCGATCAAGGCGCAACTGGCCCGCACCGACGCCCTGATCGACCAGGTGGTCTACCTGCTGTATGGTCTGACGGCGGACGAGGTGGCGGTGGTGGAGCGCGGCAAAGCGGTCTGAGCGGTCTGAGCGCAAAGCGGTCTGAGCGCAAAGCGGTCTGAGCGCAAAACAGGGGAGTGTTGAGACATGATAGGGGTTTCGCATAGGCAGGGAACGCGCAGCGCGAGCATGGCGATCTATTTTCCGCTTTGCGCTTTGCGCTTCGCGCTTCGATCGCTTT
>DAOTVB010000030.1:0-106260 GCA_034436755.1 Chloroflexaceae bacterium | reverse complement strand
CCCGGTTCGGAAGGTGAGTTGTCCAGTATTGACGAGGCCGTCAGCCTGGCACGCGAGATCGGGTATCCGGTGCTGCTCAAGCCCAGCGCGGGGGGCGGCGGGCGTGGAATGCGCGTTGCCCGCGACGAGAGCGAGCTACAGCGCGCCTACCCCACGGCGCGGGCCGAGGCCGAAGGTGCCTTTGGACGCGGTGACCTGATCCTGGAGAAGTATCTGCCGAGTGTCCGCCACGTTGAGATCCAGGTGCTGGCCGATCATCACGGAAATGCTATTCATCTGGGCGAGCGCGACTGCTCATCCCAGCGCCGCCACCAGAAGATCATCGAAGAAGCGCCCTCACCCATCGTCAACGCCGAACTCCGCGCGAAGATGGGCGAGGATGCTGTACGCGGTATCCAGGCCATCGGCTACCGTAATGCCGGAACGCTCGAGTTTCTGATGGATGATCAGGGGAACTACTACTTTATCGAAATGAATACCCGCATCCAGGTCGAGCATCCGGTAACGGAACTGATTACTGGCGTCGATCTGGTGAAGTGGCAGTTGCTGGTTGCCTCCGGCGAACGCTTGACGCTAGAACAGAAAGACGTTAGAATACGCGGGCACGCAGTCGAATGCCGTATTAATGCGGAAGATCCAGAACGTGATTTTCTCCCGGCAATTGGGGAGGTTGAGTTGTTTGTCCCACCAGGTGGCCCTGGCGTACGTGTTGACACACATCTCTATTCTGGGTACAAGCTTCCAAGTTCGTATGACTCGCTCATGGCCAAGATCATTACCTGGGGCGATGACCGTAATGAAGCGCTTGATCGCATGCGGCGAGCGCTGAACGAGTGTATTCTTGAAGGTAGTATCAAGTCGACGATACCCTTCCAGCTTGCGCTGATTGATGATCCCGCGTTCCGTTCCGGGAATATCTCCATCCACTATGTCGGCGAGTTTATGCAGAAGTGGAAGGAACGGGAAGCGGTTGTGGCATAGTTACCAGAATGCATACGGTACTTCTACAACCAAATGGGAGTGTGACTATCGCACCCCAGGTGCTGACTGCAGTTATCAGTCAGACGGCGCAGGCCGTGCCCGGCGTTGCGCGACTGGGGCATGTGCCGCGCGCAAATATCGGGTCACTGCTGGGGCAGGCAGTCAGCGATGCGGGGGTGCTGGTTCAGGTGACGCAGAATGCCGTACGGGCAAACTGCTACCTCGTTGCAACCCCCGATAGTAATTTGCTGGAGTTGGGCATGGCAGTCCAGGCAACCGTGGCTGCGGCTATTCGGGAACTTGTGGGCATGGCGGTGGATCAAGTCAATGTCTACATACAAGATGTCGAGGTAGGTCGTGGCTAGTCTCCGTCACCGTGTGCGGATTGCGGCATTGCAGATTCTGTTTGAAGTCGATTTGACCGACCATGCCCTGGATATGGTGCTGGAACGGCGGCTTCAAGAGGAACTGCTGCCTTCGGATGGCAAGCGCTTTTTACAGCGGATTGTGCTGGGCGTCTGGGAACATCGCTCGTATCTTGACCGGGTTATCGAGGAAGCAGCTCCCAACTGGCCGGTTACGCAGATGCCCGGGGTGGATAAGGCCGTTCTGCGGATTGCCCTGTTTGAGTTGCTGATCGATGATATCGAGCAAACCCCGGTGAAGGCGGTGATTAATGAAGCGGTTGAGCTTGCCAAGCATTTTGGCAGCGACAATTCCAGTCGCTTTGTCAATGGGGTTCTTGGTACAGTGGTAGGCCGCCATATGGACGGGCAACAGGAATAGAACGGTGCTCCCGGATCGCACCCGTTCGGGGTAGTAATGCTCGTTCGTTTTCGTATCGTTATTGTTGTGCGAAAGGTGGTTGTCGATGGCCTCACCTGAGATGGAAGTGCGGTTGCGCAGGATCGTTGTGGAGCAACTGGGGGTTGAGGAGAGTCAGGTTATCCCCGATGCATCCTTTGTTGAGGATCTCAAAGCCGACTCGCTTGACCTGGTCGAGTTGATTATGTCACTCGAAGAGGAGTTCGGTGTCGAAATTCCTGATGAAGACGCCGAGAAAATTGCAACGGTCGGCGATGCGTTGAACTATCTTGATGAGCACGGGTCGGCCTAGTTGCCGATGATGCAGTTGCATCCTCGCTTGTATCAGCCGTGTTCTCGCAGCCCTGTTCTCACGCGCTATCTGGTTAAAGCGGTTCGTGAGTACCGGGCTGCATTGGTATACCATTCGAGGCACGGAACACCAGTCCTATTCGCAAACCAGGAAGCGGAATGACGATTTTTGGGATCGGCCCGTTCGAGTTGCTGCTGATTGTGATCCTGGGTCTGATCGTTTTTGGTCCGGAACGCCTGCCCGAAATCGGGCGCTTTATCGGGCGTCTGGTGGCCCGGGTGCTTGCCTGGCAGCACCAATCGCCCGAAGCGCAGATGATCCAGCAGTTGCGCCGCGAGTTCGATCAGGAGATTGTTGAACTGCGCGATGAGATTATCCGCGCGCGGCAGCAACTGGATATTTCGACCGAGGCCAATAAGATCCATCAAGAGACCCGTTCGCTCCTCCAGGGCTCGCTGCAAGCACCTGGTGCAGCCACCACATCCGCCGCTGCATCTGCCCAGGAGCATCCGCCGGACGCCGAGAAGCCGAAACCTGCCGCCGCAACGCAGACGAACGGTGTTGCGCAGGATAACCCACCCTCGGAGAAACCAGCCGGTGTGGCACGTTCCGAACGGGAGGTTATCGCAGCGCAGACACAACCAACCGTTGCAGATGACCTGGTCTCCCCGGCAAACCCGGCGACGTCACCATCGGATCACTCGGCGCAGGCTGCCGCGCCGGATACCGTTGTATCTGAACCGGAGACTCCATCTGAGGCGAACGACTCAATCTCAGGGGATGCGGTTGTCACCGAGTTGGAAGCGCTTACGCTGCAACTGCGACATCTGACTGCCGATGTGCAGGCGCTCCGCGAACAGTTGCAGGCGCAAGGACTGCTTGATCAAAACCGGCAACCGCTGCAGCAAGCCTCCCACCAGGAAATAACACCCTCATGACTCGCGACCGGAATAGGCCCGCATCTACCGCCGCCTCCGCCGAGGAAGAGCAACTTCTGCGCCAACTCTTGCTCGACGCCGATGGGTACGGGACCGAACCCGCGGCCACCGTTGCGGATGTTGATGTTGCGGAAGAAGCTGCAACTGATACAGCACCCGCACCGGTAACCCCGGGGACGGGGAAATCAACGCGCCGGACCACGCCGAAGCCACCCCGCACCCAGACCGGAAAGTCCGGGGGCCGGGGTGCGCCGCCCCCCCCACCTGCCGCCGAACCAGACGACGCAGGCGATCCGGAAGAAGAGGGCATGTCCCTGCTCGATCACTTGATCGAACTGCGTACCCGGTTGATCCGTGCATCACTGGGGGTGCTGGGCGGTATGGTGATCGGCTTGCTGCTGGTGCTTGGTCCATTTCAGTTGATGGATTTTATCATCGGCACCTTTGCGCCGACCAATGATCTCTATCCACCAGTACAGGCGGTTGGTACAGCCGAGGCGTTTACCAGTTACATGACCGTTGCGCTGACAATTGGGATTATTCTGGGCATGCCGATAATTGTCTACCAGCTTTTTGCGTTTATCCGGACCGGGTTAACCCGAGAGGAAAAGTTTGCGATCTACAAGGCGATGCCGTTTGTGATCGGGTTCTTTGTAACCGGGTTGGCCTTTGGCTGGTTTATCACCGTGCCGACCGCGATACGCTTTCTGATCGGATTTAGTGACTCGACACTGATCCAGGTCCAACCGACGCTATCCGATTTTATTCGCACAATAACCCTGTTGCTGGTGATGAATGGCGTCGTCTTTGAACTGCCAATTATCATCTATGTGCTGGCCCTGCTGGAGATTGTCACTCCGGCGCAACTACGCTCCTACCGCCGCTATGCGCTGGTCGCCGTCGTTATCGTCGCGGCGATTATCACACCAACCGGCGACCCGGTGAACCTGGCACTGCTGGCCCTGCCGATGTATCTGCTGTTTGAGTTGGGCATCCTGCTGGCGCATATCCCGGCGCGTAGACGTTAACAGCCAGCCCGGATTGTCATTCACGAGAATCCCGGCTTCAGCCGGTGGGATGCCTGTCGGGGCAGCGGCATCCTACCGGTCACGCCCGATCCGGCTGATGAATGTTGAAAAATAGTTCGGATATGCAATGACCAGGAATCCCGGCTTCAGCCGGTGAACCCCTGCCGGGGCAGCGGCATCCTGCCGGGAATACCCGATCCGGTGATCCGGCTGATGAACGTTGAAAAATAGTTCGGATATGCAATACCCTGGCGTCCCGGCTTCAGCCGGTGGGGTGCCTGCCTCGGCAGCGGCGTCCTGCCGGGAACACCCGATCCGGCTGATGAACGTTGAAAAATAGCCCGGATATGCAATGACCAGGAGTCCCGGCTTCAGCCGGTGGGATGCATGCCGGGGCAGCAGCATACTGCTAAGAAAGTCTGGTCCGGCTGATGAACGTTGAAAAATAGTTCGGATATGGCATGCGGTGGAAAAACGGTGCATAGCATGCATCCTACGGCTGGCTTACCGTGGTGATGATATCCCGATTAACAGCTCAAAGAACGGTGCATAGCATGCACCCTACGGCTCCGATCCAACAATGTTCGGATTAACATCACAAAGTTCATAAAGCAGCACGTTCCCGTTCATTATCTCTGTGGCTATGATAACAACTCCGTATCACACGCGCGGCGGACGAATCGGCAAAATCGGCGCAACATCCGCACATTTTAGTTGACAAGACCCACAGTCATGACTATAATTTGCTGAGTACGATCAACCGCGCCGAGATGGCGGAATTGGCAGACGCGCTAGGTTGAGGGCCTAGTGAGCGCTTTAGCTCGTGTGGGTTCAAGTCCCACTCTCGGCACCAGGGCGATTAGCTCAGTTGGTAGAGCACCTCGCTTACACCGAGGGAGTCGGCGGTTCGAGTCCGTCATCGCCCACCAGCCGGCAGCCCGGAAGTGAGCCAAGATAGCTCAGTTGGTAGAGCACAGCACTGAAAATGCTGGGGTCCCCGGTTCGAGCCCGGGTCTTGGCACCAGGTTTTCCCCAGACCGTAGCGCGGGTAACTGAAACCCGCGCTTTATCATTTCCACGAGCATTACTATTTGTCCACGTACTCTGAGATGGGCAGGCCAATGAGTGAGTATTATGCTATCCAGCGCACCTATGGGCAACCGGCGACGATTGCTTCCCTGAGTAGAGATCTGGCAGCGCTGGGGGTTACGGCGGGTATGACTCTGCTGGTTCACTCCTCGCTGAGTGCGCTTGGCTGGGTGTGCGGGGGAGCAGTGGCGGTGATCCGCGCGCTTGAGGGTGTGCTGGGGCCGGAGGGAACGCTGGTGATGCCGACCCACTCCGCCGATCTGTCCGATCCGGCCAATTGGAGCGCTCCCCCGGTTCCCAAGTCATGGTGGCGCGTGATCCGGCAGCATATGCCCGCCTTTGATCCTGATCTGACGCCCTCACGCGCGATGGGTATAATCCCGGAGTGCTTCCGCAAGCAATCCGGCGTGCGGCGCAGCAATCACCCGCAGTTTTCTTTTGCCGCCCGGGGTCTGCACGCTGACATGATTGTCGCGGACCATGCACTGGAGTATGGCCTGGGTGAAGCCTCACCGCTCGCACGCATCAACAAACTGAACGGCTGGGTGCTACTGCTCGGAGTTGGGCATAATGCCAACACCTCGCTGCACCTGGCAGAATATCGCGCAGCCTATGCCGGAAAACGGGTGGTTACGTCCGGCGCACCCCTGATCCGCGCGGGACAGCGGCAGTGGGTTACATTTTCCGATATCGAACTTGACTCGGGCGATTTTCATCTGATCGGTACCGGCTTCGCCCGTGATACTGGACTGGTACGCCAGGAGCAGGTTGCAGCGGGCACGGCCCTACTCATGCCCCAACGCCTGCTGGTTGAGTATGCCGTCACCTGGATTGAACAACACCGACCACAGTAGAATGAATTCACAATCGCTGATCGAAATTGATGGTTCGTACGGTGAAGGCGGCGGGCAGGTGTTGCGCACCGCGCTCGCGCTGTCCGCGTTGACCGGGCAACCCACGCGGATTGACCGCATTCGCGCAGGGCGGCGCAACCCGGGCCTGGCTCCGCAACATCTGGCGGGGTTGCTTGCCACGGCTCGCATCTGCGATGCCACGGTCCAGGGTGCGGCAGTTGGCGCAACAACGATTACGTTTGAGCCGCGTGAGCGGCCGCGTCCCGGCGAGTATCATGTCGATGTTGCGGAGAGTGCCCGGCAGGGGAGCGCCGGGTCGGTGACGCTGATCTTGCAGACACTGCTGCTGCCGCTGGCCTTTGCCGGAGCGACCAGCCATCTGACGTTGCGCGGCGGCACGCACGTTGCCTGGAGCCCGCCGTTCGATTATCTGGAGCAGGTCTACCTGCCGACGCTGGCCCGGGCAGGCTTCCATGCCGACTGCCACCTGGATGCCTGGGGCTTTTACCCGGTCGGCAACGGGCAGATCAGCGCTACGGTTGCGCCGGTGAAGCTGCCGCTCACGCCCCTCACCCTGGAGGAGCGCGGCGAACTTCAACAGGTGCAGGGGCGCGCCATCGCCTGCAACCTCCCGGCCGATATTGCCCAGCGGATTGCCAACCGCGCCGGCAATGTGCTGACCGGAGCCGGATTACCCGCCCGGTTGACACCCCACCGCGCGAAAGGCGCGGGGCCGGGGGCGGGGCTGTTCCTCGTCGCCACGTATGATCAGGCAGTGGCGGGATTCGCAGCCCTGGGCGCAAAGGGCAAACCCTCCGACAAGGTTGCCGACGAAGCCTGCCAGGAGTTGCTGACGTACCACGCTGCCGCCGCCCCGGTCGATCCGCATCTCGCCGATCAGCTCCTGCTGCCGCTGGCGCTGGTTGAAGGGCGCTCGCAATTTCACACCAGCCAGGTTTCGCTACATCTACTGACCAATGCGCAGATCATCCAGCGCTTTATTCCGGCACGTATCAGCATTGAGGGAGCCGAAGGACAGCCGGGCCGGATCACGGTTGAAGGCGCGCCACTCCCGGCGTAGGCCACCTGTTCGGGCAGCTATTCGGCGGCACCCAGTTCGCCAAAGGCGAGGAGTTGGCCCACATCCGCCGCCTGTGCCCGCTCGTAAACCGTTCCCGCCAGCGCAATATCCCAGAGGGCGATACCCTGCGACTCAAACAGCGTCACCTCTTCGGGCCGCTGTCGGCCAGGCAGCAGGCCGGCAACGACATCGGCCAGCGGGCGCACCTGCGACCAGTTCAGGGCGTTGCGCTCGTAAGCCTGGACCAGATCACCGCTCTCGATCTGCGCACCCTCCAGATCATCGGTATAAATCTGATCCGCGCGGCGGATCGTTGCCCGGTCAAGTTCGGCACGTACCAGCGAGTTGGAGCCGGCGGCATTAATATGCACCCCACTGCCCAGATCTTTGCCGTTGAACAGCGGCTCAGTCGCACTGGTAGCCGTTGTGATGATATCGGCTCCCGCCAGCGCTTCCTGGGGGCTGTCAACGGGGCGCACAACCAGGCCCAGGCGCTGTGCCATCGTCTCGGCAAAGGCAGTGCGCCGCTCCGGTTTGCGGCTGTACACCCGCACATCCCGCAGCGAACAGACAGCCGCAATCGCCTCAAGCTGGGTCTCGGCCTGGTAGCCGGTGCCAAAGATCGCCAGCACACCCGCATCGGGGCGGGCCAGATATTTTGTTGCCACCCCACTGGCGGCTCCGGTGCGCAACTGACCGAGATAGTTGGCCTCGATCATTGCCAGCAGCGCGCCCGACTGCACATCGTACAGGTTAATGAGGAAGCGTACGCCCTGGCGTGTTGCGGTGTAGGCTTTGAAGCCCCAGTAGCCCTGCTGGACCAGCGCCCCGGCCATCATATGCAGAATACCGTTGGGCTGATGCACCCGGCGGCGCGGCTGGTTGATGCCCGTACCATGGGCCTGCTCCCGAAACGACGCCTCGACTGCCTCCAGCGCCTCGGGCATATGTACCAATGAACAGACATCATCTTCACGCAAGATGCGTACAGGCATAGTAATCTCCTTAATAAAAACCGAGAACTAAGAACCGAGAACTGAAAACTGAGAAGTCAGTGTGTAGATAGCTTACCCGACCTGGGGCGATTGGGCAACCATGGGCAATTCGGGCCGCAATGTTCTGCCATTCCCGGGTTGATGCCGATACTGTCCGGCACTCCGCTGGAACTTTCCGCGCCGCTTGAACGTCAACCGAGTTGGATAGCCCTTGCTTTGCCTGCGTCTGAAGGGTACAATGATACCAAACCCTCCAGCAACCAGACTTTGTACGCCGACCACAACCACGAATGGAATGGAGTTCACAAATATATGCTGCGTCTCTCATTTATTTATCCGAGCTTCCTCTGGTTGCTGCTTCTGCTTGTTCCGCTCTGGTTGATCACCCTGAAAGTTCCGCGCCGCCTGGCACCCTGGCGCTTCTGGAGTAGCCTGGCGCTACGCACACTGCTTGTCCTGCTGTTGGTGCTGAGTCTGGCAGGTACCCAACTGGTCTACGGCGTCGATACGATCACCACAGTGTTTCTGGTCGATAGCAGCGATTCGATCCCCACCTCCGCCCAGGCCCAGGCGGAGCAGTTTATCCGCAATGCCCTTGATCATATGCGCGCCGATGATAACGCCGCTGTGGTGGTCTTTGGCGAGAATGCCCTGGTCGAACGTGCGCCCAATAGCACCCCGGCACTGGGACAACTCAGTTCAACACCGATTGTCGAGCGCACCGACATTGAAGAAGCGATCCAGCTTGGCCTGGCGCTCTTCCCGGCCGACTCGCAGAAGCGGTTGGTGCTGCTTAGCGATGGCGGCGAGAATACCGGCCGCGCGCTTGAGGCGGCCCGGCTGGCGGCAGCCGGGAATGTGCCTATCGACATCGTTGACCTTACCCTGCCCGAGACTGCCGGGGAAGCCCTGGTTGCCGGCCTGGATGTGCCCGCGCATGCCCGCATCGGTCAGGAAGTCACGCTGGATGTGGTGGTTGAAAGCAGCAGTGACCAGACTGCCCAGGTGCGCATTCTGGCCGACCAGGAGATTATTGTCGATCAGACGCAGGAGCTAGTTGCCGGACAGAACCGCTTTAGCGTCACTGCGCAGAACAACGAGCCGGGGTTCCGCCGCTACGAGGTAGAAATTATCCCGGAGAACGACAACCGCCAGGAAAATAACCGGGCCGCCGCGCTGGTGCAGGTACAGGGTCCGCCCCGGGTGCTGCTGGTCGCCAGCCGGCCGGAGGAGGCACGCAACCTGGAAGATGCCCTGACCTCGGCAAACATCCAGGCCGAAACAGTTACCCCCAATCTTATGCCCGTCGATATGGCCGGGATGAGCGAGTATGAGTCGATTGTGCTGGTAAATGTTCCCGCCAACGAACTGCCGATCCAGGCGATGGCAAATCTACCCAGCTATGTGCGCGATCTGGGCAAGGGACTGGTCATGATTGGCGGGAAAGAGAGCTTTGGCGTGGGCGGCTATGGTCGCACCCCGGTTGAAGAAGCACTCCCGGTCTACATGGATGTGCGTGACCGGGAGGAGCGGCCCAACCTGGCGCTAGCCTTCGTCATTGATAAGTCGGGCAGTATGGACGCCTGCCACTGTTCCAGCCCCAACCGCCGTTCCACGCCGCTGGAGCAGAGCGGCGAACGCAAGGTCGATATTGCCAAAGAAGCGGTCATCCAGTCCTCGGCATTGTTAGGCGAACAGGATACCCTGGGAGTTGTGACGTTTAACGAGAGTGCCCAGTGGGCGCTGGAAGCCACACGCGGCCCCTCGATTGACCTGGTTGCCGACGCAGTAAGCGGAGTTGAGCCGCGCGGCAGTACCAATGTGCGCGCCGGGTTGACCGCCGCAGAAGAGATGCTGGAGAATGCCGACGCCCGCATCAAGCATATTATCCTGCTGACCGACGGCTGGGGCGGGAGTGGCACCAACGAGGATGTTGCCCAGCGAATGCGCGAGAAAGGCATTACCCTTACCGTTGTAGCGGCGGGTAGCGGCTCGGCCAACTATCTGCAAGAACTGGCCCAGGCCGGCGGCGGACGCTACTATCCGGCAGAGGATATGTCCGAGGTGCCGGAGATCTTCTTGCAGGAGACGATTACGGCGGTGGGCAACTACATCATCGAAGAGCCGTTTTTTCCGACAATTGTCGGTGACAGTCCGGTCTTGTCCGGGTTTACCGACGGCTTTCCGCGACTCTTTGGCTACAATGGCAGTACGCTCAAAGATACCGCGCGCGTCGTCATGGTTGCCGAGGATGAGTCGCCGCTGCTGGCGCAGTGGCAGTATGGCCTGGGGCGGAGTATTGCCTGGACCAGCGATACCAAAGGTCAGTGGGCGCGCAACTGGGTCAACTGGGACGGCTTCCCCCGGTTTGCGGCGCAACTGGTCGGCTGGGTCGTACCGGAGCAGTCCAACCAGCAGGTTGTCACCAACATTCATGTAGAGGGCGCACAGACCGTGATTGATGTGGCGGTGCAGGATACGGCCGGCACCCCATACGAAGATCTGCAAATGACGGCCACCGTAATTAAAGATGGCGAGACGCGCCAGGAAGTGCTGTTGACCCAGGTTGCCCCCGGTCAGTACCGCGCCGGCATTCCCAGCCCCTCACCGGATACCTACCTCGTTCAGTTCGCAGGGCGGCAGGATGGGCGTACGCTGGTGCAGGATGTGGCCGGACTGGTTATCCCTTACTCACCGGAGTATCGCCAGAACCAGAGCAACCCGCTGCTGCTGGATCAACTGCGCGAGCTTACCGCCGGCACACGGCTAACTACACCCGAGGAAGCATTTGCCCATAACCTCTCCGGCGTTGTGCGTGCTCAGGAGATTGCACTACCGCTGGTGTTGCTGGCGCTACTTCTGCTGCCGGTTGATATTGCCATGCGCCGCCTGCTGCTGCGCCGCAGTGATCTGAGTGCGGTACGTACCTGGGTGCAGAACCACCGGCCACGCCGGAATGCCCGCCCCACCGCCACCGCGGACCCGACGCTGGAACGGCTGTCGAGCGCCAAACGGCGGGCCGGCCGGACGGCTGCTCCCGCTCAGTGGACAAGTGACACAGCGGAGCAATCTGAACCAGCGGCGAAAGGTGGCCCGGCAGAGCGGCCAGAAGCCACAGGGCGAGAGCCTGGTACGCAGCAGCAACCCCCAACCAGCGAGCAACGTCCGGCAACCGGCAGGAGCGAACCTGACCCGGCAGCCGGTTCCGGCTCACTGGAGCGGCTGCGAGAGGCCAAGGAGCGCGCCCGGCGGCGTTCGCGGGGAGAGTAGTAGCGGCATTGCTTATCAACAGGACTTACGTGGTGGGCGTCTGGACCACGAACAACTCGAAATGAGCGAACACCGCGAAACGGTCAATGCTGCCATGTATCAGGCGATCCCGTGTTTGCGGGGGATATCGCATCCGGCAGGGCGGAAGAAACTTGACTTTTTCACAAAAAAATGCACGTTGTGCATTTTTTTGTGAAAAAGAAAAACAGTACCATGCTGCCGCAGGCGCATCTAGCTTCCATCGGATCAAACGTCCGGTTTGAACACCCACCAGGTAAGTCCTGTTAATTAAGCAATCAAGCCGAATCAGGCGGTACACGCTGGTGCTGCTGCCAGAGCGCCAGCGTCAGCAACAGCCCCGGCAGCACAAATATCAGCGCCAGCGCAACCGCCAGTGACCGGGGCGTCCAGCCCGCATCATTGGCTACCCCCGTCAGATAGGCCGACAGGGCAGTTGTCAGGGTCAGCGCGGCATACTCGATGGCGAAGACGCGCCCGCGCAGATGATCCGGTACTGCCATCTGGAGCAGCACCGTGCTGTAGACCCACTGCACACTACCGCCCATATGCGCCACCAGGACGGCCAGCAGCGCCAGGAGCAACGTCTGCGATCCACTGATCCAGAGATAGCCCAGCGCCGAGAGAAAAAAAGCCGGGCCAATCGCGCGCTGCAGGAAGCGCACCGAACCGCCACCGAGATAACTCGCCAGCAGCGGCCCTACACCGGCACCGATCCCGCGCGCCGCGTAGAACAGCCCGATACTGGTTGCGCCATCCCACCCCACTGGAAAGATCTCGCGGCCGTAGAGCGTCAGCAGCAAAAGCACGCCCCCGCTCAGGCTCCAGAGCGCCTTGCTGAAGGTGTAGCAGAGGAGATCGGTGCGCCGCCCAACAAACCGCAGTCCCGCGCTCAACTCGGGCAGTATGCGGTCGCCGGGGGTGGGGTGGCGGATGGGGTTGGGCATTCCAGACGACGGAGCAGCCACCGCGTCGGCATCGGCTTTGCCTGGGGAGCGCTGTTCTTTAAACGGCACCCGCCAGACCAGGAACGCCGAGAGCACAAACGTAGCCGCATCCAGGAGAAAGGCCGCGCGCACCCCCAGCGTACCAACGACAATGCCGCCAAGCGCCGCACCGAGCGCCAGCATCGCCGACCAGGTCGCCCCGCTCAGGCCATTGGCCGCAACCAGTTCCACCCGGCTGGCGATATTTGGGATAATTGCCGAACGCGCCGGTTCAAAAAAAGAGGTCAGGGCAAACTTGAGGGTGGTGACAAGATAGATCAGCCAGATATCGTCGATGCTCTGCACGCGCAAGAGCAAAAGCACCAGGAGCGCCCGCAAGATGTCGCTCACAATCATGACCAGCTTGCGTGGCAGGCGATCAATCACCACCCCGGCGAACGGCCCGACCAGCGCCGCCGGGAGAAACTGCGCAACCAGCAGCGCCCCCACCGCCTGCCCCGACCCGGTCAGCGCCAGCAGCAGGGTGTAGAGCGCAATGCTATCAAACCAGTCCCCAAGCTGGCTGACAACCTGCGCATACCAGAGACGGCGAAAAGGCAGGTTCTGGCGTAGCAGCGCGATATAGCCGACGGGTGTCGGTGCCATACCCGGCTTACATCCGCGACTTGATGGCGCGCTCGATATCGCGCTGGGCTTCGCGCTTCGCTATATCCTCGCGCTTATCGTACACTTTCTTCCCGCGCGCAACGCCCAACTCAACCTTGGCCCGCCGCCCCTTGAAATAGACGCGTAGCGGCACCAGGGTCAACCCCTTCTGCCGGATTAGCCCGATCAGGCGGCGAATCTCACGGCGATGCAGCAGCAGCTTGCGGGGCCGCAGCGGATCATGGTTGTAGTAGACGCCGGCCTGTTCGTAGGGCGAGATATGCATTTCGTAGAGAAAAATCTCTTCATTGACAACCCGCGCATAACTCCCGCGCAGGTTGAGTCGCCCAGCGCGAACCGACTTGATCTCGCTGCCGGTCAACGCAATACCAGCCTCGTAGGTTTCCTCAATATGATAATCGTGACGAGCGCGCCGATTCTCGGCAACAACTCCCGGATGTTTTTTTACTGCCACAATGCAACCCCGTCCACACAACAAGTTCTGTAAAATATAGGACTTACGCGGTCAGTTCCAAACCCGGCATTTGCCTGAATAAACGGCCCGACTCGCCTCCGGCAGGGCGGAAGATTCCATTCTTTTTCACAAAAATGTTGAACTACGTGCAACATTTTTGTGAAAAACAAAAAAACGTACCATGCTGCCGCAGGCGAATCTGGCTTCCATCGGATGAAATGTCCCGTTTGAACGCTCACCGCGTAAGTCGTGTAAAGTAGCGAACCAGCAAGCAGAAGAAATCTTCTGCTTGCTGGTTCGCCGGAAATAGCTAAACCATATTATACCATGCCGCTCTGCCGGCGCTGGTGCGCGGCCAGATCACCCCTCAAAAGCGGGGTTGGGGGCGATTGCCGGCATCCGCTTTGGGTTCGTCACCGAACGCCCCAACAGGGCCGTCAGGGTTACGAGCGTGGCAACAATAAACACCAGCGGCAGCAGACTCAGGAGCGGCGGCAGCCCCAGCACAATGCCCAGGTTCTCGGTAATGTAGCCCGCCTGCCAGCAGAGCCAGACATAGCTGCTCCAAGGTGTGCGGAGCGTCTCTGCCGGGAAGACATGCCCGGCGACGGCCTCGCTCCAGGTCAGCATAACCGAACCCAGAACCAGCAGGACGATGCCGGATTGGATCGCCAGACGGTAGCGCATCGCCGCATCCCAGACAACGCGCAACAGCGGAACAACACCCAGCGCCAGAAACGGCAGTGACGACACCAGATAGCGCGGCCCGGCAGCCGCGCCGCCCCACCAGCGGATCGCCGAGGCATAGAACAGCAGCATCCCGGCTGATACCCCGACAGAGACCAGGAGTTCAGCCCGCAGTTCACCACGCCGCCACCAGAGTAGATAGCCCGGCAGCGCCGGCAACAGCCAGGGCGCCCGTACAAACAGCCCCCGGAATGGACTGAAGGTCAACCCCCACAGCGCCTCCGGATGTGGGTAGGTAATGCTCATAAAGCCCGTTTGATACTCACTGCGGTGCGGCACCGAGTAGGCATAACTGACCGGGAGTAGCGTCCCAAACGCCACCAGATTGTAAACCACCAGCAAGGCAACCGGCAACATCGCACCGATGAGCATCACGCGCAGCAGCGACCCGGGCAATTTCTGCCAGGCATAGATCCCCAGTACCGCGACAATCAGTGCCGCCGGATACTCACTGATGACCGCGTACCCCATTAGCAGCCCGGCCAGCAGCGCCCGGACCGCGCCACCCCGGCCCTGCGCCAGCCAGACCAGCAAGACAAACGCTCCCAGGCAGAGCGCCGCTACCAGTTGATGGCTATAGAAATTCCCGGCATAGGTTGCCGCCGGCGTTCCCAGGCCATAGGCCATAACCAGCAGCAGACGCAACCCATGCGACACACGAAAGATTTCCAGGAAGCGATACAAGAGCGCGCCCGCCGCGGCTGCCGGAACAGCGATAACGACCAGAGTCAGCAGATACTGGGCCACAAACCGGCGAATACGTTCCACGCGTAGCGCGTGATCCTGCTGCCGTGACGTAACATCGGCGCGCGGTTCACCGGCAAGCCACTCCAGCCAGGTATTCACTGCCGGAACTTCCAGCAGCGGCAGGGCCCCGGCGTAGACCATCAGGCCCATCAATGCCGGGCCGGGAGGCTTTTCGCTGTAGGCATGACCATTATAGATCGCATAGTTATCCGTTTTGATCACATATGCATCGATCTGCACCGTACCACGCTCCGTCAGAGCACGCACCAGGCTCAGGCGCGCAAACTGCATGCGATCAACCCGACGTGGTAGCACATAGGCATAGGCGATCAGGAGAATGCAGAATATAAGTAATATGGTACGTCGTGTCGTTGAATATTCCATAATAACCCGTACCCCGGTGATTGAAGACGAACACAATGCAACAATGACACCTTATTTTCACAACCGGTACGCAGAACATGTTGCCGGGCAGGAACTGCTGAAGCCAGATGCTGCCCGGCAGCGATGCAGTGTACACCGTACCGGATTTCATCAGCATGGTATCGCACCATTCTTGTAACGATTACTCTAACAAATCATAATGAGAAGTTCCTAAATGCATTCCGGGAACAGATAACAGCCTGCTCATCTTATGCTATAATCGGCCAATTGAGAGCTACTGTTAGCGTAATCCCATGAACAGATTTGTAGTAGCAGGAGGAACCCATGCGCAGATCCTATGCTGCGCTGCTACTGCTCTTCGCACTCCTGGTGCCGCTGCTGGCGGCATGTGGTGGCGGAACAGCAGAAGCGCCCGAAGCAGCCACCGCGCCAATAGAAACCGTTGAGGAGCCAACCGCCACAACCGAAGAGGATATGGCGGACGCTACTGAAGAAGACATGGCAGAAACCAGCGAAGAGGCTACCCCGGAGGCAGACGTAGAAGCCACCCCGGAGGCAGACACAGAGGCTACCCCCGAGGCAGACGCAGAAGCCACCCCAGAAGCGGCTGAAGAAACTACGCCCGAAGCAGCAACCGGAACCCCGGTCGAAGACCCGACGAGCCTGCGCGTAGGATTGGTCACGGACCTGGGCCGCGTGAACGACGGCACCTTTAACCAGTTTGCCCACGAAGGTGCGTTACAGGCAGAAGAGGAATTCGGCTTTGAGTATAACTACATCGAGACCCAGGCCATAGCCGACTACGAATCCAACATCCAAACTCTTGTCGATGAGCAGTACGATATTATCATTACCGTCGGCTTCCTGATCCAGGATGCAACCCTGGTCGCCGCACAAGAGAATCCTGAGATTACCTTCATTGGCGTAGACCAGTTCTACGCGGGCGAGGATGCCGCGCCGAACCTGGTCGGTCTGCAGTTCCGTGAGGATCAGGCCGGCTTTCTGGCCGGTGCGCTGGCCGGAATGATGACCGAGAGCGGCACGGTCGGGGTTATCGCCGGCGTGGAGATTCCCCCGGTGATGCGCTTCAAGCATGGTTTCGACAATGGCGCACGTTATGTCAGCCCCGATATCAACCTGCTGGGGGTCTATCTGCCGACCTTTACCGACCCGGCCCTGGGTGCCAGCACCGCCGAGCAGTTCGTTGGCGAAGGCGCTGATGTTGTCTTTGGCGCGGGCGGGC
Source organism: Chloroflexaceae bacterium (assembly GCA_034436755.1). Classification (GTDB taxonomy): domain Bacteria; phylum Chloroflexota; class Chloroflexia; order Chloroflexales; family Chloroflexaceae; genus CAKZQX01. The sequence continues at coordinate 89,701 of DAOTVB010000030.1, read as the reverse complement.
CAACCGGCAGCGGTGCGATCAAAGCTGCCGCCGAGCAGGGTGCCTACGTGATTGGGGTCGATCAGGATGAGTATGTTACGACCTTCGGCGGTGGCGAGTCGCCCGGGGCGGAGAATGTCCTCTCCAGCGCGATCAAGCGGGTAGATGTCGCGGTATCCGATCAGATTCGGGCATTTGTCGAGGGAACCTTCGAGGGGAACGGCATTGCGCTCTATGAGGCCGCCAACGATGGGATCGGCTATGCCGACTATCATGAAACGGCGGACGAGGTACCGGAAGAGGTGAAGCAGCGGATGGAAGAGATTCTGCAGATGCTGTCCGAAGAATCCCTGACCACCGGGGTCGATCCGGTCAGTGGTACCCTTGACGAGGCAACCATCCCCGAACCGGTTCCATTTGAGCAGTAGATCTAAAAGATGAAACGTGAAGCGTGAAGACAAAGGTTACGTCTCTCACGCTTCACACCTCACGCCTCACGTTTCACGCCTCATACCAATTTGCCGTCAAAACAGCAATAAGCCGGAATGCGGGCACGAAGCGCAGAGCAGCACATTCCCGTTGAACATCTCTGAGAGCCTGTCTGAAACGGGTTGGTCATGGGGCTACGGCCCCGGAGCGGGAGTCCCGGCTTCAGCCGGTTCCGGCCACACACCGGCTGAAGCCGGGACTCCTGGGGCGCTGTCCGGTGTCGCAGGGCACCCAGCATGCCGTGTGACCGACGCGAATCATCTTTTCAGACAGTCTCTGAGTCCTCTGTGTCCTCTGTGGCTGTGATAACAAATCGGTATCAGACCGCAAACCGCGTCCGCAGCATTTCGCGCTGCTCCTCAACATCCTGAATATAATCGGGATTGATTAACTGCACCCGGCGTGCGGCAACTCCGGCCTCCTGGTACGCCGAGGTCGCCTCCCCCCGCCGCCCCTGGGCTTCGTACAGAACACTGAGCGCGAGTTGGGCCTGGATATAGCGCGACAAGAGCATTGCGCGCTGCTCCTCGACATAGGATGAATCCCCAAAAAAGGGACAGTCATCCATATAATCGCCGCGATAGAGCTGCACCGCCTGCCGGAGATCCTGCAGGGCATCGGTCTGATGCCCCTGGTGAAAGTGGGTAATGCCCTGCTCAATAGCAGTAGTAAACGCCTGGGTATCCGACCAGGCAATAACGTCGGGGTCTAGCCAGTAACGCCCATGGTGATACTGAATAATCCGGCTCTTACTGGCATGCTTTAAATCGGGCTCAAGCGTGCGCCGCAACGCAGTAAGCGTGCGGTGAAAGGCATTATCTGCCTTCTTCGTATCCTCCAGATCAGCATCCGGCCAGATGACCTCAACCGCTTCCTCTTTGGTTATGCCCTTCCCCACCCGGTCCAGCAGGAACGCAAAGAGCGCCTCGGCCTGATGGGTGCCCGCCTTATCGCCACCCCAGCGGCTGATCGCCTCACCATTGCACTCAACCCGTAGCGCACCCAGCGCATAGACATACAGGCCATCAGAGACCGGCACAGTCGTTTCCCGCTGGCGGGTGGCTTCAACGGTTTGCCGGGCCAGTTCTTCTTTCTGGGACTCAATTTCCTGACTCTGCTGCGCAAGATGCGCCATCACCTGTTGCTGCTCCTCACGCGCCCGGGTGTGGCTGATCACCAGCGCCAGATAGTTGCTCAGATAATCGAGCAACCCCTGCTCAACCGTCGTGAGGGACTGCTCGAAGCGGCGCGGCCCAAGCGCCATCAAGCCGAAACACTCTTCACCGCCACAGAGCGGGAGTAAAAACTGCGCCGGCGGCCAGAGTTCCCAGGTCTCTTCCAGGATCACGAGCTTGCGTGGCGGCATTACATGCGGCAACTGCGGCGGAACCTCCACCTGACCGTGCTGCGCCTGAACCGTCAAACCTTCCGCCGAGATGACCATAATCAGCCCGTCGCGCACCCCCAGCACGCGACAGACCGCTTCCAGGGTGGTTTGAAGCTGGTCATTCAGGCTGCCATGCCGGAAAACATCATCACTCAGCGTATGCACCAGGCGGCCATAATCGAACTCACGGCGGTAGAAACGGCGGTCAAGTTCGCCCCGGAACCACTCGCTCAACGGCCCAATTGAGGCAACCAGCGCAACCACAGCAAAAACTGTCACCAGCGGAAGCTCACCCGTAAGCTGCAACCACTCCCGGAACCATCCCTCCAGCAGTAGCAGCAGACTCACATAGAACGCCGTCAGCAAACTCCCCGCAATTGAGTAGAAAAATGCCCGGCGCGCGATACGGGGCGGCAGCAGTGCGCGGTAGGCAATCACCGCGTAGGCCAGTCCGATCAGCGCAACAACAATCAAGCTGCGCGAAAGCCCGTGCGCGCCAATCAGCATCCAATTCGGCGTGTCATCCGGCGGCAGGGTCCGCGCCACAATACCGGCCAGCGCTCCCACAACCCCGGTCAGCACCGTCAGGACGATAATGCGGCGCAGTATCCGCTCACGCGCATCATCAAGGGTCTGGCGATAATCGATCCACATAAAACCGACCGCCACCAGCAGCGGCAGTGCGCGTTGCGCCACCCACGGCCAGTAGAGCAGCGGCGTTTCCGGCAGCGCCAGGCTTGGCTCGCGCCAATACCCCCCCAGGGGAATCTCCTTACCAAAGGTGAGGGCTTCACCGGGTGCCAACAACGTATAGAGCGCCAGCATTACCCCGATCGCATAGCTCAGGCCCAGCAGTCCCCAACGCAGGGGTTTCACCTCCCCATCAGCCAGCAGCATCACAACAAAGTGGAGAAACGCCGGGGGAGTCAACACGGTGGCAATAATCTGCGCCCGGTCAAAACCCTGTTGCGCATCGCTGTCGGTCGTCAGCAGCGGCAGCATCGCCGTCAGGCCGTAGAGTGCTAGATTGAGGCAGAACCAGGCGAAGGCCTGATTGGTGCGATCCCGGGGTGCGCGGACAAGCAGACTCAGGCCCATCCAGGATGCCAGGACAGCCATCAAGAAATCCGGGCTATGGAACAAAAATGGTTGCAACGCTTGCATAGTGTCGTTATCATAGCATACGGCGTGGGGAACAGCAATAGGTTACGGCATAACATAGTAGACTTTTCAATATCAGATAAAATGACGGCATGAACGCAACTGCAAGCCACGCGGCTCACCAGCGTGGAAAACCGGTATGAACCCTGGTCTGCCGACAAAGAACAAACCCTCCCGGTGAACAACCGGGAGGGCGTAACATCAACTCAACCTGCCTGGATTCAAAGCACGCACCTTACGCGGTGGATATTCAAACCGTGCAATTCCCTGCCGGAGCAAGAACCGCGTGACTCGTGTCAAGTCACCGCAGGCATGCTGTGTGCGATATTATCCTTGATAGACCTGGCGAAAACGTTCGCGCGCGCGAAACAGGCGGGTCTTGACAGCGCTGTTAGAGCAGCCGAGCGCATCGGCGATCTCCTGCGTACTGCGCCCCTCATACATATGCAGTACCAGCGGAATACGGTACAACGGCGGAATCTGCTTCAAGGCCGCCTGCACCGGCTCACCCTCGTCCAGGCGCGACTCCATCGCCTGGGAGTCACCCAGCAACGGATCAGATTCGAGCAGCGGGGTAAACCGAATTCGCCGTCGCCGCCGCAGATAATCATAAGCAGTATTGGTGGCAATCCGGTAAAGCCATGCGGCAGCACTGGCCTGCGGATCATGCTGCTCCCATCCACGCAATGCCTTGACAAACGTCTCCTGACAGAGATCCTCGGCCGCTTCCCAATCACTTACCAGGCGGATAAGATGGGCCAGCAGCGGCCGCCGATAATCTTCGTACAGAGATTCGATGCCGCTGTAATCATGCGTCTGTTGTATCATCGGCATCATTGCGAATGTTCCCTCACAATCTGTATCGTCACACCAGTGTAGTTACGATACCTGTACATATTTCTGACAATGGTTGAATACTGGTTGATATTGTAACAATTCAGGTGTTAACCAGCATCGGACCAGAGGCTGTACCTGCGACACGCGTGCGTCAAGGCCAGATCAGACTGGAGGGGGAGAGAAAAGTCAGTCTAAAGTATGAAAATCTGCTATCTCCAGGTCATATTCCACCTTTCACACCATAGAATCGGCGGAAAGTATTACAGCGATAACATTCATCGTCTAGAATTAATGCTGTATACAACTGTTTTCCTGACATAAAAGCCATGGAAACGCATACAAAATTATCAAAATCTACGTTTCCCAGCCAGGATCGGGCAGATCCGGCACCGGCTCAACCGGTGCCGGCGGCGATGTTGGACGGGACGGAGCCTCCGGTGGCGCTGCCGGCGGCAGCGTCGGAGTAGCCGGCGGCGCGGGCTCCGGTTCCGGTGGCGCTGCCGGTGATGTCGGGGTTGGCGGCATGACATTCCAGCCGGGTGGCTTGACGGACGTCGGCGCACTGGTTGGCGGCGCAATCGGCTGCTCTTCGTCCGGCGGCGCAGTGGCTGGCTCTTCCGGTGCGCGGACCCCCAGGACCACACCGGCATCCGGTAACACCCACTCGTCTACCAGAGGCTGCGTGCTAATGATTGTTCGCGGGGGAACCTGATCAAAGATCTCCGGAATACGCTCCCGGGTCTGCATATCCACCGTACCGACAGCAATACCCAGTTGCTCCAGGGTTGCCAGCGCTGTATCCAGATCCATCCCTACCAGGTCAGGCATAAGCTTTGCACCGGCCACGGGTGGTTCCGGGGTAGCGGTTATCGTTTCGGTCGGCGTGGCGGTTGGCAGGCGCGTCGGAATGGGCGGCCAGAGTTCGATGGGCACATTCCGAAACTGGCCGATGCGCCGCAGCACGGTGGCAATGTACAACTCCACATCATTCTCAAACACCGGGGCATAGATCGGGATAATCTCCTCAACCGTGGTAACACCCCGCCGCTGAATATAGCCAAAGGCAATCAGCCGATACCAGTCCTCAATACCCTCATCCCAGGTTTCGTAGTCACGCCAGCGACCAAAGCAGCGGTGATACCCCGCACACTCGATATTGCCGACATTGCGCGTGGTTGAGCCATCCGGCTTGATACCCGACCACCGGGGATTGGTGCCCGCCGAACTTTCGTGGATAAAGAAGGCCAGCGCCACCGCGTTATCAATCCCATAACGTTCGCTGTGGGTTACCCAGGCCGGGCCGCTGCCGGTAGCGGGTGAGCCATACGAGACCAGGATCGCATCAACTTTTTCGGCACTCAGGGAAGGCTTGCCGCGCACATCGGTCCACTCTTCGGGGGGCGGCAACCCCAGATCAAGCGCGGTTGGCGTTACGGTTGGCGTCGTGGTAGCACTCCCCTCTGGGGAAGGCGCTACTGTTCCGGTTCTGGTGAACGCACGGCGATTGATCGATACAGCAATGGCGGATTCAGCTATCGGTGGGAGCAATATTCCGCTGGTGGCAGTAGTCGTAACGGTGGCAGTGGCGGAGATAACCGGGCGCAGTCCCAGCCGCGGTGCCGGCGCAACCGCAGCAGCCTGGGCAACCACTGCGGGAGTAGCGGTAACAGCAACCGGCGCAGTGCGCGTCTCTACCTTCAGCCCCATACGTTCCATACTTACCCCCAGGATCACCAGCAGCAGGAGCGACGCCCCCCAGTTCGGATGTCGCATATGCTGCGTCCACCGTTGCGGACGCGCGGCACCTGGTTTCCTGGCGCGAACGGCTTTCCACCATGAGCGGACCATCGCATTCCTTCCCTGAATATCCCGACCACATACAGTGTGGCTGGTGCGTTCGCACCGCAGTGTCGAACGCGGACGGAGCCCTCCTGATTATACACCTGTTTTTTACAGAAACAAGACATAATCAGGCAGGAATTGGTGAATGCTGGATGACAATCGGCAACCAGAACAGATTCGCCCCCGATCACTCGATACTATCGGACACAACAAAACGAGGCGCAATCGCACTATGGTGGATCAGCGCCTCGTCCGGTAGGGACACGCTTCTGCGCGTCCGCCGCCCATTATGACCTTTGAATTTTGAATTTAGACATTGTTTCAGGAGTCCCGGCTTCAGCCAGTCCGGGCTTGCGTGGCAGTATGCGGTTGCCCCGGCAGGCATTCACCGGCTAAAGCCAGAACTCCCGGTCATTTCATATCCCTACCTATCTCCACTCGCGTCCAGCACCGCCTGCGCAATCTCTTCGCCCCGGCCCTGTGGCAGATAGACATAGCGCCCACCGAGCCAGGTTGCCAGTTGCTGCGCCTCGCCCCGCGAGACAAAGCTGCGCTGTGTGTCGATAACCACCGCGCCGATCCCCGCTGCCCGCAAGCGACCGGAGAGCCGTTCGACCTCCTCACGCGCCTGAGCCAGCCGCTCCTGCTTGGCCTGCTGCGGATCAAAGTTGAGCGGCACATTGGGCCGCCCATCGGTAATCAACACCAGCGTCGTCTGATGGATGCCCCGGCTGCGCGCCTGTTCGGCCATCTGAAACGCGCCCAGCAGCGCCGCCGCCAGGGGCGTTCCGCCGCCGGTGGGCAGCACATCAAGCGCCCGCTTTGCCAGTTCCACGCTCTGTGAGGGCGGCATCAGCACATCGGCGCGCTCCCCCCGAAAGGCCAGCAGCGCTACCTGATCCCGATGCACATAGGCCTGCTGCAACAGCGCATTGACCGCACCCTTCGCCTGACGCATCCGGTGCAGCGCCATCGAGCCGCTGGCATCAACCAGGAAGCAGAAGAGCGTTCCGGCCTTGCTACGGAAGCGTTTGACATGCAGATCATCCGCCCGCAACGCGATCGGCGGTTTGCCTTTCCGCGTCCCGGTGCGCTTGCCTTTGCCCTTCGTCTTCTGGCGCACCTGCTGCCAGGGCGCGGCAGCACGCAGGGTGGCGATAACATCCAGCCGACCCTCGCCAGGCATGCCGGGCACCGAGCGAATATGCCGCCCGCGCTGTCCGGCGGTAGTGCCCCGCGAGCCGCTGCGCCCGCGCCGCCGAATGGTAAAGGGCGTCTCCAGCACATCCGGCGGGATCTCGGACTCTAACGCTGAGAGCACCAGATCTTCAATCGCCTGGAGTTCCTGGGACTGCTCCGGCGGCTGCTCCGGCTCCTCTTCGTCCTGTTCATTCTGATCTTCGCGCTGTTCCGGTTGCTCCGGTGGCTGCTCCGGTTCCGGTGGGGGCGGCTCCGGGGCATCCGGCTGTTCCGGCTCAAACTGAGGTGTACGGGTGGCACGGGGCAGCAGCACATAGCGAATGGCACGCTCCATATCCTCGTCGGCGACTGCGTCGCGCCCGGCCAATGCTGCCGATGCCAGTGCTGCACGGGTGGCAAAAATGTCGGCGCGGTGGCCCTCAACCCCCAGCATTAGCGCGGTACCCGCCAGTTGCTCGACCTGTGCATCACTGATCTGGATGGTGGGCAGCAGTTCGCGCGCAGCCATCACCAGCGCCCAGAGCACCTGCTCCTCCTCGGTCCACTGCTCCAGTCGATCTGAGGAAAGCGACTCACCGTTGTGAGTCAACAGCAGATTGCGCCGTACCACCTCGGCGCGTTCGGGGGCGGGGGAGCGGGTCAGCGGAGCTACAATCAGGCCCACCCGGTCCAGCAGATGCCGCCGGGGTGGTCCCTCCGCCGGGTCATAGGTTGCCAGGAATGCAAACCGGGCCGGTTCGATCACACTCAACCCGTCGCGCTCAACCCGCACAACACCGCTGTCAAGCGCCGCCAGGATATGGTTGATGGTGCTATCTTCCAGGAGGTTGACGCCGTCGGCGTAGAGCAGACCACCATGCGCGCGCGCCAGCAGGCCACTACGGTGGACGCGTGTTCCGGTTGCCAGGGTGCCCTCCAGGTCCAACCCACCCAGCAGCCGATCTTCGGTAACGCCAACCGGCAACTCAACAAAGATGGACCGGGTCGAAAGTTCCGCCGGATCATCCGGATCATCCCGGTCTTGCAGATCATTAACCATCAGCGCCGGGTTGGTGCCGGTCGTCAGCAGGTGCGCAAAGCTGCGCATCAGGCTGCTCTTGCCGGTGCCGACGCCCGCCGCCAGCACCACTCCACCCAGGGCCGGATCGACCGCCAGCAGCAGCAGCGCCTGCCGGGCTGCATCCATCCCCACCAGCGCCGAAAACGGAAGCGTTCGTTCGATACTCATAGATTTATGTCAACTATATCAGAACTGTATACGGACGCGCTGCTGAACTTTGAGAAATTAGTCCAGATATGAATGTCTGGGAGTCCCGGCTTCAGCCGGTTGGATATCTGCCGGGGCAGCCGCATACTACCGGGAACACCTGATCCGGCTGAAGCCGGGACTCCAGATTATTGATGTCCGGATTTCATGTTCAAAGTGCAGAAGCGCGTCCCTACCATAAGAAATCCGCCTTTGAGCGCTATGATTTACCCGGCCTGCCCTAACACTTCGTTCAGAGCCCGCTCAATCTTCGCTTCGTCGTCCTGGGTCTCCAGCGGGTCTTTGCGCAGGCGATGACGCAGCGCCAGGAGCGCCACGCGCCGCACTTCGTCCTCACCGACGGCCTTATGCCCCTCAAAAGCAGTCAGGGCCGTGGCCGCCCGGCTGATGGTCAACTCGCCGCGATGCCCATCAACCTCCAGGTTGACGCAGAGTTCGGCAATCTTGTGCAGCACCGGGTCGGGCAGTTCCACTTCGGGCAGGCGCTTCTGGGCCGACTTGATCTTGCGCTGCAGGCGGGCCTGCTCCTTCTCCCAGGCATCCGCAAAGGCGTGCGGATCATTGTCAAAGGCACGCCGGCGCTTGACAATCTCGACCCGCTCATCAACATCGGTGATGGTGACGATCCGGGCATGCAGACCAAAGCGATCAAGCAACTGCGGCCGCAGATCGCCCTCTTCCGGGTTGCCGCTGCCGACCAGCACAAAGCGCGCCGGGTGGCGAATGCTGATACCTTCGCGCTCAACAACATTCACGCCACTGGCAGCCACATCCAGCAGCACATCGACCAGATGATCCTCCAGCAGGTTAACTTCATCAATATAAAGAAAACCGCGGTTGGCGCGGGCCAGCAGTCCCGGTGCAAACGCCTGCACGCCCTGTGTCAGCGCGCGCTCAATATCGAGCGTGCCGCAGACCCGATCCTCCGTCGCGCCCAGTGGCAGATCGACCACCGGCACCGGCGTTGTGGTTGCCCGCAGGCGCGTCGGCGCGTCGGGTTCACTCTCGGCAGATTTGCGTTTACTGCTGCGGGTACAGCGGTCACACAGACCGGCGGGGCGCTCCGGCGCACAGCCGTAGGGACAGTTGGAGACGGCTTTGATCGGGGGTAGCATCGCCGCCAGTGCGCGTACCGCCGTCGATTTGGCCGTTCCGCGGTGGCCCATTACCATCACGCCACCAATGCTGGGGTCGATCACGCAGAGCAGAAGCGCCATCTTCAAATCCGCCTGCCCGACGATGGCGGTAAAGGGATAGGGCGGCGGCGCGGTTTCCCGTCCGTTCGCCGGGGCAGCGGGAGCGGTTTCAGCAGATTGAGTTATAAGATCAGTCATTGCTTATCTCGTACTTCGTAACTTCCACATTCCGTATGCTATCACAGGACCGACCGAGTCGTGGAACATCCTGCGGACAACAGGCGTAACCCTCTCGATTTGATTGCAGGTATGCTGTATTCTGCCACTATACCGTAATATCTGAGAAAGAACAAACAGTCCAGTGCCGGTTCGCGGGCACAAAACAACCTCAGCGCCCGCAGCTCGGGGCGAGGTGCGCTGAGGTCCGCTTGCGAACAGTGTACGAACAACTGGTGGAGCGACCCACCAACCCTAACTACCCGACTCCCCACTCTCGGCCGGAGCACCGGCGGTAGGTTTCTTCCCGCCATCACGCAGACGCCGGGCAAATGCGGTGATGTTGGTAAAGAAGAAGGCGACCACCAGACCGATAACCGTAACCAGCAGCGATGTCCAGCAGACGATGAGCGGCGAGAATGGACCAATCATTGGGGAATCCATAAGCTTTCTCCTGTCCTGTTACCTACACCTGAGCAGCGTAGGACGGCCCAACGACCCTACGTCACTATGTGACATTACATGAAAACATTGTACATATATATTCTACCACATAGTGCAAGTAGTTGTGCAGCAACAGACGGCACATTTCTACCAGACTGTCCGGATTTCCCGTGCATCCCGACACAGATACCGCTTTCTGATGAGCTACACCGCGACACCCCGACATAACAACTGCCGGCACATCGGCTGAACATCGGTTGTTTTTTCATGTTCGCAGACAAAAATGAGGTGACAACGGTGTTGACTCACACGCAAAAAGACCTGATCAAGCACTTTTGCCGGTCATTTATCGGCAGATCAGCGGTAGAGCGGTGACGCCGGCCGGCGCAGATCCACATAGCGGTACGCCTCGCCACTCTTCTGCAGCGCCGCCAGGATTGCGATCTTGCTATCCATTTCCTGATCGCTGCCAAAACAGATCGTGGTATTGCCGTCAATCGTCAGGACCAGGCCCTTCTTGGGATCGCGGTTGGCCTCGGTGACATACATGCCCAACTCCTGCAGCAGGCGCGTGACGACATGCTGCGTCGGCGGGTCCATATCCGACTGATTGCCCACCGGCGCGGCTTCCAGGCCGATAACCGGCAATGGCCTGACATCCGTCATGCTGCCGAACAACTCGGCAGCCGATGCGCCATCAGGGACAATATCCGGCTCGGCAGCGCCAAAGACCGCCAGGAAATCGTTGTAGTCGAGTGGTGTCACCTGCTCCATCGTCACCGGCGGAGTAGTGCGGGCCATAATCTGCTGCGCCAGGCCGGTAAACAGCGCATCAAATTCGCTATCGACCAGCGCCAACTGGCAGGCATCGGCCATCTCGCGGATCTGGCGGCTCTGCGGGATCTTGAGCAGCACCGGCAGACCAACCTGCGCTGCAAAATGCTCGGCCACACCGCTGCCGTCATCCCGGTTGATCACCAACCCTAGCAGGCGGGTACTCCCACCCATGTCGGCAAAATATTTGGCGGCACGGGCAATATTGTTCGCCGCGTAGAGGCTCTGGCGATCATTGCCACACAGGATAATCACCTCTTCGGCCAGGGAACGCGCCAGCGGCGTGGCAAAACCGCCACACACCACATCGCCCAGGAAATCCATCACCACATAGTCGAGCGCCCACTGGCTCAGGCCGAACTTCTCCAGCAGATCAAAACCAAAGGTAATGCCGCGCCCGCCACAACCGCGCCCGACCTCCGGCCCACCAATCTCGCAGCCGTAGACCGTCGCCGCGCCCTGCATAATCGGCGTTTTGAAGATCACATGGTGGGACTGCAATTCCTCCTCGCGCCCCGCCTCCTTAAACTCACGCCAGGTATCACCCAGCGTTGGCAGGCTCACCCCGCCAAACAGCGCGTTACAACTATCGTGTTTGGGATCGCATCCCAGTTGCAGCACCCGGTTGTCCAGCAGAGCCAGTTTGCTGACCAGATTGGTCGTAAAAAACGACTTACCCATTCCACCCTTGCCATAGACCGCCAGCATCCGGGCATGGATCGAACTGGACGATTTGACGCGTGCAGGCATTGACGGGCTCCTTCCACATTGCGTGACCGATCCGGAGTGAACCGTGATTGGGGCATACCACGCAACGTAATCACAGGTTACGCATCCTCCTGCGGCCACTCGACCAGCACCTTAAGGCAGGAGGGATCTTCCAGGGCCAGCCGGTAGGCGGCCTGGATACGTTCAAGCGGCACGCGATGGGTCAACAACCCGTTGACATTCAGTTCACCACTCGCCAGCAGATCGCGCGTGCGGGGCAACTCACCATCGGGACCAAACTCCCACTCGCGCGCCGCCAGGATCTGCGCCTCGCGCATAAATATCGGCGCGTAGGGAACATCGATATGCTCATAGTACCCCAGCAGCAGCACCCGCCCATGATCGGCCAGCAGCGGCAGAGCACTGCTCAACGCTCCCATCGAGCCGGTCGCCTCAATAATCAGGTTGACCCGCTCACCGCCGAGGGCTTCCTCCGGCGAGTCCTTACTCACATCGATCACCTGATCCGCCTGCGAAGCCGCCAGTCGCACCCCGACCCGGTCAGCCACGGCCACATGGGACGCGCCGGCCCGGCTTGCCAGACGTGCGGCCAGTTGGCCGACAATGCCCTGCCCCAGCACCAGCACGCGGTCATTGCGGCGCACCTGCGCCACATTGATGCCATGCAGCGCGGTAGCACCCAGCGCCAGAATGACGCCAACCTCCGGTGAAACACCATTGAGCGTCACCACCCGCTCAGCCTGGGTCGTGATATACTGGCTCTGCCCACCCCAGGCCGGGTTAACGCCCTTGAAACAGCGCGCACCGCCGACATAGACCCACTCACCGACCATCTCCGGGGCAACATCCTTGCCCACCCGCACAACCTGGCCGACCGTCTCATAACCGGGAACCACCGGAAACGAGAGCGCCGGGTGGGGCATCCGCCCATCAAGCAGCATCCGCTCGGTGCCGGCGCTGATCGAGGTAAACGCCGTCCGTATCAGGATTTCCCCGGCCTTGGGCTCCGCCACCATCACATCCCGGAGTTCAATCGCATTCCGGCGAGGAATAACCACAGATTTCGATTTTATTGCCATAACCCTAACCTTACCGTCGTCACTATATAACGAATAAGCCGCAGACCAATCCAGCGGTCGAGGCGAAGATATTACGCCCCTACAATGCCGACCAATCCGGTCCAGGCGAAACCTAATTCGCCCCTACTTCATCTTACTACCACGACGTACACGGTGCATGTTCAAACCGGGCAGTTGACCCGATGAACACCCGCTTCGCCTGCGGCAGCATGGTACATGATCGATCTTTTTCTGCCCTGCCGGAGGCGATATCCTCCGCAAAACACGGGATCGCCTGATCCATGTCAGCATTGACCGTTTCGCGGTGTTCGCTCATGTCGTGTTGTTCGTGGTCCAAACGCCCACCGCGTAACGCCTGTTACTGATTAACCACCCCGGTACGCAACGCACGCCGCTCACGCCCGGAGCGAATCCCCTTGATAATGAATTGTACCGCATTGAAGAGATACGTAATATATGCAAACAACATTACCAGCATCACGGCACGCTGATCCCATCCCAACCATTGCACCACAAAATAGGCATTGTGCGTCAGAATGGCGATCAGATTGCCTAGATCCTCCCAGAAGAACTCCCGCGCCATAAAATAGTGCCCGTAGACATCCTTCTCCCAGAGCATGCCGGTAATTGTCAACGCCCAGATCAGCGCAATTTTAATCCAGACACTGATCGTCGCCGCCATGAACCCTTGATCGGTGATCAGATAACGAACAACCAGAAAAAAACTTATCAGAAAAGCCAGAAACTGAATCGGAGCCAGAATAATCTGCACGCGCGTCCAGGGAGACGCCTCACGCCGCGCAAGTTGTTCAGGTGTATACATCGCATCCGTTTCCTTCCCTGGAACGTATCGTACTACAAGTTGGGGCTATGCGGCGGTATCAAAAGCCATGGCCGTCTGCAGATCAACCCGGCTTACACCCTTGAACTCCTGCACACTGATGCCCCGCAGCACCCCGACCGCCAGCACCATCATCAGCGCTTCCAGGCTAAAGATCAGTGTATAGGCCGTAACTGGAGCCAGCAGGTTGGTTTCGATCAAGCCGGTATGCAGCGCGCCACTCAACACATTCGCCAGTCCATTGCCCAATCCCTGCGCCATCCCCCAGAGCCCCATGTAGAGGCCCACCTGCCCCTCAACCGTCATCTCCATCATCATCGACAACGCGCCGACATTGAATGTTCCGGTGCCAAGCCCCATGATCAGCAGGCCGGGATCGAGCAGCGAGCGTTGGAGCGTCCACCCGGCCAGCGCGATCAGCGCCAGGCCCAGCGCAATCCCCAACCCACCAACGGTCGCAATCGTCTTCTTCGAGATTGGCAGCCGTGTCGAGAGCAGCCCAATCAGCAGCATCCCCAGCAGCACCCCGCCGCCCCAGACCTGCTGAAACGTGGCCGTCTCACCCTGTTCCATGCCAAAGACTTCCGCCCCAAAAACTTCCAGGATGGCATCCTGCAGGAAAATACCCATAATTGCCAGTAACACAAAGACAAAAAAGCCGCGCACCTGCCGATTGCGCCGCAGGATCGTCCAGGCCACCGCCAGCGCATGGTGCGACCGCTCGGGTTCGGCCGACCGCGGTTGGGCCAGCAGTTCCGCGTGTGCTTCGGGTGAAATGCGCCGCTCCAACCCGATCAGGCCCAGCAGGATCGGCACCATCACCACAAACGGCGTCAGATTGTAGAGCAGTTGCATCTGCTGCGGATCGTACACCGGCATAATTACTTTGGCAACCTGGGCGGAGAAGATACTGCTGAGGATCAAGAATGTCCAGACAAACGCCACAACCGCGCCGCGTTCCCGGTCACTGGTTGTCTCAGCCACCAGTGCGTTAATTGCCGTGCCGTTGGCCGCAATCGCCAGACCAAAAATCATCAGTAATGCAAACGCCAGCAGCAGCACCGGCAGCGAACCGGCCCCCAGGCCAATTGCCACCGAGGGCAGCAGCAGAAACACCAGACTCGCCGTCAACCCGCTCAACACTATGTAGGGACTGCGCCGATACCCCAGGATTGGGTAACGGTCCGCCAGACGACCAAAGACCACCTGGAAAGGCGAGAGGAAGTGATGCAGGCCGATCAGGGTCGTCACCACGACACCGATTGCGCCAAGTTCATAAATGCTGATGCGGTTAAAGTTAAAGGTTAACAGGGCAAACATCCAGCCAACGCCGATGCGCATCATCGCCAGCCGTAGCATCTTAAGCGTCAGACGGAGAAACCTCATCGTTGCCTGCCTTTTCTCATACGCTATCCGAGAACCTGAACAGGTGCAAATGTAAGAGGTAGTACCAAGTGTGAACTACATTTGCTCCAGAGAAATATGCAGAAGATTCAATGTTTGGTAGGAGACGATTTGAGTATAGCATATAGTGAAAAATGGTGCAATATGTGCGAAGGTTGTGCAATTACACGACAGCCGCTCGGATTTCTCAAGCATAGCGGAGAAAAATGTCGTACCGGGAAGCGACCACTGGTGCAGCGATCCGCGTGTTCAGCGGGTTTTCCCCATTCTAGTGCGCCAGCACAGGCATGACAGCAGACGACGACGGGCCGTTGGCAGGTGGTGGGTAGTGCAGATTTTGTACTAAGAATCAATTTTTATATATGGTATTCAAAAACGGGACGATATCCGCTATAATAGGACGTTAAGAGCAGGCTTTTTCTTAAATGTAACAAACTGCTCGCATCAGGCATCTGGTTTTACTGGCAACTGCGACACCCCCAACTAGATTCGACACAGTCGGGGCTTATTGACACATTGCCTGAACCGAGCGGATTGAGGCGGAGGTCGGCTATGTATGTACGCTGGATTGTACGGCGACATAAGAATGTGTCAGTTGCCGACACGAGCTTTCACGACGCATATCTGGTCGAGAGTTATCGCGACGAGGCGGGCAGTCCCCGGCAGCGCACGATCTGCTACCTGGGGAATATTCGCCAGATGGGGAAGGACTTCCCCGCTATCGAGCGGGAGTTGTTTATGCTGCGTGCCGAACGGATCTTACAGACTGTCACCGAGATTACACCGAGCGACCGCGATGAGATTATCGAGATGCTGCAGCAGAAAGTGCCCCCACTCAACCATGGCGAAGTGCTGCGGGCCTTCACCGAGAACCTGCGCTGGTACCATCGCTGGTGGGAACAGCATGGCGGTGGTCCGTCCGAAGCGGAGATCCAGCGACTGGTGCGTGAAACCAAGGGGGAGTTGCCGGATATGAGTTAGAAAAGACCGAGAACCCAGAACCAGGAACCAGCCAGACGAACCACCAGGAATTGAGAACTGCGAACCGTACCTCGGGCATCCGGAAGCCGGCACCCGGAGGAGCGCGCTGCCCTGTCCGCCATCAGCCCAACAGAGCCCTTCACCACCCACCACCCACCAGCCGTCTTAACGTCATTTTAACCATACGCCGGGAGATGGTATGATGAAGCTGCTATACTGGTTCCGATAAACTGCGACAGGCCATGCCGCCGGCTTTTTTGGTAAAAAAGCCGGAATAGAGCAAGACAACAAGCCATATTCGTGCTACACTTGGTACAAGGTACATACACCGCAACGATGTACCTGCGCACGGGACCGAGGGAACCCCGTGCAGGCACTACACCGCTGCGCACGTATGCACCACATATCATTCATACCGCCAGGCTCTCCACTGGATGCGCCCGCCGCGAGTGAGGAACCCTAGCTTCAGGCTAGCCCAGGAGTCATGTCATGTCAGTCTTAGAAATCGCACAACTTACCACGACAACCGAGAATGGCGTTACCCAGTGCACCGCCTGCCAGTGGCGCTGTACCCTACGACCGGGCGATACAGGGCGGTGTCTTATGCGGGTCGGCAGTAATGATGGCATTATTGCCCAGAATTATGGCCTGATCAGTGCCGCATCGGTCAGCCCGATTGAAGACTACCGGCTCTGGCACTTCTTCCCCGATTCGATTGCGCTCTCGATTGGCGGCTGGGGCTATGCCTTTCCGGTTGATCAACAGCGCGGCAATTACGCCCACATCCCCACGGTTGAAGAGAAACGCCGCAAACTAGCCCCGCAACGCGCCGCCGCCTTCGCGCTGGAGCGGCTCTGTCGCGGGGTGATCTGGGCCTATGGCGAACCTGCCGTATCACATGAGTATGTCCTTGATCTTCTCCAGACCAGCCGTGCCTCCAGTCGCTACACCGCTATGGTGACCACCGGCTATCTGACCCGTGAGGCGCTTGACCGCTTTGGTCCCTATCTTGATGGTATCAGCCTGGACCTGCGGGGGTTTGGCGAGGTTGCCTATGCGCGCCTGGCCGGTGTACCCGACTGGCAGAACATTCTGGGCGTGATTGCCTGGGCCCGCCAGCACTGGCGCTGCCACATCGAGGTGACAACCCGCCTGCACCATGGCGTCAACGATGATCCACGCGAACTGCGCGCCCTGGCCGAGTGGATCCGCGACTATCTGGATGAGCAGACACCCTGGCATGTGCTGCCGGGTGATGCCGGGGTTGAAACAGCGGCGGCGGTTGTGCGGGCCCGCCGGATCGGCCACGAGAGCGGCCTGCAGTTTGTGTATGGTCCTGAGCCCAACCAGAACACGCTCTGTCCCGTCTGCCAGTCAACGCTGATTACGCGCGAGAATGGCGTTGCCCGGATGATCGGCATTAGCGATGGGCAGTGTGCGAACTGCGGCTACAAGGTTTATCTGCGCAACTCAATCTTCAAACGTTGAGAATGCGTCTGTTCTTTCGCTAGAGTCATGCACTGCCATAGAATCGAATCGCTCTAGCGCACCCGCTAAAGAAGCGCTATGATCCGTCATCCCGGACAGGTCATGGCGCTTCTTTTTGTTCTTTGTTCTCGGTTCGCTGTTCTTAAAACCGTTGTGAACGAACGAACAAAGTCAAAATATCAGAAACAGCAGCGTAAGATCATATCGTGAAGAGAAACACAAAGTTTAGAGAGAACCGAACACAAAGAACTGAGAACAACGCGCACCCGACACATCGCTATCGGATAGTATAGCTGTTCTTTGTTTGTTCTTTTGCCGGTTTCCAACAAAAACCAGGTCTTTGCAAAACCTTGTGAAAGGCGGAACAAGTTCTATGTCGGCTGATCTGATGCGAATCTTTGACTTTGTGAACAATAGATCAGGCGAAACCCTGCCGGAAAACAACTGAAACTCATTGATTTCGAGATACGTTTGCTCGAAACAGGTAATCAATCTGTTATAGATCAGAAGGGATCTATTGACAAATGGTAAAACCATGCTACCATTGTTCTATAAGAAAAAGTTTCAGGTTGAAATATTCTGATACCAGGAAGGTCAGGCTCCTAGTTGTACCTCCCCCAATGATTGTCGGGAGCACAGGGTAGCAGCAAGTGTTCCCGGCAATCATATGCATAAATGACAGCGCCGGGGGCATAGCGGATTGGAGCCAAACTGCAGCGAAGGAGCTGCGCGACCCAAGCGGGTTTTGCCACATCCGCAGGTTGTTACGGTTTTGCACATTCTACGGTGTATCTGCAATGCCTCCTGGTAGAGCAAGAACCGACAAACAGAGGCAGCACCTGACCGCTCAGACACTATATTTCACACCTTACGCCATACTTCGATGGAAATTGTTACAATCCTCACAAGTTACAGCCTTCACAAACGACACAGCGGAATCGGCACATTTCATTCCTCTTTGTTATAAGCTGGGCAAAAGCTGTGAAAAGGGTTGCAAAGGGGGTTGCAATTTCCGAAACCCTGGTATATAATAGTTTTCTCTGGAACTATTCTCAACCGTTTGTAACTCAGTCGGGTCCAGGTATTATCGTTTCATCAGCGTTTCGTGCATTTCGATAGATACATCAGTCTGCATGCTGCGCCAGTCCTGATAACACAGTGTGATTTCTCATAACGTAGTAGCAATAAATGTATAGCACCCGGTGGATGTGCTCAATATGTTGCCTGAGAAAAGGAGGTCCAGGCAACGCTGGTTTGTTATACCTTTATTTCGCTATTTCGCATTGTCAGGATGTGTAGGATAAGCCCTGATGTGAGCCTTTGTGAGCCTTTTGAGGAGGTACTGTCATGGACCACGAAATGATGCCACCCCGCCCGCTGATGGTCAACTCGTCCGCTGCTGCCGAAACCGCGCCAACTGCACGCAAAACGACCAGCCTGATGCAGGAATTGCTTGCCGGGATGCAGTCTGCAGTTGGTGCGGCCTATGTGATGGGTTTGACCGCGATGGTTGTGGTCTGGATCCAGAACTGGAGCCCCTGGGCCCCGTTCAACGATGTTGCCGGTGCGCTGGTGCCTTCCCTGGCGGCCGCCGGTACCGCCTTCAGTTTCCCCGCCGTCATGCTGGGCACCCTGATGCACTTTAGCGTCTCGGTTGTGCTGGGGTTGCTCTTTGCGCTGCTGTATGGGCGTGTTATTCAGCCGCACTTCAATGATGGCGTGCCGGTGCTGGCAGGCTTTATGTTTGGTATCCTGACCTGGCTGGTGGCGCACTTCACGGTCGTTCCCTTCCTGGGCTCAGAGATTTACGGAACGCTGCCGTTCCTGCTGGTTCATCTGGTGTTTGGCGCAACGCTGGGGCTGCTCTATCCGATTATGCCGGGTCTGAAGCATAAGGGATAGCTGCTCACGGTTCGTTGCCCCAAACGATAGTGTAGATACGATCTGCAAAATAAAGCGGTTTATCATCCAGCGCCATGGGATGATACCCCGCTCTATTTTTTCTCCCCTCACCAGCCCATTTCTTGCGAGGAGAGCATCTCCTGGGCGATACGCGGCCAGTCGGGAGTGGTGTGCAGCGCGTGCCGCAGCATCACCAGGTCCGCGAAGCCCTCGCGGATAACGCTGTCTGCCAGGTAGGGCTCACCCAGCAGCCCCGAACAGATGACAGGGCTGTCGGGGAACACCCGCTTGATGCTCTCGGCCAGCGGCACCCGCCAGCCGGGGAAGCGCGCCACCGGCGCACTGTTGTTGTGGGTATCTGTCGTTATGTCAAGTAGCATCGCCCCGGCCATCACCAACCGACGGGCGATCAGCCGCGCATCATGCAGGCCAATTCCACCGGGCGTAAAATCCTCGGCCACCAGCCGAAACCCGATGATCAGCCGGGAACCCAGCCAGGCATGGATACCGCCCACGATCTGCAGCGGCAGCCGCAACCGATCCGCCAGCGCCCCGCCGTACATGTCGAAGCGCTGATTACGTTGGGGCGAGATAAGCTGATGCAGCGCGCCCCCATCAGCGGACGAGAGCATCACCCCGTCACAGTCGGCTGCCAGCGCGCGCCAGGCCGCCCGAATAAACTGCTCGTTCAACGCCTGCAGCTCCTGCACGCTGCCCATGGCGACCTCCGCCGGTTCATCCAGCGCCACGATCAGCCGCGCGCCCTGCTCATGGACCGCCTGTGTCAGCGCGCGGAGCCGGGGCACAAAGGCATCGTGGTAGAGCCCGACATGCGCGCGGACGCTGTCAGCATCCGGAGGAATCACCCGCAGCGGCTCGGTGATGATTAACCCCACACCCCCACGCGCCCGGCGAACATAGTAGTTCAGCAGGTCATCGCCCACAAAACCGTCCGGCAGCGCATAGCCACTCGCTATCGTGCCCATTACGATTCGATTCGGCAACTTCTTGCGGACAATCGTCATTGGACTGAACAGATGAGACATGGTCTGACGCCCATATGCTGTGTGCCAGGGGCAGGTAACGGCGATATCCGCCGCGCATCAGCGGCACGGGAGGATTCGGCAGGCAACAAAGAATTATAGTCAAGAGCGCAACATCCGCAAGTTCCAGCGAATGCTTGACAGTCCTATTCGCAGCCGGTACCCTGTGTTCTGCACCTTTATTTCAGGAGAACCTTATGCAACTTGAGGATTACTTTGACTTTCTCAGCCCCGATGACATTCGCATCAAAGGGCATCGCATCGGCATTGATGATGTATTGGAACTCTACCTGGAAGGCTACTCGCCGGAAGAGATTGTCGCCTACTACGGCACGCTACAACCGGTCGAAGTCTACGCCACCATCACCTACTACCACCAGTATCGGCAGGAGGTTGACGCTTACCTGGCGCGCCTGGCGGCCTGGCGCGAACAACGCCGGCAGGAGTATGCGGCCCAGGAACCGCCGGAGGTGGTGAAACGGCTGCGTGCGTTGCAAGCGGAACGGGCCAGACAGCGAGGAACGGCATGAAAATGCGGTTTCTCCTGGATGAGCATATGGCACTGCGCGTGAAACCGGCTGTCTTGCATCGCAATCCGCTGATTGATGTGCTGCGTATCGGTGAGCCAGGTGCTCCACCGCTGGCAACCCCTGATCCCGCTGTACTAGACTATCTGTATAACGCACAACGAGCACTGATTACCAAAAATCGGCGCAGCATGCTCCAGCACTACAGTGAGGCTATGACAGCCGGCAAAACCCATTGGGGCATTTTTCTTGTCACCCCCAATCTTGCTATCCGCGAACTGGCTGAACAGATCGAACTACTCTGGGAAGCTAGTGAAGCAGAAGAGTGGATCGACCGCTTGATGTCGTTGCCGTTGTAGCAAGTTTTACGGATTATGGATTACGGATTACGGGCTACGGATTACGGATTACGGTAGTTGCGTGAATATATAACCCCAACCGATAATGCTTGACAATCGCATCCCCAGCCAGTACCCTATACCCGGTATCCTGACCGGCAGCGTGAGAGAATGATGCAGCGACCACTTGACACCAGGACAGGCCGTTTCCTCTTATGGGGTCTTACTACCTTCCAGTGGCTCATTCTGGTCTACTGGCTCATTGCTGAGCCAGGCTTTGAACCGACGTATACTCTGGTATCGACGCTGGCCGCAACGCTGGCCGCATTCCTTGCCACCACTCCGGTACGCCAGGATACAGGCGATACAACGCGCCGTCAGCCACTGCTTAATGCCGAATGGGTCTGGCCGGCGGTGGTTTTCGTGGGTGTGTTGACGGTAGGAATTCTGGCATTGGGTCTGGTAGAGGTGCCGGCGCGACTGGGACTCTGGCTTCTCGCTGTTACGCTGGCGGTGGTCGCTGCTGTCTTCAGCTACTATTGGCTCACCCGGCGGCAGGTTGACCAATTTGAGCGAAAGTATCGAAACTGGTGGCGTAGCGAACAGAGCCGGATTAATACCTTTGGCCTGCGCGGCATTGGTGAAGCCCCACGGGTGCAGGATATCTTTGTGGATTTGCGGGTCGTACCCGATAGTGAAGAACATGCGGAACGTCGCCTGGTTACGCGCAGTGCTGACCGCGCCGGCCAGCAAATCTGGCATTTTTTGCGTCAGATCTGTTCCAGATCGGGCAGTGCAGCGGATGATGCGCTGGTGATCCTGGGGGGGGCCGGCTTTGGTAAGACGACGATGATGCAACATGTGGCGCTGGAGTTTGCCTTCCGCCGGCAGCGCCGCCACGGTGTGTCGGAGCACGATATCCCCATTCTGCTCTACCTGCGTGACCATGTTGCTACCCTCTGCGGCGACAATCCACCGGGGCTTGACCAACTGGTGCAGCACTATTTCAGCAATCCCGACCAACCGGAGCGTCGCCTCAATCCACCGGACGGTTGGTTTGAGCGGCAACTCAAGGCAGGTCGCTGTCTGGTGCTGCTTGATGGGATGGATGAGGTCGCAAGCATCCAGCAGCGAAAGCAAATTGCCGCCTGGATCGACCGCCAGATCGGTAGCTATCCCCAGTCACGCTTTGTGGTGACATCACGGCCGGGTGGTTACAAAGAAGCGCCGCTACAGCATCCCCGACGCAGCATTCTGGGCATGCAGTCATTTACCTTTGACCAGCGGCGGGAGTTTCTGGAGAAGTGGTATACCTTTGATCTCTGTCGCAGCGGCAAGAAACCGGAGCAGGTACGCCCGGAGGTGCAGCGCAAAGTGCGCGATGTCCTGGCGGAACTGCGTACCAAACCGGTGTTAAATGAGTTTGCGGGCAATCCGCTGTTACTGACAATGATTGCCATTGATGCGCGGGATGCGGGCGGACTGCCGGCCACCCGTAGTGCTCTCTTTGGCCGCATTTATGAACTCCTTGTCACCCTGCGTGTGGAGAAAAAACGTATTGAGGAATCGCTCCAACCGGAGAAGAAAAAGGAACTGCTGCGCACCCTGGCAATGTTTATGATGGAAAACAGACTGCCGGAGATCGCAACGGCTGAGGCGCAACGCCTGATCGAGCCAAAAATTAGGCGGCTCAAGCTGCGCCAGCATGAGCCTGACTTCAATGTTCTGAACTTTCTGCATACTTCGACGAACCTGATTGTACTGGTTGCCGGAACAAAATGGCTATTCGCCCATGCCATGTTTCGGGAATACCTGGCCGCACTGGAACTACGCGATAGCAAGACCGCTCCAGACTGGCGTGCGCTGGTGCAGGATGCCTGGTGGCACGAAACGCTGCTCTTCTATGCGGCTCTGGGAGATGCCACTCCCATTATCCAGGCATGCCTGGATCTCAATACTATCCCGGCACTGGTACTGGCCGCGATGTGTCTGGACGAGACCAGTGAAGTTGATCCGGATGTTATACAGGCGTTGAACCGCGTGCTCATTGATGCCCTGGAAGCCGACGACCTGGAGCGCTTCCGCCTGGCGGCTGACGTGCTGCTGGTCCGTCGCCTGCGTGCAACCGAGGGTTGGCAATTGCTTGACGAGCAGCGCGCCATCAGCACCGATTATATCACCTGCGCCGAATACCAGTTATTCCTGGATGCGATGCGGGCCGAGGGTGAGTATTATCAACCCGACCACTGGACCACGTACCGCTTCCCACCTGGGCAGGCACTTGAGCCCATTGCCGGCATGCGTGGGGCGGACGCCGAAAAATTCTGTGAGTGGCTGACAGCCCGGCAGATGGACACCATGCGCTACCGCCTGCCCATGCCGGAAGAGAGCCGGGCATACCCGGCACACGCGCATACGGACACACTGAGTGCCTGGTGTCGGCAACAGGATGGCATGATTGCTCTCGATAACCCACATTTCACAGTCATAAAAGGGGTAAACAAATTACATGTACAAACAACAATACAGAAAATCTTTTCATAAGCCAATCAAACGAACATGAAATGAACTACAATATCGTTTGCGAAATTGAATTTTTTATTTTTAAATTGATCAAAAATCAAATACTGTATGGATACAAACATAAAATCAATGGTTCTCAAGAGATTATATTTACCATAGCAAGAACCCGGTCTGAATATACCACAAAATCCCGTGGTATCGTCCGTGCTCGTAATTTTTCATGTGATATCGAAATCGATATTGCACGTGCTCTTGCTTTCATCCATGCCAGTGCCTGCACCCGTGACCAGAATATGTTAAAAGCTGTAGAAGCAAAGGATTATCACCGAGTACTCGCCCTGCTGGGTGCAATGTCAGATAACGAAGTTGACCAGTATGAAAGAAGTGGGCGCACTTTGCTCAAAAAGGTAGCACACAGACGGGGCAACGATTAACTACGCCACTGTTGCCTGCACCGCCGAGCTACAGAGAGCGCAGAGGTACGTGAAGCCGTCCGCCATCCGCCATCAGCAGTCAGCGGGCAGCATATGAACGTTGAGAAACTACTCCGGCTATGCCATCCGGGAGTCCCGGCTTCAGCCGGTTGCATGCCTGCCGGGACCGTAGCATCCTGCCAGGAACGCCTGATCCGGCTGAAGCCGGGACTCCAGTCCAGTGATAGCCGGATTTAATGTTCAATATATGCCATCCGGGAATCCCGGCTTCAGCCGGTTGCATGCCTGCCGGGACAGGCATGGGCCAGGCGGTTACAAACCGCACCTACGAACCGACACATGCGACCGCCGAGACGCGGTGCTGGCCGGCGTGCGGTTACAAACCGCACCTACGAACCGACACATGCGACCGGAGAGATGCGGTGAAATGATGCGTCGGCTTAGCCAAAGAACGACTGCAACAGGGCGTAGGCGCTGATGCCGACCAGCACCGCCACACCCAGATTGGGCACGCGTCGGTAGACCAGCGCAACCAGCCCCAGGACTACCAGGCCGTGCAGGAACTGCCCCGTGGCAGCCGGCTGGTCCGCCGGGGGCACCACTGAAACCGCCAGCAAACCCGCCAGGAGCGACGGCCCCGCCAGGTTCAGGATCAGATCCAGGCGGGCCATCCGGGGCGAAGCATCTCGCTGCCGGCGGAGCGTCAGCAGCAGCGGCAACGCCCGCAACCCATAGGTCATCAGTCCAATGATGATAATCAGCAGGAGCAGATTTACCTGCATGCGCGCCTCCTCCAGAGCAGCCCGGCGAGCGGCCCGGCCAGACCGGCGGCGAGGATGCCGGGAGTCGGGTAGCCCGCAAACTGAAAGAGTCCGGCAACAACGGCAGCCACCAGCACCGCCACCGTCACCTCACCCTCCAGCAGCGGCAGGAGCAGGACCAGAAACAGGACCGGCAGCGCAAAGGCCAGCGCCGCAGCCATCTGCGGAAACAGCGTGACCAGCAGATCTCCGCTGCCGGCCCCGATTGCAGTCCCGGCGAGCCAGGCCAGGTACGCGCCCACCTCCAACCCGGCAAGCCAGGCGACCCGCTCACCCTCGGGTTTCTGGGCCAGCCGCGCAAAGGCCGCCGCAAATACTTCATCCGTCAGGCCAAAGGCCACCAGCAGCGAACGGACGGTCGAAGCCCGCTGCAGGAACGGACTGAGCAGCGGCCCGTAGAGCAGATGGCGCAGATTCAGCGCAAATGTCGTCAGCAGCAGCATCCCGGCGGGAGTGCCGGTAGCCAGGAGCCCGATCAGCGCAAACTGGCTGGCCCCGGCAAAGATAATCCCGGAGAGCAGCAACGCCTCATATGGAAGCAATCCGGCCTCCCGCGCAACCACGCCAAAGGTCATCGCCACTGGCAGGTAGCCCAGCACAATCGGCAGACTGGCCGCTATTCCTGTGCGTAAAGTTTGTGTTTTCATCAGCATTTCTCAAAAGCAAAGACATGCGTACCACCACCAGCCGGCGTATTTCCGGTGGTTGCGTAGACGCGCTGGTGGGCGCGTAGCGTCAATCCCGCCACCCGCGCCAGGCTGGTAAACCGCTCGGGAAAGGTCTTGCGTTCAACCTCATAGTCCAGACCGGCGACCAGCGCTTCCAGTTCCAGCGTCTGAAACCAGTAGAATGCCATCAGCGGATGCGAAAGCGTGGGTGGCGCTTCCCGCTCACGCACCTGCTGGAAGAGCCGACGACAATGCATAACCGCGCGCGCTACCTGGTCACTCTCGGCATCATAGACCATCTGCGGGACGGCATTTGCCAGCAGGTCAACCAGGTAGAGTTCGTCGGGGGCCAGTTGCCGGTAGGCCTGACCGGGCAGCGTGACCAGCGTCGCCAGCAGGTAAGTACCGTGGTGGCGGATCAGCTCGCGCGCCCGTTCCTGCTCTGTCCGGTAGGGCGCGAGGAACTCATCCGCGATGAGCAGCAGACCACCCGGTTGCAGGAGTTGCGCGGCACGCTGCAAGAAGAATGCCGTATTCAGGTGGTGCGATGCCCCGACCGAGGTGATGAGATCAAACGACTGGGAAGACGTGCCGGTGAGAAAGTCGGCCTGTATGGGTTGAACGGCAGGGATGTGTGCCACGTTGCGTTGCAGATAGGCAAACGCAGCCGGACTCGGCTCTACGGCGATGATGGTCAACTCCGGAACAAGCTCAAGCAGCATCCGCAGCGGAAAGCCCGGCCCGGAACCGACATCAAGCGCGGGCATTGTTGCCACCGGGCCGGACCGCAACCTCTCCAGCAGTTGCGCGAGAACTACAACCTGCCGGGCATACGCCGGATGCAGCAGTTCAAAGGCATCGTATGCGTGGACATCAATCCGATCCTCAAACAATGGTTCATCCGCCGTTCCCCGCGAGGTGGGCTGCTGCCGCACCTGGACGGGAGCGAACGCATGCAACGGGATGGTTGGCCGGCCGGATTGGGTCAGGATCTCCGCAGCAATGCTACTCAGGGTCAGCGCATCGCTGCGGCTGAGTGCCTCTAACTCCTGCGTTAAGGCCGGCGTCAGCGGTCGGGCAGAGTGACGGGCCGGCGCAGCAAGATCGACCGCCTGTTGCAACAGGGTATCCGCGTCAATCTCCGGTTTATCAGTCTGATCGGGCGACATATCCCCCAGGGCATCAGTTACCCGCGGCCAGGCAAATGTCAGCAGGGCCACCCCGGCCCGTGCATGTGTGACAAAATGTTTCAGCGGCCAGGCGAACCCCGGTTGTTGCAACTGATCCAGCCGCGCGCGCAGTTCCAGCGCCACATGCTCGATCTGCTCCGGCGCAGCCTCGATATCCAGCCGGAACGCCGGTAATCCCTGGGCAACTTCGGTCCAGGTTCGCCGGAGCAGCGCCAGCAGCCCATCCCAATCCGCGGAACAGGTCGGAGGAGCCTGGATCAGGCGTGACGCATGCGCGGCAAGCTGGACCTGCGGATATTCAACCACCACCAGCGCGGTGGCGGCGGTCTCCAATGCGGCATAGATATGCGGTTGATCGGCGGCAAAGGTGAGTGTATCCCCCGTCCGCAGCAGCGAGGGCGTAGCGGACGGCCCCACCAGCAACGGCCCCCGCAGAACCGTCAGGCGCTCGCGGACACCGGGGTGATGCGGCACAGCTTCGCGACGGCCATGCGCTTCAAGATGCATCGTGTAGACTTCAATTTCGGGCGAGTCTCCTGTTCGTTCAATAAAACGAACGCGCACCTTCGGCTCGACCAGTTCAACGCCCTGCTCCGACGTGACAGACGCCTCGGCCAGCAGGGTACCAAAGGGAACATCCAGGGCATTTGCCACGGCCCAGAGCGTCTCCAGGGTGGGATTACCCCGCCCCGCCTCCAGCGTTGACAGGGTCGCCTTGGCAATCCCAGAGCGCTCGGCGAGGCCCGTGAGCGAAAGGCTCCGCTGTGTACGTAAGCGAATAAGGTTTTGTGCCAGGATCTGATTCACATCTGTTCCTTGCATGGATTGCATTTGCTATCGTGCCGGGAGTATACCAATAGAGTGAACCACTGTCAATATAATGAACAGCCCCGGCGGACACGGCGTGTGGCAGCCTGGTCGCTGACGTTATGCCCACGACTTACGCAGCGGGTGTTTAAATCGGACATGTACGCCCACAACGGCCGTCTTCGCCTGCGGCAGGGCGGGTTGAACGGCCACCACACACGTCCTGCCATCAATACGTGTGGCGCAGATCGCAAAACGACACGCCCGCTTCGTGGTATGATAGAACTATGCAGGAATGGGAAGAAACGCACCCGCGGTTCCCGTAATATCGGGGCGGCAGCGGCATTGCACCCCCGTCTTATCCCATAGTTGAAATTTCCACGTTGTTGTGCTATAGCGCCGGACGTTTGTGTCTGACTGGTGCGGATGCCATGCGCCCTGCCCGGCAGAGCCGCGTGATCGGCACCTTAACCGGCATGAACACCGGCCCGACATGGCATACTTTTTGCTGCAAACTGTTGCCTTTAGGAACGTCGCATGAACGGTAGCATAAGGAAAGTTACGGATGATTTTTCTGGAAGCCTGGAACTATGCCGTCGAGCATCTGGATGAACTGCTGACCGCCACCCGCGATCATCTCCTGCTGGTGGCGATTGCGCTCAGCATCGGCATTCTGGTCTGTGTGCCGCTGGGAGTGGTGACATCGCGCTCGCGCGTGGCATCGCTGACCTTTATCAACGGCTTTAATGCGCTGCGGGTCATTCCCAGCCTGGCGGTGCTCTTTCTGGCGACTCCCTACTTTGGCCTGTCGTTTCAGTCGGCCGCAATTGCCCTGACGCTGCTGGCACTGCCGCCCATTCTGATCAACACCGATGCTGCGTTTCGCAACATCGATCCGGCCATCCGTGAGGCGGCCGCCGGGATGGGCATGACGCCCCGGCAGGTGCTGCGGCAGGTTGAGATTCCGCTGGCGTTGCCGGTGGTGATCGCCGGCATCAGAACTGCGACGATTGAGGTGATTGCCAGTGCGACCCTGGCGGCATTTATCGGAGCCGGGGGGTTGGGGCAGTTTATTACGCTGGGCTTTGCCCAGTTTGACCAGGCGATCCTGCTGGTGGGCGCAGTGCCGGTGGCCCTGCTGGCACTGCTGGCCGAGATTGGTATGAGCAACTTGCAGCGCGCGATCCAGCCACCAACCGGGTGAGGCCGGGCTCCGGCAGGGGTGTAGCAAAAAAACGGTGCATCGAATGCACCCTACGGCAGGAAAACTACGACTGGTTGCCTGGTTCTTAGAAAAACGGGGCATCGAATGCACCCTACGGCTGATGAACGGGGCATCGAATGCACCCTACGGCTGATGAACGTTGAGAAGATCGTCTGGATATATCGATAGAGACCAGACAGGTCTTCGGAGACCTGTCTGGTCTGGTATCTATCCAGGTTAAAATTTCAATGTTCATCAGGCGGCACTACGACAAATGTAGGGTTGCTGTAGCGAAGGTTTTTCGGGGGGTTCGGGCGGGACGCACAGAATCGCGTCCGCAGTACGTGGGACGATCGCGGACGGACAACACTTTAGAGTAGCGAGGTAGTGTAACCATGAACGGCTTACGGACGCTCTCAACCACAATGCTGCTGCTGATTTTGCTGACGCTGGCGGCGTGTGGCGGTGGTAATGGCGCGGCGGGTGGTGCGACGATCAGTGTCGGTTCAAAAGATTTTGCAGAACAGTTTATCCTGGGGCAGATGTATGCCCTGATGCTCGAAGATGCCGGGTTTAATGTTGAGCGCCGCATGAACCTGGGAGCGACCCCGGTCGCGCAGGCCGCAATCGAGAACGGCGACATCGATCTCTACCCGGAGT
Organism: Chloroflexaceae bacterium; assembly: GCA_034436755.1. Taxonomy (GTDB): domain Bacteria; phylum Chloroflexota; class Chloroflexia; order Chloroflexales; family Chloroflexaceae; genus CAKZQX01. Next base: position 60,270 of record DAOTVB010000030.1, on the reverse strand, counting down.
ACACCGGCACTGCGCTGATTACCGTGCTGGATCTGCCGGTCAACTCCGACCCGCAAGAGGTCTACGACACGGTGGCTCAGGATTACCAGGAGCAGTTTAATCTGGCGTGGCTGCAACCGGCACCGTTGAATAACACCCAGGCGCTGGTGATGACCCGGGAAGATGCCGAGCAGTATGGGATCGAAACCATCTCGGATATGGTTGCCCAGGCCGATGAACTGGTGATGGCCGGCCCGGACGAGTTTCAGGAGCGCCCCGATGGACTGCCCGGCCTGAAGCGGGTGTATGGCGAGTTTGATCTCGCGGAGTATAAAGCGGTTGGTACCGGCTCGCTGCGCTATCAGGCGCTGCAGAACGATGATGCCGATATTGCGGTCGGGTTTGGAACCGACGGCGAGATTAGCGCCTTCGATCTGGTGGTGCTGGAAGACGATCAGAACCTGTTCCCGCCCTACCAGGTTGCACCCGTGGTACGCCAGGACACGCTCGAAGCCAATCCACAGATTCGTGATGCGCTGAATACCCTCTCCCCAGTGTTAACGACCGAGGTTATGCGGGAACTGAACTACGAAGTGACCGGCAACCAGCGTGAGCCGGCCGATGTAGCGCGCGAGTTCCTGGAGCAAGAGGGCTTGCTGCAGAACTCACAGTAGGAATGAGGTGTAACGCGTGAGCGCAATCCGCTTTGAAGAAGTTACCAAGCAGTTTTCCGGCATGCCCCGCCCGGCGGTTGATGGGTGTAGTTTTGATGTGGACGAGGGCGCGCTGGTTGTGCTGCTGGGGCCATCCGGATGTGGCAAAACCACGCTGCTCAAGATGGTCAACCGCCTGTACGAGCCGACTGGAGGACTGATACTCTTTGACGGCAGCAATATCCAGGATTTTGAGATCACCACGCTACGCAAACAGATCGGCTACGTGATCCAGCAGGTCGGGCTCTTCCCGCATATGACCGTGGCCCAGAATGTCGCCGTTGTGCCCCGGCTGCTGGGCTGGTCGCGTGAGCAGACCGATCCGCGCATTGACGAACTGCTGACGATGATCAAGCTGCCGCCGGAGGAGTATCGTGACCGCTATCCCTCGCAGTTGTCCGGCGGGCAGCAGCAGCGGGTCGGGCTGGCACGGGCACTGGCGGGCGATCCCAAAGTGATGCTGATGGATGAGCCGTTCGGCGCAATTGATGCCATTACGCGCACCAGCCTGCAGGACGAGATGCTGCGCCTCCAGCGGAAGCTCAGGAAGACCATTCTGTTTGTGACGCACGATGTCGAAGAGGCGCTACGCATGGCCGACAAAATCGTGGTCATGGATAAGGGCCACATTGTGCAGTATGACACCCCCTTCAGCATCCTGACGCAGCCAGTGAGCCGCTTTGTGCATGACCTGGTCGGGGCCGACGATATGGTGCGTCAACTGAGCCTGGTGCGGGTCGAGACGGCCATGGTGCCTATTCCTGACGACTACCGGCGCAATGGCGAGCCGACCATCGGCTGTCGGGATAACCTGCGTGCGGCGCTCTCGCTGCTGCTGCGCACCAATACCCCGGCGCTGACTGTGCTGAATGAGCATGACACCGTCGGCATCCTGACGCTGGACCATATCCGCAGCAGCGCAATCGGGAAGGAGCAGGTGTGAGCTATATCTTCGAGTCCCCCGATGTGGTTTGGGAACTGCTGCTGGGGCATCTGTTTATGGTCGGAATGGCGCTGCTGATCGGGTTGCTGATCGCACTGCCGATTGGCATTCTGTTGACGCATTACCGGCAACTGACGGTGGTGATTATGGGCACGCTGGGCACGCTCTACACCATTCCCAGCCTGGCAATGTTGATCCTGCTGCTGCCGCTGTTCGGGCTGAACAAGCAGTCGGTGATTGTTGCGCTGGTGATCTATGTACAGGTGATTCTGGTGCGCAATATCGTCACCGGGTTGCAGTCGGTCAGCCCGGCCATCCTGGAGGCATCGCGCGGGATGGGCATGAATGCCTGGCAGCGCTGGTGGCGCATCCAGGTACCGCTGGCGCTGCCGGTGATCCTGGCGGGCGTGCGGATTGCCTCGGTGGTGGCGATTGGAATTGCGGCAATCGGGGCCAAGTTTGGCGCGGGCGGGCTGGGCGACCTGCTGTTTGACGGGATCGCGCAGAACCGGAATGATAAAATCTATGCCGGGGTGATTGCGCTGGGCCTGCTGGCGCTGCTGGTCAACTTTGGGATTATGGTGCTGGAGCGGCGCTTCGATCCGGCGGCACGCATCCGCCGGGCCGAGCGCCGCCAGCGCGCCGCCACCAGCCACCGCCGCAAGGAGCCCGCACCAGCCCAGGGGTAGCTTCGGCGGCGTGTCGCACTCTGGTAAGATCTTCCTCCTATAATAACAATCACCGGGCGTGAACCGGGAAGCTCCGGCTTTCGCTTTCTAGCACATGGAGGTAGACGATGATGATCTTTGGAGTCATTCTGCTGGTCGTGGCGGTGGTGCTGTTCTTTGTAGCGCGCAATCAGGCGGGACGGCTGCACGCGATGAATGCCGCCGAAACCTACACGGCGCAACTGCTCACCGAAGTCCATACGAAGGTGACGACCACCCTGGACGCCGAGGCATTTGCCCAGCCCTGCGAGGTTGAGGGCGTGATCGAGGCAGACGAGCCATTGACCGGCCCACTCTCGAACCGGGCATGCGTAGGCTACACCCGCACCGTGACACGCGAGTATGAGGAGGAAGTAACCGAAGAGGACGACGAGGGCAAGCGCGAAACCCGGATGGAGCGAGGCAGCGAAACGGTCGAGTCGGAGGATCAGCGGGTCAACTTCTGGGTGCGCGATGCCACCGGGCGAGTACTGATCAATCCCGAAGGCGCCGACCTGGATATGGTTGAGACGGCAGACCGCTACGAGGATGCCCCCTCGGGACGGGGCCGGTCGCGCACGCTGGGCTACCGCTATGTTGAGAAGGCGCTCCTGCCGGGGACAAAGGTCTACATCCTGGGATGTGCCGTAGATTTTCAGGGGCAGCCAATCATCGCGCAGCATCCGAAGGATAGCAACCAGCACTTCTTCGTGAGCCGCAAAACCGAGCGCGAACTGGCGCAGTCGGCCGCCGGCACATCACGCAACCTCTACTATGTTAGCGGCGCGTTGGGTGTGCTGGGGCTGGTGCTCATGGTTGTCGGGGTTTTTTAGTTCTGAGTGCTGAGTTCTGAGTTTTTAGTGTTGAATAAACGCCGGCAGGTTCGTGTTTTTCGCTCATTTCTTGGCTTTCGTGGTCCAAACATCCACCGCGTAACGCGTGTAAGTGACACGACTTACGCGGTCACTGATCCGGCAGAGCATTTCGTCTCCGGCAGGGCGAAAGAAACCAGATCTTTTGCACAAAAAAATTCACTCAGTGAATTTTTTTGTGCAAAAGATAAAAAGAGTACCATGCTGCCGCAGGCGATTCTACCGTTCACCGAGTGAAACGCCCGGTTTGATGAACCGACCGCGTAACGCGTGTAAGTGAGGACTGAGGACGCCGGTTGTGCGTAATCCTCAGTCCTCCCCTATCGCAAACATAGAACAAAGAACCACAGCAGAACCTACGCCGAACGCATATCTATCAACCAGCGTGTTTGTTCTTTGTTCGTCTGTTCTTTCTCTATTTAGCGCTGCGTCTCAACCTGCAGCTTATCGAGCACCGCTTCCACACCCTCGGCGTAAGAAGCAACCGCCACCAGATTCTCCGCATCCGTCAGATCGGCGACCACGCCTTGCAGCGCAATAACACTGCCCCGGCTCACAATGATAATCCGGTCGGCATAGTGCGTGGTGCTGCTGTCGGCGCGAATGGCATCGCGTACACGCGCACTCATCTCGTCATCGTCGGGAAGGAAGGTGCTATGCTGATGGGCGTTGTAGGGCTCATCCAGCGAAGAACCGCCAAACCCGCTGGCGACCTCACTCGTCTGCGGCTCGCGCGGTTCATTCGGAGTCGTTGGCGGATCGGTGGGTGGAACGTAGGTATACCCCTCCTCAATTGCCTCCTGGACATCATCGGTTTCGCCCGCGCGCATCTCCCGCTCGGTCATAAGCGCATGCTTTTCCGGGTCGTTAGGCAGATCCGGGTTGACCCCGGCCTCAATCTCACCCTCGTAGATCTCCGTGGGCGTCAGATCACCCAGGTTATCAACATCTTCTTCCTGAGTATAGCCGACCTTATCATCACGCGAGGCATTGCCCGCGAGTTCTTCCTTCTTCTCTTCCATTGGAACGTCAGGGCCGTTGAGCGCTGCGTCGGTTGCCGGATCGCGGCGTTGTTTCGTCATGGGTGTTCCCTCCGTTCCACACACCCCGCTCTCGTCATGCAGGTGATGTGTGACTATCTGCTTGTCTGTAGGGTCAGGGTATTTCGTTGCACAAACTGTGCCAGGGGTTAACGGTTACGGGTTAACGGTTACGGGCTAGAGAGCAGTAGGGTGCATTCGATGCACCGTTTTTCTGCTAAAGAGCAGTAGGGTGCATTCGATACACCGTTCTGCTGGAGTCCCGGCTTTCGCTGGTGGCATGCCTGCCGGGACAGTAGGGTGCATTTTATGCACCCTACTCCTGTCAACCGTGGTGATGATATCCGTGTTGCATTTTTAACCCCTAACCCCTAACCCCTAACCCCTAACCGTTACCAAGGCGTTGACGAGGTATCGAGGCGCGGGTATACTGGCAACCAGAACTCCTGGAGCAGTGAGATCAAATATCATGGATGAGATAACTTTTCTCGAACAGTTTGTGCGGATTCCCTCCGTGTCGGGGGAAGAGGCTGCCGTTGCCGCCTTCCTGGTTGAGCGGATGAGTAGCCTGGGCTTTACCGCCGGCGTTGATGGGGCGGGCAATGCGGTTGCCACGGTGGGCACAATCGGGCCGCTGCTGGTGCTGCTGGGCCATATCGACACGGTTGGGGGCGCGGTGCCGTTCCGGATTGAGCAGGGGCAGTTGTATGGACGCGGCGCGGTTGATGCCAAGGGGCCGTTTGCCACCTTCGTCTGCGCGGCCGCCCGCGCCCATCAGGCCGGGACGTTAAGCTGCCGGGTGGTGCTGGTCGGGGCGGTCGAGGAGGAGGCCGCAACCTCCCGGGGCGCGCACTATGTCGTAGACAAGTATGCCCCCGACTTCTGCGTGATTGGCGAGCCGAGCGGCTGGGATCGCATCACCCTGGGCTACAAGGGGCGGCTGCTGGTGCATTACCGCCACGAACAACCGGCGGCCCACAGCGCCGGCGAACTGCGTGCGGCTCCCGAACTGCTGGTCGAGTTCTGGGAAGCGGTGCAGGACCGCTGCGCCATTCACAACGCCGGCCGCCAGCGCCTGTTTGACCAGCTTATGCCCTCGTTGCGGCGGGTGGTCAGCGGTGGCGACGGCCTGACCGACTGGGCCGAGACGACCATTGGCCTGCGCCTACCCGAAGATGTTGAACCCGCAACCCTCGCCGAGGAGTTGCAAACCCTGGCGGACGATGCCACGCTAACTTTTGAGGGCGCCTGTCCCGCCTTCCGCAGTCCACGGACGACGCCGCTGGCGGGCGCGTTTGTGCGCGCGATCCGCCAGACGGGGGGGCAACCGGGGTTTCTGCACAAAACCGGCACCGCCGATATGAATGTGGTCGGTCCAGCCTGGCGCTGCCCCATCGTTGCCTACGGTCCCGGCGACTCCCGCCTGGATCACACGCCCGACGAACATATCGACCTGGACGAGTATCAGCGCGGCATCACGGTGCTGACGCAGGTGCTGGAGCAGATTGGCACACGCCAGTAATACTGGCGAACGCAAACCTTAATCTACGCATTTCTCCAAAATATCAGGTTGCCATAAGCCATAGCGAAGACGCGCGTGGTAAAATGCCCCTGATATGAAAGCTCTACAAACGCAATTTCAACGAGGCGTCTACTACCTGCTTCTGCTCGTCCTGACGGCCTGCTCGTTCGGCGAGACTCCCGGCCTTGAGCACGACGGTAGACCAGGCGCCGACATATCCACCACCGGAACGCCGGTGCCATCGCCAACGGCGCTGCCGGCCCCGGCCCTGATCGAGCGGGCGTTAGCGGCGCGGGAAGTCGGCAGAGAAGAACAGGTAGCACAGGATCTGAGTACGCTGCTAAACGCGCATCCTGATGCGGATGAGACCCGCCAGGCGACCTACTACCTGGCCGAGAGTTACGCCCGCCGGGGCCACTGGGATTCGGCCAACACAACCTTTCAAGCGCTGCTGGAGGAAAGTGTTCCGGATGAGTTGACAGCACGGGCGCTCTTCTGGCTGGCGCGGGGCTACGAGGAGGCAGGCGACTGGAGCAACGCCATCGCCACCTACGACCAGTATCGCGCACTCGCCACGCCGCTGGAGCCCTATGCCGCTATTCGGCAGGCGGCGCTCTACCAGGCGCAGGACCAACTGGAGGAAGCGGCCCAACTCTACGAGTATGGCGCAACGGCCGCGATGGCCCATAGCGAGCGCGCGGGCAGTTATGAGAAGGCAATTGCGTTGCGCCGCCAACTGGGGCAGGGTAGCGCGGCACTTAAGCTCTACACGGAACTGCTGGAGATGGCCGAGAATCCCGGCTACCGGGCAACTATCCTGGCCGAAGCGATTGATCTGGCGCAGGAGTTGGGCCAGTCGGATCAGGCGCGCGCCTGGCTGCTGGAGATTGTCACCCAGACGCCCACAACCGCCGAGGCAATTCATGCGGCCCGCGAACTGATCGCGGCAGGCGATCCCGGCCTTTCGGCAGCCGCAGCGGCCCGCATCTTCTTCACCGCCGAGTTGTACGCGGAGGCGCTGCCGCTCTTTGATGCGGCGATTGCCGCGGCGCAGGCGGCGGAGGGCAGATTAAGTCCGGAGGTGCTGGAGTTGCAGCGGCTGCGCGGGTTGACCCTACGCGGGTTGGGGCAGTTCCCGGAGGCGATTGATGCCCTGGCCGCCGTGGGTAGCGCCAGTCCCGACAGCGAACCGGGGCGGCAGGCGCTGCTCGACTGGACGCAGACGATTGGACAGAGCGGCGCGACCCAGGAGGCCGCCGACAAGTACCGCAACTATGCCGCCAGCTACCCCGATGATCCCTGCGCACCCGTGGCCCTTGACCGCGCGGCGCAACTGCTTGACCGGCTGGAGCAGACTGACGAGGCGCTGAAGGTGCGCTTTGAACTGGGCCAGCGCTACCCCGAAAGCGAACTTTCGCCACCGGCCCTACACACGGTCGGGGCGGCCTACTTCTATGCGGAGCAGTGGCGAGAGGCCCAGTATGTCTGGCAACTGCTGGCCGAAAACCAGCGGGGGGCGGAGCAGGCCCGAGGCGCATTCTGGGCGGCCCGGGCGGCCCAGAAGCAGGCCAATATGGACCAGGCGCACGCCCTGTTTGAACGCGCCTACAACGCGGCCCCTGATACCTATCACGGCGCACGCGCGGCCGATGAGTTAGCGCTGACAATGACGCCAACCCTCACACTGGATGCGCCGATAACTGCCGAGGACTGGCAAGAACTGGAAGCCTGGATTGCGGACTGGGCCGAAGAACCGGATGACGCAGCAGAAAAACAGTCGGTATCCGATGGCGGGTTTGCCGAGCGTGCGCTGGAGTTAGGTGCCGTTGGCATGGAAAGTGAAGCCCGGGCCGAGTGGAACAGCGCGCGTGAAGTGCGGGCCACTGATCCGCTGGGGCTGATGCAGGTAGCCCGGCAGGCCCATCTGCATGGCAAGACCTACACCGCGCTCAAGACGGCGGAGCAACTGGCAGCCCTGGTACCCGACCCGGCTGCGCCCCTGCCGGAGACGTTGCGCCGCCTGATCTTTCCCGCGCCCTATGTTGATCTGGTGCTGACCGAGTCGCAGGAACAGGGGGTTGATCCCCGGCTGTTCTACGCCTTGATGCGGCAGGAGAGCCTGTTTAATCCGGGCGCAACCTCCTGGGTGGGTGCGCGCGGGCTGGCGCAGGTAATGCCCGCCACCGGCCAGGGAATTGCGCAACGGCTGGCGGTTAGCGATTTTCATCCGGATGATCTCTACCAGCCGCATGTCAGTGTGCGCTTCGGAACCTTTTACATCGGGCAGCAGATCCAGACCATGGGAGGCAGCATCCACGGCGGACTGGCGGCCTACAACGGCGGGCCAGGCAATGCGCAGCGCTGGGCAAACGGCACCACCGTCACCGACCCGGACCTCTACATGCAGGGGATCGACTATCCCGAGACGCGGCACTATGTCCGACTGGTGTATGGCTACTATGGTGCCTATCGCCGCCTGTACGCGCTACCGTGACGTGAAGCGTGAGACGTGATACAGCCTACAGCCTACAGCCTACAGCCTACGGAGAACAATGAAGTTACGACACATGTTGTTGTACGGAGCGGGAGGACTGGCCGGGGCAGCGGTGGCCTACCTGCGGCTGCGGCCGGCCGGTGTGCGCCGGGCGTGCGTCGCCTCGATCTACCAGGATGGCTTCTGGTATGCCCATGTCATCTGGGCGTACACGCCGGGGGTGCGCCCGGTCAATGTTATTGTTGATCTGCGGGCAGCGAATGGTGCGCATGGCAGCCTGACGGTGTGCGCGGAGTTGACCAGCGGTACAATTCCGCTGTCGGCGCAGTTTGCGGGAGCGTACGAGCTGACCCTGACGGCAACCTACCGGGCTTCTGGCCGGTTGCGCCCGGCAATCTGGAGTTTTCCCGGCGCACTGGCCTGAAACACGACAACCCCGGACATTCTGCCCGGGGCTGTCGTTCCGTCTTCTCGTTGCACTTCTTCTGCCAGCACTATCATACCAGATCTAGCCGGATTTGCACATTGCAGTTTGATGACAGCGCCGGTTAGGCATAGGATGCCCACACTGCCGCTCACCTATACCAGGACCACGCGGTTGACAAGCAACCCGAACGTTTCACCCGATGGAAGCCCGCTTCGTCTACGGCAGCAAGGTACACTTTTGCGGGAATCTTCCGCCCTGCCGGCGGCGATATCCCCCGCCAAACGCAGGATCGCCTGAGACATATCAGCACTGGTCGTTTCGCGGGTTTCGCTCATGTCGTGTTGTTCATGGTCCAGACTCCCACCGCTGTTTTGCAAATTGCCGGAAAACCTCTACCAAAAACCGGCTGTTTATGGTATCCTGTTTCTTTAACATACTACGCATCCATGGAATAGCTGGTGCTGCCTGTTAGCAAGTAACAGCCGCAGGCTCGTACTCAAAGAGGAGGAAATGCCATGCGCGAACGCTTTTCTCGCCAGATTGGTTCGCTCCGCGATGATCTGCTGCGTCTCGGCAGTATGGTCGAATATGCACTGGATCGTTCCGTGCGAAGCCTTGAAACCTGGGATACCATTGCCGCCGCGCAGATTCTGCACGACGATGCCCGGATCGACGATGCTCAACATGCCGTTGAGGAAGAGGTCTATCGGTTGATGGCGCTGCAACAGCCGGTCGCTACCGATCTGCGGTTGCTGGGGACGGTGGTGGCGGTCGCCACCGAGTTAGAACGTATCGGCGACTATGCCTGTGGTATTGCCCGGCGCATTCGGCGGGCCACCCGGCGACCAATGCTCGTGACACCACCACTGGCCCTGTATGAGATGGCGACAATATCGCAAAAAATGCTGCATACCAGCCTGGATGCGTTTCTGTATCAGGATGCTGACATGGCCCGCAGCCTCAGTATTGATGATGAGCGGGTCGATATGCTGGAGGATCGCCTGCGCAGCGAACTGATTGCCATCGCCCATGCCGATGCCAAAAAAATCGAGGCAGTGATCGATATGCTGGATGTCGTGCATGTGTTGGAACGGGTTGCGGATCGAGCAACCAACATTGGTGAGCGGGTCATCTACCTGGTGACCAGCACAACTGAGGCATTGAACCCGTAGGTGTAGTATTCCCGCCAGCATCAGACACACTGGATAAAACTGCATTGCGTGCATCGTCGGCAACAGTATGCGCCTGCGGCAGGGGGAAGCGTTCATCATTTTTTAATGCCATTCATTCACGGGAGTTACGCGGTCGGTTCCAAATCAGATGTTCATCTGGATGAACGCCCCGATTCGCCTCCGGCAGGGCGGAAAATTCCCTTCTTTTGCACAAAAATGTTGCACGTTGTGCAACATTTTTGTGCAAAAGATAAAAACAGTACCATGCTGCCGCAGGCGATTCTGCCGTTCATCGGGTGAAACGCCCGGTTTGATGAACCACCGCGTAAGTTCTGTCATTCGGCAACTGCCTGATTTGAACGCGCACCGCGTAATTCGTGTAACTGACCGGAGTTACGTGGTGAGGACACAAACTGGACATTCACCCGGATGGAAGCCCGATTTGCCTGCGGCAGCATGGTGCATTTTGAGCGTTTTTCACCCTGCCGGAGGCGGAATCTCCTGTCGGGTCAACGACCACGTAACTCCTGTAACCGAAATGACAATTTGCATACATTCGGCCCGGACGCTTGCATTCCCGCCGCTCTGCCTTTATGATAAGACGCACTGTGAACGGTTATTACAACAGTTATCACGTCGAAGGAGCACGCCTTGCGACAAGACGATGACGATTTGCAAGATCTGGATCTCGACGACGATGAGCTTGATCAAGATCAGGACGACCGCGCAATACGGATCGGCTCACTCCGTATTAGCCGCGATATGCTGGTGCTGCTGGGAGCGCTGGCTTTTCTTATCCTGGCCGTGATTCTGACGTTCCTATTCCCGGTTGAGGATGAAGAACAGGTTGCGCAACAGGTGGCGGAAACGGTTGTGGCCGAAACGGCTCTGGCGGAAACGGCTGGAATAAAGACCGCCATAGCGATAACGGCGACTACCCAGATGACCACAACCGGTACCCCCGGTATCGTTGGACCAGGAACGCCCAGTCCAACCGGGACCGGGGAGGATCCATATCCATCGCCAGAGGGCCCGGCACCGGAGGAGGAGACCGGCTACCCCGCTCCCGGCCAGACGCCCGATGCAGAGGACGCCACGCCCGAGGGTGATGGTACGACACTGCCAACTTTTGCACCCGTACGAACGACGCCAACACCCCGACCAACAGCAACGCCCACACCGGACGCAGGCTATCCCGCACCACAGCCAACATCACCACCACCGCAACCGACATCGCCGCCGCGCCCAACATCACCACCGCCGCCGCCGCCGCGCCCGACCGCAACGCAAGATCTGAGTGAGGAGCCGGACCCGGCTCAGCCCGCACCTGTACAACCGGAAGACCCCGGGGGGCCGCCGGTGACGGAGCCAACCGGCCAACCCGTAGATGGTGCTACTCCAGTTGTCCCCGGTCAGCCGGTTGTGCCTGGTGAACCAGGTGCCCCGGTGGTACAGGTTACGCCGCTGCCCACGCCGATCCCGGTCGATGTACTGACCGGCGAGATCCGCTGGTCAAGTGCCCAGAGTCCGGTTATCTTATCGCGTGATGTCCAACTGGCCCCCGGTTCAACCCTGATTATTGAGCCAGGGGTAGAAATACGCCTGGGTGTCGGTGTCGCAATCTTTGTTGACGGTGCGCGACTGCTGGCGCTGGGTGCGCCGGGCCAGCCTATCCGCTTCGTGTCGGATACCGGTGCCCGCTGGGAAGCGATCTTTGGTCGCCCCAACAGCACCATTGTGCTGGAACATACCGAGTTAACCGGCGGGGGGGCCGGTGGTACGCTGCTGACCAGTGAGCGCAACAGCGAACTGGCGATCCGGCAGTCGCAGATTTATGATAATGGTGGTACTATACTCGTCACCGATAGTAAACTTGAGGTGCGCGAGAGCCAGATTGCCGGCAATGATCTACCCTACGGCGCAGCGGTTGATGCGGTTTATACGGGTGGCAATTTTGTGACGATGATCGGCAATCGCATCGGCGGCAATCGCCAGAGTGAGGGCGCGCCGGTTGTGCGCCTCAGCAGCGCCAGCACGCTGGATGTACTCAATCTGGATATTCAGTCCAATATGATCCGGGGGAATGAACTGGGGAGTAATCTCCTGTTGTCAACCAATGGTTCCCTCTACGGTACGGTTGCGTGTAACACCCTGGTAGGGGGCAACCTGGGGCTGAGTATTCGTACGCAGACGGAACAGGTGCCCGGTTTGCCCCGGTTGAGCGTAACGGATAACTTCATTGACAACCACACGCCACCGATTATCCCGATTTACCTGGAGTTTGGAATTGGGCGTGGCGCGACAAGTGAGGTTGAACTGGATATGACCAACAACTGGTGGGGTGATCCCACCGGGCCGTATGACCCGCAGTTTAACCCGCTGGGGCGCGGTGACTCGGTTGGTGATAATATTGCTTACGAGCCCTGGCTGACCGCGCCGCCGCCATGCGTGCCACCGGAGTAGCGCTCAGGGGCAGGCTTTTTGTGGTAGGGACGCGCAGAAGCGCGTCCCCCGCCCGTCCCGGTGCGGCGGTCTCTGGCGAAAAAGGCTACACTTGAGAGCCGGAGTAGACCAGTGAATTGGTTGCGATCCGGCGAGTGGTTACAGGTTATAATGCGGAAGGATTCGGTAGATTGCATAACGATTTCGTTGTCTATGTACGACAGAGCATCCTGGTGCTGCTGCTCCTGCTGGTGGCCTGTGCTCCCGCCGAACCGGTAGCGGTTGCGCCCACCCCGACCAGTGCCATTGATGCAACGGCTGTCGCAACGGCGACCATCGCCCGCGTGCCCACCGACACTGTTGTGCCGGCCACCGACACCGCTGTGCCGGCCACGGCAACGGTGGCAATACCAACGGACATTCCGCCCACGGCAACGGTGGTAATACCAACGGCAACGGAAGTGGTCAGCACCTACGATGGTATGCCGCAGGGCTTCACCGAGGCGGGTGCGCCCGCACTGGGGGCCGCCGATGCCGATGTGGAGATGATCGACTATAGTGACTTCCTTTGACCGGTCTGCCGCCGCTACGTGTTAGCGGTCGAACCGGATATTATCGAGAACTATGTGCGGCCCGGTCGGGTCCGGCTGGTCTTTCGGCCGGTGCTAAACCATGGCGAGCGCTCGTTGCGCACGTCCGAGGCGGCGTTTTGTGCGGCGCAGCAGGACCAGTTCCGGCCGATGCATCAGTTGCTCTTTGAACGGCAGGATGCCCTCTGGGGGGTTGAGGGTGCGGCACTGCGCGATCTGATGGGGCAGTATGCCGCCGAGTTGCAACTGGATATGCCGGCGTTTAATGCCTGTATGGATGCCGGTGAAATGCAGGCGCTGGTGCAGGCACTGGATGCGGAACAGCGGGCGCGGGGAATTACCATGCAGCCGGTGTTTGAAATTAATGGTCAACGCCTGGTCGGGTTTCAACCATTTGAAGTGTTTCAACGAGTTATTGATGCTGTGGAATAGGGGGCGCGGATTCATCGGTGGAGGTTGAGCGTGGCCCATTACTGCTAATTGGCGGTGCAGAAGATAAGGTCGGTAGCCGGACTATTCTTAGCCGTTTTGCCCAGCTTGCGGGTGGAAAACAGGCGCGGATCACTGTCGTGGCTACCGCTTCGTCATTTCAAGAGTTGGTCGGGCAGCGCTACATGGCCCTGTTTACGGCGCTTGATGTTGCCCACGTTGATCTGTTGCCGGTGCATGATCGCGTGCATGCCCAGCGGATCGAACCGCTCCATCAACTCGATGAGGCCAGTGGTATCTTCATCACCGGTGGCGATCAGCTCAAGCTTACGGCCGTCCTGGGGGGCACCCCGGTTGCACAGCGTATCCGCCAGCGCCATCTGGCCGGGTGTGTTGTCGGCGGCACCAGCGCGGGCGCGTCAGCCGCGGCCGAGCATATGATGGCCTACGGTGCCAGTGGTATTCCTCCACGCAAATCAATGATGCAGTTTGCCCCCGGTCTGGGTCTGATTAGCGGTGTGGTGATCGACCAGCACTTTGGGGCGCGTGGTCGTGCCGGCCGCCTGATGACTGCGGTGGCCCATAACCCCGATCTGCTGGGGGTGGGGCTCGATGAGGATACCGCGATTGAGATAAATGCCCAGGGTTTACTGACAGTGCTGGGGCGGGGCTCGGTGATGGTGGTCGATGGTACCGATATGACCTATACCGACATCCATCGCGTTCCCGAAAATGCACCGCTGACGATTTTTGGTATGCGCCTGCATGTACTGTCCAGTGGCTACCACTACAACATCAACTCGCGGATACCCTGGTTGCCGACAATACCACTGCCCATTCCCCCGGAAACGGAAGGGATCGGCGGTGAAGGAATTTAGGTGCAGGTAACAGATTACCGGTTACGGGGCACAGGGCCAGCCTGCACCAGCGCTATGGTCCGCTACGATCCCCGGTTCCCTGGAGGAAGTTGAAGTTATGCAGGTGCTTGAGACGCGTGTCTATCGTGGTCCTAATCTCTATGGCTATGGTCCGATGATTCGGATAATGCTCGATCTGGAGGAGTTAGAAGAGTACCCATCCAGTAAGTTGCCCGGCTTTACCGACCGGCTGGTTGCGTTGATTCCTACCCTGGATGAGCATGGCTGTTCCTATGGCGAGGCGGGTGGCTTCATCCGGCGCTTGCAGGAGGGCACCTGGATGGGCCATATCGTCGAGCATATCGCCATCGAGTTGCAATGCCTGGCGGGCACGCCGGTTTCACGCGGGAAGACCCGCTCGGTTCCCAACCAGCCGGGGGTCTACTATGTGGTCTACAGCTATCTGGAAGAGCGTGTGGGCCTGGAGGCCGGCGAACTGGCGCTGCAACTGGTGCGCAGTCTCTTCCCGCCGGAACTGCCTAGCGCCATGCCCGAGGCGGAGCGGGCCGCGTTTGACTTCATCCGCGAGCGTGATGCACTGATTGCCCGGGCGCAGGATATGGTCCTGGGGCCGACAACGGCGGCCCTGGTAGAGGAGGCACAGCGGCGCGATATTCCGGCAATCCGGCTGGACGAATCCAGCCTGGTGCAACTGGGCTATGGCAAGTACCAGAAGCGCATTCGTGCCAGCGTCACCAGCCGCACGAGCAGCCTTGCGGTGGAGACGGCCAGCGATAAAGAACTGACTATCCGGCTGCTGGATGATGTCGGCATCCCCACCCCCCGCCAGCGGCTGGTGCAGAGCATCGATGCAGCGCTGGTGGCGGCCGAGCAATTAGGCTTTCCGCTGGTAGCGAAACCCCTGGATGTGAGTCACGGGCGCGGCGTCTCGCTCAACCTGAACAGCCTGGACGAGATTCGCTGGGGCTACGAGATTGCCGCCGAGTATAACCGCCGGGTATTGATCGAGACCTTTCTGCCGGGCAAAGACTATCGTGTGCTGGTGATCAACAACCGGGTAGTCGCCGTGTCCGAGCGCGTCCCGGCGCATGTGGTGGGCAACGGTAAGCAGACCATCGCTGAACTGGTGGAGGAGGTCAACCGTGATCCCCGGCGGGGATTTGGACATGAGAAGGTGTTGACCCGGATCACGATCTCCCATCAGACGAAGGTGCTGCTGGAGCGTGCCGGATACACGCTGGAAACGGTGCTGGCGCCGGGCGAAATCTTCTTCCTTAGCAGTACGGCCAACCTCTCGACCGGCGGTACCGCCATTGACCGCACCACCGAGATTCACTACGAGACGCGCGAGATTGCCCGGCGGGCGGCGATGGTGATTGGCCTGGATGTCGCCGGTGTCGATATTATCACCCCGGATATTCGCCAGCCGCTACGCGAGGTTGGGGGCGGCATCGTCGAGGTTAACGCCGGGCCCGGCTTCCGCATGCATCTTCAGCCGAGTGAGGGCAAGCCACGCAATGTTGCCAAACCAGTTATTCAGATGCTCTTTCCGCCGCGCGCACCCGCCCGCATTCCGATTATCTCGATCACCGGCACCAACGGCAAGACTACCACGGCGCGC
Source organism: Chloroflexaceae bacterium (assembly GCA_034436755.1). GTDB lineage: Bacteria > Chloroflexota > Chloroflexia > Chloroflexales > Chloroflexaceae > CAKZQX01. The sequence goes on along the minus strand of DAOTVB010000030.1, from coordinate 44,441 downwards.
ATGGTGGCGCATATTCTGAAGATGCATGGCGAGCGGGTGGGTTTGACCACCACCGACGGCATTTACATCGACGGACAGCTCTATCTCAAGGGGGATATGACCGGCCCCTGGAGCGCACGCATGGTGCTGAAAGACCCGACCGTTGACGCGGCGGTACTGGAGACGGCGCGCGGCGGGATATTGCGCGAGGGTATCGGCTTTGATCGCTGCGATGTTGGCGCGGGGCTCAACATCAGCAATGATCATCTGGGGCTGTATGGCATCGACACGGTGGAACAACTGGCAGAAGTCAAATCGCTGGTAGTTGAGATTGTCCGCGATGACGGTACCAGCGTGCTCAATGCCGATGATCCGCTGGTGGTGGGAATGGCGCAGCGTGCAAAGGGCCGGATTGTCTACTGGAGTATGCAGGGCGACCAGGAGAGCAACGCGATCCTGAAATCCCATATCGAGCAGGACGGTACCGCCGTGGTGCTCCAGTCGGGCGTGCATGGTGAGATGATAGCGATCTATGATGCCGAGCAGTATATTCCCCTGCTCTGGACGCATCTCATCCCCGCGACCCTCGAAGGGCGGGCGCGGCATAATGTTGCCAACGCGCTGGCGGCGACGGCGATAGCCTATGCGCGGGGCGTGAGCATCGAGAATATCAAGCAGGGGTTGCGCACCTTCTCGCCGACCTTCTACCAGTCGCCGGGGCGGCTGAATGTCTTTGATGAGCATCCCTTCCGCGTCATTGTGGACTATGGACACAACCCCGCCGCCTTTGCCGCTATGCGTGATATGCTGCAAAGCATGCGCCCGAACCACAACCGGCTGATCGGCGTGGTCGGCGCACCTGGCGACCGGCGCGACGAAGATATTTGCCAGGCGGGCACAACCATGGCCGGAATGTTTGACTGCATGATCGTGAAAGAGGATGATGACCGGCGCGGGCGGGCCGCAGGTGAAGTTGCCGGCATGCTGCAGGAGTCCGCGCAGGCGGCCGGGATGCCGGCCGAGCGCATTACCACCGTTCTTAATGAGCAGGAAGCGGTACGCTATGCGCTTGACCAGGGGCAACCCAAAGACCTGATTGTTATCTTTGCGGATAATGTGACCGCAGTCTGGAAGGAAGTGATTTATCACGGCAAGCCGGAAGCGCAAAACCTATGAGCCGAATTTTGTCCCAGCCGCAAAGTTGTAGTAGAATAGGCACACTTGTGACAATCTGTACAGAATACACTTGTCCGGGCAAGCTGCGTGAGGGGCGTAGCTGCGAAGGGGTGCAGCTACATTTACCAGAGGAGGTAGACCAATGCCTACGGCCAAAGACATTATGACCACCGACGTCGTCACCATTGAGTCCAGTGCCACGGTTGCCGAAGCCATCCGTTTGATGAAAGAGCGCGGACTGCATGCGCTGATTGTGGACCGGGCAAATGAAAATGATGCGTATGGTATTGTAACCGACGCCGATATTGGTTACAAAGTTGTCGCCTACGAGAAAAACCCGCGTGAAGTCCATGTGTTTGAGATTATGACCAAGCCGTGTGTGGTGGTTAATCCTGACCTTGATGTGGAGTATATTGCACGGTTGTTTGCCAATCTGCATATCCATCGCGCCCCGGTGATCAAGGATCGCCTGATGGGGATTGTCTCGCTGAGTGATATCCTGCACAAGGGCGTGTAAATCGGCGCAACGTCGGCATTACTCGCCAAACCAGAGACGGCCGCAACCGGAGCTTTCCGGCTGCGGCCGTTATTGCGTCCTGAACCCGCCACTAGCCAATCCAGGTGGCCCACTGCGGCGGCAGCGGCTTGCCCAGGGCATTCAGGTACACGGTCACCTTGCCGTAGAAGATGAAGAGCGCCTCGCGGTAGAGGTGCAGATTGGTGCTCGGCGGCACCGCAAAGCCGGGGCGCTCAATAACCCGCTCGTGAATGTCGGCTTCGGAGAGCGCGGCCAGTGTCGCTTCCAATTCCTGATCCAGGGTGTGGTACCAGGCTGCCAGTGCCGCGACCTGTTGCGCTATGTCCGGTCGGTCGGTGTGTGGGCCGTTCGTCATGGTAAAAGTGCGGAACGACTGAGTGTACCCGGCCTGCACTTCGGCCAGCTCGCGGCAAAGGCTACCGAGCGTGGGATTACCCGGCAGCGCAAAAGCCAGATCATCGTCAGTCAGCAGTTCAAGCAACTGCTCCCGCAGGGGTTGAATAAGTTGCAGCGCCGGGTAGGTTTCCTGCATCAGGCTGTTGGGGGCATCCGTTGCGGTGTTCATCGCTCAATTTCTCCTGTCTTCCCTTGTTTATCCATCAACCGTGGCGGCGTTGAGATAGTGCCGGGCATACTCCGGATCGGGTGGGATGTTCTGGACAATGTCGATAGGCAACCCGTTGGGATCCTGGATGATGCAGTGGCGTTGCCCCCACGGTTCATCGCGCAACTCGAGCAGCCGTGGCACACCCTGAGCACGCAACTGCGCATAGGCCGCCGCCACGTCGGCCACTTCAAGCGTGTAGAGCACCCCGCGGCCTGGGTAGCCGCGCTGCAAAAATTCGGGCTGGGTTGGCTGATCGGGCCGCAGAAAACCCAGTTGTACGCCGCTCCCATTCACCAGATGCAAATACCACTCGTTGGCGAAGACGACCTGAAACCCCAGGCAGGTTGTGTAAAAAGTGCGGGTCGCATCCAGATCGTCGGCGATCAACACCGGGAAAAAGCCGCTGGTCTGCATAGATCATCCCTCCTCATTGCTCATCACATTGAGTTGTGTTCCTGATGTTTCCAGCATAGCCGACAAACCATGCCATCCTGTGTCATGTTTTTTTGCTATCATAGCTGCATACTGATTTGTTGTCATAGCCACAGCGAACAGAGAGGACACAGAGAGAATGCGCGGGGATGTGCAGTCGTTACGCCCGTTGCGCCGGTTACGCTTGATTGCCAGGTTGCTGCCGAACTGGTATCAGGGATCATACTGCTTGTCACGAGGAGACCTATGCGCGCTGACCGCTTGCTGACCATCCTGCTGCTGCTGCACGTCCACGAGCAGTTGACTACGCCCGCGCTGGCGGAGCGCCTCGCTGTCTCGCCCCGGACGATCCACCGTGACCTGGAAGCCCTCGCAGCCGCCGGCATCCCGGTCTATGCCGAACGTGGGCGGCGCGGTGGCTGGCGACTGGTCGCAGGCTACCGCGCTCAGATACCGCCGCTGAACGCGCACGAACTGGGCGCGCTTACGGTTCTCGGCATGAGCGATACACTCGGGGCGGTTGCGCTTGGCGATGCCCTCCAGCAGGCGCTCCACAAGCTGAGCGCGGCGTTGCCGGGCGCGCAGCAGGATGCGGCCCAGATTGCCCGACGACTGCATATTGAAGCGGGGGGCTGGTTTCAAACGGATGAGCCGCTGCCCTGGCTGGAGCCGCTGCAACAGGCGGTCTGGCACGACCAGGAGGTGCAGCTTACCTACACCCGTGGCGATGGCACCACCAGCACCCGCCGGGTTGCGCCGTATGGCCTGGTGGTGCAGGCGGGCGTCTGGTACCTGGTAGGCGCTACGGCGGCCGGGTTGCGTGTGTTTCGCGTGGGGCGCATTCAGCACCTGGTGCCGGCAGGTACGATCTTCACCCGGCCGCCAGACTTCGATCTTGCCGCAGCATGGCATACGTTGCGCGACCAGTTTATCGCACAGATGCAGGTTTACAGGGCCACCGTCCGTGTGCAACCGGAGTTCTTTCCCATCCTGCGGCAGATACTCAGCCTGCCGCCCAACCTGCCCACCACAACTGAGCCGGATGGCCGGCTGCAGATAGATCTCGCCTTCGACAGCCTGGAGGCGGCCTGTTTTTATATGCTTGGCTGCGGATCACTGGTTGAGGTGGTGAACCCGGCAGAACTGCGTGCAGCAGTGCAACAGGAAGCTGCCGCCCTGCTGCGCCGCTATGCCGCCGATGCGGAGCAGTGAACACGCGCTCAGCGCTCACTTCCAATGTGGCGCGCAATAAACCACTGGTTGCCGAACGGGTCTTGCACGCCGCCGCGCCGATCACCATCTGCCTCATCGGACGGTTCCATCAGCGTGGTCGCCCCCGCCGCAAGCGCCCGCTGATAAACGGCATCGACATCTTCGACATAGACATACAGCGCGGCGGGCATGGCTCCCCCGGTGCCGCCGCCGATCATCAGCATCGAGTCACCGATCTGCACCTCGACATGGGTGCCGCCGGCAGCCCCCTGCATGCGTAGCGTTTCGGTGGCAGCAAACACCTGCTGGACAAAGGCAATCAATCGGTCGAGATCCTGCGTGACGAGATAGGGCGTGATCGTGTGAAAGCCGGGGCGCGCCGGGCCGGGCTGTGTGGTTGCGGCCATGGGATATCCTCCTGGGTATATCAATCGCTTACCATTATTGCTGATTGTAACGCAGGGAGGACAACCCCGTCTTGTAAAAAAGTGACCTCATCTGCCCAGCGCAAGATGGTTACGCTGGCCGGTACGCTGATCGAGGTATTGCAGGGGCGTGAAGCCGGAGAACGCGCGGAAGTCGTGGACAAAGTGGGCCTGATCGAAGTAGCCACAGGCCAGCGCCACATCGGCCCAGTGTACCTGGTGTGCCGTCTGGAGGTGGCCCAGCACCGACTGGAAGCGCTGCACCCGACTGAACCGCTTGGGCGTCAGGCCAACCTGCTCCCGGAAAAGCCGGCTGAACCGACGCGCACTCAGCCCGATCTGATCGGTAACGGCGGCGATGGTGGGCGGATGCGCTCCGCTCTGCAGTGCGTTTAGCGCGAATGCTACCGCCGGGTGGAGCGCAAGCGGCCGGGTTGCCTGCGCCAGCAACGCCTGTTCAACTACGCGGAATGCTGCCGGCACGGTTGGGGCAGCGGATAACTGCTCAAGCAACTCGGCGGCCCCCGCTCCCCAGAGATCGGATAATGCCACATGCCGGTTGTGCAGTTCCTCCGCCGGAACCGGGAAGAAGGGGAACGCCCCACCCGGCTTGAAGTGCAGGCCAAGCAGTGCTGCCGGCTGTGACGTGTCGATGACAAAGCTCGCAGCATGTGGGCCAGAGACAACCGCACCATGAAAGGACTGGAAACGCTGCGGGTGGTGCCCATCAGCCACGCGCAACACCCCGCCACGCAGATTGATGACCAGTTCCACCGTGCCGGTCGGCAGGATCCGCTCGGCCTGGCTGGACGGCGCATAGCTCTCGTGGAGCCAGAACACGTCCACGAAAGGTGCCAGCGGAGGCGCTGGTCGAGAGCTGTGATAGGACGCGCGAAGCTCGGTGTCTCCTGTCCGGATCATCGTCTGCTCCCTTCATCCTTTTTCGCTGCCATCTCCGGTCGGAGCGGTGCGCCGTAGCATGACATACCCCGCATACCCCGCAACGCTCCCTACCCAGAGCAGCACGGCCCACAGCGCCAGCCACTCGGTGATTGCCACCACCCAGACCGCCGGACGGCTGGCGGCATCGGGGGCGGCAAAGATCTGGTTCATCCCGTCGGGCAGGAGCAGCGGCATGCTCATATACAGCCCGATAGCACTCCCCGCCAGGAGACCCGGCAATGCCAGCCGGCGGGGCAAGCGCGTATGCTGCCCCACTAGCAGCGACAGAGTGAAGAGGCCACAACTGAGCAGACCCGCCAGGAACGCGGCCGGACCAACCACCTGATGCAGCGGATGATCCACGGGGAATACGCCGACAAGCGCCACCGCGATCCCGGTGATGCCACCAACCAGCAGCAACAGCGTCCCACACCAGCCGCGCAGCAGAGCCCCCAGTCCTAGCGTGAAGGCTGTCAGGCATACGCCACCAGCAATCAGGCTACCATTGAAGACCCCGACCCAGGGCGAAACGCCGACCAGGCCCAACTCGGAGATGGTAAGGTTGAGCAGCGAGAATGGCCCCCGGTAGCGGATGAACGCCAGCATGGTGCCCAGAGCAATGCTGCTCACGCTCAACAGACCGGTTACGGCTACCAGCGCCATCTGCCAGTTGGCGAGTTGCGCATGGCCGAGTATGCTCTGCCGGGGCGGTCGGTAATCTTCCGGTTGGCGTGGTGCGGATCTCACATCGATGTACTGATGACAACCGCGCCCAGCACAATCACCAGCAGCAACCCCAGCCCTGCGAGTGGGCGCCAGCGGCCCAGGTTGCTGAACGGGCCGCCGGAACGCACCGCGAGATGCGCCACGCCCACCGCCAGCAGGCCCAGAATCGGGTGGAGGATAAAGGGAAAGCCCAGATACACCCCCCCCCGACCAATCGCAATGCCATAGATCCAGTAGATCAACCCCAGCACAAACTGAATATCAACCAGTATCGGGAAGATGCGCGCAGGCAGCGTGCGTTGCTGGTCCGGTTTCCAGGAAACCGTAAACCAGATGGCTGCAATCACAATCAAGAGTGGCAGGATCATCTCCCCAAAAGTGGCGTGAATCCAACGGATCGTTCCCATGCAGTCCTCTTAATGCTATTTCAAATAGAACAAATTGCGGTATGTTCATTGTATCACAAAGAATGCAGCGGACTGCGGGCTTCAGCGGTGATCCAGGCCTCCTGCCGGTCAGGAAGGGTTTTCCTGCATCAGGGCCGACTGGGGATGCGCAGAAGCGCGTACCTACCGCAAAAGCGCTACCGTTTCCTTTTACGGCGGACCATCTTATGATACCCGGCATAACCCTGGAGCCGCCGCCGGTCGCGGGGATCGCCGCTCCGCGCCAGCGACTGCATCTGCTGCTGTGTTGCGGCGGGCAGTTCTACGGTGCCCTGCCGGGTCAGCACCAGCCCGGTGAGTTCGGGCTCATCGTCGCGCCGCCAGAACTGCCAGCCTTTGTCGGGGTGCAGCGTGTAGCCGCTCTCGTGCAGGCGGTTACGGATCGTTCGTTCAAAATTGGGCGGCGGAGCAGCCCCATCAGGCCAGCTAAAGGCCAGGTCATCGACATAGCGGCTGTAGCGGCCGCCGCTCTGCCGGGCGCAGCGGTCCAGGGCAGCATCGAGTTCGACATTTACCAGATTGCTGAGCGGCGGACTGGTCGGTGCGCCCTGGGGCAGATGTCCCTGGTAACTGGTCAGCCAGGTCAGCAGGCGCGTGGCGGTTGGCGAATAACCCTGCCACTCCCACCAGCGCGCGATCCGCCAGCGCTGCGTGCTGGGGAAAAAGTCTTCGATATCAGCCGTGATAATTAGCGCCGCGCCCGCATGCTTCCCGGCATGGTCGGCAATGGACCGGCCCCGCCGAAAGCCGAGGGCCGTCGGGTGTGGCGTCTGATCGCGCAGCAGGTTGCGTACAATCGCTCGCTGGACCGCTTTTAACTGTTGTCCCGGCTCGACCAGCTCGCGTGGTGTGCCATCCTTTTTGGGAACGGTAAAATGCCGATAGCGAAACCCGGACGGCGGCGCTCCCGGTTCCAGCAGACGACCAGCCGTTCCGGCATCCAGTTCCAGTTGCCACAGCAGCGCCGGACTCACATCGCTCAAGTAGATACTGTGGGCAGATAGATCGTCACCCGCATGCGCCTGGGCCAGGGGATCAAGCAGCTTCCGCAGGGTTTCCGGTAGACAGTGCCACATCACAGGCTCCTCCCGGCTTCACTCCGTATCCGAATTTGCCCCGGATGTGCCATTGGAACGCGGCACAAACAGATTTGCCAGTTCCGGCAGCAACACCACATTGCCATGCTTGCCGGCCAGATTGATCAGCGCGTCAAGCTCCTGCATGCGCAGGATGTGCGGATTCTCGGTGAGGACGCGGGCAGTGTTGGCGCGCGCGCGGGCCGTTGCTAACTCGTGGCGCGCCCGGATCAGTTCGGCCCGCCCGGTGCGGTCGGCTTCGACTTCTTTCAAGAAGACCGTGCGCACGGTGCCCGGCAGCACAATATCGCGCATGCCGACGCGCCGAAGCGTAACGCCATAGGCCACCGTCTGGGGTGCAACCTGTTCCAGCAGACTCGCGCTGATCTCCTCGCGTGCCTCGAGCAACTCCTCAATCGTGCGTCCGGTAACGGCAGCCCGCAGCGCCAGTTGCAGATCCTGGTAGAGCTGCTCGCTGTAACTCTCCACCGCATTCACCGCCAGAATCGGATCGCTGACCTGGTACTGGGCAATCAGGCTGATCCGCACCTCGATCTTATCGGCGGTCAGGATCTCCTGCCCCGTGATGACCTCGCTGGTCTGCCGTATACTGACGCGGGTGACCGCAATCTTCTCCCAACGCCAGAAGCGATACCGCCCCGGCTCCAGCAACCGATCAAAGCGTCCGTCGCGGTAGAGCAGTCCGCGTTCATACTCCCAGATGATTGTCTCGTTCTTCAACAGTTGGGCCTGGGTTGCCACCGACTGGCAGAGTGCTACGGTCATGTTGCGCATTGTGCTTTCTCCATAAAAAGAATGCAGAACCAAAGAACAGAGAACAACCAGGATTGATTATCAGAAGGAGACAACTGTGTTTGTTCCGGGTTCTTTGGTTCTGCATTCCCTCCAACTCTTACACCCGGTTTCTATTTTCACGGTACTGTTTCCGTTGGTAACAGGGGGGATAATTTCCAGAGCCGGGCCGATCCATGCGACGAGCTACTGCGGGGGAGGCTGCGTTAACGCCGTCCGCTCTGCCCACCATGGCCTGAGTCAGATGCGGTACGGCGGGTATCCCGCAACCCGCAAGCCCGGTTCGCTCGTTGCCGGAGGGCCGCATAAAGCGGCCCTCCAGCGCGAGAACCGACCCGGCGTGGAACTGACTACCCCGGCGGGATCGCCAGGGTAGTCGACTAACCGACACGCGGTACACGCTGACCGACCGGGGCGCGCCGCTGATTGATCCCATTATAGAACATACGTGTGACAGCTACCGTCACATTTTGTTGAGGATGGGGATTTATTTTACAGGAGTTGCGCGGTTGACATGCAACCCGGACGTTTCACCCGATGGAACCTAATGCGCCTGCGACAACGGCAACCCTGAACATGGCAAGCTACTGTCACACCGTCTTCGTGATCTTCGTGGTCTTCGTGGTTAGAAATTTAACCGGTACTCCAATGTCTCCTGACGCGTACGCCGGTCTTGCAGGAGTTGCTCCGTCGCACTGGGGGCCGCCGGGCCGAGCGCTTCAATCGACTGCCAAAAGGCTTCAAGCCGCGTCCAGGCATCCGTTGCACTGCTCTCTGTCGCCGACGCTTCGCGCAAGTCGGCTAACTCGGTGACAAGTTGCGATACGAGACGGGCGCGGTCAGACGGTGAAAGTTGCCGCGCTATAGTGAGTGCCTGATCAAGGGTTACAGGTGTTGTCACAGGGTTCTCCTTCCTGGTAACACTTTATTTTATTATACCTGGCTGACGCTGCGCCCTACGTCAGACACCGCCGGAAGAACGCCAGAATCAGGTGCCGAATCTGCGCCAACCCTGCTTCGCTGAAGAAATGTCCCTCGCCCACCAGCGGCACAAAGGTGACATCATTCCCCGCGGCCTTGAGCGCCTGGTACAACAACTCCGACTGCCCGATGGGAACGATATCATCCTGGTCGCCATGCAGGATCAGGAACGGCGGTTCATTCCCACGAATATAGCTGATCGGGTTGGCCTGCCGCACCTGGTCAACCCGGCTCTGGATGGGACCGCCGAGCAACTGCGCTTCGGGTGCGTCAGGCTGATCATGGAAGCCGCCCATCTGCAAAAAATCGGTGGGACCGGACAGATCGACTACTGCCCGGACGGCACTGCTCACGCTGGACGCGTCGTCGGCATCTTCCCAATCGGTGACACCGACAGCAGTCCCCAGCAACGCCGCCAGATGCCCACCCGACGAGATGCCCCAGACGCCGATGCGCTCCGGATCAAAGCCATAGTGCGCAGCATTGGTTCGCACCCAGCGCACCGCCGCCTTTACATCCCTGATCTGCGCGGGGAAACACGCCTGCTGACTGAGGCGATGGTCAATACTGACGGTGGCAAAGCCATGCCTGACCAGGAAATCGGTCAGGTTGAGCTTGCGGTTGGCCTCCATCCAGGCACCACCCTGAATAAACAGCACCACCGGCAGCGGCTCCGGCGGCAGCGGCTCCGGCTGGAGGATATCGAGTCGCAGGGTAATTCCAGCAACAACCCGGTAGACGATGTCGGGATGGGTGGTGATGGCGTACGTTGGATTATCCGGCATAGTGTCTGGGTATCCTTTGTTTATTCAACACTCTATGCGTGGCATGATGTGCATCGATTGCGCGTTTAGCGGCTATTCTACTCGAAACTGCGGTTATGGCGTGCGCCCGCTGACCGGTGCATCGAATGCCCCCTACGACTGGCTGCGGTTATGGCGTGCGCCCGCTGACCGGTGCATCGAATGCACCCTACGACTGGCTGCGGTTATGGCGTGTGCCCGCAGAACGGTGCATCGAATGCACCCTACGACTGGCTATCGTGGTTAGATGTCATGGGTCAGGGAAGTGTGGTATGATTTCTACTACGCCTACAATTGTGCGTCAGTCACGCGGAGGTCAACGCGGCAGCAGAACGGGGCATCGAATGCACCCTACGACTGGGACACCGCGCAGATGCCTGAGGTTTAGGGGTTAACGGTTACAGGTTAACGGTTAAATCCCAACCCCCAACCCGTAACCCCTAACCCGTAACCCTTAAAAACTAATCCTTATACGGGTCAAATTCATCTTCGCCCGCCATCGCCACGCCCATTGGTCGTAGCGTATGCACGATGTGAATACTGTCCGCGTGGGCCTCCAGCACCTCGCGCAGGGGCCGATAGACATGCGGGCTCTCATCGGTACCCGCGCCGCGCAGTTCAACCCGCTGGTTGCGCACCCACTCCAGCATCATCTCCCGGCTGATCTCGCCCGGCTTGACCGTCTTGAGCACCCGCCGGCCCTTCTCGCGCACCCAGCGACGACGCCCTGCCGCGCGCGTCCGACTCATCAGCCGGCCCGCGCCATGGATGGTGCTATTCAGCGCCGCGCTTGCCGCCTCGCTGTCAACACCCTCGATAATCACGCTGATATCGCCCATCGAGCCGCCGACAAAGCCGCGCTGTCCCGGCCAGGCCGGGGTGGCCCCCTTGCGAATCACGATCAGATCTTCGTCGTTGTGCCGCTCGCGCCAGGCAAAGTTGTGATGGTTATGGACCGCGTCCAGTTCGGCGGCACCCAAAATCTCGAGTACCTGGCTGACCACGAAGTCACGTCCGGCATAGGCGTAGCGTCCCGCCAGGTTCATCGCCTGCCAATAAGCCTGCCCCAGCTCGGTATCCAACCCGATGACCGTCGCCGGCTGATCCATATGCTCACCGGGGGCTTTGTCGTCAAACTTACGCCCCGCCGCCAGATTCAGGAAGCCGCTCGCCGTCCGGTGCCCAAAGCCCCGGCTGCCAAAATGCACGCCTACCCAGACCCGGCCCTCATCGTCCTCGAAAATATCCACAAAGTGGTTGCCGCTGCCCACGGTGCCCAGTTGCTCGCGCGCCAACTGCTTCAGCTTCTGCAGGTGCGGAACATCCCGCCAGGTCGGGTCATCGAACAGTTCGTGATTAGTGACCTTGCCGCTGGTCTGCCCCACCCCGAATACCACCGTGCGCGCCACCTGGTCCATCACCCGCTTGATATCGGGACGCAGATCATCGGCACGGACATCGGTAAGAACAGCTTTGTTCCCGCAGGAAATATCATACCCAATTCCGCTAGGAGAAACTGCATTGCGATAGGCCACCACGCCGCCAATCGGCATCGAATAGCCCTTGTGCCCATCGGCCATCAGCGCCGCACCCGCGACCTCCGGATCACCGGCGCAGCGCTGGATCTGGCCGAGCGTGGCCTCATCATGCTCACCCCAGACCGGAATACCATTCACAAGTCGATACATCACGCTTCTCCCATTTCGCGCAGCGTCTCCCGCGCGGTATAGATCAGATCTTCCAGCCAGCCGCGCAGTTCCGCTCCACTCAGTGGCGTCACGTCGCCCAACTGACCCGCCGAAGCATAATCATGCAGCAGGTCGAGGCGCAGGAAGAGTTCCTCCATGCCCTCAGCGCTGTAGTCCCGGCGAATGCGTTCCTTCAGGGCCATCTCAAGTACGCTCATGACACCACCTCACTTTTTTCGTGATTAGAAACCTGCTCACGAACACGGAGTACGGAGTACCGAAAACGAAAACAGATTACAAACAACGGACGACGGATTACCGACGACGGACTACGGACCACGGACCACGGCTTTAAGTAGCCCCAGGGGGAATCGAACCCCCGCTGTCAGATTGAAATTCTGATGTCCTGCCACTAGACGATGGGGCCATAGGAAGCGAACCGCGAACGGAGGAACCAGGACCAAAGCGTACCACGCACCTCATTATCGGATATCATATCTGTTCTTTGTTCTTTGTTCTTTGTTCTTTGTTCTTTCGTGTTCTTTGTTCTTTCGTGTTCTTTGTTCTTTGTTCTTTCGTGTTCTTTGTTCTTTGTTCTTTATTCCGGACACGCAAAAGGCGTGAAGCTAGTAGACTTCACGCCTCGGAGAGCAAACCTGGGTTCGACCGGGTCTAGTCGATCACAGGGCACCTCCTCTGGCGTGGCTATCGGGATTTTCGCTGCGCTGTCGCAGGCGAAACCACACGTTACCGCCATGTGGAAGGCAGACACACATAGCCGTGCCGGATATATTCGTTGCCGACACGGTGGCCCATTGCGCGCTATAATATTTCTGGCGTAATAGGAGGCCAATCATGCTGAGTGTCCGTTTCTAATTCTGGTTTCTTCGAGCATATCTAGAATGCTCGATCCTTTAATAAAAACCCGGCGAATGCTCTCGGGACGGCTGGCTTCTAACTGCCCGGCGGATATGAGCCGTTTGATCGTACTGAGACTGATGCCTAGCAGCTCGGCTGCTTCTTCACGCGAATAGACGGCATCAGGATGGATTGGATCTCGCTTAATCATCGCACACTCCCCCTACAAACTCAGAGCCAGTGTAGCATGGTCCCAGGTCGTTGTCAAGGGGTCAGAATACAGCAGATTTGCTCAGAATGCAATCACCGCCAGAACGATCACCTCGCTGATTTCGCAGAGCGCGCCATAGGTATCGCCGGTCAGCCCGCCCAGGTCGCGCACCCACCAGCGGTAGAGGAGCGCAGCGATCCCCCAGACCAGCAGTCCCGCAACCAGCCCCTGGATCGGTCCAAGCAGCAGTGTCAGCAGCAGGGCGGCAAGCGTGGCGCGGAAGAGGCTCCGCTGCTCCCGTCGCTGCTGGAAGGTATGCCCCAGACCCTCGGCGCGCGCGCTGGGGAAGCGGCACAACCCATAGATCTGGCTCCAGCGGCCCCAGACGGGCGCAAGCAGCACCGCGCGCCACCACTCATCTCCCGATGTCTGGAGCCAGGCAAACTTGAGCAGCAGCACCGCCCCAATTGCCAGCAACCCCATCGTCCCGACGCGGCTGTCACGCAGAATCTCCAGCTTGCGTTCACGCGGACGCCAGCTCATCACGGCGTCGAAGGTGTCGCCCAGTCCATCGAGATGCATGCCCGCCGTGATAACGCCCCAGGCGACGATGATGCAGGCGGCCCGCACCCCGGCATCCCAGGCCAGGCCAGCCAGCCAGCCCACCAGCAGCAGCAACACCCCGATCAGCAAGCCGGCAACCGGAAACCATGCGAGTGACCGGGCAATCCCCGTCTCCGGTGCTGCCGGTCGGCCCGGCAGCGGCAGCAGCGTCAGAAAACGCAACGCCTCGATCAGGGGATGCGGCCCCGCAGAAGCAGACGGCAACACCGGCACATCCTGACCCGTCGCCTCGGGCCGATCCACTTCATCCTGCATGCCTCATCCCGCATCCCTGTCAGAAACGCCCGCCTGATCAAAGGTTGCCATATCGCGCATCACGCGGGCGGCACTCGTTAGCAGGGGCAGCGCCAGGGCTGCGCCGCTCCCCTCACCCAGGCGTAGATCGAGGCGCAGGAGCGGCCCGGCATTGGCCTCGGGCGTCAATCCCAGGTGGGAGAGAGCCAGCGCATGGCCCGGCTCAAAAGAGAGATGCGCGGCAAAGAGATGCGTACGCAGGTTGGGCGCCAGGGCGGCCGCAACCAGGGCCGCGCTGGTAGTGATATAGCCATCCAGCAGAACGGGCACGCGCCGGGCCGCCGCTGCCAGAGCTGCCCCGGCCATAACCGCAATCTCCAACCCGCCCAGTTCGCATAAAATCTCCAGCGCGTACATCTGAAATGACGAAAGACCTTCGGGGATCGGGGCAGTGCCGGCAGCACCGGCAGCGTTGTGCTGATCTTCAAACCGCTGAAGTGCCTGCGTCACAACTGACCGTTTGCGCGCCATCATTGCGTCATCAATACCGGTACCACGGCCCACGGTGCTGGTAGGGGGCGCACCCGTAAACGCACTGGTCAGAGCCGCAGACGGGGTTGTATTGGCGATACCCATCTCGCCCAGCGCCAGCAGATCGAGACCCCGCTCCCGCTCCTCTTCCAGAATGACCGCCCCGGCCAGCAGCGCAGCCAGTGCCTCCTCCCGACCGAGGGCCGGTTCATGCACAATATTGCCACTCCCCTTGCGAATGCCAGGCCGCCGCAACCGCGCGTGGGGCGGTAGATCGCCGACTACCCCGGCATCCACCAGAATGATCCGCGCATCAGCCGCCGCCGCCAGCGCATTAATCGCCGCTCCGCCGGTGAGAAAGTTATGCACCATCTGCATAGTAACCACTTGCGGATAGGCGCTGACACCTTCGGCGGCAACGCCATGGTCGGCCGCAGCCAGGAGCACCGCCCGCTGATCGAGATCAGGGCATACCTGGCCGGTACTGGCTGCCAGGCGCAAGAGCAACGCCTCAATCTGCCCCAGGCTCTGACGCGGCTTGGTCAACTGATCCAGCCGCTGCGCAGCAGCAGTGCGCGCGGCCTGATCCGGACCGGGAACGGCGGCACAGAGCGCGGCAAGCTGGGCATACTCGGAGCCGAGTATGGAGTTTGACATGCTTTTCTCCTGGTAGTAACGATTAGGGGTTAACGGTTATGGGTTAACGGTTATGGAATGCACGAAACTCAACGCTGTAACTCCTGACCCCTAACTGGTTTCCCCTAACCTTTTAATTCCGGAACCTCGTTGACCATGCGTACAATCGTTCCGCCGCCGTAACTATCGAGACAGGTAACGCTGCCCAGGTCAATACGCCAGTTCCAGTGCCTCGTCGGGGGCAGCCCGAACGTGTTGCAGAGCACGATCTGCACCGGGGTTGCGTGAGTGACAAGCAGCACCCGCCCACCAGGGTAATGCTGCTGCAGTGCGTGCCAGCCCGCCGTCACCCGGGTGGCGACCTCGGTCAGGCTTTCGCCGCCGGGTGGTTTGCCATGGGCCGCATCGGCAAAGCGCTGCCGGGCCGCCTGGGGAAACCGTTCGCGCACCTCGTTGTAAGTCAGCCCCTCCCAATCGCCATGGTGTGTTTCGGCCCAATCGGACGCTTCAACCAGGGGAACCTCAGGCCGGGCCACGGTCAGCGCCCGGGCCATCAGCCGGGTACGTTCGGTCGGACTGAGGATGATTACATCGAACGGCAGACGGCGCAGGCGGTGGGCCAGGGCACGACTCTGCCGCTGACCATACTCCGTCAGCGGGCTATCGCTCCAACTCTGGTAGCGACGCTGTAAATTGGCGATCGTTTGCCCGTGGCGTACGAGCCAGACACTTGTGCGCATTGAATTAGGAGTGTAGCAAATGAGAGAAGGTACCTGAGTTGCGGACATTGTACCACACATAGCCATAATTTTTGCATGGACCTGGCGCGCAGGACACCAGCCACCACCTCCATCGCCCGTCTGAACCAGATCCTGGTCATGTGACCAGCGTGCAGTCTCCCCTATTGTTCAGGATACTGTTCCACCCGAGCACTGATGTGTACGGTATAGCAGTCTGCTAAGCTGAAAACACATCCGTCAAACGACTTACGCAGTGGGTACGCAAACTGGACGTTTGATCAGGCGGGAAGCTGACTTTGTTTGCGGTAGCATGGTATGCTTTTAATCTTTTTCACAAAAAAATCCACAACATGATTTCTTGTGAGAAAGAAAGGAATTCCCTGACCTACCGGAGGCAATATTCCCTGCTTATTCGTAAACGCGCAACTGCGTAAATGCGTAAGTTATTTCATTAACAGGAACGAGAGCACAAAGGAGGAACGTTATGTATCGGCTTGCAATTGCTTCACTACTGGCAGTAGCACTACTGCTTGCCCTGGCGACAGCCGCGATTGCCACACCAGCACATGCGGGTGTACCGGACACCAGCAATCCCGAAGTGGTTACACATGAGTTTTTCACCTGGTACATTCAGTATGGGCGCACGCATTCGCTGGAGGGCCATCCCTACCTGACGTCGGCGCTGATTGAGCGCATTGCCGCTTCCCGGGGCGCGGGTTCGACCCTGTCCTCTGTGCGCAGAACCTCCCCGAGCGGGTGACGACCGATCCGGCGGTCATTACTGGGAACAGTGCGCAGGTACGGGTGCATCTCTTCTTTGGCGGCGGTGAACGGGCTGTGTCGGTCCAGGTTATTCGCAACCAGACCGATGGTATCTGGTATATCGATGATATTGCCTGCGCCGGTTGAGTCAGACACGCCGCGTAAATCTACACGCTGACCACCAGTCGTGCCAAAGATCCCGCCGGAACTACAGAGTTTCGGCGGGATTTGTTCAGGTACAGACGGGCAGAAGCACCCACCTGCCACAAAAATAGTTCGTGTCATTTGACACAAGTTACGCGGTCACAAACCTGAAAGGAAAATTCGCCTCTGGCAGGGCGGAGCAAACCAGATCCTTTTCACGAAATGTTGGCTCTTCGAGCCAACATTTCGTGAAAAAGATAGATCAAGTACCATGCTGCCGGAGGCGAATCGGGTTTTCATCGGGTGAAACGCCCGGTTTGAACACCGACCGCGTAACTCGTGTCATTTGACAGGAGTTACGCGGTCGGTTCCAAATCAGATGTTCATCTGGATGAACGCCCCGATTCGCCTCCGGCAGGGCGGAGCAAACCAGATCTTTTTCACAAAAATTTTGCACCTTGTGCAAAATTTTTGTGAACAAAGATAAAAACGGTACCATGCTGCCGCAGGCACAGCGGGCTTCCATCGGGTGAAACGCCCGGTTTGATGAACCACCGCGTAAGTTCTATCATTTGAAAAAACCTGCGGGACCGGCCGGCGCGTTAACCTGCCGGCACCAATCTTGCTGAACCATAGGCAAAAATCCAGGACCGATACAGGTGTTGTGCGCCAGAACAACGCCCGATTTGCACAGTGAAGGATACAACCGACAAAAAGTTATCATTTCTAATTCAGAATTAATACATCCCCCCTATAAACTATTGCCGGTTTAGGGTACAATAAGGTTACTCCTGATCATATCAACAGCACACACGTTTTGTACGCCGCTGCGGAGAGCAACAATCATAGTATGCACTTCGTCCAGGATCATGTGACAGCGAAAGGAGGACGATCCTGGCTACTGGTTGTGAAATCTGGATGGCGTGACCATCCGGCAGTGCTGCCAATGGTTCGTCAATAGAGGACAGGAATAATGCTACCAAGAAATAACAACAAATCAAATCCCAACCAGGGAGGGCCACCTCGCTGGTTGCCGAATATTCGCATTCTGATCTTTCTGCTGGCCGCCCTGATGCTCTGGAATCTGTTTAGCTTCCGGCCGGGCGAGCCGGCGCTGGATATGCCCTACAGTACCTTTGTGGCAGAAGTGCGCGAAGGTAATGTCTCCGAGGTTACGATTGTGGACCAGCAGGTGCAGGGCACGCTGGTCGAGTCAATCGCCCCGCCGGAAGATACGCAGGTTGAGGGCCGGTTTCCGTTTGTGAGTACACCCGATGAGTTCGACAGCTTCACAACAACTATCCCCGGCATTGGCGATGATACCCTGATCCCGCTGCTCCAGGAGGCGGGCGTAGAGATAACCGCGCGTGAGGAGAGTCCTTCAATTCTGATGAATGTCCTCTTTGCGTTCGGCCCCGCGCTGCTGATTGTCCTGCTGATTGTCTTTATGATGCGTCAGCAGATGCGCGGGCAGCAGGGCATCTTCAACTTTAGCCGTTCGCGGGCCAAGTCCCACTCAATGGATCGCCCCAGCGTGAAGTTTGACGATGTAGCCGGTGCAGATGAGGCCAAGCGCGAACTGGTGGAGGTCGTTGACTTCCTGAAGCACCCGGATCGCTACCGCAAGCTGGGCGCGAAGATCCCGCGTGGCGCGCTGCTGATTGGCCCTCCCGGTACCGGGAAGACCCTGCTGGCGCGGGCCGTAGCAGGTGAGGCCGGTGTGCCCTTCTTCAGCACCAGCGCCAGCGAGTTTGTCGAACTGTTTGTCGGTGTGGGCGCGAGTCGCGTGCGTGACCTGTTTGAGCAGGCGCGGCGCAATGCCCCGGCAATCGTCTTTGTAGACGAGCTCGATGCCATCGGTCGCCAGCGTGGCGCCGGCATGGGCGGTGGGAACGATGAGCGGGAGCAGACCCTGAACCAGATCCTGGTCGAGATGGACGGCTTTGAAGGTGATACCAATGTGATCATCATTGCCGCAACCAACCGCCCGGATGTGCTTGACCCGGCGTTGCTGCGGCCCGGCCGCTTTGACCGGCAGATCACCGTCGGCCTGCCCGATGTGCGCGGACGTGAGGCGGTGCTGAAGATCCATCTGCGCGGCAAGCCGGCTGCCTCCGATGTTGACCCATCCATTGTCGCCCGTCAGACGCCCGGTTTTGCCGGGGCGGACCTGGCAAACCTGGTCAACGAGGCGGCACTGCATGCCGCACGGCGTGGGGATCGACTGATCCGCAAAATGCACTTCACCGAGGCACTCGATAAGATTGTCCTGGGAACCGAGCGGCCCGTGCTAATGAGCGACTATGAGCGCAAGGTTGTGGCCTACCACGAGGCCGGCCATGCCCTGGTTGCGCGCCAGTTGCCGGAAACGGACCCGGTCAACAAGATTACGATTATCCCGCGCGGGCGAGCCATGGGTGTCACAGAGTATCTGCCGGAGGGCGACCGCTTCAACTATTCGCGCCAGTATCTGATGTCGCAACTGGCGATGATGCTGGGTGGCCGCGCCGCCGAACAGGTTGCTATCGGCGAGATTACCACCGGCGCAGAGAATGATCTGCAGCGCGCGACCCAACTGGCACGTCGGATGGTCGGGCGCTGGGGGATGAGTCAGGAACTGGGGCTACTCTTTGCCACCGACAGCACCGAGAATCCCTTCCTGGGCCGGGAGATGGCCGGCCCACGCGATCACAGCGAGGCAACTGCTGCCCTGCTGGATGAGACAGTGCGTACGCTGCTGCATGAGCGCATGGAGAAGGCTGTTAATATTCTGACAGAGCACCGCAGTGTCCTGGATCGGGTGGCGACAGCCCTGCTGGAGCATGAAACACTGGACCGCGAAGGGCTGGAGGCGGCTATTCAGGGTGATGATGTGCCACCACCGGCACCACCCAGCATGCCGTCGCCCAATGCGCCGGTCACTGACGAAGATAAGCCGCGGCCGCAGCCGCGACCGGGCATCCTGCCCACGTAGGTGTATTTTTCTGCATAGAATCAGCCAGACGGCCTGGGTGCAACTGCACCCAGGCCGTTTATTGTTGCACCGTGCATCCGCTTCACTGGTGGTAATGCTACCGTATGCGACATAGTGTAAACTGGAAACAATAAACAGAGCTTCACCGCAGAAGGACACCGCGCCATGCATCATGCTGAAACCCACCATCACGGCACAAACTGGATGCTCCTGGCCGCACTGGTTATCTTCGTCGCCGCGTGTGTGATTATGGTCCGGCTGATCATTGTCACCGCCGTGGAGCATACAACTCCGGCTCCGGTTCCGGTGGGAGCGAGTCTGGCAGTAACACCCTCCACCACACCAACCCAAACGGCCACACCACCGCCGCAGCCAACGCGTTTCACGCCACCGACCCGGACGGCACGACCACCCGGCGTACGCAGAACCGGGGCGATGTTGCTGACCGAGACAGCGATTGCGGCAAGCGCTACCGCTGCCGCCATACCAGCCTCCCCCGAATTGATCACGGCAACACCGCTTCCCAGTTCCACGCCCAGTGAACCAGCGCCAACCGCGACACCAGGTGAGCCGGGCAGCAGTCGCAGTGATCCGCTGCCACCCGGCACCGAACTGCGCTTTGAGCACTGGGCCGTCGTCGTCACGGATGTCCTGTATGGCGCGGATGCCGTTCGCCTGATTGACGAGACTAATCCCCTCAATGCACTGCCACAGATTGAGCACACCTACCTGATTGCTACCGTGCAACTGACCAATATCTCAGCCGGGCCGGAGGCCAGAAGTACCCTGACCGCGATTGATCTGCGCGCGACGGGCGACCAGCACCGGCTCTACCACCAGGCTGCGGTAGTGCCACCCCACCCGCCGGGCAACGAGGTGCTGCCCGGTGAGCAGGCCGAAGTAGAGTTTGTGTTTGAGATTGGGCTTGGTGAGGAAAACCTGCTGCTGCGGGTGCAGGAAGGACCGCTGCCGCCACGCTTTGTGGCGGTCGCAGCCGGAACAACGCTCACGCCGGCACCCGACCTGGATAATACGCCCAACGAAGCGGGCAAGCAGCGCGCGGCTCCGGCCCTACCGGGCGAACCTGTTATCACTGACGAGTGGGAAGTCACTCTGGTTGAATTGGTACGCGGTGCAGACGCAACCAATCTGATCCGGGCAGTCAATGCCCTGAACCCGGAAGCGCCCACCGGCATGGAGTATGTTGCCTTGAAACTACGGGCGCGGCTCATTGATCAGCAGGAACCGGACCTGATCCGGCATATTGACGGCACATTCCTGGAAATTATTGACGCGCAAAACGTCACCTATGGGCGGCCGCTGGTTGTGCCACCGGCACCGATCTTTGCGGCCGATCTCTTCCCCGGCGGCACTGTGGAGGGATGGGTGGTGTTGAGCGTACCAACTGATGCTGACCAGGCAATGCTGATCTTTCGCGCCCTCGAATCATCATCGGCAGATACGCTGCGCTTCCTGGCAATGCAGTAGGGCAGTATTGGCACTTCCCGTGCGCTGTGGCCCGCATACACCATTGACGACACTGATACCGATTTGTTGTCAGAGCCACAGAGAACACCGAGGACGCAGAGATGAGACACGGGAACGTGCCGCCGGTGCGCCCGGTGCGCCCATTCCGGTTGATTGTTAGTTTGATGGCAAGTTAGTATGAACGCACCGACCCGGCAGCAGATGCTGCCGGGTCGTTCAATAACACAACTTACGGTGTGTGTTCAAACCGGTCGTTTCACCCGATGAAACCCCGATTCGCCTGCGGCAGCATGGTACTTGATCTATCTTTTTCACGAAATGTTGGCTCGAAGAGCCAACATTTCGTGAAAAAGATCTGGTTTGCTCCGCCCTACCGGAGGCAAAATTTCCTTTCAGGTTTGTGACCGCGTAACTCGTGTCAATAGCACGACTTACGCGGTGGGCGTTAAAATCAGGCATTTGCCTCTATGAACAGCCCGATTCGCCTGCGGCAGCATGGTACTCTTTTTTCTTTTTCACAAAAAATTTGCACTCCGTGCAAATTTTTTGTGAAAAAGACTGGAATCTTCCGCCCTGCCGGAGGCGAAATTTCCTTTTGGGTGAGCAACCGCGTAACTCGTGTCAATAACGCCACGCTGTCATCGTGGATGTAACCCTCCTACGGCATTAGCAGGAGAGCATTATCAAGATGGCTACTCACCCGCGCCATCAGCACCTCGGCACGCTTCGGCGTGCTGGTGTCGCGGGGATCATGCAGGGCATTAATCCGGATGTCGATATGGGTATAGGGCTTCTCCCTTGGCAGATCAATGATATAGTCCTGCCCGGTGACAACGATATGCAGATCGAGGGCGGTCAGCATCTCGGTCTGATACTGCCGACCAACAATGTCCCAGTAGTACAACTGCTTGCGGAGCGTGCCGGCGGGATCCAGCCGGGGCGTCGCCTGCTCCACTCGTAACAACTCAATGCCACACTCACTCAGCGCCCGCAGGATCTTCTGCATCAGTTCATGGTCGGGCGCGCAGGGACACTCAATCGCATGAACGCAGGCAAACTCATGCTCCTGCTGCAGGCGGCGCGTATCAACCAGCACTTCCCCCGTGATCGCGCTGGAACAGGCAACCTCCGGCGGCGTGTCGTAGACAACACGCAGGCCGCGCGCATCCCAGAGATTCTCGGCCTTAACACTCAGGCCGGAGATTAACCCATCGACGGAGCAGCGGTACGAACCACGCAGGGTATGTTGCTGCTGCAAGATCCGTTCAAACTCAAGCACCGGCTCGCCAAACGTAACCTTAAGCACCAGCGGAGATGCATCTCGGGGCAGGAACAGCCGCCGCCAGACCACACAGACGCGCTGTTCATCGTAGCGCCCCAACCCGACCCGCTCAACGGTCAGCCAGTCGGGGATATGCAGAATGCACTCGTCCAGGGCGCACAACCGATCAGAGGAACCGCGCCAGCGGAAGTGTAGTTCAAGGGTGTAACTATCGTCGCTGCTCAAGCGGGGCGTACACTCCAGCGGGAAGCGGCGACTCTCCGGGTAGCGATCACCTTCAAACTTGTCCGGGAGAAGCTGGTAGGGCAGGTCAAACATTGCCAGGGGACCGGCATCCTGGCGGTAGGTGCGGTCGCGCAACGCGGTTGGGATTGGCTGGCGCAACCAGAGTTGATGCCCATTCCGCAACGCCGTTGCATCAAACTGCACCGCTCGCATCTGTTCCAATGCCAGGACGCCGGCATAGAACTGGCCGGTGCCATTACTCCCATTACGCTGGTGATACTGCTGATACAGCGCTACCAGATCGTCGGACGGGGCAACCTCCAGCGTCAGTCGGCCCGCCTGCCGGGTGATACTGCTCATCGGCAGATGCGCCGGGTCATCGGTTGGCGTGATGGTCACTTCTTCATGGGCTTTTAGTTTGTATGTGCAGTTGACCAGCGGGAAATCGCGCACGGTTGGCCGCTGCCGCACCGCCGTACCCAGACGTACCTGATGCGCCTTCTGAACACCCCACCAGAACAGGCCCGCACTTGCACCGACAGCCAGCGCAACGATGGTGTAGATAGCAATTTCTTCGCCTGGGCCGGCATGAGGCAGGCGGAGGAACAAAAACAATGCTCCGACACCTATCGCCAGGATGTACAACCCGACCAGCACGAGCAGCACAATCGGGTTCCAGGTGAAATGCTGCCGGTCATGGGTATGCGCGGCCCCGAAGAAGAGCCGGTTCAGCGCCGGGATCCCTGGAAACTCCTCCTGGGTGTACCAGGGTCGCCGCTGCTGTGGGTTTGTCTCAGTACGCGTAAGGTATTGCCCGGTATGGTGGCAGACGGCATAAACATTCGGGTCATCGCTCTGGTCACTCCGCACGGCAGAGCTACCCGCCGGGACAATCAGCGGCCGGGTCGAGTTGGTTGGGTTGGTCAGATTGGAGGTAGTCATACGTTTTCTCCTCTACTCGGTGCGCAGATACTGGAACCGCTGGCTGATCAGTTCATACAGATCCAGGTGCAGTTGGGCCATCTCCGAACTTGCGTCCTGGTCCATCTCGCCCCAGCTTTCGAGCAGCACCTGAATCTCCGTCAGCGCAGTCTGCAAATACTTGCTATCGGTCCGATCTTCGTAGTGCAACTCGCGGGCAAGCGCGGTCGGTTGCGAGGCAACGCCGGCGGTAAACTTGATGTCACTGAACGCTTTATTGCGCACCCCCCGGATCAGCTTCCAGTCTGCCGACGGCGTGGCGGCACGTGGGGGAGCAGAGCCGTTTGCAGGCGTCACGACCGGTTTCACATAAAACTCCAGATCGGTAAAGATCTGCTGAAGATCAACCAGCCGATCCGCGTCCAGCGTTATATCGGGAACGCGGAAGCGCAACAACGATGTCCGCCGCCGGCGCTTGAAGAGTTCCTGCGCCTGGAGCGTAAACTCAAGCCGCAGATGCGTACGTTTCTTAATCGGCAGATCGTTAAACCATGCGCCGGTATGCTCGCCGGCCTGCGGTTTGACCCCCAGATCGGTCGCCAGCACATCATCAAAGCGGACAAACAACCGTCCCGCGAGCGTCGGGTCGGCAGTCCGGTTCACCCTGCCGTCCGCATCAATGGTCATCAGCGCCTGGTTGATCGGCACAGTCAGCATGCAGATCTGTCCAGTTTTCTGTGGCTGAGACGCGAAGGGTTGCTGCTCCCAGATGATGGCATGCCGCTGCGCATCGTACCGCCGCTTCTGCTGTTCGCTATCGATCTGCGACGATTTGGGCGGCTGCATCGGCCAGGACAACTCACCATAGACCAGATTGAGCTTGTCCTGCTTCTTGCCATCACCCTGCTCATTGCGTTTGAGATAACGGGTAAAGATCTCATCGGTGCTCAACGTTTTCAGGTTGCGCCCGGCCCAATCGTACGCTTTTCCGTCGTAGAGCATAACCGGCACTCTGATATCCGTGAGACGAATGATCGCAACCCACTCGCCGGCAACAAATTCCAGCCTGATTGCCGGTGGTTTCATGCGCGGCAGGCACTGTGCCAGTTCTGCTTGCAGATATGCACCCAGTTGTTGCTGGAGCCGCCAGCGCAGTTGCTTCAGCCGTATATACGCCGTCCAGGAGGCGGGCAGGTTCCGCAACACAACCACACCATTCTTCTGGCCGGCATTCACCAGACCGGAAATTGCCGGGCCGAGGGTGAGCGTATCAAGACCCTCGCTGGCGTTGAGCACAATCACATCAGCGCAGTTGCCCAGTTTGAGCACATCCATCAGTTCAAGATAGCTCGGCGGCTGCCGTTTCCATTGACGCGCTGGGCGCGGCGCACGTTTGCGCGTTGTAACATTCCCCTTGCGCTGGTAGATAAACCCGGCAAGTTCGTAGGGTTTGACGGGTTTCTTCTCTCCCGATTCATTCCGCGGTGGCCGGATCGCCGGAATCCGAAGCCACTGCCTCCATCCGGCAGAACCGGCGGCGGCCGGCGGCTTCTGGGCGGGTTTCACCTCAACGACGGCGACACATTTGCCGTCCTGTTCGTGATATTTTGGTGGCGCAAAGGGCACATGTGGCTTACAGCACAGCGTGGCCTGGAGCAGCGCCTGCTGGACATGTTCCTGCCGGGCAGCATCGTTATGCCCGGGGAGGCCGATAACCGCGCCATCGCGGGCAACCCCCAGGAGAATACACCCCTCGCTGGTGCTGTTTGCCAGCGCAACCAGGCTTTGCGCCAGTTCGATGACAGCATCGTCGCCCTCAACCTGGGGCAGAAAGATCTGCCGGTCGTTCTCCCGCTTGTCAAGCATCTCGTTCAACTCCTGGCCGGGCGCTTTGGGCGATTTGGTCAACAGGTCGGGTGCCCAGAGGTTCAGGCGCAAACGCAGACTGGTGTCGGATGGATCGCTGCGATTGCCGGCCCCATCCGGGGCTGATTGCGCATACCCGTGCAACAGGCGTTCCAGGTTCTCGATCCCATCAAACATCTCGCCCTGAACATCGATAAGGGTATTCTTTGGCTGGGGCAGGGGAAAATCCATAGGCAGCAGCATCTGCTGGCAACTCTTAATGTAGAGGGGCAGATTGGAGCCCGCCGGCATTGTCACCGGAATTGTCCGGGGGGAGGCCGGATCGTCGGGGAGATTTACCTGCACCTGACCGAGATCCAGCGTGTCCGGTGGGTCGGGCATGGTGCCCAGTTTGTGTTCGCCATAGGTGCGCTGTTTTTCGTAGGGAATCTGTACTTTAAGGGTGACTTTGCCTTCCTTCCATGTGACGACCGACTTCTCACCCAGTACAATTTCATAAGTATGATACTCATCCACCTGGATGGCCGCCTCTGCTCGCTGTGCATTGCTCATAGTATTCCTCAAAAATGTATGCATGAACTCATTGAAAGAACAAAGAACCAGAGGACAGAGAAACTCTGTTTACTTAATGGAGATGCGCCCGACGCGCTGTTCCGGACTGCCCGGTTCCGGGTTTTTGCAAAGGTTTGTGGTTGGTTTCCTCCTATCCAGAGGTCTGTATAACGACGATCAAAACGCTGCTGAAGGGGAAGTGACACAGCAGTGTTCAGATACAAAAGGTGTGGCGGTACCAGTTCAGGCAGTGAGAAGGTCAACTGATGAAACTCCTGCTGTTGACAACTGCGGTAAAACAAACTTTTTCTGTTGTTGGGGAGAGCTTCTAACTCCAACCGGAGTTATAGCTCAGTTGACAGAATCCATGCCCTGCTTTTGACTGTGTGTTTCTACTTATAATATACACACTACACAGCGGAATTGCAATAAAAATTTTCTTAAAACAGTTTTTTAAAGGTTTTGTAAAGAATAATTGCATCAAGGATTTTTACAGGGTTTTAACTATAGAATAAATTTTCTAACTATCCGGGTTGCGCGTTTCCGCGTGAGGGGTATATTTCGCCCGCAGTAGCATCCTTTTTGATCGGGGCCTGGTTGCACACGCACCGCGTAACTCGAGCAGTTTCTATGCGTTATACCGATTTGTTGTCATCGCCACAGCGAACACCGGGGACACAGAGATGATACATGGGAATGTGCCGCCGGTGCGTCCATTGCACGTAACCCGTGTAATTTATCGGTGAGTAGCAGACAATCGGGAGGGGTGCTGCGAAGCGGTCATCGGAGGAAGTCAACACCCTCCCGCAGGTTGCCCGGTGCCCGGTGCAACGGCGGAAGGGTGTTACTGATAAGTAATCGGGGTTGTTACGACTGACACCGCATTACGCCGCGGTGTGCGTCGGCTGCTGATCCGGCTCCATGTAGGACTCAAACAGGCCTGCTATGGCATGCACATCATCACGTGTGCCGATAAAGGTAATCTGATCGCCCAGCGCCAGCGTGGTGCTCCCGTGCGGGACAAACAGCTTCCCATCGCGCCGAATAGTCGAGATCAGCACATCGCCATCGAGCGATACATCCTTGATGGCTTTGCCGGCCAGATTGCTGTTGTAGAGCACAATCTCGCGCACCTCCTTGCCGGGGTCCAGGTCGGTCAGCAGCCGCAGTGTGCTGGGACGACGCAGCAGGTTATCCAGCACCATAACCGCCACCGTGTTCGGGCTCATCGCACGGATACCCAGGTCGGTGAAGGCTTTGATGTTTGCCCCATCGTTGGCGCGTGACACCAGTTCAATGATGCCAAAACGGGACTTGGCGATCTGACAGACCAGCAGATTGGTTTTATCGCTGGGGGTTGTGGCAACCACAGCGCGGGCACGTTCGATCCCGGCTCGACGCAGCACGGACTCATCGGTGGCATCACCCTGTACAACGGTTAGCCCCTTTTCGCGGGCACGCGCGGCATGCTCCACATTGCGATCAATCAAAGTCACTTCTTCGCCCTGCTTCTGCAGATGATGACCGAGATCACGCCCTAACGGATCGGCACCAATTATTAATGTCAACATAGGCTGTACTCCTAAGAGTTTAGCAATCCAGGGGGTTGTAAAACCCTGAATGACAACCGTTCCAATAATGACCATAAACACCAACCCGGCAAGCAAATCACTATTTGCATACCCGGCATCCTCGAGCCGTAAGGCCGCAAAGGTGGCAAATGATGCCGAGACGATCCCGCGCGGCCCCACGGCTGAGATAAAGAGCTTTTCCTGAAGATTGAGCTTTGTATTATAGGTCGCCAGGAAAACACAGGCCGGCCGCACCAGCAGCATCAAGGTGGCAACCGTTGCCAGGCCACCCCAGCCGAGCGCCGACAGATCAGCGAACTGCAACCGGGCCGCGAGCAGCACAAAGATAACCCCCAACCCCAGCGTTGTCAGATCACCTTTGAAATGATGCACCGGCTCTTCATGGGGGAACCGCATATTGCCGACCACGATACCGGCGGCGGCAGCCGCAGCGATCCCTGCTTCCGAACTAAAAACCTCGGCCAGCGTGTAGATGCCCAGCGCTCCACCGAGCGCACTCAGGCGCGTGAGTTCAGCCGTCAACTCACGCCCAACCAGATCCAGCCCCTTGCCCAGGAGCCACCCGCCGATAACACCAATGCAGGCACCGCCACCGACAGTAATCACCCAACTCCCTACCCCCTCCAGGAATGGCTGACCGGTCAGCAGCGCTTCCAGCACGACTACGGCCAGCACCGCCCCGACCGCGTCAACCAGGACACCCTCAGCCATCAGGATGGTTTTGAGACGCTGTTTCACTGCGGCCCGGCGCAGCAGCGGGTTGATCACGGTTGGCCCGGTAACACTGACTAGCGCCCCAAACAGGAGGGCCAGCGCCCAGCTAAAGCCGACGAAGACCACGGCACAGATGGTAGCCAATACCGCGGTGATCAGGCTGCCCATCAACACCAGATTCCGCACAGCGCGCGATACCTGGCGCAGGTAGTTCAGGTCCAGGGCCATTCCGCCCTCAAAAACAATAATGGCTACCATCAGCGGAATGATGACGCGCAGCCCATCGCCCAGAGCATCCGGATTGACCAGATTCAGGACTTCCGGCCCCATCAACACGCCGACAGCCAGCAGCGGCACAATTGAAGGCATCCTGAGGCGCGCGGCGACCAGTTGCGTGCCAACGCTGGCAGCAATGACCAACCCTATCATGATCAGCAAATGATGTGCGCTTGCGGCAGTTGTATTCTCGCCAACACCGGCAACAAATGCTTGCATGCTTATGTTTTCCCTCCCAGGCGTGAAGTCTCAACGAGTGGTAGCCAGTAGTGGTGATTGGTCTCCAACCAGGCCGCACTGAGCGGTCCCCAGATACCGGCCGCGTTACGCCCCTGTACCAGTAGCAATCGATCTCTCTGGGCAGCAGTAGCAATATCTCTGCCAATCCCCTGATCCAGTGGCAGACGTATCTGGCCCCGCTCAAGGACGGTGTCGAATGCGCCATCGACGGGCTGGAGGTTCAGCGCCGTGTCATTTTGCGCCGGGCCGCTCCTCAGGTAGAGCGCGCCCCCGGCAACAGGTTGATCCCGGCCATCCAGTGTGGCCGTGAGTGTTAGCGTTTGCGTATCCGTTATCACTTCAATAGCGTACACATCAGGTCCGGCCGGCTGGCTGTATGGTGCGCGGGTCACGCGGGCCGCGTAGAGCAGCGCCGGCAGATTCTCCTCCCAGAAATTCCGCCCCCCCAGACCATCCAGGCAGCCGTAGGGCGGCATAAACCCACCACAGGTACCGCCGTACGAACCAATCTCAAAGGTGTAGGAGGCGATCCCCAGTTCCGCGTAAGACCAGTCGTCGGTCGTCCCGGAGGTAGGGTAGAGCGACACGCTCTGACCAGGTATGTAGCCATTGAACGCGGCCATCCGCCGACCGAGACGCTCCAGTCCAACCGCGTTGGGAGCCGGTGCGGTCGTGTGTCCCCAGGGCCAGAGCACCAGGTCAGAATAGGAATGCAGCGTAATCAACACACCGCTGGTGGTATCCGGGGCGGGCGTACCATCTCCCGGGCGCGGGTGATCCGGGTAGAAGCTCCGGATAAAGGTTTGCAGTGTCTGCGTTTCCGGCTCGGAGGCGGCTGTCGGGCCGGGATAGACCAGACTGCACGGGAAGATGTCCGGGCCATGCACCGTTCCCCAGGCGAAGGCGAAGTTGCGATTAAGATCGATGCCATACTGATTGCCGGAGCCCGGAGGTTCGATGCAGTCACCAAAACTGTTGTTGATATTCTTGCGTTGCGAGTAGCCCTGTTCGGCCAGTTTGCGCCCATCAGGGTTAGCAATTGGCACGACGACAATCTCATGCTCGTTCAGGAGCCAGGTGATATCAGGATCGACCTGGTACCCCGTCAGCAGATGGCTGATGAAACGGGTAGCAATCTCGGCGGTGGTCAACTCGCGCGCATGGAGGGCGGCCATCAGAAAAAAGACCGGTTTGGGGCCAGTGGTCGCCTGGTTGGTCAGGCGCAGAGCCAGCAGATCATAGCCATGCGGAGCCCCCAGTTGTTGCCGCTCCCACGAGTCCCCAAAATCACCCAGGGTTGCCAGGTGGGGATAGGTTTCGGCCATACTCCGCAGAAATTGCTCAGTCTCCTCCACGGTGCGGTAGTCCGTCTGCACCGTTTGGGGCTGTACGCTCCGTAACCGGGACGTCTGTGTGCGGTCCAGGCGCACATCCCAGCCGGCGGCACGCAGTGCGGCCTGCTGCTCGGCAGTCACCAGCACCAGCAGATCATCGCCATCGCGTGCTTCAAACTGGTTAATGCCCCGTTCGATCAAACGGAAAGCTTCCGCTGGCGTGGCGGCGCGGATACGCACGACCCGCAGTTGCCCGGCCACCTGACTGCCTGCGGTGGAGCGCGGATTGCGGGCGGTCTGACCGGGCGTTGCATCGACCAGCAGCGCAACGGTAAGAAGTAGTCCGATCAAACCAATGGACCAGAGGCCACGGACGATTGTCCGTGGCCTGCCGGGTGTGGTTCGCTGTCTGTGGTTTGTCATAGGTTTTGTGTTGCTCACCAGGTATCAATGATATCAATCTCGGCGGCGATATGGGTTAACAGTGGTGTCCCTTCCAACAGAGCCAGGACGGGAGCAGCCTGCTCCAGCAGACGAAAGGCTTCGGCACGACCCAGCGTGGCGGTACGCAGCGCCGTCCCCAGCGTAGTCCGGGCAAGCTCCGGTGCAGTCTGCGCCGCAGCCTGCGCAATCGTGAGATAGGCTCGCGCGCCATCCATGGGACGACGAATCCGCTGCGTTATCACGTGCGCCTGGTTTAACGCGCCATGTTCAGCCAGAGCCATCGCTACAACCGCGAGGTAGCGACTGCTGTTCGCCGGTGGCAGGAGTGGTTCTGCCGGTGACTCCCCACCAGCGGACGTGCCGGCCTTCTGCCCGTTGGGCAGCGCTATGTCCAGAGCCGCAGCGGTATGTCCCTGGGCAATCAGGCTGGGCACCATCATCATCAGGGCGCGGGTACGTTCACCCGGCATTGCGATGCCCTGGACTATCGGCAGGGCGGCCAGCGGATCATCTGTGCGTGCGCGCGCGATGGCGAGTTCAACCAGCGTGCGTGCGCGTAATTCTTCCGCCCGGATGTCCTGGCAGAGATCATGCGCCTCCTGCCAACGCCCGGCCTGCGTTAATATCCGCGTCAACTCCTCAATGGTCCAGTCGCGTTCATCATCATCGGTCAACTCGTAGGCCAGCTTCTGGCCCTCGGCATGCTGGCCCCGTCCCGCCAGCGCAACGGCAACACGCGACAACGCGCGATCCTGCTCTTCACCCTCGGCCAGTTGGTTTGCAATGGTGATCGCCAGGTCACGGCGACCAATGGCCGCATGGGCCGCCGCCAGGGTTGCCAGCAGTGGAACACGGGCATCGCCGGTTAGTTTATCAATTTCGGCGGTTGCCTGCTCCAGCGCCAGCATCGCAACCAACCCCTCCAGCGTGAGCCGCAGGTCGAGCAAGGCCGCCACGCGTACCGCAACATCACTAATCTGGCCGGCAGCCTCAAGCGCATCACCGTCTTTGTCGGCAACGGCCAGGGCATGCGCCAGCCGCGTCCAGCCGCGGTCACGCTGAGTTTGACTACTAAGCCGCATAATGCGGTTTTGGGCACTACTTTCATCACTCAGCGCATCGTCACATGCGAGTTCAATTTGGGCCCAGGCCGTCGCCGTCTCGACCGTGATATGTTCCAGCAGCGCCTCACCCGCAGCCCGATCACCCGCACGCGACAGGGCTACGGCAACCTCGGCCTGCGCCCAGGCTGCCAGGCTTTCGTGGGTGATACTGCCGGCCAGTTCGCGGGCATGCTCAAGTTCGCCATGATCCAGGAGCCAGCGCACCACCTCGGTATCGGTCATACCACGCCGTTCGATATGCTCGATCCGCCCGCTAATTTTTAGCGCGGCAATCACATCTCCCAATTTGAGCGCCGCACTCGCCAGGGCTGCCAGCAGTTGCCCCCGCTGTTCTCGCCAGGCACGCGGCATCTTCTGCTCCTCCAGGTCGAGGGCCTGCGAGAGCAGCCGCATGGCCGAGGTCCGCATACGCATGCCGTAGCATGCCTCACCCAGTTGCCGCAACACCAGGGCTTTATCGGGACCATCGGGCAGTTGATCGACCAGCGCCAGGATGCGTTTCAGGCCGTTCTCCCGGCCCGTTGCCTCGAGTGCCGCCGTAAATGCAGCCAGCGCATCGTCCGGCGACATGGTCCGACCGCGCGACTCCAGTGTTCCTGCCAGCGCCGCAGCCCGGGCCAGACGCAGCAGCGGCCCGGTTTCGGCGGCAGTAGCGAGTTCCCAGGCGGCATCACGGGCGGCGGCAGTCAGCACTCCGCTACGGCGCTCATGCGTCCTGATCCACTCTCGTTGCGCAACCTGAGGCAGCATAGTGGTTCGCGTGTCCGGCGTTCCCAGGGCCGCGTGCCGCGCCGCCTGACATACCAGGTAGTCGGTTGAAGGCTCACTCAATGCGGCAGCACGCTGTGATCCTGTATCAGACAGGGGTGACAGGCTCACGATTTCGGCGTGAATCTGGCGCAGGGCCGCATCCTGTCGCCGTGCCAGGTAATCGCGGGTCACCCAGTGGTAAAGATCGTAGTGTGGTTCAACTGCCTGGTTATGTTCCTCAACAAGCCAGCCGGTACTATCGGCCAGTCGCGGGAGCGGATCGATTCCCAGCAACGCGGCACACACGGTTGCGGGAATCGGCGCACCAGTTGCGGCCAGAAGCAACACTAACCGCCGATCATGCTCGTCCAGTTCCGCCCACCAGGTATCGTGCAGCGCGTCCAGCCCCGGCTTGAGCATCTCAACAGCGAGTCGGTCCCGCCGCAGCAGCGCATATGCCAGCCGGAGATAGAGAAAATTACCCTGCGCTGCGGCGATCAGTGGCGCAACCCATTCATCAGGACAGTCCAGCGCTTGCAGCATACGCATCTGCGCAGTCTGCAATTCATCATCCAGGTTGGCCAGACTGATGCGCGCATCCGGCGTAAATGGCAATGGGGCGTCCGGCGTGCAGCCATACACCAGCAGAACGTCCGGGGGCAGACGGGTCGGCAAGGGAATAGGCCGGGGATCACGCGGTTGTACTGCACCGGTTGGCGGGTCGATCAGTAACACCAGCGGCATATCGGCATCACGCTGTGCAGCAACTTCATCCAGCAGGCGTTCCAGGGCCAGCGGATCGGGTGCTGCTGCCGGGGATACCAGCGGAACATTCAGGCGCTGGAGGGCAATGAGTTGCGCGTGTAGTGCTGCCGCTCCCTGCCCGGCATCATCGTCCGCCAACCAGAAGCTGTAAGGGTAATGCGTCGCCAGATGTGCCAGGATGGTTGTAACACCGCTGCCAGGTGGACCTTCCAGCGCAATCAGACCGCCGGACAACGTCTGCATGACTTCGGTCAGGTGTCCCAGCAGCACCGGGCGATCCACAAATGTTGCTGTGCGCTCCTGGATGCGTGCCACCTGACGCATCAGGCCCGGCTCGATGCCGGTACGCAGCCAGGGATACGCCGCCAGTGCCGTTACGGCCGGCGGTGGGTTAAACAATGGTGGCATACGAAGAGCCATACACATCCCCCCAGGCTAAAACCAAACATGCTTATCATACCATGCCATGACACAAAAAACGGTGGACATAGATGCCCACCGTCTCACAGTTTCAGCGCGCAGACGCGCTAAACCGCTACAACACGCTTACTGTACATCGGCCGTTGCACCGGCTTCGGCCAGCTTCGCCTTGGCGGCATCGGCCTCTTCCTTGCTGATACCTTCCTTGATTGGCTTGGGCGCACCCTCAACCAGATCTTTGGCCTCCTTCAGCCCCAGGCTGGTCAGCTCACGCACCGCCTTAATCACCTGGATCTTATTCGCGCCGACATCCTTGAGGATCACGTCAAACTCGCTCTTCTCCTCGGCCGGGGCTGCGGCGGCCGCTTCTGCACCCGATGCCGCTCCAGCAGGAGCGCCCATCATTGGCCCCATTGCCATCGGTGCCGCTGCCGTAACGCCCCACTTCTCTTCCATTTCCTTCTTGAGTTCGACCAGTTCTAGAACGTTCAGTTCCTCAATCGAGGAAATGATGCTATCAACCTTTGCGCTCGCCATAGGATTTTTCTCCTTCTAAGATAAAGCAAACTAACTGCCGGACTGCATCTGATTAATGCGTGCCTGCAATACATTCATCACGTCCGATACCACCGCATCAACAATACCAACCACTCCGGTGAGCGGCGCATTGATGACATTAACCACACCACTGATTGGTGACTGGATACCGCCGACAATTTCTGCCAGAACCTGCTCACGCGACGGCAGTTTTGTCACCTGCTCCAGCCCATCTGCCGGCAGGAAGCTCTGGCCGAGCACGCCGCCCCGTATCGAGACCTTCGGCGTATCCTTGAGATAATCATTTAATGTCTTGGCGACTCTGGCTACATCATCATACGCCAGCGTAAGCGCCGTTGGCCCTTCGAGCAGCGACTCCATCTGTTCGTGACCCGACTGGCGGGCAGCCAGGCGAATAAGCGTATTCTTGGCAACGATCAGTTCCGCGCCACTCTCACGGAGTTTCCCGCGCAGTTCAGCCATCTCCGCAACCGTCAAACCCCGGTAATCGGTGATGATGGCGAGTTGCATGCGCGACAATTTTTCCGTCAAATACTCTACTGTCGCAACTTTCCGTTCTGTTGGCACTCAATTCACCCCCTTTCGCAAGCAATAAAACAGTACTGCGATATAACCACAGAAAAGCCGCCATGTCCCAGACATGGCGGCCAGACAATACAGGCATCACTGGTTGTGTTTACTGGTTATCGGCTACACCGGCCGCTCACGCTCAGAGCAGCAGCCGGGACAACCCGACCCACACAACACTGCTGGCACCACCTCGGCAGGCAACCTGGTTTCAGGCATTAAGGAGCGGCATGCAGAAAAGCTGACCTCACCGGAAACATTTCCGACACTCCACCTGCTGTCTAGGGTAGTTCGTATGTGTTCCACACCTGCTATCAGTGTTAGTGAAAATAATTATTCTCTACGCTGAAAGCCGGTACTTCACAGTTTGTATCAGCAATGTATAGAGCGATCGCCCTCTATCAAACTTGAGCAGACATTGCCTGCGCTTCTTGAATATTTACCGGGATACCCGGTCCCATCGTGCTGGTCACGGTGACGCTTCTGACGTAGGTACCCTTTGCTCCACTCGGCTTGACCGCCTGAACCACGTCCATCAGTGCGGCCATATTACCAAGGAGTTGCTGCGAAGTAAAATTGGTCTTCCCGATAGCCATATGCAGCAGGCCCGTTCTGTCGTTGCGAAACTCCACCCGGCCACCCCGAACTTCGTTAATGGTTCGTGGCAGATCCTCAGGTGGGACAATCGTACCACTCTTGGGGTTCGGCATCAGGCCACGCGGACCCAGTTTGCGCCCCAAACGCCCAACTTTTCCCATCATATCGGGAGTGGCGATGGCAATATCGAAGTCGAAGAAGTCTTCCTTGTCGATACGGGCAATCAGTTCATCACTACCGACAAAATCCGCACCAGCGGCTTCGGCTGCGCGCGCCGCTTCACCCTGGGCAAAAACCAGCACCCGCACCGTTTTCCCGGTGCCGTGCGGAAGCGTCACAGTGGTACGAATATTCTGGTCAGCATGGCGCGGGTCAATCCCCAGCCGCAGATGAACCTCCACCGTTGCATCGAAATTCACAAAAGAGGTATCCTTCGCCAGTTGCAGCGCCTCTTCAGGGGAATAGAAGTGTCCTGGCTCAATTTTTTTGAGCGCTTCCAGGTACTTCTTACCACGTTTCTTCGTCATAACATTTACTCCCTGTGGTACAAGCGGGTATGACCCTCCCACCTACATACCATATTACGATTCGGCGACCTTAATGCCCATGCTGCGGGCTGTCCCAGCGATAATTTTCTCAGCCGCCTCAATGGAGGTTGCATTCAGATCCGGCATCTTGGTCTGCGCAATCTCGCGCAACTGCTCCCGCGTCACGGTTTTACCCACGGAAGCACGGGCGGGGGTTCCCGAACCTTTGTCAACACCGGCTGCCTTCCGCAGCAAGTCCGAAGCGGGCGGCGTCAGGATCCGTACGGTAAAGGAGCGATCACTGAAAATCGAGACCTCAGCGGGAACAACACTGCCGGCCTGGCCGGAGGTTTTCTCGTTATACTCCTTGACAAACCCCATAATGTTAATACCGTGCTGTCCAAGCGCGGGACCAACCGGCGGTGCCGGGGTTGCCTTCCCCCCGGGGAGCTGCAATTTTACAATTGCAACAAGTTTCTTTGCCACAATAACTCTCCTGAACTGTTTCTATCTGCCAGCATCCAGTTATAAGCCGCCAGCTTCACTGCCGAAGCTGGCGGCCACAGGCTGACAACTGATGGCAAGTAGTACTTAGTCTACCAGCCGGGTTACCTGGAGAAAGTCCAATTCAACAGGGGCTTCACGCCCAAAGAATGACACCAGTACTCGCACACGACCGCGCTCATGATCAATGGCATCAACAATACCCTCAAAATCAGTGAACGGACCATCGGTAATCTTGACAGCCTGACCAACCTGGTAACTGACGCGAACCTTGGGCGCTTCCTCTTCCATCTGCTTGAGGATCGCCTTCACCTCGTGATCATCAAGCGGTGTTGGACGATTACCATGTCCAACAAAACTGGTGACACCGGGTGTATTCCGCACCACATACCAGGAGTCATCCGTCATGCGCATCTGCACAAGCACATAGCCCGGGTAAATCTTTTTGTTCACCGTGCGCCGCTGACCGTTTTTTATCTCGATCTCTTCCTCAGTCGGCACGATGACCCGGAAGATCTGGTCACGCATCTCCATCGAGTCAATACGATGTTCCAGATTCTGCCTGACCTTATTTTCATAACCCGAATAGGTATGAATCACATACCAGTGGCGGTTATCTTCCTGCGATGATGATTCAAACTCTGTTTTCTGCTCTTCTTCTGTCACGAATATCCCCATCCATGCGTTGTTACACTATGCCATTATCGCACCAGATCCACAAGCATTGTGTAGAGCCAGAGAAAGATCGAATCCCCCATAAACAGAAAGAGACCAATAACAAAGGAGACAATAATCACCACAATAGTAAGGCGTACAGTCTCCTGACGGGAGGGCCAGACGACCTTGCGCAACTCAGCCCGTGTCTCACGGAACGTACGAGCGACACTGTTTTCACGACGTTCTTTCTCTTTTTCCTTCGCAACGGCCATCGACTTTCCTTACTGCGGGGGCCGGTCTTATTAGCAAGACGAACCCCACGCGGTGTTCTCCACTAAGCTACAATCTTGGTGACGACACCAGCACCCACGGTGCGACCACCCTCACGAATTGCAAACCGCAAGCCTTCCTCGATTGCCACCGGCACGATCAACTCCACGTCCATCACGATGTTGTCCCCCGGCATCACCATCTCCGTACCTTCCGGCAGATGGATCGCTCCGGTTACGTCCGTTGTGCGGATGTAGAACTGCGGGCGGTACCCGGGGAAGAAGGGCGTGTGACGACCACCTTCGTCCTTCTTGAGCACGTAGACCTGCGCCGCGAACCGCTTGTGCGGGCTAATGCTCCCCGGTTGCGCCAGCACCTGTCCGCGCTCGATGTCGCCCCGCTCCACACCTCGCAGCAGACAGCCGACGTTGTCCCCGGCCATCCCCTCGTCCAGCGTCTTCTGGAACATCTCTACGCCGGTCACGACCGTCTTGCGCGGTACCTCTTCATTCATCCCGACGATCTCGATGGTTTCGCCGACCTTGACCTTGCCCCGCTCGATCCGGCCCGTCACCACCGTCCCGCGGCCCTTAATCCCGAACACGTCCTCAATCGGCATCAGGAACGGCTGGTTCACCGCGCGCTCCGGCGTCGGGATGTAGCTATCCACCGCGTCCATCAGTTGCAGGATGGGCTGATACTCCGGCGCGGACACATCCGTTGCGGTGCTTTCAATCGCCGCCAGCGCACTGCCGCGCACAATCGGAATATCATCGCCGGGGAACTCGTAATTACTGAGCAGTTCGCGCAACTCCAATTCCACCAGTTCGAGCAGTTCCTCGTCATCCATCATATCCGTCTTGTTGAGGAAGACGACCATCGCCGGCACCTGCACCTGGCGGGCCAGCAGAATATGCTCGCGGGTCTGGGGCATCGGGCCGTCGGGAGCCGAGACCACCAGGATCGCACCGTCCATCTGGGCCGCGCCGGTAATCATGTTCTTGATATAGTCGGCGTGACCGGGGCAGTCCACATGGGCATAATGGCGATTCTCGGTCTGATACTCAACGTGCCGAATAGCGATGGTAATTCCACGGGCGCGCTCCTCCGGCGCGTTATCGATCTGATCGTAGGAGGTATAGGTCGCCCCACCGGCCATCGCCAGCACCTTGGTAATCGCGGCGGTCAGGGTGGTCTTCCCGTGGTCAACGTGCCCAATCGTGCCGACATTCAAATGCGGCTTCGTGCGCTCGAACTTTTGCTTTGCCATGAATTCGCAACTCCTTGGTTATGAGGTTGAGGCAGAGCAACCCCACCCCCGCCTCATACATTACAACGAAAAGTTTCAGTTTCGCCGCAATGCCGATCCTACATTGGAGCCCACGACGGGACTTGAACCCGTGACCTTTGCCTTACCAAGGCAATGCTCTACCTACTGAGCTACGTGGGCACGCTAAAAGACACCCAGACTAACTATAGTACTCAGAACACCACTCGTCAATTATTTTCTTTAACTTTGCATTACTAAACATCACCGTCAGAGTTCCATACATACTCTTATTCTTATAAACACCACTCCTCTTAGAGGGCCGAATACAGACGGAACGAAACTGTTCTTGCGATAACTCTAACTGACTCACCCACCATTGCTTGACCAACTCCACATCACAATCATCAAAAACATTCAAGTCCAACTTTACATTTTTTCTTAATACACCACAAAAACGCTCCAAAAAGACAATAAACGTCCGATGCACCCCTGGATTCGTATTGACTATAGCAACATGCCATTTTGTTTTTCTGGCCCCTTCACCCATATACAACCCGATGCCCACACCAAACAACTTCCACTCTTCCGAGGTTTCGGGCATACATATCTTGAAGGGATCACCATCGGGATTGCGATAGACATAAGTTGCCTCGCTCCAGGTACGGCGCTCAAACCCGTACTGTTGCATCCAGTAGACAACCTTATTTACGCTACAGCCGAAATGTTGCGCAATCTGCTGCATTGACAACTTCTGCGCATAATACAACTGTTCAAGTTCATCACGCGCGAGCGGGCATCTACGCATAGCTACATTTAATATGCTCCCGAGAGATAAACACTACGGGAGCATAGCAGTGATGATATAAATGGTGGGCCGGGCAGGATTCGAACCTGCGAAGGCGTAAGCCAGCAGATTTACAGTCTGCCCCGGTTGGCCACTTCGGTACCGACCCACAGAGACTGGCCTGGAGCCGACGCAGGGAATCGAACCCTGAACCTACGGTTTACAAAACCGTTGCTCTGCCAATTGAGCTACGTCGGCTCGCACTGCAAAAAGACCGACAAAATTTGTCAGCGCAGGTATTCTATCACACTTGTGCTATCCTTGCAAACTACATCTCAGGTAAAGCTGCTGCCAGAATTAGCGTAACATGGCGGATACTGTTCGCTGTTGCACAGGCCGCCTTGTTTGTTCCGCACCAGAACCGGCACACAGGGTCACTACACTGCCGGGTCTACAGGTAGCATGTTAATGCTGGTGTGGTGCATCTATGTCAACTGTTGCTGTATGAATTTACTGACAGTACACTTAGAAAGTATCAGTGTTCATCCAAATCTTTTATTACTACTTTCATGTACAATCTTATTGGCATTACATCACCTTATTTGTGATAGTCATCTCAAAGAATAAGTAGCACGCTACTATGGTCCATTATTTTGAAGAGCAAGGCTTCCGATACTTTACAAAATCCTCATATTCAAATTCGATCCCGTTTGTGCTATACTATGCGGGGAGACACATAACGCTCGCTATCGTTTTAAACGTCGCTTTCACACAAGGGGGTTCCACTATGTCGCCCGATGACACGTCCAACCATACCCGCCGAACGCGTTGGTTCGCCCTGCTTCCTATCGTCATACTGCTCGCTGGTCTGTTTATCGCTCAAACGCCACCCACGGGTCATGCCGACACCGAACCGGGTCCGGTCTACCTGCCGCTGGTGGTGGGTGGAAATGCGGAAGTAGCCGCCGATCCGACGTTGACACCGACCACCACCGCCACGCCAACGGCCACCACCACACCAACACCTACCGCTACGCCAACGGCTACCGCCACACCAACCAGCACGCCGGATACACCGGAGTCCGGTTTGACCGGCTATGTGCGCCTGCGCCCCGAACATGCGGATAGCAGTGTATCCTACCAACCGGTTCGCTACGCGGTAGTGCTGGATGTCTCCGGGTCGATGAATTTCAACTTTGCGGGACTGGGGAAGGATGGCTTACAGTGTGGGAATGCGCCGGGGGTCGATCCGCTGGACCGCCCTAATTGTGTGCTAGCATCAGATTATGCCTGGGAGACCGTGGAAGAACGGCGCATCTATGTGGCGAAAAACGCGATCAAGCATCTGATTGATCTGACTAATATGCCGGGGAACGATTATTATAATCCAGCCCTTCCCACTGATGAGATGATAATTATGGCGTTTAGACAGGCATAGGATTTTCGTTCCATGACGGAGTGGAGCAATGATACCAGTGTCCTTGCGAACGCCGTTGACACAGTTGGAGCAGATAACGGTGATCCCTACAAAACTGAAGGTGGTACTAATGGCGCCGCCGGACTCTATGGCGCATCCCTGGCGCTGAATGGTGATAAGACCGTTACGTTTGCGGGCAAGGAATATGCATACAAGACTGTCGTAATCTTTGTGACCGATGGGATATCGAACCATCTCTTCGATCCGGATGGGCCAGGCTATCAAGCGAATAGACATGGCAATAACAGGCCGGAATACTTCCCTGCCGGACACATTTGTGCATCCGGTCAGGTTTATATTCCCGAAACAATAGAATGCCATATCAATGCCATGGTGATCGACCCTGATCAT
Organism: Chloroflexaceae bacterium; assembly: GCA_034436755.1. Taxonomy (GTDB): domain Bacteria; phylum Chloroflexota; class Chloroflexia; order Chloroflexales; family Chloroflexaceae; genus CAKZQX01. The sequence goes on along the minus strand of DAOTVB010000030.1, from coordinate 3,328 downwards.
CCGGAACGCGAAGGGAAGTTATTGCTCAATGGAATACTCTATGATCGACCCATTAACGCTATGGTGAATGTAAGTAACGAACACCTCAAAAGCAATGGTCACGAGGTGCATGTTATTGCATTATCCAGCATCCCCCGTAACGGGCTGCAAGACGGCGTGGCCTCTTCTCCAACCTTGTATTATGAAGCCCGCGATCTTGAGGTTGATCCGGATACTGGACGGAATAATGTGGACATGATCTTTGAACGAAATCTATACAAAAGTCGTCAATGTCACCTGCCAGCCCGTAGTTGGCGACTGGGTAGACACCCTTGATGCAGCAGATATGCCGAATGGACAGGTTGGAGTTGCCACGCTGTTGAGCACGCAGAATGGATCGAGCTATGTGGTGCCCATCATTGTCGATGCACAGACCGGGCAGATGCAGTTCACGTTCAGCGGCATACCACCAGGAGAGTATCTGCTGGAGGGCTACGTGCAGTATCGCGGCGCTGACGGCGTGACCCGCAAGTACGCTCGCTTCTTTGATGAAACCACCAGCACAACTGCGCCGACCATCCCGATTCAGATCAAAGCCGACAGCCCGGTCATCCTGGACCCGGTGTCGCTGGTACTGGATGGTGATGTCTGTGCCGCGCCCTGATCGGCCAATTGTTCCTTATTCATTTGGAGATCGGCGTTAGAACAACCGCCCCTGCGAGGTATCGCCCGTGATGCCGCGCGGGGGCGTACCGTGTGAAGCCAGATTGTGCGCAGCGCGGGTGGTTTCGGGCAGCCGATATTTTGTGACGCAGTTCATTACAAAGGTGACGGCGCTCGCCATACTCACCCGATGCCCCGGCGAGACATAGACCGGTTTCGTGCTGGAGCGCGTCCGCAACACAACGCCGATCTGCTCGTCACCGTCAAGCAGCGGCACACCTGCGCCCCGTTCTTCCGGCAGCACCCCATGCTGCCCCGTCAATCGTGACTTGGCACAGCCAATCGCCGGTAAACCGGCTTCCAATCCGAGGTGGCAGGCGATACCAAAGCGGCGCGGATGGGCGATCCCCTGCCCATCACAGATCACCAGGTCGGGTTGCTGGCGCAACTGCCCCAGCCCCTCAAGAATGACCGGCGTTTCGCGGAACGAGAGCAGGCCGGGAATGTAGGGGAACGTGACCGGCAACCGGGCCGTGGCATAGTCCAGTGGTTGCAACTCCGGGTACGCGAGCACAACCACCGCCGCGCGCGCGATCGTGTTACTCTCCTCAAAGCCGACATCGACCCCGGCCACAGTGCGGATCGCATCAAAGTCATCGGTCAGGATTACCTGGTCGCGCAACTGCTGCTGCAGGGCGATGGCTTCGTCTGGTGTTGTAGGCCAATTCATATGCGGTTATGGGTTAACGGTTATGGGTTAACGGTTAACGGTTATGAGTAAACTATATCTCAGACATAAAGACTGACACAATAACAGTGTCATAACACCCTGGTTCAGGCAAACATTGCACTCAGGTGGCGCGTAACTCACCCTCGGTGTCCCTGGTGTGCTCCATGGCACGAAGGCGGATCACCCTTTACTCTGCCACTCACGGAACAACCGCCGCAACTCGCCGGCGGGGTTGTCCTGGTAGCGCTCAGGATCAACCTCAAGGGTGGGCGTTGCCCCCGGCTTCCGGTTCAGCGGCATCCAGGTATGGTCGGCCTGAGCGAGACGTTTGCTGATTGAGCGAAACGTTGCCGCGGCGAGTTTCTCCCGGCCATCCGACCGAACAATGCCCAGCGTGCGCGCCTGGATAGCCCGGTCGTAGGGCGCGGTTTGCCAGAGCGTTTCCGGAACATCGGCGTAGGCGGCCAGCCACACACCCGCCGCGCCCGCGCGGTGCAGCGCCTCAACCGCCGTTTCGACAAAAGCAGCCTGCTGATCCTCATCCGCCAGGTAGATGCGCCGGGTAGCACCCGGCAGGCTGTCTCTGATCCAGCCCGGCCGATTGTCGGGACTTGTTGCCAGCCCCAGGTCGGCCACAACCACCGCCTGCCCTGTCCGGGTTGCCGTCAGCGCATGCAGGAAGGTGACATACGCAACCTGCCAGGGCTCCTCCACGGGGAGCGGGTCGTATGGTCGGGTATGCACACCCACCTGATCACAAATTTGGGCGATATGCTGCGGGCGGAGGCTATTGGTGCGCACCAGGGAGTGGGCCGAGGTTGTGCCCAGCAGCCGGGTTGCGCCCTGCTCGCGGGCATACTCAGCCAGGTCGGCCAGCCAATCAAACGCTTCTTCGGATGAACCCGGGTCGCGTGCCCGATCAAGATCATAGCCGAGCTGCCAGAACCAGAGCGCGGGATGCGGCGCAAAATAGCCGACAACTTCCCGAATGAGATAGCGCTGTGCAGTACGCTGCTGCGGATCACGATAGAGATCCCGTACGGTTGTTTCGTGGTAGTCACCATCAAAAAAGACTGGTGCTACCGAACTGGTTAACGGGACACCAAAGCGCGCCATCAGTGCCAGATCCGGTCCAGGACTGATGCCGGTGGCCCAGGCAGGAATCTGGATCACCCCACCCATCACACCGGCAAAAAGTACAGCAACCACGCTCAGGCGTTGCGCCTGAGCCGCATCCAGGGTGTGCTCCAGCGCACGCATCGCACGGCTGTTGATGCGGGCAGGACCAGGTTGAAAATCCTCCCAGCGCAGGCAGAGACGCACCGTGTCGCAACCGAGATCAGCGATATGCGCCAGTTCATCGCGGGTTGCGCCGGCATCGAAGGCTTTCCAGCCCGCGTACCCCGTGCGGCGCGGCCAGTAGGTAATACCCAGCGAAAAGGTTGCCTCACTGTTCATAGCGTTATTGCCCAGAAACCTATGAACGACACCCGACCCGACCTATTCACTATCCGCCAGCGCGCGTGACTCGACATGGGCCCGCTTGACCGCATCGGCCTGCTGCCGAAACGCATCCGAGAGCGCGGCAATCACTTGTAGTTCGCGCTGTTCCAACTCGGCAATACGGGCAATGTGGGAATGCTGCGCCGCTTCCAACCGACTGGCACTGCGGCTCAGACGCTGCTCCAGTTCACGCACCCAGCCATCAACCCGCGCCAGCCAGGAAGTCAGTTGCCGCAGATGGCGCTCGTCTGTCTCCTGGAGGGCGACCAGCTTTTCATCGGACTGGTGGCGCATATCTTCCAGGCGCTCCTGGTTCATCAGAAAGCGCTCGGTAGAGATCCGTTCAACCCGCTTGATATCGGCGACGATATCGGGCAGTTTATCCGCAACCTCGACAATCTGGCCGGGGAGTTGCTCGGCAAACAACTCGACGCGGTGATGGACTTCATCAAT
>DAOTVB010000029.1:0-5998 GCA_034436755.1 Chloroflexaceae bacterium | reverse complement strand
GCAGGCTGCCCGGCGCGACCTGGCAGACCAACCCCCCGTCGTCCGCGCCCTGCTGGCATTCCTCCAGGCCGAAAGCGACGACGATGCGCGACGAGTCTATGCGGAACAACGCGACCTGCTCCAGCCGTATGAGGCGCAACGGATGCTGGATGACCTGGTGGGCGCAGCGCCGGCTGAGCTACAGGCACGCTTCCAGTCCCGTAGCGAGTTGCTACGCACGCTGCGCGGCGCGGCCCGGGTTGCGGACCCACCGACAACAGCGACGACGCATGCAACGCTGACCGGAGATCTGGCCGGTGAGCGCGGCTTTGTAAACCAGAATGTCAGCCCCACTGGTGATCTGAACCAGGCCGGTGGCAACATTTACATCAACTCGGCACATGTCGAGGGTAGCGGCAGCGCGATCGTCATCAACAACAAGTATGTCTACCTGGAGCGGCGCTGGACCCGGCCTACGCCCCCACCGCTCCCGCGCGAGATGATCTGGCGCGCGGAAGACCTGGATAAGGTCAAGACCCTGCTAGAGCAGCAAGCCACTGTGACGATCGCCGGGCAGACCAGCAGGATGATCACCGGTGCGACCACCACCACCGTCCAGGGCATGCCGGGGATCGGCAAGACCACCCTGGCGAACCAGCTTGCTCTGGCCCTCGACCAGCACTATCCCGACGGCGTAATCTGGCAGCCGGTTGGCCCGGCGATCCGCGCGCCCGAGCAGGTGCAGCCCATCCTGAATGCCTGGGCACAGTATGCCCTGCTGGTGCCGCCGGACCTGGGCACGGCGCTCCAGTTTGACTCGGGTGCGGTGCGCGCCCTGCTGAGTGAGCGCCCGCGCCTGCTCGTCATCCTCGACAACGTCTGGGATCTGGCGGCTATTCGCCCGCTACGCGATGCCCTCCCCCCCGGTGCGCGCCTGATTGTCACCACCCGTCTGGAGACGGTAATGGTCGGCCTGGGTGGGGCACGGCACGTGCTGGGTCTGTTGAGCGAAACCGATGCCCACAAATTGATTGCGTTGCGCCTGGGCTGGACAGAGCTACCCACCGAGCATCTGGAGTGGTGCAACGCGCTGGCACAGGGCGTAGGCTACCACACCCTGGCACTCGATGTGGCCCTGGGTCTGCTGCGACTCAAACGGAATACGTTGGAGGCAAGGCGGAAGACCGCCCAGGAGATCGTCACCTTCATCCGGGCCGGTCGCCGGTTTGAGGATTTACACCTTCCTGAAGGCGACCGCGAGTTACATGTGGAGCAGGTGCTGGCCTATAGCTACGACCAGATGGACGACGGAGAACAACGGCGCTTCCGTCAACTAGGGGTCTTTGCGCCGGACGCCGAGTTTAGCACCGCGGCAGTAGCGCAACTCTGGGACCAACCGGAAGAAGCGGTCGAGGAAGCACTCGATCGACTGGTCAACACGGCACTGCTAAACTGGGGTGACGCAGAGCGCTGGAAGCAGCACAGCCTGCTGCGCGGCTATGCCCTGGCGCTGCTCCGCCGCGAGGGGGAATACGAAGCAACGGCCGCGCGGCATGCCGCGCTCTACGATGAGGCGATGCGCCAGGCTGATGCTACCCAGCGCTTTGCCCTGATGCTGCCGGACTACACGCAGTTGCAGCATGCGTTCACATGGGCGATGGCAAACGATCTGCAGCGGGCCTTCAACCTGATCGGCACCTGCGCCGAGCTGCAGGCCGCCTTTGGCCTGGCACGCGACAATCTGACCTGGTGCGAGCAGGCCCTGGACGCTGCCGGTCGGCGCGGCACCCCCGCGGATGTAGCCCGTGCCCAGGGATCGCTGGGCAATGCGCTGTCACGCGTGGCCACGCTGGCGGGGGAGGACCGCCGCGCCCGCTTGCTCGCCGCCTTAGCCGCCTACGACGAGGCCCTGCGCTTCTACACGCCGGAGAGCGCGCCCCTCGATTATGCCATGACCCAGAACAACCGGGCCACCCTCCTGAGTGAAATCGCCACGCTGGCGGGGGAGGACCGCCGCGCCCGCTTGCTCGCCGCCCTGGCGACCGCTCTGGAAGCTGTCAGTCTGTTCAGTCATCTCCAGCATGAGCAGTACTATCAGGTGAGCCGGCGGACCCTGCTGAGTATTCGTCATGCCTGCGGTGACGACTTTGCCGCCCTCTGGGCTGAACTGAATGCCGGGCCACCGCCGGCATGGCTGGATGCGCCACTGTCGCCGGACACCCCCGACCTGCAAGCACGGCTGGCGGCGGCAGGGGTAACAGATCAGACCAGCCTGGAAGCCGCCCTGGAGGCTGACCCGGATCTCAAGCGCGATTACCTGGCATTTCTCGAACAGCATCCGCAACTGGTGCAGCAGGCCGTAATGCAGCACCTCCTCGCCGCATTTCTGAACGTTGCCGACAGCAACGCCCTGGCCGCATTCTGGGCACAGATACCTGCGGACATGGAAGCACCATTCCTGACCGCGGTCGAACAGGCCATTGCCCAGGCGGCACAGGCCGGCAACGGTGAACTGGCGACCGCCCTGCGCGAGCGCCTGAACGGGCTGGCGCAGATCCAGGCGCAGCAGCGCGCGCAGGCCGCCCATCCCGCATTCCCGGCATTCCAGGCCGCGCTGGACCACTACCTCGAACTCCAGCGCACCGCCGAGGCCGGCGAACAGAACGTGGCAGCATGGCAGGCCGCGGTCGCGGCAGGCGCGGCGCTGCTCGCGCCGGAGTTTGCGGATCTGGAAACCGTCAACTGGCCCGCCCTGCGAGAAAACCTGGCCAGTACCTATAACCACCTGTCCATCGCCCACGAAGCGGCGCAGGATCTCGCTGCCGTCCTGGTCGCTATCGATCAGGCAATTGCGCTGCAACCCGACTTCGCCATGTGGCGGCGCAACCGCACCGGCACCCTGCTTGATCTGGGCCGCCTGGACGAGGCCGCCGCCGAACTGGCCCAGGCCCGCGCCCTGGAACCGGACGCGCCGCGCCTGGCCGACCTGGAACAGGCCCTGGCGAATGCACAGGCCGGTCGTTCTGCTACGGAGGAGGAGGGACACGATGCCGACTGATACCGAGAAAACCATCGCGGGGGCGCTGCTGACCGGCGCGGGCCTGCTCAGCGGCAATGCCATCATGCTGACCGTCGCCGGGGGGATTGGCGTCAACTGGTCCGCCGAGGGACTGGCGGGGCTCTGGCAGCAGGCCCGCGCGGCGTTTCATCCGGGAACAGCACTCTCCCGCGCCGGCGAGCGCGCGATCCGCCGGGCCGTCAACGATCTGCGCACGGTCTACCGCACGGAAGCCGGCCCGGAAGCCGATACCCGCGCCTTTGACCTGGTGCGCGATTGCGCCGGGGCCGTGGTGGTGGCGCACTATCCCGATCCGACCGGCGATCCGGTGACGGCCCAGCAGGCGCTGGCTCCGGCGCTGGCCGCGTTGCTACACGGCCATACGGAGCAGTCGGTAACATTTCTCCAGCGCCGCCTGCTCGAAGCCGTCACCGTCGCCTTTCGCAACGAACTGGCCGCCGACGAGGAAGCCTGGCGGCTGTTCCATGGCTGGCTGCTGGAACATCTGGCGACCCGCACGGCCGCCCAGACCGCCGCGCTGCAGCCGGCTCTCGACCAACTCACGGAGGTGCCGGCATACCTGGCCGACCAGCGCCGCAGCGCGGAGGCGCTCGATGCAGCGGCGGCGCAGATGACGCTGCTCCTCGACCGGCTGGCGGCGGCGATCCGCCAGATGGAGGCGGGAATAGCACCGGCCGGCGTCACGTTCGAGAATGTCGATCTCCGCGCGGAGGGCAGTATCAACGAGGCTGGCGGTGACATTGTGCAGGGCGGCGTCATCGCCCCGCCGCCAGCCCCGGCGCGGCCGGCCGGGCCACCCATCACCTTTCACAACCAGCGGGTCAGTGCCGGGCAGGATATCAACCTGGCCGGGGGCAACATCTACAAAGACTCGGCCCACGTCCAGGGCAGCGGTACCGGCCTCGTCATCAACAACCCGCACCTTCCCCCAACCCGGCCACCCGGCCAACCCGAACCAGATCTGGACCAGGCGCAGCCGCTAACCCTGCGCTTCACCCCGACCACTGACGGTGCCGATGTGCGCTGGGAAGCGGCGATCATCGGCACCGTGCAAAGCAACCTGGTCACCCCCTACCCCGGCGCTGACCTGCCGCTGGTGATCACCGCCCTCGACGCGGCGCAACATCCGGGGCATCCCGCGCAGGGACCGGCGTTCAGTCCCGCAGAACGCGAACGGTTAGCGGCGCTGGGGCTCTGGCAGGGCGACCAGGTCGTACCGGCCATCCATCAGCGCGTGGGCCAGGCGCTCTACGGGGCGCTCACTGCCGATCCGGCCGGGGCGCAGGCGCTCAGTACCATACGCAACAGCGCAACCAGTGCCGCCCGGCCGCTCGATATCATACTCCGCTTTGCCCCCGCTGCCCTGTCGCTGGCCGCACTGCCCTGGGAACTCCTGTGGGATGCGCAGCAACCGCTGCTGCTCAGTCGCGGCAAACCGGCAGCGTGCGTGCGCTACCTGGACCTGGATCAGGCGCTGCCGCCACCCCGCACCGCCGGCCGGCCGCTGCGTATTCTGGCAATCGGCCCCCATGCCGGCATCCCCGACGCAATTTGCCAGGAGGAGCGCGCTGCCCGGCACGCCGCATTCGCCGCCCTGGTCGCGGCAGGAACGCTGGTCGTTGAAGAACTCCACCCGGCTACCCTGACCGCCCTGGTCGATCACATCCACCAGGGACCACCACCGGATATTCTGCACTTCTACGGGCATGGCCGCTACCAGGACGACACTGGCGCACTGCTGTTTGATACACCCGGCGGCGGCCAGACCTGGGTGGACGCCACGCGTCTGGCGGCGCTGCTGGGCGAAGTGCGGCTAGTCGTGCTGCACGCCTGCCAGTCGGCCATGATCGGCGAAGCCGGACTACTGACCGGGATTGCCCCGGCGCTCAGCGCGGCAGGTGTACCGGCAGTCATCGCCATGCAACTCACCGTGCGCGTTGCAGCAGCGACCCGCTTCGCCGGCGTGGTCTATCGGGAACTTGCGCGGGAAGCGTCGGTGCAGCGGGCGGTCAGCCTGGCCCGCCAGGCCCTCTACGTCGAGGAAGACGACGGAGCAAGCTGGTATGTACCAACCCTGACCCTCCGCACCCGCGACCAGAAAGCACTGCATCTGATCGCATGAGGCGGGTCGGCTTGGGGTCGTAGGGACGCGCTTCTGCGTGTCCGCCGGTCCCGATGCGGGAACGACTCACTCTATACGCCTGATCATCGCCCTGCGCAAAACGCAGCGGCTGATGCAGAAGCTTGACGGATCGATACCCGTCCGGCTGTTGGGACACTGGAGTAATGCGCGGACGCACGGACGCGCGGTAGGGGCGCAACATTGGCCGAACCCCTGCATCATACCGGAGCAATCGTAAAAAAGAATCCGGATAGGGGGCCGAATGGCGTTCGCCCCAACCCGGCCCCGGCGTTGGAATCCCGGCGTCAGCCGGTTCCGGCCACACATCGGCTCAAGCCGGGACTCCTGGGGTGCTGTCCGGTGTATCAGGGCAATCATCATTGACATGTGACCGACGCGAGCCACCGTTTCAGACAGTCTCTTACCGGCCAAGGCTGCGCCCCTACGCGGTGCGGGCAATGTGCGGGCGGTACGGGCAATGCAGAAAGCAATGGAGGGACGAGGTACTACGGTGAGCGATCCATATACAATCTACGAAACCGGCATGCAGCGCCTGCTCGATCACCTCGGCCAGGCCCATTCCCGCGCTGCGGAAGCGGCGACCTATCAGCAGCGCCTGCTGGAAAATATCGCGCTCACCCGGCAACACGGCGAAACCGAGCAGCGCCGGGCCGACCGCGCCGCGATCATCGCGCAGATCAACGCCCTCGCGCAGGCGACCGGCGGGCCGGTCATGGAGCCGGTGGCTTCCGCGCCGGGCGCGGCGGGGCCGGCGCAGGGCGCAGGGGAGCAGCGGACTATCAACACCGGCAGCGGTG
>DAOTVB010000028.1:0-154680 GCA_034436755.1 Chloroflexaceae bacterium | reverse complement strand
TGCTGGTGCTGGACACCGCCGAGCGCCTGGTGTATCAGACGATCCAGGCACCCGGTACCGAACCTCAGTTTGCCGAGTCCTGGAACTGGCTGGCCGAGATTATTCCCCAATTGAACAATATTGTCCTGCTGATTGCCGGCCGGCCGGAAGCCGAACCGCTGCGCCAGAGTTTGCAGGCCGGCATGCCCGACAGCATTGTTGATATCACAGTTGATCCCTTCGATGAGCAGGAAAGCCTGGACTATTTTGATGCGGTGGCACAACTGGCCCGCGATGAGCATGATCCCGGTCTGGCACGGCGGATTGACCTGCTCTCCACGGATTATCGCCGGCTGGCGCATCGGGCTTCCGGTGGACAACCGATCCTGCTGGCGTTGCTGGTAGACTACCTGAGCCTGGCCCCCACCGGAGATGTTCCCGATATTTTGCAGGCTCCGGTGCGAGAGATCCTGGCCCAGCCCGAAGCGGAACTCCCCGCGATTCGCGCCAGGTTTGAAGCGCAGCTTATCAACCGGCTGATCAGCACGCCGGGCATGAGCGAGACAATCGAGGCGTTGGGCCGCGTGCCAAAAGGAAGCGACAACCTGCTGCTGGCCCGCCTGATTGGTATATCGCCCGATGATGCCGAACAGCGTCTGCATGCGATTAAGCAACTCTCCTTCATTAAGGTGCGTGACCAGCGCGTCTTTCTCCACGATGAGATGTACCGGCTGCTGCAAACCCACATCTATGATCGACCGGAGGATGCCCCCCGCGCCGATGAGTCATTTGAGATCATCGTGCAGTACTATAAAGATCAACTGGCACAATGCCAGCGCACACTTGACTCACTCTACGCGCCGGTTGAACTTGAGGGCAAAGAGCGGCTGGATGAGATTGAACTGGCGCGCGTCTCCGCCATTCAGCAGGCATTGACCATCGAGATTGTCTACTACCAGTTGCGCCAACAACCCGGCTGGGGCTTTCAGCACTATTTCCGCGCCGCCAAAGACGCCTCGAACACCAACAACGCCGCCCTCGATGCCCAACTGGAGGCCGAGATGGTGACATTCCTGCAAGAACGTGATCCCAGTGGCAAGCTGGCGGTGATGGAGGGTCTGGATCGCCGGTCGGTTATGTCGGTGCTGCTGCTGCGACCGGTGATCCGCGCCTTCCCCAGCCTGTCGCCGGACCAGTTTCTCGAGCGCACGGCGGACCTGCGCCGGCAGATCGAACGGCTGATTAATCCAGAATCAGCCGCAGATGATTTGAGCATCGCCCTGGCATCGCTGAGCGTCTGGGAGGGCCAGGCGATGACCTACATCGGTAATGAGCCGCATATGCGCCAGGCTCAGTACAAGTTTGCCGAGGCTATCCAGCAGATTGATGCGTTTCTGGCAGCGGTGCCGGCCAGCGACTTCCGCAATGAGATCCGGCGCTGGCGGGCGAAATTTGCGCTGGCGTTTGCCTACCGGGTGCGGGGCTATTTTCGGCGTGTGCGCGGGCTGCTGTCCGACTCCATCGAGGATACGCGTAAATCGGCGGCGCTCTGGCGCGAGATGAAGATGGAAAATGAACTGGCGACCAGCCTGAATAATCTGGGCTTTGCCCTGAGTAGCATCGGCCAGCGCGAAGATGCCCGCTCGCTGGTTGAGGAGGCGCTTGAACTGCGCCGGGCCCGTGGTTCGCGCTCCCTCGTCGGGCTTAGTCTGAATACCCTGGCGTTGATCCGCTTACGCGACAGTGCCTATTCGACGGCGGTTGATCTCTCCGAGCGCGCCCTGACGCTCTTTCGCGCCCTCCGGGATCAGCGCGGGGCCGGCCTGGCGCTGATTGCGTTGAGCGATACGCTGCGCCGCTACAGCGAGGGCACATTTATGCTGACCGTGGAGGATAAGATCAGGCATCTGCGCGAAGCATGCGATTGTGCGCAGGAGGCCCGCAGTATCTTTGAGCAGACTGGTGAGCGGGAACGCCAGATTGAGACGCTGATCAACGAGGGATGCGCCTACCGCGACTGGGTCAGCCTGCGCCGCAGTCACCCCAATCCACGGGATAACATCGAACGGCTGGCTGCAAAGAGCGAACAGTCGCTGCGTCTGGCCGTCGAACTGGCCGGGCCGGAACTGCTCTACCGCAAAGTTGATGCGCTGATCAACCTGGGCTGGCTGGGCTTCTACGCGGGCATGTCCGACCTGCTGACCGAGGCGACGGAGCAGGCCGAAGCCGCCATTCCCGCCGCATACCGCTTTAGCACCGCGCATGGAATGCCCACCATTCCCTGGGAAGAAGCGCAGATGCTGCTCTGGCCGCAACTCGGCAAGCTGCACATCCTGTATGGTCATCGCGCCTTTCAGGATCTGGGTACGCTACCCGGCCCGGCCTCCGCGAGTACCCTGGCGGAGATAACCCGCCACTATACGCTAGGACTGGAGTATAACAACCTGCATGGCAGCGATTTTCCCGGGTTACGGTCAGCCCGCGACCAGGTCTATAATCACCTGAAGCGCCTGGAAGTATCCGACCTGCACACCATCGCACAACATGTTATCCAGACCACATCCGCGTTTCATCTGCAATCCTCCACCCTGCAAGAACTCTTGCAGAACCGGGCACTCTGGTATGGTTGATCGTGCCACGCAGCTTTCCATTCGACATGTTACGCGGTGGGCGTTTGGACCACGAAAAACACGAAATGATCGAAACCCGCGAAACGGTCAATGTTGCCATGGATCAGATGATCCCGCGTTTGGTGGGGGATATCGCCTGCGGCAGGGTAGAAGAAGAAAAAAGTACCATGCTGCCGCAGGCGAATCGGGCTTCCATCGGGCAAACGTCCGGTTTGAACAACCGACCGCGTAACTCCTGTCAATAACACGAGTTACGCGGTCGGTTCCAAACCAGGTGTTCACCTGAACGAACGGCCCGATTCGCCTCCGGCAGGGCGGAAGATTTCATTCTTTTTCATAAAAATTTTGCACTGTGTGCAAAATTTTTATGAAAAAGATAAAAAGAGTACCATGCTGCCGCAGGCGGTTTGTGTTTCATCGGGTGAAACGCCCGGTTTGATAAACCACCGCGTAAGTCGTGTCAATGAAAAATGAAAAGTAAATATCGGGTTGAGACACTCGTTCTGGCGCTAAAACAGTATCCGACACGCTATTTGTTCTGATCAAGCACAGCATATAAATGCTGTGCTTGATGCTTTTATCTCCTCGTGTATAATTATGCAGGAATGTAGTATTCACGCTTCATGGCTGCGTGTGTATGAAGGAAGGTTTGGTACATGGTAGAAAGTCCGCGCATACTGAGCAGCCGCATTGGTGACTCTCCCGATACAGACTGTGCCTGCCCCGCCACGAGTTTGCTTCCCCCCCCCCCCGCCGCGATCGCCACTGCGCGCTTCTGGCAGTCTGCGCCTGATCGCTATCATCTGCAACTTCCCGACAGGCATGAACTGGTCTGTAGCCCGTCCACAGGCGCAGACATTGCAGTGCTTAACGCGCCGGCCATAGCCCTGCTGCAGGCGTTTGACACGCCGCGCCCCCTGCAGCCTGATCCGGGCACACCCGCGCTAGCCGATCCCGGCATTTCCGTAGCGTTGGCCGATCTGGTGGCCGCGCGGCTGCTCCAACCGATTGGAGCCACCAACCGGCCAGTTCAACCGCCGCCGGAGACACTGACGGCCTGGTTGCACCTGACCAGCGCATGCCCGCTCCGCTGCAGCTACTGCTATGTGCCCAAAACCGCTGAGACAATGGATGGGGCCACCGGACGGGCGGCTGTCGCAACGCTCTTCCGTACCGCTGAACAGCACGGCCTCCGGCGGCTGACGCTGAAGTATGCGGGTGGGGAGCCGGCGCTCTGTTTTCCGCTGATCCGCCAGATCCATGACTATGCCCGGCAACGGTCCGACGCGACGGGGATTGAACTACACGCAGTCGTCTTGAGCAGCGGTGTAGGGTTGCCGCGGACCATGCTCGACTACATGCGCGATACGCATATTCGGCTGGTCCTCTCGCTGGATGGCATCGGCGCGGCCCACGATGTGCAGCGCCACTTCCGCCAGGGCCGGGGGAGTTTTGCCGAAGTTGCCCGATCACTGGAGTATGCGCTTGCATCCGGGCTGCAACCCAGCCTGTCCATCACCGTGACGGATCACAATGTTGACACGCTGCATGAAACCGTTGCATTTGCCCTGGAGCGGGGGTTGCGCTTTCATCTGAACCTCTACCGCAGCCATGAGCAGTCCGCTCTGGAGCCTCCACCTGCGCTGCTCACGAACCAGTCACGGATCATTGCCGGCATTCAGGCGGCCCTGGCGCTGATCGAAACGCACCTGCCGGAGCAACGGATTATTGATGGGTTGCTGGATCGCGCCACCTTTGGGCAGCCGCACACGTTGACCTGTGGGGCCGGATCCAACTACCTGGTTGTTGACCAACGCGGCCGGATATCGCGCTGCCATATGGATATGGCACAACCGCTGACCGATCTGCAGGCCGACGACCCGCTACAGGCAATCCAGAACGATACGACACACAACCTGAACATCGCCGTTGACGACAAGGCAGGATGTGGTGACTGTCCGTGGCGCTACTGGTGTGGCGGTGGTTGTCCCCTGTTTACCTTGCGCACCACCGGCAATGCCGCCGCGAAATCGCCATACTGCCAGATTTACCAGACGCTCTATCCGGCAATCTTGCGTCTGGAGGGGTTACGCCTGTTAAAGTGGGGCAACTCAGCATAAGATCTACGCCGCGCTCATCATGTCGGAAAACGCCTGCACAATCTCCGGGTCGAAGCAGGTACCGCTATGTTCAAAAATGTAGGACCAGGCGCGGGGAGCCGGCCACGCCTTGCGGTAGACTCGATCCGAGCAGAGCGCGTCCCATGTGTCAACTACCGCGCAGATACGCGCACTCAGCGGAATATCGGTGCCACGGAGTTTATCGGGGTAGCCTGTCCCATCCCAGCGCTCGTGATGATAGCGCACCACATCCAGGGCCGGTGCTAAAAAAGGTATGGCGGCGAGTAGGTTATATCCATGCAGAGGATGGCGTTCAATGATAGCGCGCTCGTGTGCATCCAGCGCGCCGGGCTTATCCAGAATCGCCTGCGGAATACGCAGCTTGCCAATATCGTGGAGCAGCGCACCCCACTGCAGATACAGCACCTCACGCTCGGCTACGCCGAGGGTGCGCGCCAGTTGCACACTCAGGGCAGCCACCCGTCGCGCATGCCCCGGCATATCTGCATTATGTAATGTCAAGAGACCAATGGTACCTTTGATACATGCACCACGCACCCGATTCAGACTATTTGCGATAATCGGCAGGTCTAGTCCGTAAAAATGGGGGAATTCGTTCTGGTTTACGCCGGGTAAGGTTATCATCGTTGCCGGACTCCTCTCACTGCAGATACGTTGTTCCTGTCAATGATTGGAGTATACGGCATCGGGTGCGGGTGTAGACTTGCGTCTTCCTCGAACCTCGCTCCCCGCTTGCTTGCCATGCACTATCGGCAACCTCACCCAAACCTCGCGCGCTCCGCACATGGCTGAACGACGCCGGTCTACTTGCGCTTCTTCTTGCGCTGGTTCGCTTTGCGCGCGGCCGACGACTGTTTGCGCTTCTGCCTGGTCTTACGGCTCTGCTTGCCCGTGCCCGACGAGCCGGATAGCTCTGACGGCAGGCGGGCCGGGAGGGGTGCCGAACGAGACTGCGTCGGCGCGCGCTCATCCGGGTCTGCCGGGAGTCCGGCGCGCTTCCGCATGTTCCGGTGCTGGGTCTTCCAGCGGCGTACCGACTTTTCCAGCAGCGGGTCGTTCGCGTCAGGCTCCTGACCCAGTTCCTTAAGAATTCGCCCCCAGTCTCCATGGATCATCTCATCAACCTGACCCAGTTCAAAGGCCTGACGCATCTCCGGCAGTGCCTCAACTGCCTGAATGCCAAGCAGTGATGAGATGATAAAGGAGTTGATGATTGCATCATTCTGTGCGGCATCCTGCAAGACACCGCGCAAGATCGGTACAATCCGGGGCCGGAGTTCTGGATGAAACTGCGCCATCTTTGCGAGTGCATCGGCGGCATAGGTACGCCCATAGTGCCAGTGCGTCGGGTCATGCATGTAGCGCACTAACGGCTCCAGGGCTACTTCCCCCGCCCGCCCTAACATCTCCACCAGGGCGGCATCTACCCAATCGTTCTGAAGATTGAGCAGCGGAATAATCTCTTCCACCACATCTGAGATGTCGAGCCCGGCCAGGACATACACCGCGTGGATCGGGGCATAGGCTGCATCAGCGTCACCCAGCGCCGTATTGAGATCCCGGTCACGCACCATACGCACCAGGTCGGGCACATGGCTCTGGTTGAAGCCCAGCTTGTCGCGGCGGATCTCGATCCCCGGCTGGTTCGGCTTGCCCAGATTGCGCAGGGAAGCCACAGCAGCGGGGTAGGGCGCGTCGGCTGGCACCAGCGTTGCGAGAACATGCGCGCGCACCGGCCGACTGAGGTCGCTGCCATCGCCGCCCCAGTCAATCATATCAAAGCCGGGAGGCTGCTCCAGGGGAAACGTCTCCAGATCAAATGGTTCGTTCCAGTCGTAGGTATCCCAAACATCGGGCTGATTCTGCGCATCCATAGCTGCTTTTCCTCAGTTACACGACTTACGCGGTGTAGCCTGTTCCATCCTGGTGCCAGACCTGAAAGGCAGAGTCTTCCGCCCTGCCGGAGGCGATATCCCCGGCCAAACGCGGGATCGCCTGATCTATGGCAGCATTGGCCGTTTCGCGGTATTCGCTCATGGGGTATTGTTCGTGGTCCAAACTCCCACCGCGGCAGTCGTGTCAGTTATGCTTATACACTACGTAAACCGCTATTATACCTGCTCTGTTAGGGTAAGCAAAAGATCAGCCGCTTGCGGCGACGTGTTACTGCGCATAGGCCGCCTCGCGGTTCGTATGCCGGGCATGTTCCGTCCCATTTGCCGGGTGTGCAGCAGCCGTATCGCCTTTGTGATACACCGTCCTGATGGGAAACGGTATCTCGATCCCTTCCTGGTTGTAGCGCTCGTGCAGCCGCTTGATAAACTCATGCTTGATCAGATACTGGTCAACAAACTCGCGCGCCCGCAGGATCACAGTGAAGTTAATGCTAAAATCGGCAAATGTGTTGTAGCGGATAAACGGCTCGAAATCGGGAATACCGCCGGGAACTTCGCGCATCACCGCCTGGGCAACTTCAACCGTTACCTGCTCAACCCGGCGCAGGTTGCTGCTATAACTCACTCCCAGATCGACCAGCACCGCCATTTCGCGCCCGGGCCGATCATAGTTGGTCACAATCGCCGACGACAAGCGGGAGTTCGGTATCAGAACAACATTATTCGCCAGCATGCGAATGGATGTATTACGCCACTCGATATCAACGATATAGCCCTCTTCCCCGCTGTCGAGTTTCACATAATCGCCCGAGCGCACCTTGCGGGCCACAACCAGAAAAAAGCCCGCAAAGAGGTTTGCCAGCGTCTCCTGCAGCGCCAGCGCAACCGCCAGACCGCCCACCCCCAGCGTGGTAAGAATGGGCGTGATCGAAATGCCAAACACGGACTGGAGCAGCACCAGCACGCCGATACCGAGCACCAGCGCCTGAATAATATTGGTAATGAGCGAGGTTGTCTGCTCGTTATTCCGTACCCGCCGCAGATAAAAGTTGAGCATGCCGGTTGCCAGGCGGGCCAGCAGCAGTGCCACTGAGAAAATCACCACGGCCATCCAGGCCTGCTGCACAAAGCGGCTCATCTGCTCATCGAGGGGCATGGTCATACTCGCGCCATACGCCCCCGCTGCGACAAACCAGACCAGGACTGTCCCGCGCAGCCGGGAAAGCAGGATGACCTCCTGCTCACCCCGCTTGCGCGCCCAGAAACGGATCACCTGCTTCAGGATAACTTTGTCAACGATTAGACCGGCCAGTAACCCGCCAAGCAGAAACGCCAACGGCATGACCAACTCTTGAAAGGGTAATGTGTCGGGCATTGCTACACCTCCTGAAAATACACGACCTGGTGTTCAGGCACCGTTCTCCAACAATGTTCCGTTTTTACCGGGTTTCGGGTGACGCAGTGGTAGCGGTGGTAGCGGCGCAGTGCCGGGCAATATTCACGAGGGTCTGCTCCATCTCCTCAGCTACCAGGCTGCGTACCATATCATCGGGCACAAACTGTGCCATTGGCCCCAGCACCGGCTCCAGATCAAGCGCGGTCATCACTTGCAGATCGGTGCCGCTGTCCACAGGGGTCAAACACCAGCGGGTCTCCATCGTCACCGGCGTCTGCACGGTGAAAATGATCTCGTGGAGCGCACTCCAGCGCAAGTCACCTTCGCAGCGCATGGTACCGACGCTCTCGGTAATCGCCATATACGCCGCCAGCCGCGCGTCGGTTTCCCGCTGATCGAGGATTTCGATCTGGCGCATGCGCGGCAGCAACTGCGCCAGATTCTCCGAGTCGGACAGGGTCGCAAAGATGGCTTCCGGCGGGCTATGGCTAATAGTGGTTTGACAGGCCACCTGGATCATATGTCAAGCTCCTGACTAGATTTGTAATAGAACTGGCTCTGGATGGCTTACTTCAGATAACAATAATAGTTTTGATAAGCAAAATATGTGCCAGCGCGTCGGCGCTGTGCTGGCTGATACCAATGTGCCGGCAAAACAGCAATGAGCCGAAGGCGATTCTGCCGTTCACCAGGTGAAACGCCCGGTTTGATGAACCACCGCGTAACGCGTGTAGGTAAAAGATAAACCTGCATAGCTCACTCCAACGCAATAATCGCCTCCCCTGGGGGAGACGATTATCTCGTTGCCGGTCAGACGGGAACGGCGCGCTACGGTTCGATCTGCACACCCGGCCCAAACGCTACATAGCCCTCGATATGCCGGGCAGCATCTTTCGTTTCGGGATAGTACCAGACTGCATCAGGTCTGGTTTCGCCATTCACTTCAAGCGTGTAGTAACGCGCGACCCCCTTCCAGCCACAGGTTGTCTGTTTCGCACTCTCCTTAAAATAGCTGCAGTTAATCGACTGGGGGGGAAAATAGTGATTGCCCTCAACCATCTTTGTCTGATCGCTCTCCGCAAGCACCGCACCATTCCAGATTGCGCGTGGCATAGCCTACTCCTTCTGAAGATACGCATAGTTTTGCAAGCAACTTCTTTTTATTGTACGGGGTTTTTGCGCTGCCAGTCAAGGCATTCGCGCAGATAATGACCACACGCAACCCGGGTGCAAGGGCCGGCATGCCCGGTCAGGGTGACGCACAGCAACCGGCAGTTGCCGTTCGTCACCTGTCCAACACTTACACTCAGCATCAGTGATCATCCAGGTCGGCGTGGGGCGCGGGCTGCGCCATCACTTTTGCAATCACACGCAGATCGAGCCACCACTGCCGCTTGGGGCGGCTGTTGGCATAGTCCATCATGCGGGGCATATCTTCGAGGTTGGAGAGCGCTACCCGCCCACCCTGCAAGCCGATAAACGCAGCCCCGGGCGGATCATTCTGCGCCTCCTCGATCAGAAAGTCGATACACTTGCTTGCCAACCGGGTGCCCTGGATACGGTCAAACGATGTCGGACTGCCGCCCTGCTGCATATGGCCCAGGATCGCCTGGCGCACATCGAAGAGATTCCCGCCCTCTTCTTCAAAGAGCGCGCTCATAAAACTGGTGGTGTAGACCGGGTTCACTGCCTCATTGCGAATAATCAATCCCAGCCGCTTGCCGCTCCTGAACCCGCGCAGCATATACTCCAGATCCGCCTGCATCTCGCGCAGCGTGACGCCCTCCTCCGGCAGATAGACCCGCTCCGCGCCGGTCGCCAGGCCACTCATCAGCGAGAGATAGCCGCAGTGACGACCCATCACCTCAACCACAAAACAGCGACGCGAGGCCACCGCCGACTGTTTAATCTTGTCTACCGCCTCGACAATGCTGTTCAACGCCGTATCCGCGCCGATACTCACATCGGAGCCGGGCAGGTTGTTGTTGATCGACGCCGGCAAGCAGATAATCGGGATATTGAACGCCGAGAAATTCTCGCGCTCGCGCAGCAACTCGTGGGCGGTCTGATAGCCGCTCCAGCCGCCAATCATCAGCAGGCCCTGGATATCCCACTGTTCAATCTGGCGCGCCATGGCATAAAAATCCCGCCCATGCGGGATCTTGCGGTTCGTCCCCAACTCTGAACCACCGGATACCGTCCAGCCGGCAACGCTCATCCAGTGCATCTCTTCTATTTCGCCATGGACCAGACCCTGAAAGCCGTTCCGAATGCCCAGCATCACATGGCCTTTATCCAGACCGAGCCGTACCGCCGCCCGCGTTGCGGTGTTCATGCCGGGAGCGGGACCACCCGCATTGATTACGGCTAACCGTAGCGGCTTCTGTCCGGGAGGCGGCGCATGCGGTAGGGCACGGACAAACGTACGCAGCGTGCGGAAGGCTTCCTTAAAGCTGCTCCCGCGCAGATCCATCGCCTCGTCATAGTTGTGGGCAGCAATAGATTTGGCAACCGCACGCGTCTTCTCCACACACTCCATCAGCGGCGAACGGGTGATCTGGTTGTTTTGCATCCCGATCAGAAACGCTTCGCCATCTGAGCGCCCGGACACAATCTCATCAACCGCCGCATAGCCGAGTAGCGTGCTCATATAGCGGTCAAACGCACTGGGAGCGCCACCGCGCTGGACGTGCCCCAGGATGGTTACCCGGGTATCCTCCCCCAGGCGCTCCTCCAGCACCCCTTTGACATAGTCGCTGGTAATCGGGTTGCCGTCCCGGTCACGGGCGCCCTCGGCCACAACCACGATGGTATCCCGGCGGCCGGCTTCACGCCCCGCTTGCAGGATCTCACACATCTTGTCTTCCCAGTTATCCACATCCGGGGGGCTCTCCGGGATCAGTACCCAGTCCGCGCCGGTCGCCAGCGAACTCATCAGCGCCAGATAGCCGCAGTGACGGCCCATAACCTCAACCACAAAACTGCGCTGATGGCTGGCCGCCGTACTGCTGATTGCATCAATCGCCTCGGTAATGCGCTGCAACGCCGTATCAGCCCCGATGGTCATATCAGTGCCGAACATGTCATTGTCGATTGAGCCAACCAACCCGGCGATGGTCAGGTTGGGATGCCGGTCCGCCATTTCCCGGCTCACCTGCTCGGTCTCGACTAGCTCTTCGAGCAGACCAGACCACTCCTGCCGAAAGGTATTTGCGCCGGTGAGGCTACCATCACCGCCGATAATGACCAGACTGTCAATATCATGCTCCAGCAGATTGCGCGCCGCCTGCAACCGTCCCGCGCGCTCGCGAAACTTGACGGAGCGGGCCGTGCCAATAATTGTCCCTCCCTTATGTAAAATACCACCGACGGAGTCCCAGGTCATCTTTTGAATACTCGCGCCACCGCTCACCATCCCGTTATAGCCTTCGTAGATCGCATAGACATCCGTGCCCCGATCCAGCGCTGTACGGACAACCGCGCGTACTGCCGCGTTCATTCCTTGCGCGTCGCCACCACTGGTCAGTACGCCGATATTTTTTGGCCGATGTACAGACATTTGGCACTTCTCCTACTAATCGCTGTCGTCGGTTTGCATCTTTCTAACCGCCTATTCCCATTCCACGCACTTCAACCGGGCTTACTTACGTTCATAATAGCAACAGGTCTGCTATTCGACAAATAGGTATCAGAACATACGCCCCCCTCCCAGACGGGACGTGATTGTTCATAGAGCCCCACGCCAAACCTACCAGCACGGCCAGTGGACCCCAACGGGCCGGCCGGCACTCTCCCTGAGGCAGACAGGCAAAAAGCAAATTGTGCTAACAGCGGGAGTAACTATCGTAGGAATATTGTACCGCGTTTTGCGACCAACGATCTACCGGCCTACCAGCGCAGCTCAGTTGCCGCGCGCACCGTCTGGAAATGAATATCCACAGTATCCTGCACCCGGCGCGCATATCCACCCGCCATCGTTATTGCAAGCGGGATACCAGCGTTGCGGCACCCCTCCAGCACCAGCATGTCGCGCTCGGCCAGGCCGCTCTTGCTCACGGCGAGCCGTCCCAGCCGATCATCAAAATAGGGGTCCGCGCCCGCCAGGTAGATGGCAAGCTCGGCCCCGGCCCGCTCCAGTGCCTGGCACAGACCGCGCTCAAACGCGGCAAGATAGATCAAATCATCGGCATCATCCTCGAGCGCAATATCCAGATTGCTCGGGTGCTTCCGAAAGGGGTAGTTTTTTGCGCCATGGATCGAGAAGGTAAAGATGGTCGGATCATCCGCCAGGATCGCCGCGGTCCCGTTGCCCTGATGCACATCGGCATCAATAATCACCACGCGCCGGACCCGCCCTTCGGCCTGCATGGTGCGGGCAGCAATCGCGCTGTCGTTAAACACGCTGTAGCCCGCCCCCTGGTCGGCAAAGGCATGGTGCGTGCCACCCGCCAGGTTCACCGCCACGCCATCCTGCAGCGCCGCACGGCAGGCGGCAATCGTTGCCCCCACCGAGCGCCGCGACCGCTCAACCAGTTCCGGGGACCAGGGGAAGCCGATACGGCGAATCTCCTGCGTGGTCAGCAAGCCATCACGCACACGCCGCAGATAGTCCGGGTCGTGCGCGCGGATGATCTGCGCATCGGTGGCCGCCTCCGGCAGGCAGAGCTGTTCCGGCGGAACCAGTTCACACGCGCTGACCTGCCGGCGCAGCAGCGCATATTTTTCCATGGGGAAGCGATGCTCTGGTGGGAGGGGGAGAACAAAGACGTCGGAGTAAAAAATTTTCATGGGATAATCGGGAAGATCTCTAACATTCTGAAGAGTTATTGGCGGCGCTCCCGCTTGCCATCATGCGCAGGAATGCGATAAACTGCTCGATATCCGCAGCACACAGATCAATCGCCCGAACTGCACTGTCATGTAAGGGTTGAACCTGGGACCAGTCCAGCTTAAATCCATAGATATGACGAACAACATGACGAAATCGGCGGTACTGTTCCAGGAGTTCAGCAGTCTCAGTCTGAAACACTACTGGCCTCGCACCAGGAAGCGGGTACCTTCATTTGATCGAGTAATTCACGGTGCCAGTTCTCTCCAGTGGGAACATGGCGATCCATTTCTTTAGCGATCCGCTTGCAGATGCCCTCAACCCCGTTGTAGAGGTCATGCAGCATACTCCCTAGAGCGCGCAACGCAAACGAATCCGGCTCATGCGAACCAATACGTGCCTGAGCATCTAGCAGTTCGGCCTTGAGTTGCAACAATTCACCCAATTGAATTGTTAACTCATCAGCCAGCCGCTGCAACGGGATCGCGCTCATACAGCAGTTTTCCCTCAGTCACGATGCGCCGGGAGAATTCTTCCGAAACCTGGTTCAAATCCACCAGATCGACGGAGAAATTACTCTCGCGCTCCACAAACCCCACTGCATCAAGGTAGCGTGCGGCGGGCAATCCGCTGACCGCCAGATCGATATCGGTCTCTGGAGAAAAAACACTCCCCCACGCCAGCGACCCGAAGAGATAGACCGCTGCAACATCAAACTCCTCAACCAACCGCTGACCAAGCCGTTCGGCTTCGTGCAGCAATCGCAACGGGGGTAAAACAACATCTGGCTCCCCGGAGCTATGTCGTGCAATCAATGGAAACAGGCACTGTCCCACCTGCTGCCGCAACTGCACCAACCCGGCATCATCGGTCCTGTTCCGCCAGGGCAGACGTACACGCACCGCCTGCTTATCTCGCCAATCGGTCAACCGCTGATCAAGATCCGCAATAACATCGTTCATAAGTGCCCAGCGACCCTCCCGCAATGTTACATCCCACACGATCAATACCACTGGCAAGCTACATGCTTCCCAGTGGATTACATCCTTGACCGCGATATTTTTGTAAACCAGGTGATCATCCTTGCGGCGCTCGTGGAGATTCGTGACACTTTTTTCCTGGACATGAAACATAACCCCAGTCGCACGGCCCTCGAAGTAGATATGCACAACAAAATCTTCACCCAGATCGGGCACAGGCGCGGCGATAACCCAGCCGAATTCAGCCAGGCGCTCGCTTAACTGGTTACGGCTGATCTGCTCTTGCCGCATCTGGTCGGTATAGCGCGCCGGGTTCACCATCATGCATCACCTTTACTCCGCGCAGGATACGTTCATTTTTCAGGCATACTCAATTATAGCACAATCGTACCAGCATCATGCCCAGGACCGGCACTCCCGCTTTCCCCACCCTCACCGCCGCGCTAACTGCGTCGCATCAAACTGCCACCATGTGTTTACGGCAGCAATCAAATCCTGGTTCACCATTTTTTCATAGGAGAAGAGCAACACATGCTTCTGAAACTCGCGTCGCACCAACTCGACCGCCGGCACAAAATCCTGGTCGCCCGTGGTCAGCACCAGCGTCGTCACCTCCGGCAGCGAAGCCTGCCAGACCAGATGCGCGCTAAAGTCCACATCAACCCGGCGCTGGCGATTCGTCCCCGGCGGCCCCGACTCCATCGGCTGCAGACGCACCTGCATCCCCTGCGCCTGCATCGCCGTGTAAAACGCCTGCAATCCACTGGAGATACCATACGCCGGGTCAAACCCGTTAAAAAGATAGGTCTGCGTTGAACCAAACTGCTTGCGAATAATCTGCTCGGCCGCGATATAATCCAGCTTAAACTGGCCTTCACTGGCCTTCACCACATAGCCTACATCAACCAGCCAGGTTGCCCCTGCCATGTTCTCTCCTTTCTCGATATACGATCACACTGCGGGCAGCAGCGCGGGGACTGCCGCCCGGCCTACTGAACACGGGATGCCCGGCGCGAGCGGCGGAACGATTGCCACAGCACCAGCAGCGTCAACGGGATGACAAATGCGACCATCAGCGTGCTGAACAGCGGCAGGGCAGCACTCCCGGAAGCCGCCAGGATCAGATAGAGCGTGTAGGCCACATAGTACCCCAGAAAGAGCGCACCTTCCCAGCGCCGAATCATGCCCCGTGTGAAGAAGACCGGCACACACAGCAGCGCCACCGCAATCATCACCGGCAGATCAAACCAGAGTGCGCGCAGATCAACGGTAATGCCATCGGGCGCAATCAGCGCAACAAACCCCAGCACCGACAGAATATTAAAAATATTGCTGCCCACCGCATTACCCACCGCAATATCGCGCTCCTCCCGCAGTGTAGCGATCACGGAGGTTGCCACTTCCGGTAGCGAAGTCCCGATGGCAACGATGGTCAACCCGATAATCAACTCGTCCACCCCCAGGAAGCGGGCAAACACGACCGCGCCATCAACCAGCCAGCGTGACCCCAGGATCAGCGCGGCCAACCCGACGATCATCAGGAGCAGGTAGCGTATCCAGTGGGGACTACTCTGCACCCCATCCAAACCGAGATCGTGGGCATACTCGGCCTCCAGCGCCTCATTTTCATTGCCTTTGCGGCTCTGGCGAAATGACCAGACCGTGTAAATAATCACGCCGCCAAACAGGATCAGCCCATCCAGTCGGCCAAACGTCCCATCCAGGGCCATAAAGAGCATGAGAAATGAGATGCCCACCATCAGCGGTACATCAACCCGGGTCAGCCGTTGTGAGACCAGCAGTGGCGCAATCAGAGCGGAGAGCCCCAGAATAAACAGGATATTGAAGATATTACTCCCGATAATATTGCCCACAATCACATCGGCCTGGTCCCGCAGGCCGGCCTGAATTCCCACCGCCAGTTCCGGCGAACTGGTCCCAAATGCCACGATCGTCAACCCGATCACCAGGGGCGAGACCCCGACCGCCGCCGCCAGCCGGGCCGAGCCATTCACCAGCGCTTCGGCCCCGACTACCAGCAGCACCAACCCGACGATAAATAACACAAAGGTCATGCCGTTCCTTATTCTTTTGCTACAAGATCATTCCCCGGCCGGCGGCTTCTCCTGCGAAGCGGCGCACACGCAATCTGTTCACAGCCAGAGCCACAACCATTGTGACCGTTCTGCCTATAATACACGAAGAGTCGTCCATGCCTGGTGACGACCTGCGCCCTGGCAGCATCCTTCCCACAAAAAAGACGCCTCCCCTGACCGGGGACACGTCTGGCAGAATATCTGCGCTGCCGGCGGGAACCGCACAGCGATCCGCGCACATGCAAACAGACGGGAAGATATAACCTTCCCGTCTGTTTACCTATTCACAGGAGTTACGCAGTCCCTGACCCGGCAGGTATTTCAGCCTCCGGCAGGGCGGAAAAAGCAAAAGAACGTACCATACTGCCGCAGGCGAATCGGGATTTCATCCAGGCACACGCCTGATTTGAAAGCCCACCGCGTAAGTCGTGTTATTCACGCTACGACTACAACGAGAATGTACTAAAATCATCCGTGCCGCAGCCACAGAGCACGCTGAGCAGTCCCTCCGAGTCCTGGTCATCTCTGCGCCCGCTGCGTCGCTGCGGTGAGACAGAAATCTCGTTGTAGTATTAAGAGACTGTCTGAAAAGATGATTCGCGTCGGTCCCACGGCATGCTGGGTGCCCTGCGACACCGGACAGCGCCCCAGGAGTCCCGGCTTCAGCCGGTTCCGGCCACCCACCGGCTGAAGCCGGGACTCCCGCCCCGGGGCCGTAGCCCCATGACCAACCCGTTTCAGACAGTCTCTAAGAGCTAATCCGCTCCGGTTGCAGCAAAGTCATCACTTTGACAATAACATCTCTGCGTTGCTTTAATTCTTCGCGGAAGTCTTTGCGGTCCGTGCCGGCGATCTCCATCCGCAGATCCGAAAGATAGTCGTCCAGGATTGTTTGCAACATCGCCGCCTCTTCCGGCGCAAGTTCTATCTGTATCATCTGACAGACCTCCTTGTCTATCATCACACTCCGATGACGGCAGCTTTATCTTCGCGGTACATCAACTCCTTCTTTTGTGTTCTTGCACCCCGCCACAGCAACCATACCGGCGTTCCACCAGCACCAATGCCGGCTACACATCGACAACAAGCAGATCTTGCGCCTCGTGCAGCGGAACCAGATGCTGGTTAAACCAGGCACATGCCGCCTGAACAACCGCCTCTAATCGGTCCGGTTCCTCAAACAGATCGGCGACACCCGGAATAACGGTCAATTCTTTTTCGCCATGGATGTGCTCCAGGGCCGTACGGCTCAGCGCCATCAGGGAGAAATCTTTCCCGCCCACAAGGAGCAACGTTGGCGCACGCACCCGGTGCAGCGCCAGATCCGCCAGGTCGGGACGACCACTCTGCGAAACGACTGCTCCAACACTCTCGGCACGCTCGGCAGCGGCGACCAGGGCAGCCCCGATGCCCGTGCCCGCACCAAAATAGCCAACTGGGAGATGGTGTGTATCGGGATACCCGGTAAGCCAGTCGGTTACAGCGATCAGCCGCTCGGCCAGTAATCCGATATCATACTTTAGATGATGCATTCGCGCATCAAGCGCTTCTTCCTCCGCTGTGAACAGATCGAGCAGCAGGGTTGCCAGCCCTTCAGCGCGCAGCATGCCGGCAGTTGCCCGCTGCTGGTCGCTGTAGCGACTGCTGCCACTTGCATGCGCGCAGATTACCACGCCATGGGCAGCGGATGGTATCCCCAGCAATCCCTCCAACCAGGCGGAACCCGCAGCTACCATCACCGCATGCTCTCGCTGGGCATCGCTTGTCTTTCGTTCCATCTTCGGCCTCCTACATCGTTGTACTCTACCCTGCGTTCTCCATTGAACGCACTATTCAGCATACTACCAATCCGGTTGCAGCACATCAGGCCGTGGGAATGACCAGGGGGACAGCTTTTGCCCCGGTCAGTTGACCAGGGTATACCACTACACGCACAGCACTGCACCTATGCGCAGACCGTGCGCTCCTTGATCTGCGCTGCCGGTTGCAGCAGCGAGCGCTCCATCAGCGGCAGATAGATCGTAAAGGTACTCCCTACACCTTCATCACTCAGCACTTCAACTGTTCCGTCATGCATGGTCACAATCTCATTGACCACATACAGCCCGATGCCCATGCCACTGATGCGATGGGCATCCACATTTGCGGCCCGATAGAATCCCTGGAAGAGATGCGGTAGCGCTGCGGCCGGAATGCCAATCCCCTGATCCCTGATCCGGATAGACGCCTGATCATCATCCTGCTCAAGCTCAATCCGCACTGCCCCACCATTGGGACTATACTTGAGCGCATTGTCCAGCAGATTTTGCACCACCTGCCGGAGCCGCACATAATCGCCCGCGACAATCAACGGCGCACCCGAACTATTCACGGTAATCGTGTGATGTTGCAGCACCGGCCGGATCTCCTCGACCACCTCCCGGATCAACGCGCCAAGGTCCATCGGGACACGCTGAATGGCAAACTGTGATGTCTGGAGACGCGAGAAATCCAGCAGCACATTGATCAGATCATTCAGACGATAGACCTGCTCAACAATGCGCTCCAGTCCACGATGAGTGCGATCAATATCGACACGCGGCTGGCTGACCCACTGCTGCAGGATGCGCGAGAACCCCAGCAGCGTTGTCAGTGGCGTCTTTAGCTCATGCGAAAAAATGGAGAGAAACTGATCACGCTGCTGCACCGTTTCCTGCGCCTCCTGGTAACGGCGGACTTGCTCCACCGCCGCCGCAACCCGCGAGGTCAGATTCTTCGCCATGCCCAGATCATCCAGTTCATAGTGATGCGTCCCCGCAGAGACAAACGAGATGGTGCCCAGTACCTGCCCATGCCGCTTGAGCGGTACAATCATGGCCGATCGGATACCGGCTGTCTGGAGCAGGCGGAGATGTTCGGCATCGCGGACAAACGGCTCTAACAGGATCGGCACAACTTCGGGCATAAACACCGGCTGCCCCGTCTGGATTACCTGAAACACTGGTCCAGGCAGCACCGGATCGCCGGGATAGTTGCCATGCAGAGTGTGCAGGAGGCGCTCCCCTTCCGGAAAGCGATGAGCCATTGTTACGCAGCGAATCTGCCCATCCGGTTCAATCATATCGATCGCACACCAGTCAGCCAGAAAGGCGGCAACAAACCGCGCCACCCGCGCCAGCATCGTTTCTGTATCAGGGGCCTCGACCAGGATGTGGCTGACCTCCGCCAGAAAGCTCAGGCGCTGCCGGGCTTCCTCGGCACTGATGCGGGCGGCCCGCTCGCGCGCCACAAGTGCCTCTTTGTGCTTAATCATGACCTCCATCTGCGTAAATCGGTCCGCCAGCGACCCGCTGCTCACCCGGTCAGACGACGGTGCAGGGTTGTCGGCGGCACATGGAGCCGGCGCCCGCATCGGCATCTGATTGCCCCCGGCCCGTTCCACCCGCCGCTGCACCTGCTCAACGCGCACCATGAGATCCTCAATCGGCCCGGACAGGAGCGCATGCTCCTCGGGTAAAGCTGTGCCGATGCGGTGATACAACTGCACCACCTGATCACGTACGGTCTGTATCTCCTGAGCGAACTCATGCAGGCTCATATCTCCGTCTCTCCTCTTCTATCAATCCCAACCCAGGGAAGGTAGACAACGCTGTCCATTATGCCGGGGCGCAGTTCAGCAATTATCAAACGTGTATCTGCCGGCTTCAGCATAACGGTAAACAACGCTAGAGGCAAGCATCATTTGGTTGGATATTAGAGGAGATTTTAGGGAGATTGTACTATACACGGCAGGAGAGACCCATAACTGCGGCTGGTTTTAGCCCATTGGTGTATGGTATATCCCCTTAATAGAACAACACAGCAGTAACACTCTCCTGAACAGAGATTCTATAATCAGGCTATGGTTCAGGAAAATGCTTGTCTGATCTAACGCAACGACGGCGTTGATTTTCATCGGTTCTGAACTGAAACATCACAATAACATGTAGCTGTAACTATACTTCTGTAGTAAGCTACTAAGGAGGTTTCCGAGCAAATTACGGGTATTCCCTGATAGCACACGGAGAAGTTTTTTGTTATAATGCCGATCAGACACTTGTGCCAGATTTTACGATAGCAACACCCAGGCATCCAGCCTTGCACCCGCCACGATACGGCGGCAAGGTTGGATTTGTGTCCCTCCGAAACCGGCCCGCGACAGAACGATAGCGTCCCTGGCGCAACGATGGAAGAGAAGGAGAAACGCATCATGGACGATCGCGTTAGACAAAAAACCACCCGGGAACTGCAGTCCAAGAATGCTCAGTTACGGCAACAGGTAGCCTGGTTAGAAGAGACAATTGAACAGATAACCCGTCCGCAGACATCTCCCTGGGAAAAGGAACTGTTACCGGAAGCATACGACCACACCACGTACGCTGAGATGCAGGTCCGCATTGCTGAGTTGACCCGGGTAAATGAAGATCTGCAGCAGGAACTCACCCTGTGCCGCCAGAGCGAAGCAGAAATGCAGATGTTGGGATATGCCATCGTCCACAGTCTGCGTACGCCGCTCACCATTATCAACACCTGCACCGAGAGCTTGCAGGCGGATTGCACACGCGAATTGACCAGAGCAGTGCGTGCCGACTTTGAGCGGATGCAGCGCTCCATTCAGCGTATGGATCACACCATTGATGCTTTGCTGCAGCTTGCGCAGATCACCGACCGACGCATGCAGCATGAATTGGTTAATCTGAGCAGTCTGGCCTATGATGTTATCGCGCTCTGGCATGATCTTCCCGGTCACGACGTTGAAGTCATCATCACAGACAACATCATTGCTGTTGGTGATCCGCAACTCCTGCGCATTGCTCTGGAGAATCTGCTGAACAATGCCTGGAAGTTTACCCGCAACCGTCCCCACCCGCAGGTTGAGTTTGGCATGACCCGCTGTCCGGCTCATACTGCCTACTTTGTACGGGACAATGGTATCGGCTTCGATCAATCCCAGTCTGACCAGTTATTCTGCCCATTCCAGCGGCTACACTCTGCGCAGGACTTCCCCGGTACCGGTATCGGATTGACCCTGGTACAGCGCAGCATTCAACGTCATGGCGGTCAGATCTGGGCCGAGGGGTTCCCGGATCAGGGCGCAACCTTTTACTTTACCCTGGCGCAACCCACCCCATCCGCAGACAGTTGAGGTTGACAGGGGGATTCCCTCTGATTTCTCCTCCAACTGCCAACCGAATTTACACATGCGACGGTCTGCCCGAGTGGTATCATAGATGGCCCGGGAGCGCCAGCATGTTCATCTGTAGGGCAGGAGCAAGAGCACCAGCATCGGAAAACAGAGAGGCATTGTCGCAATACGATGTCAGATTATCACGCCCGAAGCGCCGATTTGAACAGTACGCGACATTCTGGGGAACTACTACAAGATATGCAGATCGCACGACAACTTCATACAGCACGCATGCAAGCATCAAGACGTTTGATTGGGTACACCCGGGTCATCGCCCGGCGTGTGCTTGAGGAGAAGGTAGCAGATATGCAGGCCGAATTGGAACATGAACACAGGTTCCGCCTTCAAAATGAGCGGCAGACCAATGCACGTATTGCCCAACTTGAGGCAGAAAACCGTGCGCTGCGCCATAACCTTGCCGCATATGAGCAGAAACAGGCCGCAACGCAGCATGATCATAATGCGCGCCTCGCATGGGCCATTCTGAACTCTCTGCCCATCCATATCGCCGTGCTCGACATGAACGGCACGATTATCGCCGTAAATGCGGCATGGCGCACATTTGGAGCGGTAAGTCCACCTGCCGGCGAGACGAGTGCTACCTTGCCGCATACGGACGAGGGCGCAAACTACCTGAACGTCTGTGCCAGCGCAACCGGGGAAGATGCTGACGAAGCACCGCGCTTTGCTGCCGGTATCCGCGCGGTGCTGGCGGGGACACAGCCGCATTTTACGCTGGATTATCCCTGCCATACGTCCACTGAGCAGCACTGGTTCACCGGATATGTCACCCGCCTGGCAGCACCTGGTCCTCCCTGCGTCGTCACGGCCCACGCGGATATTACCGACCGCAAACGGGCCGAACTGGCACTACAAACAAGCGAGCGGCGTCTGCGCCGGCTTACCGACGAACTGGAAGCGGCGAACCGCCATCTGCGCGACAACCGCGATATTCTGCAAACCATCATCGATACCATTGACGATGGTTTTGTGTTGCTTGACCATGACGGGTATGTGCGAGCAGTGAACCGGGCAATGACGCTCCTGCTGGGTCGCCCTCACACCGAGGTGCTCAAACAACCCTGGGCCGCGCTCACTCAGCCACCGGAAGCCGACACAACCCTGGCTCTGACCTTTCCCGGTGACTGGGTGCTTGACACCCTGCGCGATGGTCAACCCCGACAGCGGCGCGAACGCATCCGCTATCCCGACGGCACAACGCATGTGTTCGATATGCAGACCCTGCTCACGCGACCACCCGTTGAACAATCGCCCCCTGAGCAAACAAAAACAACCGGCCTGCCAATCGGCACTCACGTTGTGTTGTATGTTGCCGACATCACCGAGCGTCTCCAGCAGGAAAGCCAGGCCCGACATACCGAACGCACGGTTGCCGGTAAAACGATTACGGCACTTGTTGCCCACCGAGTGAATACACCCTTACAGACAATCCAGGCGACCCTGGAAATGCTCGCCGAAACTGACGAAGTGGAGCAGGCCGATATACTTGCGCGGGCACGCGAACAGATTGAACGCATTGGTGTCATTTTACGCGAACTGGATAGCCGCTATCACTCCCCCCCGGAGTAATCTGCTGACACATGGGCTGTTAGATCACGGCCTACAGCATAGCAGAAATACACCGCCAGTTACATATCGCCCTGAACGGAGCCATAGGTAAAGCGAAGAGAACAACATAACCGCCGGTCTATCTCCAGCAGATAGACCCGGCAAGCATCCCGTCACCCGCAATAAGGTAAAAAAGAGGTTAAAGGGATTAAAATACCAGACGACCAGGCTACAGTTGCCGCCATACATTACTCACAGGAATTACGCGGTCGTTGATCCAGCATGGAGTTTCGCCTCCGGCAGGACGGAAGCAACCAGTTTGTTCATATTGAACAAGACAAAAACGCATTATGCTGCCGCAGGCGAAACCGGGCGTTATCGGGCGCAAACGCCCGGTTTGTAGCCTCACCACGTAACACCTGTAAACTAAGGAAAGAAGGATGAGTGCTTCTATTCTGTTAGTCGAAGATGATCATGATATGCGGGAAGTGATTGCGCGCATCCTGGAGCGGACGGGCTACCATGTGACCCAGGCCGCCAATGGCGAGCAGGCCATCAGGCTATTAACCCAACCCGACCCGGATCAGCCGGTTTATGACGTGGTCCTGACCGATATCGTGATGGGGAACATTGACGGCGTCGAAGTCGCCAACGTTGCCCGCAACCAACCTGACCCGCCCGAGGTTATCTTACTCACCGGCCATGCTACGCTGGACACTGCCATTGCCTCTGTCCGCGCCGGGGTTTTCGACTACCTGCAGAAGCCCTGTCAGATGAACCTGTTACGCGAACGCCTGGACGCCGCGATTGCCCATCGCGAGACCCGGTTGCAACAGGCGCGCGCCTCAGATGCACTCCAGAAAGTTGCCGAGACGATTAACCAGGCCCGGCAGTCGGGAGTGCCCACGCCATCCGGAGCAGACCAGACCGGCCAGGCAGCCGGCACCGGCACACGCTACCTGACGGTCGGCGCGCTGCGCATTGATACCCACCGCCACGAAGTCTGGCTCAACAACGAGCCACTCCATGTCACCCCAACCGAGTACATGATTTTATCGAACCTGGCATCCAGCCCGGGACAGGTACACTCATTTCTTGATCTGGCCCGCCCGATCTATGGCGAAGGCACCGATCAGGCCGGCGCGCGGGATCTGATTCGCTGGCACATGCGCAATCTCCGCCATAAATTTCACACCAACTATATTATTAGTGTACGCGGAGTTGGATATATGCTCGCCAATCCCGACGAGCCCGGCGGTCCAGCCGAATGACTGCCCGGTGATTCTGGGGGTTACCAATATGGTTGCATGCGGATCACATGTGGAGGAGCGCAGCATGCTGTTCTTAGTTTTACAGAAGTTACGCGGTGGGCATTTGGACCACGAACGCCACGATATGAGCGAACACCGCGAAACGGCCAATGCTGCCATGGATCAGGCGATCCCGTGTTTTGCGGAGGATATCGCCTCCGGCAGGGCGGAGGCGAATCGGGCTTTTGGGCTGGCACGCCGCCGGAACAGTTGGCACCGCGTACGTCCTGTCAGTTTTACAGAAGTTGTGCAGTCCCGAACCCGGAAGATTCCAGGCTTGTTCACAAAAAAATTCACGTTGTGAGTTTGTTTGTGAACAAGAAAAAACGTACCATGCTGCCGCAGGCGAATCGGGCTTCCATCGGGTGAACCGTACAGTTTGCACGTCCACCGCATAAATCGTGTCAGTTTTAGGGGAATGAAATGACACCCTGTTCAACGAAACAGGGTGTCGCCGTCGTCACAGATGATTAATTCAAACCCGAACGACCTGCGACGTAGGCAATTGCCCCGATGATAAACATAGACAGGATAACGAGCAAGCCGCCGAGAAAATCAGGCGTGAAACCGACCGATGCTTCCATAAGTGCCCTCCTTGTCTCATTACTTATATACTCCATATTTTGTTTATACCACATTTGGTTTTTCTGTAAAAGATGACATCATTGGAGAAGTGGAGGAGAGATTGAGGAGAAATGGAGGAGAGCCGGTAGCCCGCAAGCATTGAGTGGCAACCTATTGCCCGCAACCGAACAGACCCGGTTGATCCAGATGCATCATCTTGCACCAGTTCATATTCACGCAGATAAACATCTCCCACCGGACCTATCACCGGCGGGAGATTTGCCACCAACAAAACGTTGCCATCACAGCACCGCCCCCGACTTATACTGATTTGTTGTCATCGCCACAGCGACCACCGAGGACGCAGCGATGACAAACGGGATTGTGCCGCCGTTGCGCCCGTTGCGCCCATTCCGGCTGATTGCTGGTTTGCTGGCACATTGGTAGTAGTCTAGAAGTTACGCGGCACTCCCTGGTCACCACAATGATAATGTTGCAGAACGCCGGCTATCCCAGATCCTCAACATCAGCCCCTTGCTCCCGGGCATAGCGTTTCATACTCACGATGGTCTTGCTGAGTTGTCGCACTGCCCCATCCATCTGCTCAAAGAGCGACTCATACTCTTCCTCGGTCAACGGATCTTCCTCACCCGTCAGCCGATTGAGATGTCGGCCCAGCAAGCTCACCGGGTTGTACAACTCCTGCACCACGGTTGCGAGAACCTGGGTCGGCGTTAAGCCCTCCCAGGGATGGGGGTCGTGCCGGGATGTCTGCTCATTCATGGGGAAACCTCCAGAAGCTACGCATCTTATGGTTGACAGTAGCGATCAAACCACTCCAGGGTCCGGGTCAAATGGTCCTCCCGGTGCCGCGGCTCACCTGTGCGGGTAAGTTCATGCCCCTCACGCGGGTAGCGTACCAGTTCAACCGTTTTCTTTTGACGCCGCAGAAATGCAAACAGTTGCTCCGCCTCGCTGATCGGTGTGCGATAATCCAGTTCACCATGCAGCAGCAGCAGCGGTGTCGTAATCTTGTGCGCATGCGCCAGCGGCGAGTGATACCAGAGTTCTTCCTGCAACTCCCAGGGATAACCACTAAACTCACTCTCGATCAACTCGTGGGCATCACTGGTGCCATACTGGGAAATCAGGCTAAACACCCCCCGGGCCGCCACCGCGCAGG
Organism: Chloroflexaceae bacterium; assembly: GCA_034436755.1. Lineage (GTDB taxonomy): Bacteria > Chloroflexota > Chloroflexia > Chloroflexales > Chloroflexaceae > CAKZQX01. Next base: position 128,903 of record DAOTVB010000028.1, on the reverse strand, counting down.
CAAACCGATCCGTGTGACCAATGAGCCATGTCGTCATAAAACCGCCGTACGAGCCGCCCGTCACCGCGATCCGCGCCGGATCAACATGGCCCTGTGCAACCAGGAAATCAATTCCTGCGAGAATATCCGGCGCATCGGCCTCACCCCAGTGATCCCGGATGCTGCCGCGCCACTGCTCGCCATACCCATCCGAACCACGCGGATTGCAGAAGAAGACAATATACCCCCGCGCCGCGCACACCTGCCACTCGTGCCACATCGACCGATAACCCGGCCCCCACATAATCGGTGGCCCGCCGTGAATATGGACCACCAGTGGATATTGTTGAGACGAGTCAAAATCGGGTGGATACGCCACCCAACCCTGGACCCGCTCACCATCGGGGGCAGTATACTGGATCTCCGCAAACGGTACGACCCGACGCGCGGACAGCAGGGCTGCGTTGAGCTGCGTCAGTTGAACTTCCTCGCCACTGGGATGGCGCACAAACAGATTGCAGGGCATATCCGGCGTACCCGCCACAAATGCAACCGTACCTGCACCTCCAACATCAAAAGCGCTCACCATCCGGTCTGCATCCACCAGTAAATTGACCTGCCGTCTCGTCGAATCGGGTTCGGTATCGGCATGGTACACCCCGGTCGTCCCATTCCACCCGGCACTAAAGTAGACACCCTGGCTGTTCGGGTGCCAGCGAAACAGCTCAACACTCAGATCGGTATGCGCCGTCAGCGACTGGGGCTCGCCCCCGGCAACCGGGATCAGCGCCACCCGGTAGCCGCCCGCCAGCAACCGCTCTTCCGGTAGACGACGAAAGGCAATCATGCTGCCATCCGGAGCAGGCTGCGGATCAAAGTAGGAGTAGCCCGAGCGCGTCAGGATCTCCGGCTTGCCCCCGGTCGCCGGTACCCGTAGCACATCGTAATACCCCAGCAGAGCATCGGCCTCCGGATCACGGGTCGCCGTCGTCAGGAGTACCTGACCATCCGGCATCCAGACCGGCGCGCTGTGATGAATATCCCCATCGGTGATCCGGCGCGGTTGCGGGCAATCGGCTCGCTCCAGATCAGCGGTAGGAACCGCCACAATATAAATATGGTGGCGGCGATTGTCAAAATAGTCTGTTCCGGTACGATAGGGCAAACGGGTAATCACCCGGGGATCATGGCGCTGCGCTTCGGCATGCTCCTCTGCTTCCCGCATCCGCCGCTCTTCCCAGGCATCGGCAGGAGCCACGGGAGCGATATCCGTATCCGCTCGATCCTCCCACATCCGCTCGTCTTCATCACAGGCCGCGAGAAACGCAATGCGCGTACCATCGGGACTCCAGGCCGGCTCGCGCGCTCCCCGTGGCATAAACGTTACCTGCGCTGCCTCCCCGCCATCGACGCGAATAACATAGATCTGGCCCCGCTCATCATCCCGGGTCGAAACAAAGGCCAGCCGGCGACCATCAGGACTCCAGCGCGGTGTATGATCCTCCCGCTGACCGGCAGTAAACCGGCGGGGCTGACCATGCCGCACCGGCACCAGATAGATTGCCCGTCGGTAACAATTCTGCAGGCGATCCACCCGCACATGCACATACGCAACCGTCTGTCCATCCGGGCTCATGCGTGGATCTTCCAACCAATCAAGATCATAGAGATCGCTGATTACAAAAGGGGTCCGTTCAACTACCGTCACAGATGTAGCTTTCTACGTTCAAACCACAACGCCCAACGAAACGAGCGACCTGCCACAGAACAACGCGATCGGCCAGAATTGCTATCAGCGAACGTACCACTGCTCAGTAGCGCTCTGTATTGTACCACAAGCCAATCCACAGCGAAGAATCAATCGTTCCAACCGACCGATCACCGCGCCCGACAACTGGCCGTTTATTAACACAACTTACGCGGTGGGCGTTCAAACCGGACGTTTGACCAGATGAAAGCTCGTCTCGCCTGCGGCAGCATGGTACTTTTTCGATCTTTTGGAAAAAAAGTGGCTCGGAGAGCCACTTTTTTTCCAAAAAGGATGTCCGATTCCACCCTGCCGGAGGCGAAATGTCCTTATCGAGTCAGTGACCGCGTAACTCGTGTTATTAACTGGACAAACATAACGGGTACGTAACAAACTACCGGCTATCATCTAATTCATATCCGCCATGCTACGGATGCAGCCAATCCGACCCACCCTGGTATACGGCTTACCCCTGCCTGACCCTGAATATAGCAGGAGAGCATTGCCGGCGTACAGCGCTCTTGCACACCGCAATACAAAAGGATCAGGCAAAACCACATTCAACAGCCAATTTTGAAGAAATCATGCTGGTAGAACTATTTTCAGGCTTGACACCATACGCAAATAGTCGTATACTCCAATCACTAACAATGTTTTATGAAATCCATACTACTATTTACAGGTAGAACAGCTACCAGGTAAACCAGCACCGTTGCATGAGAAACCGGCACTTTCATATAAGTCGGTGAAGTTGTTGCACATCATAGGAGAATGTAGTCCCCTGGAGAAGAACCGCACCGCCCGGTATATCGCGGGAGTAACGGCTTTGTCCGCAGAATCATGTCCTGACCAGCATTTCGCTTATTGCCGGGAATACACACCGGGCAAGTTCCCAGGTCACCTGACCGTTCGCGTAACAGTTTCACAGCAACTGATAATCGTAGGAACGGACGGAGCAATAGTGCTGACGGCGTATCCTGTCCATTTACTGAACAGTATCATCAACTATCGCAGCTATCGTAGTATCACTCCATGCAGCTTTTCATAAACACATACAAATAGCGATAGACGCAGGAGTAGCAGGCTTTGCCATGTCTGAAGTTGTGCATGTATCGTATTACTTTAGTTACAAGGAGCATCTCTCGATGAGCGAAGCATCAACGGCCGTGCTGTATGATGCCCCTCCGGCCAATCTGCCCCTCTCAGTGATGTTATTCCACGCAGCGATGCGGGAGGAAATTGCAATAAGCGAGTTTGCCGAACGACTGGGGATCGGTGCGCTTTCGCTCCGACAATTTATCTCCGGGCAAACGCAGCGCCCCCGGGGGCGTACCCTGGAGTTAATCGCCAGTGCGCTCGATATCCCGGTTGAAGTCGCCCGTGAACAGACCGCCCTGCGTCCGACATCAGCGCCCCTCTTCGCCGACTGGCTGGACGAGCGTATGCACAACGGCCGCTATTCACGCGCGAAGCTGACACGTGAGACGCGCATTAGTGATGGTGCCCTGCGCAATTATCTCTCCGGCCAGACTTTACCCGATGCCGACCAGGCCCAGCGTCTGGCCCGCTGTCTCGAGGTGGACTCGCTTGAACTGGCGAAGGTGCTGGTCGCCGATCAGACGGTTCGCTCCGGCGGGGAGACTGTTCCCCCACCAGAACCGGATATTATCCCGGACGAAACCATACCATTCGCCGACGAAGATTCCTACATTCCGGATGAAGAAGACGAGGACGAGTTTGCCGATGACCAGACATCAGTCCGCCGGTTTAATCGTATCAACCGGCTAACAACGACCGAAATCATGGGAGATGAAGAGCATCTCCTGAATCTCTGGCGGCAACTGCATCCCCAGGGTCGCCGCGCAACGCTCATCTATATCGCCGGGTTATTGGCAGAAGGATAAGACCTGGAGGCGCGGCTCTGGCGTGTGGCAGCGCTGCTGCTGCACGCTAAAGTCGCCGGCAGTACACCAGTCCCGGCATGCCCGGCACTGCCTGTTGCGTTTTCGCATGAGCCATGCTAGAATCGAACATTATAGCAGTAGAAGCAACCTGGCCTGCCTATGTCAGAACAAATTATTGATAACACCCAGACACAGCATATCCCCGGCATTGATGCCGAGGCAACACCGTTTTTAAGCGTAGGATTGGGATTGACCGGGCTTGCTCTGGGACTACGGCCACGGCTGGCCCCCCTGCCCCTCGCTTTGACGGCGCTGACGGCGCTGCTCTATCGTGACCCGGAACGCCAGACCCCCACTGATCCTACTACCCTTTTTGCCGGCGCTGACGGTACCATACTGGAAGTCAATGAATTCTACGAACACCGCTTCCTGCATACTGATGCGCTCTGCATCGCAACCGGGTTGTCCCCGTTCGATGTGCCGGTGCAGCGCAGTCCCGTATCTGGAACCGTCACCTATGTTGAACGGGTCAGCGGTGACTATCGCCCGGTCAATGATCCGCTGGCCACCGAACAGAATACCCGTACCTACATCGGGATTGAAACAGCCTGGGGGCCACTGCTGCTGGTACAGATTGCCGGGCCGGTGGCCCGGCGGATTGTGTGCCGGGTGCAGCCAGGCGATCAGATCAACGCCGGTGAGCGGATCGGGACCGTACGGTTTGGTGCGCGCCTGGATCTGATTGTTCAGCGCGACTCGCTCGCTCCACTGGTGAATGTCGGTCAGCGCTTAACCGCCGGTGTCACCCGCATCGCCCATATTATCCCGTTATAAACTGGTCTTACTTCCGCACCTCGGTGTAACGATAACAGCGCGGCGGATCCGTCGCGCTGCACAGTCGTAGTATGCTTCCTGCAATTCTCTTGATCTACCATAACATTAACGTGTACACGCGTTACGCGGTGAGCGTACAAATCGGACATGTACGCCCACAACGGCCGTCTTCGCCTGCGGCAGCATCGTACTTTATGGATCTTTTTCACAAAAATGTTGCACACAGTGCAACATTTTTGTGAAAAAGATATAGAATCTTCCACCCTGCCGGAGGCGAAATGTCCTTTTGGGTGAGCAACCACGTAAGTCGTGTAACGTTTACACGCGTTACGCGATCCCCCGCGAACGGAGTGCCGCAGGCGCAACCGGCCTTTATCGGGCGTTTGCGCCCGATTTGATCGCCCACCGCGTAACGCGTGTAACATCTATAAGACCATCCTCTATCCCTGGCATCAACACGGGAAGCATCGCTGTCCCACCAGCAACTCTGGTATAATATCACCGCGCAGTAAGTAGGCGGAGCAGCAGCAACAATGGCTGACGAAGAGCGACACCTGATAGAAGCAGGTCAGCATGGAGATGTAGAGGCGTTCAATCAGCTTGTACGACTCTACGAAGGACGGGTTTATAACCTGTGCTATCGCATGCTTGGTGACAGCGACTCGGCCGCCGATGCGGCCCAGGAAACATTTCTCTCGGCGTTCCGCAACCTGCGCCGCTTTCGCGGCGGATCGTTTCGCTCGTGGATACTGCGTATTGCCACGAACACCTGCTACGACATCCTCCGTGCGCGCAAACGTCGTCCAGCGATCTCGCTCGATGCGGCCCTGGCTGCCGACGACGCGCATCCCTACGCCTTTGACCCACCCGACCAGCGTGAATCACCCGACGAGTTTGCGCTACGCCGGGAGCTTGGTGCCGCAATCCAGCAGGGACTGAACCATCTGCCCGAAGATCAACGCATTACAATAATTTTGTGTGATGTCCAGGGTATGCCTTACGACGAAATTGCCCAGATTACCGGAACAACCCTGGGTACCGTCAAATCCCGGTTGAGTCGCGGGCGCGCACGGCTGCGCGATCTGCTGAAAGCCGGGGAACTATTACCGGCACGCTACCGTCATGAAGGCGAGAACCATGGAACATAAACGAAAAAACGGAAAACCGGTACGCTACCCATGACCGCCAATCCATTTCAATCCAACTTATCAGACGACGAACGGCTGCTGTTATCGAGCTACATCGATGACCAGCTTACCCCAGATGAGCGGAACAGGCTGGAGCAACGTCTGCAGGCCGAACCGGATCTTCGGACGGAACTGGAGGAACTGCGCGCCACAACGATGTTGCTGCGGGACACGCCGCCCCTGGTACCACCGCGCTCCTTCACCCTTGATCCGGACCAGGTACGCACACGACGGCCGCTGCTGTCGGGGTGGGTCCGACTGGGCAGCGCGCTGGCCGCCATCGTGCTGGCGCTGACATTCACAGGTGCATTCATTTTTTATGGACAAACCATGTCGGGTGGCTCGGTCGCGCAGATCGCCGAAGAACCGGCAACTGCACCGCGTACCTTTGAAGCGGCGGAAACGGCTGCTCCTCTCGCAGAACAAGGGCCAGCCATGAGCGATGCTGCCGAAGACGCGGCAGAGCAGGCCGCCGATGAAGCGGCCACCCTGAGCGAAGCAACCGAAGCCGTCACCGAAGCAGAAATGGCAGAACCGGAAGAGGCGGCACCCGCCGCACCGCCAACGCTTACGGCGGCAGCAACCCAGGCGGCAACGATCCAGCCCACACCCATCCCGGTAGAGCCCGACGGAGTAACCCTGGCAGTACCGGAGGAGGAACACACAGGTGATATGCAGGCGACTGCGCCTCTACCTGAGGCAACAGTGCCTGAACAACTATCTCTGACGCCGTTGCCCCAATCACCCGAGACACTCGGCTCGCAGACGCGCGACCTGGGTAGGCAACCCACCCCAGCCGCGCCCGCTGAACCCGGCAGACCCGCACTCCTGCCGCTGGCCGCGATTGCCCTGCTCCTGATGATCCTCCTGGCCGGCGCATGGTATGTCTGGCAGCGCCGCAGCCGACGTTGAGCAGGCAAAACCGCGTATGCAATGTGCAGTTGTTATTGTTATAGTTTGACTCTTCCCCCTGTCCACGCTATAATTGGAAGCACATCTGCTCCATACTTAATTGAGGCGGGGCGTAGCGCAGACTGGTAGCGCACCTGAATGGGGTTCAGGAGGTCGCTGGTTCAAATCCAGTCGCCCCGACCAGACATCAAGCCCAGGCCACCTTGTCCCAGTTCATATAAGGCAAGGTGGCTTCGTGCTGGGCAAAATCAGCATACGTATTGCGTGAGCCCCGGTTTCGTGCTACAATACCGGCTATGCATCTGATCGTAGTCTTTCCTGGCTACAGATCATGCATGGTTAGGGATGGTTAGGGATGTTCAGGGATGTTAACCATCAAATAGGTGTGATTGCGCAACGCTGCATTACTTTCTCAAGGATTTCTAACGAGGTACATGGCGTTCCCTCTATCTCCGTAATTCTTTAACAGTTATTTCGATGGGTGGTGTTTGCATCCCCCCGCTATCTGCGCTATAATGACCATACGCTTTACATATGATGTAAGGTCACGCTATCCGGTGTAAGATAGCACTATTCTCAGTCCTCGGTAATTGTACATTATTCTGCTCCACCCCTGGTGTTTGAAATTGGGAAGCAGGAGGAGCCAAGATGGCAACAACAAGCCTGCATGCTGTATGTGATCGAGCCCGACGCTTGCTTGAACAGAATGATATCGAGCGCGCCATCGCAGTGGCTCAACATGTTTTAGAACACTTCCCCCAGAATCTCGAAGCACATCGTATCCTCGGTGAGGCATATCTTGCTGGTCGGCAATTTGATCAGGCGCAAGAAGCATTTTCGCGCGTTTTGTCTGCTGATCCCGAGAATATTCCTGCGCTGGTTGGCATGGGTATTACCTATGAACGGCAGGGTCGCCTGGATGGCGCTGTTACGGAATTTGAACGCGCATTCGAGATTAAGCCCGATATGCCTGAGTTGCGCAACCAACTGCTGCGCCTCTATACCGATGCCTGGGGCAGTGAAGGCGCCCAGCTTCGCGTGAGCCGCGCCGGTTTGGCCCGCCTCTACGCCAAAGGTCATATGCTCCCGCAGGCGATTCAGGAATTCCGCAGTGTCATTGACGACCAGCCGGATCGTTTTGACGCACGCGTGGGGCTGGCAGAAGCGCTCTGGCGGGATGGGCAGGAAGAAGCTACCATTGAGGCCTGCCATGATGTGCTGGGAGAACGTGCCGATGTGCTCAAGGCCAATCTGCTACTTGGCTACATGAAACTGACCTCCGGTGATCCGGAAGGGAGTCAGTACTGGACAGAAGCACAGTATCTCGATCCATACTACACGGTTGCGCGGGCCCTCTTTCCAACGCTCCCCGCAACGGAAGAACCCGATACAACGCTGCCCGAGTGGGATGAAAATGCCTGGCTGGAGCAGCGCGCTCGTGAGGAGCAGGCACGGCAGGCCGAGGAAGAACCGGTTGCTGCCGCCGAAACGCCCGCCGAAGAGGACTTCTTTGGCTCCTGGATGGAGACGGTTGAAGAGCCGCAGCCGGCCGCAGCCGTCGGGGTATCTTCGGGGGGCAAAGCCGATGATGATTTTCTCGCCAGCCTGCTGGCGTTTGAAGGGTTGGATAAAGATGAACTCGCCGATGTCATGCCGGATGAGGCATCCGCGACAGCATCAGCGCGGGAAGAATTTGATCTCGACACCGATGTCAAACCTTTCTCCTTTGACGATTTTTCTGAGCAACCCGAAGAAACAGCGGCACCCGAGATACCCGCCGGGGACGAACCCGCTGCAACCGCAGAGCCGGAGGCAGCAGCGTCGAGCGAAGAGACCGAAGCCCAACCCTTCACGCTGGATGACCTCGGCCTGAGTGAAGAAGAGCTTGCCGCCCTCAACGAGGCAACCACACCCGAACCGGCGGCTACATCATCGGAAGAAGAGCCGGAGCCCTTCACGCTGGATGACCTGGGCCTGAGTGAGGAAGAAATTGCCGCCCTCAACGAAGCAACCGCACCCGAACCGGCGGCTACATCATCGGAAGAAGAGCCGGAACCCTTCACACTGGATGACCTGGGGCTCAGTGAGGAAGAAATTGCCGCCCTCAACGAGGCAACAACCCCGCCTGCCGAAGAACAGGCACCCGCTGCTGCGGCTGACACCGAGGCAGACCTGCAGCCCTTCACGCTGGATGACCTCGGCCTGAGTGAGGAAGAAATTGCCGCCCTCAACGAAGCGGCAACCCCGCCTGCCGAAGAACAGGCACCCACAGCCCCGGCTGAGGAGTCTGCTATGCCATCGGCGGCAGATGAGTCAAATCTCCAGCCCTTCACACTCGATGACCTGGGGCTCAGTGAGGAAGAAATTGCCGCCCTCAACGACGTAAACTCCCCCGAACCAGCGGCGGAACCGGCTGCTCCGGCTGAGGAGCCTGCTATGCCATCGGCGGCGGATGAGTCAAATCTCCAGCCCTTCTCTCTCGATGACCTGGGGCTCAGTGAGGAGGAACTTGCCGCCCTGGACGAAGCAGCAACATCCTCAACTGGCGAGTCTACTACTCCGGCAGGCGCGGAAGCAGACCTCCAGCCCTTCTCCCTGGATGATCTGGGCATTGATGATACGGAAACTGGCGACATGAAACCGTTTGATCCGTCCGGATTTACTGAGGGTGGCACACCGCCTCCGTCAACCGCCGGTGATCAACCATTTTCGCTCCGGGCATTTGACTGGTCACAGCAGGATCCCCCCCCTTCTGCCGGTAGCCCCACGCCAGGTGGTACGGAAGATGATCTGCCTGATGATATGCTGCGTGACCTCCAGCCCTTCTCCCTGGATGATCTGGATTTAAGTGCAACAGACTTAACCGACATGGGGGATGTTGGTACAGGCTCACTACCGCCATCACTCCAACCCTTTTCCCTGGATGATCTGGGAGATGTACCGCCACCGCCGGAAGGGGGGGGCAGTTCACACGCATCAATTCCGCTCCCCGATGAAGAGGAAACTCATCAGGAGCCGACCGCTTTTGCCTGGCAGGAACCTTCATCCAAGTCAAGCACTGATTTCCTGCGCCGCGAACAGGAAGACGACGAGGACGAAGTACCGTTCGAGCGGTCAATCTTTGCCCGGCTCAAGCAGCGACGTGAGGAGTTACCGCCAGAGGAACAACCACCGCTCCCGGCAGTAACCATCGAAGACGGTGACGAGTCGATGCAGTTCTTCTCTGATGATGATGTCTCGCTACGTGATGACGAAGAAGTCGGCGAAGAACCGGCAGCGCCTGCCGTTGAGCCGGAGGCGGAGGCGGAAATACCGGCAGCAAGTGCCGAGCCCGAACTGACTCCTTTTACTCTGGATGACCTGGGGCTCAGTGAAGAGGAGATTGCCGCCCTCGATATGTCCGGTGAAGCCGCAACTGACGCAGCCGCCGCGCCCGAAGCGCCCACCGTGGCTGATGCGGACGAGCCCGAAGCAGCCGGTGAGCCCGAAGCCGCCGGTGAACCCGAACTGACCCCCTTCTCGCTGGATGACCTGGGGCTCAGTGAGGAGGAGATTGCCGCTCTCGATATGTCCGGTGAAGCCGCAACTGACGCAGCCGCCGCGCCCGAAGCGCCCACCGTGGCTGATGCGGACGAGCCCGAAGCCGCCGGTGAGCCCGAAGCCGCCGGTGAACCCGAACTGACCCCCTTCTCGCTGGATGACCTGGGGCTCAGTGAAGAGGAGATTGCCGCTCTCGATATGTCCGGTGAAGCCGCAACTGACGCAGCCGGGCCCGAAAGCGCGACTGCACCCGAAATAAGTGAGCCGGAAGGTATCGCTGAGGAGGCGGAAGCAACACCCTTCTCGCTTGATGATCTCGGTCTTGACAGCGACGCGAGTGAAACAGACACACCGGGTGAACCGGAATCAGCACAACCCGACCTCGCCGAGAATTTCGGGAACCTCCAACCTTTCTCACTGGCTGATCTGGGGCTCAGTGATGACGAGATTGCATCGTTGAGTCTTGGTACCCAGAATGATAGTGAGCTTGGGTTGACTGAGGAAGAACTCGCCGGGCTCGATATTGGTACATTTGGGGATATGACACCGTCGCTCCTCAGGCCCCAATCAGATGCGCAGTCACCGCGCGCCGGGACACCCGCGCCACCAGAACCGGAGGAGTCAACGGGCGATCCGACGATTGACCGTCTGATCAACCTGGGGCGGCGTCAGGGATTTGTAGACCTGAACGACATTATCGATGTTGTTGAGAATCCCATGTCCCAGCCCGAGCGGATTGAAGAGATCGGCCAGGCCCTCCATCACGCCGGGATCGAGATCCGTGACGGTGACGAAGTTATCGATATGGAAGAGATCAGCGGGGAAGACGAGTATCCGGAGGCCTTTGACTCACCCGACATTGAGGAACCGGCAGGTGGTGACGAGCCGGAGTTGATGCCCTTCTCACTGTCTGACCTGGGGTTGTCCGAGGAAGAAATTGCTGCACTTGGCCTGGATGAAGGCGGCGTTGCCTCTACCGAAGCAGCACCCGCCGATGAAGCCATGGAAGCCATGGATATGCCGGAAGAGGCAGCACCGGCAGCGCCTGCTCAACCGGCCGCGGGCGAAGAGCCGGAGTTGACGCCCTTCTCGCTGTCTGATCTGGGATTGTCCGAGGAGGAGATCGCTGCACTGGAGGCGTCCGGGAGTGGTGAGGTTGCGCCCGAAGAACCAGGCGCCGACGTGCCAGAACCAGAACCATCTGAACCGGCAGCGACAACGGAAGAACCTGAGCTATCGCCCTTCTCGCTGTCCGATCTAGGTCTATCGGCGGAGGAAATCGCCGCGCTCAGTTCGGCTGCATCCCAGGCCGCAAGCGAATCTACACCCCGGCCGGAGGCGCCAGCAATCGAAGAGACCGATGCATTTGACTTTAGTGTGGTCGAAGAGCATCGGGAAGAAATAGCAAAGCCGGTAAAACGTACCGAACCACGTCCTGAGGAAGAAGAACCGACCGTCTCGGCGGAGGATGCAGAGTTTGTTGCGCCTCCGCTGGAGGCACTTGACGATATCTGGAGTATCGCCGACACGACGACGGAGAAACCCAGAGAAGAGCCGGCCCGCGTCACGCTGGAACCAACAAAACCAGCCCAGAGAGCGAAAGAACCCCGGCGCGAATCTGGCCGGTCAACAGCAGCCCAGCGCACACCGGATCGACGGTCAACCGCCGCGCCACGCACAGAAGAGAAAGCCAGAACTGCGCCGCCCCGGGAAAAGGAGCGCAAAGAGCGGAAGGAGCCGGCCGCTACTCCTGCAACAGCAACATCATGGCGCAAGAAGCTCGAATCCTTTATCCCGACCGGCGACGAAACATTGGACGAGTATCTGCGCCAGAGTCAGTCAGAACCTGATAACCATGGGTTGCACCTGGCAATTGCGCGCCTGAGTGCGCAGACCGGACGGGCCGAACTGGCGGCATACCAGTATAAGCGGCTGATCAAAGAAAAAGTAGCGCTTGAGCAGATTGTTGATGATCTTCAGGATTTAGTTGAAGATACTGAGGATCGGCACCTGCTCCAGCGTCTGCATCGGCTGCTGGGTGATGCATACTCTGCACAGAATCGGTTCCGTGAGGCGATTGCGGAGTATAGCTGGACATTTTCGAATTAGGTGAGAGCAACCAGTGATTTTGACGTAATAGGGGCGTGCCCGGGTCAACCTCCTGAGGAGATAACCCGGGTCTGTCCCTATACGTCATCTACCGGCCCCGCACAGATCCGGCCGTTATATCCGGACAAGTCAGTTCACTGTGGGGCATGGAGTTTGCGTTAATACACGTTCTCCTGTAGCATGGGGTATATCTTGTTCAGAGCAAACATAGCTGAATAACAAAACTCATGCTTTGACCCGTTTTGCTTTACGCACTTTTACTGCCAGAACGAAAGGCCAGGCTATGCGACGGATCGTTGAAGACCTGATCCGAGTGGAAGGGGTGATTGGAAGTCTCCTTGTCGGCAAGGATGGACTTGTCGTAGCAAGCACCCTACTCGATGAAGAAGATGCTGAGATATTGGGAGCCATGTCGGCGGCTGTTTTCGGTGAGATCGACAAGGCAACCAAGCGTATTGGTGTTGGTACATTGATCGACTCAATTATCGATGCAAAGGATGGCTCCATTCTGCTACTCGAGGCCAAGGAACTGATCCTCGTAGTTATTACCCAGCGCAGTGTCAACCTGGGCCTGGTAAAGATGGAGATGCGCCGTGCCGCGAAACGCATTAGCGAAGCTGTGCCGATTTAGTTTAGTACCATAGGAATTGGAGCATTATGGAACGATCACTCATTATTTTCAAGCCCGACGCTGTTCAGCGCGGTTTGACCGGCCCGATTCTGACACGGCTGGAACAACGTGGGCTGAAGTTTGCCGGATTGAAGATGATCCAGATAGACGAGGCGCTTGCCCGGAAGCACTATGCGGTCCACGAGGGGAAGCCCTTTTTTGGGGAACTTGTCCGGTATATTACTTCGGGCCCGGTGATTGTTGCCGCTGTTACGGGCAAGGGTGTCATCCAGATGATCCGCAACACGGTTGGTGCAACGAACCCGGCCAATGCTGCCCCCGGAACCATTCGTGGCGATTTTGCGGTTGAGATCGGGCGCAACCTGATCCATGCATCAGACTCGCCGGAGAATGGCGCGCAGGAAGTTGAGTTGTTTTTCCAGCCCAACGAACTGGTTGAGTGGACCCGCAGTGTTGATCCCTGGGTCTACGAGTAATCTTTCCGGGATGTGCGACCTACCATCGCTCACGTAATCGTCATTATTCGCGCTTGACCAGGCATACCGTCTATGCTCCACTCGCGGTAGTGGAGGTGGTTGTCGGATCTGGTCGTTTTTACGTTGAAGATTCGGTTATCTATACGTTCGCAAAGAACGAGACAATTCATCTCCAGCCGACACCTCGCTTATGCGCGAGGTGTTTTTTCCGTGTTGGATATCGTTTGTCCAGACGCTACGAAACCAGGAGCCCGCTATGCTCGTTGTTATGGACGCACTCGCCACAGATGAACAGATCGAGCGAGTCTGCGCTGAAATTGCGGATTTGGGCTACACGGCCCATCCCATGCCGGGGCCCACCCGCACAGCTATTGGCATTACCGGGAATCGCGGTCCTATTCTTGAGGCGGCGCGCATCGAGCGTCTGCCGGGGGTCCATGCGCTGATTCGGGTCACGGCACCCTACAAGCTCGTCAGCCGCGAGTTTCATGAGGCCGATAGCCATGTCAGGGTTAAGAATGTTACTTTTGGTGGTACAGATATCGTTGTGATTGCCGGCCCTTGCACAGTTGAGAGTCGGGAGCAGTTGCTCACGGTTGCGCAGGCAGTTAAAGCTGCCGGTGCAACGATACTGCGGGGGGGAGCGTACAAGCCGCGCACTTCGCCCTATGCCTTCCAGGGACTGGGCGAGGAGGGCTTACGCCTGCTCGCTGAGGTACGTGCCATCACCGGGTTGCCGATTGTCACCGAGGCAATGGATACCGAGACGCTGCCGCTGGTCGCCGAGTATGCCGATATGATTCAGATCGGTGCGCGGAATATGCAGAACTATGCCCTGCTCAAAGCCGCCGGTCGCAGCGAGCGGCCGGTGCTGCTCAAGCGGGGCTTTGCGGCAACGGTGAAAGATCTGCTGCTGGCCGCCGAGTATATTCTGAACGAGGGCAACAGCAATGTTGTGTTGTGCGAACGCGGTATCCGCTCCTTCGACGACACTGCGCGCTTTACCCTGGATCTGGGGGCTATTCCGGCGATTAAAGAGCTGTCGCATCTGCCGGTGATTGTCGATCCGTCACACGCGGCAGGGGACTGGGAACGGGTGCTGCCGATGGCGCGCGCGGCGGTGGCAGCCGGGGCCGATGGGGTAATTGTCGAGGTGCATCACAATCCGGCCTTTGCCCTCTGCGATGGGCAGCAGTCGCTGGTACCGGAGCGTTTTGCCACCATGATGACCCAGGTCGTGCAGGTAGCTGCGGCGGTGGGGCGACCCGTTGCCGGAAACCATCCATCCAATATTCAGGAATGACGGGAATGAGAGGTTTGTGTGGAAGGGCGACTCTGGCGCGAATTTAACTTTTTTCTGCTCTTCTGTGTGCTGGCGCTGTTGACCATTGGGATCATCAGCGTATATAGTGCAACGCTCAATGCCATGGCCTATGGCACACCGTTGAGCGTGCTGTTCCCACGCCATATCATGAATATTGTCATTGGTCTGGGCGTTATGGGGACAGTAATGTTCTTAGACTATCGCCTGCTGTCGGGACTGGCGCGACCATTCTATATCGGTATCGTGAGCATTCTGGCGGTGGTGTTAACCATCGGGAAAATTAGCGAGGGCGCGCAGAGCTGGATCGAGATCGGTACACGCACATTTCAGCCGTCCGAGTTTGCCAAACTGGTGACAATTATTGTGCTGGCGGCCTACTGGGCCCATTTTCAGGACAAACGCGATCGATGGATGGTGCAGATTGGCAGCCTGGCACTGGTGGGCATTCCCCTGTTGCTGGTGCTGCTGCAACCCGATTTTGGCACGGCGATGGTCTTCGGCTTTATCTGGCTGGCGATGGCCTGGAGCGCCGGTATTCGCTGGCAGCATTTGCTCCTGCTGATCATAGCCGCAATTCCAGCGGTACTGATTGGCTGGGAGTATGTGCTCAACCCGGAGCAGAAGTCCCGCCTGCTGACCTTCTACTGGCTGCTGGTCGATCCGGCGCAGGTTGATACCAACGATGGCTACAATATTATCCAGTCGCTCACGGCGATCAAGGCCGGGGGTATGTTTGGCGCAGGGCTGACGCACGGCCTGCTCAGCCAGGGTAACTATATTCCAGTGCAGTATACCGATTTTATCTTTGCTGTGATCAGCGAGGAGATGGGATTTATCGGCAGCAGTGTGCTGCTGATGTTCCATGGCCTGCTGCTCTGGCTTACGCTTTCAATCGCCGGGCGCGCGCGTGATACTTTTGGACGGCTGATCGCTGTCGGCATTTTTGGCATGCTCCTGTGTCATGTGCTGATTAATGCCGGTATGACGATGAGCATTATGCCGGTGACCGGGATACCGCTGCCGTTTATTTCCTACGGCGGCAGTTTTACGATCATGACGCTGATGGCAATCGGACTGTTAGAGAGTATTGCTATGCGCTGGCGCAAGATTGCATTTTAAGCGCTAACTCGCCAACAACGCATTAATCTCCTCCAGGCCGGGAATACCCGTCCGCCCACCGAAAGCGCGACACTTGAGCGCGGCGGTGGCGCTGGCAAAACGGGCCGTCTCGCGCAGGGACCAGCCTTGCAACAGTCCATAGATAAAGCCACCATGGAAAACATCACCTGCGCCGGTCGTATCGCGCACCTCGACCGCGAAGGCCGGCGTGTGGAATGTCTCATCGGGGCCCACACACCAGCTTCCCCGCTCACCCGCGGTGACAATGGCAACACCACCGTAGCGGGCGTAGAGGAAACGGGCCGCCTCGGCCGGTTCGGTTTCGCCGCTTATCTCACGACCAAAGCGCTCGGAAACAATCATCAGGTCGCAGTAGGGCAGCAGCGCGAGCGTACTCTCCTTGAAGCGTTCCGCGTCGATCATCACCAGGCCGTCAGCCTCCTGCATCCAGCGGGCCGCCGTCAATCCTACTTCGGGTATATGCGAGTCGAGATGGAGTAGCCGCGCCGAAGTGATGATCTCACGGTTAAGCGTTATGCCTTCAAAAACGGATGGATCGTTATGCCACCAGATGGTGCGGCGACCCAGTCCCGGCTCGGCCAGGGCGAAGGCGATATGCGAACTGCCGGGACGCACCTGGAAGCCATCGACACAGACCCCTTCCTGGTCTAATTCGGTGATAATGCGCTGACCATACATGTCATCCCCGACCGCGCCCGCCATGTAGACGCGCATCCCCAGCCGGGCCAGCGTCACCAGCGCAGTGGCAACCGGCCCGCCGCCCGCTTCGATCCAGTGAGCCAGCGGCTGTTTCATCCCCAGGCGGGGCTCGCCGTCCGCCACACCGATAAAATCCAGCGTAGCAACGCCCAGACCGACAACATCATAGGTCTGTGGTACAACTATTCTTTTTTGCATGCAACCTCCAGGATTATGCAGATAGCTTACGCTGACGCAGACGTTCCAGCCGTGCGGCGGCGGCATCAAGGGTTTCCAGGCGTTTGGCAAAGCAGAAGCGCGCCAGCAGTGGCAATGCGCCGCGTGGATTGGTCATCCCGTTGCGCTCAGCATAAAACGCCGACGGCGGGATGGCCGCAACGCCGATCTCACTCGTCAGCCAGCGGCAAAAGGCCACATCATCGGTGAAAGCGGTGTCACGAATATCGGCCATGATGAAGTAACTGCCCTGCACCGGCAGTGGCGGGAGACCGGCTGCCCGCAAGGTCTGTTCAAGCCGGTCGCGGCGTTCGCGGTAAGCATTGCGCAGTTCATCGTAGTAGCCGTTGTGCGCCGCCAGTTCCAGTGCAACGGCGGCCGCTTCCTGGAGCGGGGTGGCGACGGCGAAGGTAATCCACTGATGCGCCTGCCGCAGCGCCTGCGTCAGATGGACCGGGCCAACGGCATAGCCGATTTTCCACCCGGTCAGGCTGAAGGTTTTGCCGGTGCTGTTCACCGTCAGCGTACGCTCCCACATGCCGGGGAGCGTGGCAAGCGGCAGATGCACCAGCCCATCGAAGATAATCTGGTCGTAGACCTCATCACAGACGGCGATAACGTCGTGCTGCCGGCACAACGCCGCAATCTGCGCTAACTCGGCCGGGCTGAAGACCTTGCCGGTCGGGTTATGCGGCGTGTTCAACATAATCAGCCGGGTACGCGGCGTAAAGGCGGCCGCGAGTTCTTCCGGGTCAAACCACCAGGACGAATGCTGCCCACCGTCAGTTGGTACGCTCCCGCTGGGGTGCGGGGGATGCAGGCGAACGTAGCGCGGGATGCCACCTGCCATTGTGATATCGGGCACGTAGGCATCATAGTAGGGCTCGAAGCAGATGACCTCGTCGCCAGGATTGACCAGCGCCAGCGTCGCCGCGAAGAGTGCCTCGGTCGCGCCCGCGGTTATCGTCACCTCGGTGGTCGGGTCCAGCTCACGCCAGCCGCTACGCGCCCAGTGTGCGGCAATCGCGTTGCGCAGGCGGGGCAACCCGGTACCGGGAGCGTACTGGTTCAGATCGGCCGAAATTGCTTCCGCCGCCGCCTGCTTGACCCAGTCGGGACCGGCAAAATCGGGAAAGCCCTGACCGAGGTTAATCGCGCCCTGCTGGAGCGCCAGCATGGTCATCTCCGCAAAGATCGTCGTGCCAAACCCGCGCACCCGCTGCGCCGCCGCAAACTCGCTCATCATCTGCTCCTCATCGATTCCACTGTAGTATCAACGGTGCCCACATTCCATACCCATCGCGTAAGTGCTGTCAGATAACAGGAGTTACGCGGTCCCTGACCTGGAAGCTCATGTCGCCTCCGGCAGGGCGGAAGAAGCCATCTTTTTTCACAAAAATGTTGCACATAGTGCAACATTTTTGTGAAAAAAGATAAAAAGTACCATGCTGCCGCAGGCGAATCGGGCTTCCATCGGGTCAAACGTCCAGTTTGGATCTCAACCGCGTAAGTTCTGTCAGATAATACCACATCCTGATCCTGCGGAAAAATGAGCGCAACACTCGGCACACCCGCAACGTAATATAGGCAGACGATACGCAACCCTGTGCAAGCAACACAGGTCAGACTAGTAATAAGGAGCTAAACCATGCGCGTTGATCAAAAACAAGCCCGCTACCTTGGCATTGCCCTCATCGTCCTGGGTGCCATCGCTGTTCTGAAGTTCTGGGGGTTGGTACTCCCGCTGACCCTGGGTGGTCTGGGTGGCTTTCTGTATATGCAGCGGCGGCAGATGGGCCGCATCGGCGAAGCGGTTCAGTTTGGTCTCTGTCTGATTGGGTCAGCCCTGCTCTTACTGGTGAATTTCTTCGTGCCGGGTGTCCTGCTGCTGGGAGGCGCAAGCCTGCTGCTGCGCGGACGTGAGCCGGAGGTTGACCGGAAGGTGCAGTACTACCTGGGCCGCATCCAGGCACGCCTGAGCAACCGCCAGCAACCGGGAGCGCAGAGTGTGCCGGTGCAGCATCCGCCTCAGGATCACACCAACACTGCGCAGGCACAGACCGAAGATGATGATGCCGCAACTGGTAAGACCATCCGGTTGTAAGTCCGGGTAATGTCAATCGTTTATACACAGGCGGGACAGTTTGTCACTGTCCCGCCTGTCGATTCTCGGCGGACGCGCACAAGCGCGTCCCTACCGCTTCCCGCCATCACCCGGACGCGTAGAAGCGCGTCACTACATCAACACCCCGCATCTGCTCACTGGTTTACGCGCAGGCGGCGCTCTCTGCCGAGGGCGGCATCGTCCGGGTTGGCGTTGGGGGCGGCACGCGGGGGCGGTGCAGCAAAGCTGCCCGGCGCGACCACTCGCGCCAGGTAGTCCTGCGTGTAGATGCCGGGGGCCAGGTCAGTCCCGACAAACCGCAACCGCGCATCCGACCAGGCGCTGACCGTCAGCGACCATGGCTGCTCACCAACAACGTTCCCAACCCCTGAGCCTACCCGCCAGTCGCTGACCACGGGGGCAAATGGTGCCGGTAGCGGTGCATCCAGCGTAACCCCATCCAGCGGCTGCAGGGCCAGCAGGGTGAGGCGTACGCGCACCAGTTGCCCCACCTGAAGCGCTTCCAGGTCAAGCAGCGTGTCGCCTTCCGGGTCAAGCAACTCCTGATGAATGGCAAGTGCCTGCGTACGTGTGATCGGGGCGGGAATCTGCTCCCGCAGGCGATAGGCCACCAGCAGCGGCGCAGCCGCGGCGCTATCCGCATCACGCGGGACGATGCGCAACAGGTTGCGGGCACGCAGTTGCTCCCCGGTCAGCAGCAGCGAACGGGTTGCACTGCGCGACTGATTGCCACTCACCAGGGTATCCTCATTAAGCACGAGTTCGTAGGCGCGGACATCACCTGAGGGAGAGGCGGTTGGGTCAGCGTCGGCGGCGAGCAGCGCAAGGGAGGCACGCGCACCCGCAACTGCACTCGGCCAGCCATCAACGCCCCAGGCGAGGCGCAACGTGCGCAACGCCGGCGGTATCTGGGGACTGTCGGGCTGCAGCCGCTGGAGCGCCAGCACTGCCACCGCCGTGGTGCTGACCGAACTATGGTCCGGCGAAGCTGTGGTTTCCGCTTCCCAGAAGAGCCGCACAGATCCGGCCGGGTTAACGGCCGAAGTGCGGCGGACCAGCGAGCGCAAGCGGGTCAGCGGCGTGGCGGCCTCGTCAGGCGGTAGGGTTAGCGCCAGATAGGCCAGCCCATCGGCACCCAGGTCTAAGTCCAGCAGGGCGCGGGCAGCGTCGGGATCACCTGCACCCACCTGCGCCAGCACATACTGGATGTAGGCGCGTAGATCGGAATCGGTGGCGGGTGTGTCGGCCTGGCGCAACCAGCGCAGCGCTTCCGGATCGGGTTGAAATGGCTCATCGAGGGCGGCGGCGGCCACGGCCTGCGCCTCCAGCACATACCCGGTCAGGAAGGGCGTGGGGGCGGCATCCGGCCATGCGCCCCAGCCGCCGGCTTCGGTCTGGGCAGCGGCGAGGATCGCACGGGAGCGGCGGATCTGTGTGTGCCATGGCACGGTTGCCGCTGCATCCTCCGCTGTGCGGACCAGGGTTGCGCTCAAGAGCAGCAGGCTGGCTTCCTGTTCGATGCTGCGCTCCGGCAGATCGAGCAGATCACGGGCACTCCTGACGATGGCCGCACGCGTTGTCGGTGCAACCACCAGTTCCAGCGCGGCCCAGGGGCAGTACCCGGCGGACTCCCGGCAGGCAATCGGCGGCATCTCTTCCGTGGCGTCAGGCATCTCAGGCGTGGATGTAGCGATATACTGCGATACCACTCCGGTTACTTCCAGCGTTTCGGCAGTTGTGCGGGTAGCACCGCCGGGCGCAATCGGCAAGGTCAGGCTTGTGCCGGCGCGCACTCCATCGGCGGTAGCGGCGCTAAATCGCAACCGGGCCTGGGCCGGAACACTCGTGGCAGTATTGGCCCGCAGGGACCAGGCAAACCGGACGGCACCACCCGGCGGCAATACCCCGATCTGGGCGGCGGAGGCGTTATCTTCCAGCATTGCGCCGCCGGCGTTCAGCGTCACGCGTAGCTCGCGGGTCAGGCTGGTGGTGTTACGCACAACCACGGCGACCTCGGTGCGATCCCCGGCGCGCAGCAGCGGTGGCGTCTCGGGCGTTAACTCCAGGGGGGCAACCGCCGCAACAACCGTGCTGGCCTGTCCAAAGAAGTTGGCACCTCTGGCGGTGTAGGCCATGATACGCCAGTTAGCCGACTCCCGGGGCAGCGGCACGCGCACAACCAGCGTACCATCGTAGGCCGTTCGCAGCCGGGGGTTCCAGTAGGCGAGCCGGGTTAGTTCCGGATCGAACCCTAGCGCCGCATCGGTTGCGGAATTGCGCGGGATCACCGGGCCATAGCCGGAATAGCCTTCGCGCATGACTATGCCGGAGGCGGTCAGCAGGCCGGCGGGGAGCGGCGGGTACACCTGCTGCGGCAGCGCAAGATCCGGCGGCGGCAGGTCGTTACCACGCCGATCATCCCCGGTGACGGCAAGCAGCAGATTGGCCGAGACGCCTTCACCATCGGCGTTGCGTGTGGTAATTGTCACCGTGGCCGTTTCGCCCGGCAGGTAGGTCTCCTGATTGGTCGTAATTGTTGTCGTCACCGTCGGCAGGTCGGCAACCACATTCAACCGGGCATAGCCATAACGCACACCGGCCGGCGCGCGTCCAGTTCCCTGCTCCACCAGAACCAGACCCACGTAGGTGTTGGGGGCCATCTCCGGCGTGATGGGGATGTCCAGCAGTTCACCGGCGCGCAACGGCTGCACCTGCGGGCTGACCGTGCCGTTCTGCTCCAGCGTCACCAGGGCCGCCGCAATCTCAAACGGTGAGGTAACCAGCAGCCGGGCCGTATCGCCGGGCCGGTAGCTCTCCCGGTCAGGAATGACTTCAACTTGCGCGTCGGCATTCGTCCAGCCGGTGTAGCCGGGAGTCGTGGCCCAGAATGATGCCGCGCTGCTCAGTACGTCGGCACGGGCAACCACGCGATATTCGCCGTTGGCCGTCACAGGCAGTTCTAACTGCAGGCGGCCCTGGTCGTCGGCACTGACACTGCGGGTTAGCAGCAGCCGGTCCTGCGGCTCCAGGAACCCAGTCGATTCGGGTGACTGCGTCCATGTGCGCTGGTAGAGTTCGACGGTGATACGCGCATCGGAGACGGGTGTGCCGCCGGCATCCAGCGCCAGCGCTTCAACTACAGCCGGATCACCCGGGGTGACAATATGGTTGGGCAGACGCAGACCAACCCGCGTCCCGGTCGGTTCAAGCGTCACATGCGTTGCGGCCTGGCTGCGCACTCCACCCGGCCCCTCCACCTCAACCGAAACGGCATAGCGCAACGTCCGCGTCAGCGTCGCCGGATCAGTCAGAGGAATGACAAACTGACCGGCGGCATCGGTCTGACCCTGCCCCGTCTGAGTGATCGCCGGGTCGAGCGACTGCTCCGGGTCGCCAAAGTGGAAACCGGACGGCAGCGTGGGTGGCGGACGCGGGTCAACCGGAGAGGCCCGCAGGCTCCAGTTCAGTTCCGCTCCGGCAACCGGAACCGCAGCACTGGTGACACGCAGGGGCAAAACCGCACCCGCTGCATCGAATGTTATGTCAAATGACAATACATCAGCCTGCACCCAGAACGGCAGTCGCACAACAGCATCACCAACGGTTGCGCGGACGGTGTACTCGCCGGGCGCGAGTAGTTGATCCAACTGCAGGCCGGCGCTTACAACACCA
Organism: Chloroflexaceae bacterium; assembly: GCA_034436755.1. GTDB lineage: Bacteria > Chloroflexota > Chloroflexia > Chloroflexales > Chloroflexaceae > CAKZQX01. The sequence continues at coordinate 106,408 of DAOTVB010000028.1, read as the reverse complement.
CTCACCGGGAGTGCCACAGTTGTCTGGGTGATGATCGTGCTGTTGTTAACCGGTTGCACCAGTAGTTCAAGCGGCGTCCCGGCACGCGGAAGCGCCAGGGTACCATCGGGCAAAACCTGGCGCACAAACCCACCAACCTGCACCGTTTCACCCGCCGTGTACGCCTGACGGCTGGTTGTCAGCACGCTGCGGTAACGTGCGGGATCCACCCGAGCTGCCCCCGGCAGCGTAGTCGGCAACTGCCAGGCACTGCTGACCACTGCCAGCGCGGGATCATCCGCAAGCACCAGGTAGGGCGGATCATCCGCCCGGCGATTATGCGCGACCTGCCACAATCCGTTGCCGTTACTGCGACCACGCGCCACAACCGCGTCACCGCGGTAGAGCGTCAGCGGGAGATCGGCCAGCGGGGTACCATTGCTACGATCAACCGCCCAGACCAGTGCCTCGGTTGCACTCTGCTTGAAGAGCAGTTCAATATTCGAGACCAGCAGCACCAGATTTTCCTGCGGCCCTTCGGGAGCGCTCAAGTTCAGGTAGTATGCGCCGGGCGGCAGCGGTGCGGCCGCTTCCGTTGCCGCGAGCGACAGCGGACTCTGAACGGTCTGATCCGGGGGATCATCCAGCGGCACGCGCCAGGCGCGCAGGAGCGCCTGGTTGTAGCGCTCCGGGCGAAACGCACGCCAGTCGGCAGGGCTGAAGGTGAGCGTGCGCAGCAGTGTTGCGGCATCCAGGCTGTAGAGTTCCAGCTCGAGCGCCGCGAGATTGGTCCGCTCAACCGTCAGCGCAACCGGCTGATCAGCCGCGGGCACACTCAGGATATGCCCGTTAACCTCCGGCAGACTGAGGTCGGCGGCGGCGGGCGCGGTACGAAAGTCCAGGCGATACTCACTCTGCAGAGGTACGCCGTTGCGATCAACCACATCGGCGGGAATGGTCAGGGTGTAACTGGTCGCGGGTTGCCAGTCGGCCAGCAGGCGCACCATCGTGTCATCCACATTCACGCGCAGATCATCCACAGGTGGATCGAGCGTTACCCCGGCGCTCAATGCAGTTGCATCTATCGGGGTGCTGAAGATGAGCCGCACCGACTGACCGCGTGGCAGCAGTTGGCCCTGCCCGGGAAAGCTGCCGGTCTGCTCGGGCTGCGGCGCAGTGGTAAAGCTCCAGGTCACGGTTGCGGCGGGTGAATTGGAGGCGGCAACCGGGCGCTCCTCCTGCGAATTATGCTGCCTGAGCCGGAACAGGGCGCTGTAGGTGCGATCCGGTTGCCAGTCCACGGTTGGGGTAAAGGTGATCACCTGGTTGCCCGTGGGCAGGGTGGCCGTCGCCAGATCAACCGGCATGGTCGGCGTCAAGACCAGTCGCTCACGCAGGGTTGCCGGGTCCAGGGGCTGCGCCAGGGTCAACTGCAGCGGCTGCCGGGGAGCCACCCAGCGGTCATCGGCGGCGGGAGTGTACGACAGCAGGGCCGGGGCCTGCGTGTGCCAGTTCCAGGTAACCGGCTCCTCCAGTTCCACTCCGCGCACATCGGTCAGACCGGCGATGGTGGCCTGGTAGCGCGTATCGGGCTGGAGCGGGGCGGCCGGGCGCAACAGCAGCGTATCGACATCAATCCAGCGCGCCGTACCGGGCAGGGGCGGCTCAATGCGTAGTTGCGGCAGTTCGACCGGCGTGTTCAACTGTGAAGGCGGAACCATCGGCTGGCTAAAGACCAGCGCAACCGGCGTATCGGTCGGGATAGCAACGGCGTTGGGCAGGGCGGCAATCACCGTTGGCGAGCGCACCGTGCGAAATGCCACCTGGACCGGCTCTGCCAGTGGACGCCACCAGCGGCTGCGGACTCCCGCTTCCAGGCTGACGGTGTAGGTAATGCCCGAGGTGAGCGCCGGATCGGGGATAAAGCGCAGTGTCTGCCCATCATCGCTCCAGGTGAGGGTGCCGGCGGTGGGCGGATCGACCTGCAGGGCCTGTTCAACCGAGTGGCGATTCATAGGCCGACTAAACTGCAGCACGATACGGCTGCGCAGCACCACCTCGGTAGCCCCACCCGCCGGAGTTATACTGACCGTCGGTCGGGCCAGCCAGGGCGCGTGGGGCAGCACAAACCGGACGGCCAGCCCTGACAGTAGCAGCAGGACAACCACGCCCAGCAGAATGGTCCAGATACGACTGATGGCGCGCAACCTTCGCACGCATTCTCCCACAGTTGAACAGTAACAGCGCGGTTAGTATAGCACACCATTCTGCCGGATGCATCATGCAAGCCGGTCACTACTCGTCCGGTTGTGCCTGCATAACGCGCTCGATGACCGCCTGCATTCGCGCAAAGTGGGAGCCCTGCCAATAGATCTGGCCGCACTCCCGGCACTGATGAAAGACATGGTAATACTGGCGCGTCCGCGGCTCCAGCAGATGGTCGATCTGCGCCTTGTCCACCCGTTGCACCAGGCCATTGCAGCGCATACAGCGCTCGAACGAGGCCGCAGCATTTGCCAGGTTAAAGCGCTGTGCCACCTCGCGCAGTTGACGCTCCGGGTCGGTTGCGCGCACAAAGTAGCCATAGATCACCAGGCTACGCTTGAGCAACCCGATATCGCGGGTCAGCAGGATGCGCGTCTGATCGTGTGCCAGGCGGGCCAACTCCGGGTCATCAAAGTCGTTGCGATAGAGCGTATCAAACCCGAGCATGCGCAGGTAGCCCGCCAGCCGTCCCAGATGGGTATCGAGGATAAAACGGGTTGTCGTCAGCGGCGGCCGCAGGCGCACAGCAGGCTGCGCCCCACCCGCGGATGAAACCGAACTGGGGTAGACCTCGATCTGATCGCCGGGCTGCACCAGGTAGGTAAAATCGACCGCCGCACCGTTGACGAAGAACAGCCCGATCTCCGGGTGCGGCACCCCAACCGACTCGATCAGATTCTTGATCGAGCCGTTGTCCACCCAGGGCACCGTGAAGGGCGTATCTTGCCGGTCACGCGGCAGGAAATCATTCAGTTCGGCGTGGCAGTGAATGGTGACGGTTGGCATAGAAAACCGAGAACTGAGAACTGAGAACCGAGAACTGAGAACTGAGAACCGAGAACTGAGAGACTGTCTGAAAAGATGATTCGCGTCGGTCCCACGGCATGCTGGGTGCCCTGCGACACCGGACAGCGCCCCAGGAGTCCCGGCTTCAGCCGTGTGGCCGGAACCGGCTGAAGCCGGGACTCCTGCTCCGGGGCCGTAGCCCCATGACCAACCCTTTTCAGACAGGCTCTCAGATCGACTTTATCCATTTGCTCGACAGGATGCAGGTCATCTGGTATGGTGAGATGGAGCAATGGCAGACGCCAGCGTGACGACCAGCAGTGCGTACAGGCGTGCCCATGCAGCAGCGTATAACGAAACACCATGCAGCAGCAGATGAAACGATTGAAACAGCTCCTATACGGCTCCCGCACAACCGATGCAATGACGCAGCGGGATGGGCGGCAGCATTTTTGCATGTCCCGGAAATCACCCGATGTGCAAAAATACCTGCCCGCTCGTCGCACACCCGATAGGGATGCTGACCGAGAGAAATAGAAATGGACAAAGTCGAACTAAGAACTGCATTGTACCAGACGCGTAGCAACCTTGCTGATGAACTTTGAGAAAAAAGTCCAGATATGGAGTGCGGCAGCATGGCTGCCGCTTGCTGTTTGCCGAGGCACTGGAAACCGGCTGATAGGGTTGAAAATTAAATCCGGATATCACTAATCTGGAATACCGGCTTCAGCCGGTCCAGGCTTACACTCAGCCGAATCCATGCCTGCGGTGAACCACGGCCGGAGCAGGCAGCATACCGGCACATGCCGCAACGCCGGGAGGCCACGGCTCCGGCAGGCATCCCACCGGCTGAAGCCGGGACTCCCGGATGGCATATCCGGGGTATTTGCGCAAAATTCATAATCCGGGACTGCAGATCAGTGATGTTCAGCGCATTTGCCGGTGGTACGTTTATTGCACTCCTTAAGCAAGATCCGTCCGGTGATATGCGACTCATGCGACGTTTGCCTCAACTTGATCGAATCCGGTGTAGTTCAAAAAAGACATGTAGTCTTGCAGGAGGTAGGTTTGGTTAAAGCGTACTATCGCGGCTTCGACAATTTTTGTCCTGTTCATTATCTCCGGGGGGATCCGGATCTCGCTGACGCGCTTTCTGCCGACCGGTGTTCCCCGAACTATCGTTATTGTCGGTTTTGGCGGGCTGTTTGTTGTACTGTTTCTCTGGTTGCTGGTGACGCAGGTGCGCCAGGTGCTGGGTGGCACGGAGCATATGCTGATGGACATCGGGTTAATCTTGCTCAATCTGGCGCTGCTGCTGGTGGCGTTTGGCTGGATGTACCAGATCCTGGGCATTGTTGATACCACCCGGGAGGGAAATCCGGTTACGAGTCGTTTCTCGACCTGTATCTACTACTCGATTGTTACGTTCACCACACTGGGTTATGGCGATCTGCAACCGCAGGGCTGGGGCGCGTGCTGGCGGCGATGCAGGCGCTGACGGGCTACCTGATCCTGGGTATCCTGGCCTCAACCGGGGTGACGTTCTTGTCGCCACGGGAGGAGCCGTATGTGGGGCGGAATAAGCGGGCCAGGAGTGGGGGTTAGGGGTTAGGGGTTAGGGGTTAGGGGTTATGGGCTCACGTATTTACTTATCAGCGTAGTAAGAATTTTGAGTGTCTTTATCATAGATTAAAAGATCCGATCTTCAATTGTCCGGGCATCTGGCCTAATTAGCTGCGCTGATCTCTTCCCGGGTCTCTGTGGTGAGCGCCTGCTGCTTAAACTGCCCCAGCGGGTACCAGAGGGAGACGATAAAGCCTACCAGGATATGCTCCAGTGTGATCAGCAGGAAGAGCGCGGAGACGCCCAGCGCCTGCTCCTGGCTGTAGCCCAGCGGCGCAAGGGTGGCAATCAGCACCGCATCGCGCACACCCACCCCCGCAATCGAGATCGGTAGCACCTGCAGGACCGCGATCAGCGCGGAACTGCCGACAACCAGGTAGAGCGGCACATAGACATCCAGGGCAATAAAGAGCAGCCAGAGCCGGAAAAAGGTAAAAAAGGCCGAGGCCAGCGAGGTTCCCGCCAACGTCAGCAGCAGCCGGGGGTGCAGCGCCAGCGAGGTAAACTGGCTGTTCCAGCGCGTCAGCGCCACACAGAGCCGCGCCGGGAGGATCGCCGGCAGCGCGCGGATCAGCAGCCACTGGCGCGGGCCACGCGCCACCAGCAGGACCGTTGCGATGAGAATTGAGGAACTCATCCCGACCACCAGCAGCGTACGCAACGCCGGATTGGGCAGCAGTTGGCCCAGCGCAAAAATCCCCAGCGTGGCAACCACGGCCATCACCAGCAGATCGCACAGCCGGTCCAGGACGACGCTCAGCATTGCGGGTGCCAGCGGTTGCCCACGTTCTTGCAGATACCAGGCTTTCACCAGATCGCCGGCCTGACCGGGGGTGGTCGCACCCAGGAAGATGCCGACGATGTAGAGGCCAATCCCGGTGCGTAGCGGTAGATCGAGCCCCAGTTGGTGCAGGATGTAGCGCCAGCGCAACACCTTAAAGAAGATAAACGGCGGCAGCAGTAGCAGCGAGAGCAGGATCGGCCAGAGGGCGGCGTTCAGCAATATGGAGAAGAGTTGCTCCAGGTTGCTGTTGAGCAGGAAGAGCAGCAGCAACGCCGGGCCGAGCAGACGCAGCAGCCAGGGCAGGACTGCGCGAAGCGGGCGCAGCAACCCGTTTGCGCGCGGCGCTGCCGGTGACACTGGGGAGCCGGCCTCCTCCGGCGTCTCCGGGCCTGATTTGGATTTTGCGGAGTGAGTCATTGGACGTATACCTGACACTCAAAAAGAAACCTGCACGTATCATACACAACCGGCGTAACCAGCGGGGCACAGGAACCGCCGGCTCACTGGGGCCGCTGGAGCCGTAGCGCCGCGATCTGCTCGGCGAGCAGGCCAAACATAAAGATGACCACGCTGCCAATGAACAGGCCCAGCGCCGAGTTGGGAATGTAGAGCCCGCGCTCCGGCTCGATCACCAAGATGTTCAGCAGAAACGAGAGCATCCCCAGCCCAAACATCACCAGCGCCACCGGGAAGTAGACCCGCAACGGCGCGAAGAGCGAGATCATCCGCAGAATGATCAGGCCAAACTTGATGCCGTTGCGCAGGAGCTTCTGGCGACTGCGGCCGGCCTGCCGCCGCTGCCCGCGAATCGGCACAAACCCCACGCTGTAGCCCGCTTTTGCCAGCGCCAGCGTGCTGGTGGTCGGGTAGGAATAGCGGTTGGGCAACAGGTGGATAAACTCCATAATCACCTCGCGGCGCATCGCCCGATAGCCGCTGGTCAGATCCTGCACCTGCGTCTCAACCAGGTAGCTGCCCAGGCCATCAAGCGCGCGGTTGCCCAGACGGCGGAACAGCGTATCGCCCTGGGTGTCGGGGGTGCGCGCACCGACAACCATATCATAGCCTTCGGCCAGTTTGCCCAGGATCGCCGGGATGTAGCGCGGGTCCATCTGCCCATCGGCATCCATCAGCAGAACCACATCGCCGGTGGCATTGCGGATGCCGGTTTTGACCGCCGCGCCGTTGCCTTTGTTCAGCGGATGGCACAGCACGCGTGCCGCAGCCTGACGGGCCTGCTCCGCCGTAGCATCCGCCGAGGCATCGTCGATCACCAACACTTCGGCATCGGGGAGGTGGGCGCGAATGTTTGCCACCACCGTGGCGATGCCATGCTCCTCGTTGTAGGCCGGGATCACCACGGTTACGCTGAACGGGTAGACCGCGGGCTGCGTCTGCAGGGTGGCCGGCTCCAGTTCCGCTACCAGTTTATCACGCATCCTGCATCTTTCTCACTCAACGGTTCCAATTTCCACCTGCACCGCGCTGATCATCAGGCTGAGCGGGCGCAGATCGGCGTTGGCGGCATCCCGCAGCGCGGGAATGAACTGCGGTGCTTCCAGCCTCAGGGTCAGGTGCTGCTGCCCGACCAGCGCCGGCGGCACCACCAGACGATAGGCGCGCCACACGCCCCCTGTCACCCACACGCTTGCACTGGTGCCGTCGCTAAAGCGCAGGTGCAGCGGCATACCGGCTCCACCCCCGGCCATCCGCAGCGTCACCCGACTGCCCGGCGGGAGCGGCTCCGGCAGCGGCAACGCGATGCGCCCCTGCCCCTGCAGCCAGCGATAGCTCAACTGATCGCCATTCGGAAGTTGCGTCTGCTCACCGAAAGAGAAGCCCGTCAGGTAGCCATAGTCCAGATCGTTCCCCAGGTTCAGGGAGGTCGTTGGCGGTGGTTGCAACCAGGCCAGCGTCAACTCCTGCAGATCTTCGCCCTCCCAGCGCGCCGCATCGCGGAAGTAGGCCGCCGCCAGATCGGGATTGTCCCGGGCACGCGCGATAGCGGCACGCAGCACATTCGCCCGGTTCGCCGCACTATCGCCCAGCACTGCCAGCGCTTCATCGTAGCGCGCCTGCGCCAGCAGTACCCGCGCCAGCTCAACCCGCCCATCAATTGAGCGCGGATCGGCGGCAACCATCTGCTCGAAGGCTGCAATGGTCGCCGCATCATCACCGGCAGCGTAGGCCCGCGCGCCCACCAGGTAGTGCCACTCGCGCTGCACACCGCGCGCGAGCGCCTCCGGGTAGTTGCGATAGCTGAAGAAGAGCGTGAGAAAGGCCGCCAGCAGCAGCGCCGCCAGCCCGCCGCTCAGCCGACTTCGCCGCAACATCCCCAGCATGGCCGCCGGAGCACTCAACGCCCAGGCCGCGTAGAGCATCAGTACCAGCCAGATCGGCATCAGGTAGCGCGGTTCCACATGCAGCAGCAGCACCGTCAACACGGTATAGCCCAGCCAGCCGAGCAGCAGCAGGCGGAATGGTCCCTCGCGTAGCGGTGCCGCCAGCGCCGCCAGCCCACACAGGGTAAAGCCCAACCAGAGCAGATCGCCCAGGATGCCCAGCGGCCAGACGGCCCGCAGTGGACGGGTATGAAAGTTGCTCTTGAAGAGAAAATCCTCAACAAACTGCGCCTTCCAGATATGCTGAAAGTTGGGCCAGGCATTCTGCCAGAGCCGCAGCGGGTCATCGCTCAGGATGCGCTTGAGTTCGCCCACCGCAAACGCCTGCCGGTCAGCCTGGGGCATGGTCTGGAGTAGCGCAATATTTTCGCGGCGATTGGGCAGCAGATCGAGCCAGAGATTGGGCGGTCCCAGTGTATCAATCGGGATAAAGCGCTCGTAGACGACATAGTTGCGGAAGGTCCAGGGACCGACCACCAGCACAAACGCCACCAGGAAAACCGCCCAGCGCCGCGCCAGCAATCCGAGGAAATGCGGGTTGCGGAGTTGATCCAGCCACGCACGTAAGGTATGCTGCCAGGTTACGGTCTGTTCACCCGGTTCCATCCGTTCAACCAGCGTCACCAGCGCCAGCCAGCCGAGCACAAACGTTGTTGCATAGAGCGCCGGGGAGCGGGTCAGCGCCGCCAGTCCCAGCGCCAGCCCCGCACCCACCAGCCAGCGCCGGCGCCGGGCATCCCGCCAGCGCAACAGCAGCCAGAGGTGCAGCATAAACATGACAAAGAAGAGCGGCTCGCTAAAGGTATGGATCGGCAGCTCGATCAGCGGATACCAGACGGTCAGCAGGGTGGCAAAGATCAGCCCGGCGCGTGGATTGAACAGCCGCCGTGCCAGGTCATAGCCGACCGGAATGGTCAGCAGGACCAGGCCAATCTGCACCGCCCGGATCAGCGTCAGGCCCATGGTCAGATCGCCCAGGATGATGCTGATGCGCAACAGCAGCGCAAACAGGAACACATGCAGCGGCGGACGAATCAGCCAGAAGTCGTCGAGATACTGGCCGGTAATCGCAAAGCGCTGCGCACGGTAGTAGTAGTCGCCATCGTCCGCCATTGAGAAGCGCGGATCGAGTGCATTGACCGACAGAAACCCGAGGCGGAGCGCCAGCCCCAGCAGCAGCAACCCGGCAATCAGCAGCGCATGCCGCCGCTGGAGCAGCGCATGCCAGACGATAACTACCCGTGGCGGCTTCCAGGAGCGGGTATGCGGTTTCGGTTGTTGTTGCCCGCAGGTCAATCCCTCGGCCATTACACTCCTCGCATATCAGGGCAGCGTCAACCCGTAGAGAGCATAGCCTCCCGCCACCGCAACGCGGGCCGCGTCCGGGTCGGGCAGCGCGGGTGCGCCCAGGCTTTCATCCCAGAGCAGGTAGGCAACACCCTGTTCCGCCGCCCGCGCCAGCGCTGCGTTATCGTTAGATATCTCCGGCCAGGGCACAACCCGGTGCGCAATCGCCGAATATTTCGCCAGCGGTACATCGGCAGGAACACGCGCCAGCAAGAGCGCATCCGGCGGCAACGTGGTCTGAACCATTTGGCGCGCCGCAACTTCATCCGCCGGTTGCTGCTCCAGCACATAGCGCGCGCCGATGCCAAATCCACCCCACAACAGCACCAGCAACATGAACCCTACGACCAGCGTTTTGAAGTATACGTTCGTCCTCGGTCCTGCGTCGCCGATCACCCACACAATCAGCCCGGCAGCGGCGGCGGCATAGATCGGCGCTAACGGCAGGAAGAAGCGCGGCAGGATAAAGGCCATGCTCACCGCCAGGACATACAACCCGACAAAGAGCAGGAGCAGCGCCTGCGGTGCGGCGACTGCTGCCCGAAGACGCATCTGCCGCCGGCGCCAATCGCCAACCAGCAACTGCCCAATCCAGACCAGCAACCCCGCGACCGCCAGCCAGTTTGCGGGCCAGCCCAGCAGCCGCAGTTGGAGCGCCCGCCCAAACTCGCCGGTATCCTCGGCTCCCGTGCCGACAAAGCCGCGCAGATTGGCCCACCAGTTGCCCAGAAAGCGCCCCGGATCGCGCAGCACAATCTCCGTCAGCGGGATCGAGTTGGGCACCTCGTCCCAGCGCCCCCAGTCGATATTGCCATACACCGCCAGCCAGATATTCTTAGCCTGCTGGTTGTAGAGCGGTTGCCCGGTCTGCGCCACATTCACGACCAGTTGGGGCAGCGCGGCCAGCATAAACCCGAACAGGAAGGCCAGCGGTAGCGCGTAGCGGCTTAACCAGCGAAGGTGATGCGTACCGGACCCTGTGTCATGCTTGCTTCTTCTGAAGAGCAGCAGACTGGCGAGCAGGCCCCAGGGCAGCAGCAGCAGTCCCAGGTGGCGCACCAGAAACGCGCCGCCCGCCGCCAGCCCCGCCAGAAAAACCCAGGCTACCTGTCGCCTGCCGGCGTCCGACACTGGTCGGGGGCCGGCAACCAGCAGCGCCAGCGCCAGCGCAGTCAGGGCGGCGAAGGGCATATCGCTACCCACGTAGAGCGCATACCGCACCACCAGTGGACTCAGGGCCAGGATCAACAACGCCAGCAATCCACTCACCCGCTGCAGGTGCCGCTCTCGCAACCGCTCCACCCGCGCCGGCAGACTGCGCGCCAGCCAGGAGCCCGCCAGCAGCAGCACGGCTCCGCTCAGCGCCGCGATCAGCCGGGCCGCCAGGAAGGGATTATCGGCGGTCAGGGGCTGCACCAGCCAGAGCAGCAGCGGATAGCCCAGGTTGTAAAAGCCGTCAGCGCGAAAGACCTCCGCCAGGCTATCGGTGCGGGTGGCAAAGACGCGGAAGTCATTCTCCACCCCCGGCACCGAGAGCGTCAGATGATTCCGCGCTACCAGCAGCAGCGCTCCCAGCCAGAGCAGCACCCCGGCCGGAACCAGCAGATCCAGCAACACCGGGACACGCGCGATCAGTGCCGGACCATAGCGCAACCCCAGCAGCGCCGCCAGCAGCAGATTGACACCGGGCAGCAACGGGCGTAGCGGGTAGGGATAGAATGGCGGCTGGAGGCGGTAGAAAACCAGGAAGAACAGTCCAAGAACTAAGAACCAGGAACTAAGAACCAACCAACGACGCCTGCGTTCGCTATGCTTCGTTCTTAGTTCGCGGTTCTCAGTTCGCGGTTCTACCAGCAGCCAGAGCAATCCGGTTGCCAGCGCGCCATAGGCGACCTGCGCCGGGTAGGGCCGGATCAGGCCGTTCGGTCCGGCGCGCACCTGGTAGGTCGCCTGATCCAGTAGTACCCCGACCGCGCGTTCTTCACCCGCAAAATTGGTCGTTGGGGAGCGTAGTTCGATAAAAATATCATTGGCCTTGAGCAACCCGCCGTTGATCGGGAAGTCATACTCGGCCCATGCCTGACTGGTCTGAACAGTTCCCAGCAACTCCCGCCCGTTGAGCCAGACTTCAACGGTGGGTGGGGGTAATCCCTCGGCGCGCCAGCCGCGCAGCCGCAGGGTGACATGGCCCGGCAGCCCGGCCTGGGGAAAGCGCAAAAAGGAGCGGGCACGACTCCAGCGCGCGCTGCCGTCGGAACCTGCGAGGTAGGGGGGCATGCCGGTTGGCGCGGCGACAAACTGCGCATCGTGGAAGCCCTGCACATAGGCCGCATCATAGCCGCCGATATCGACAGCGTGGGTAGCCGGAACCTGGTAGACCAGCAGGATCAGGAGCGCCCCGAGGAGCATGGCTCCCAGCAACCCCGGCAGCGTATGCCGGAGTGCCTTGACCCCGCCGTGACGCCGGCGGGCAGCCACCTGCTGCTGACTCTCACGGAGAAGCTGGCCCACACCCATACCTGCCCCGACTCCCGCCGGTACCCTACGGTACCGACGTGGGTGTAGGCGAAGCAAGCTCCTCAATCGGAACATTGCCCTCAGGTTCGGTGACCAGATTGTAGTAGATCCAGCCCGACTCGCTGCCATCGGGGTTGTTAATCGTCGCATTTGGCGAACGCCCCTCCAGGCGGATGCGGTACCACTGGCTATCGGGAGTGCGACCGAGGAAGATAATCTGGTCATTCAGCTTGAGCGAGCCAATCGGCTGATTGTTGACGCTGGGAAAGGGGCGCACATTAGCCGCTTGCAGCACGCGCCCGGTAAGTTCGCCACTCTGCGCGGACGTGGGCGTGGTGCTGGGCTCCGGCGGTAGTGGCGCGCCCTCCCCTTCTCCTTCCGGCGCAGCGGCATCGGGATCGACGGCGGCAGCCGGAACCGCGGTTGGATCGAGGGTTTCGGTGGGCAGCGGCGTACGTACATTTGCGTCAGCGACAACGGCAGGAACATTCCCCGCCGCGGCATTGTCGATGCGATTTAACTCGCTCTGCAAGGTGGTAATGACACTGAAGGCCAGGATCAGCGCGAGAATCATCAGCACACTGGTAATCGCCGTCTTGACCAGTTCCAGACTCTGGCCCCACATGCTCTGGGTGCGCATCTGATCCAGCACACTCTGGGCCGACTCCGCAATCGACTCGCCCCAACTGGTCTTGCCCTGATCTTCCTGAGCAACGCGCCGGAGTTCCATCAGCGCCCGCAGATCGCCAATCTGGGCCAGCGCATGAACAGCGCTCCAGCGGACATTGCTGTTGGGATGGCGCAACGCCTGGATCAACGGCCCGGTTGCGCGCCCACTGCCGATACGCCCCAGCACATCGGCAGCCCGGTAGGCCACCGGCCAGGGATGCTGCGGGTTGAGCATATCGCTCAGCGCCGGGATGACCGGGCTACCGATCTGGGCCAGTTCCTCCATCGCCCGATTATGGTTGGGATCTTGCGGATTCTTGATTATATCCAGCAGTGCCGTGATATGTTCGCGCGAAGCTGTCGGACTGGAGCGCGTGGTTGAGCGCGCCTGCCGCTGCCGCTGCCCGGTGGGCAACCGCTGCGTCAGCTTACCCAGATCCTGCAACGCCTGACCAACCTGTGTAATCGCATCCCGACTCTGGGTGCGCCGTCGTTCTTGATTTCCCGTAACACGCGTCTGTTTTTGTCTATCGGAAGCCATATGGTATAGATATTGATAAGGACAGATAACACAGGCCAGAGCACCGCCGGGCACTCCCTTCCGCGCTACCGATCCTGATTAAAAGCCAGATAACGTTCAACAATTGCCGCCATAACTGCCGCTGCCGCCTGCTGCTTGGGTTGACGCTCCAGCGGTGTCACTGTGCCATTCGCATCCAGCAGCGTCACCTGAATCTCGGCCTGACCAATACTGGCCGTGGCATCATTGGCGACAATCATATTGAGACCTTTGCGCGTCAACTTGGAGGTTGCATTCTCCACCAGATCCTGCGTCTCGGCGGCAAAGCCCACCTTGAACAGATCCCGCCGCTGTGCCAACTCACCCAGGATATCCGGGTTGGGGACAAGCTGCAGTTGCAGACCCGCATCGCTCTTCTTCATCTTCTGCTCAACCACGTCTGCCGGGCGGTAGTCGGCAACCGCAGCATTCATCACCAGGATAGCGGCATCCTGGCAGGCGGCATGCACCGCGTCGCGCATCTCCAGGGCGGTCTCAACGTGGACGAGCGCTACTGCCGGCGGCGGCGTCAGCGCGGTTGGCCCGGTAATCAGCGTTACCGCCGCACCCAGGTCGCGGGCAGTGGCGGCCAGCGCATAGCCCATCAACCCGGAGGAGCGATTGCCCACAAAGCGCACCGGATCAATCGGCTCGTGCGTACCGCCGGCAGTGACGACCAGCTTCCGCCCACGGAGCGGCCCGCTATGTTGACCCAGCAGCGCGCGTAGCTCCCCCTCAATCGTGGCGACCTCCGGCAGACGCCCTTTGCCGACCATCGGCTCGGCCATACGGCCCACCTCCGGCTCCAGGATGGTAAAGCCACGCCGCTGGAGCGTGGCAATATTCTCCTGCGTCACCGCCGCCCCATACATATTGGGGTTCATTGCCGGAGCGCAGAGAATGGGAGCCTGCGTCACCAGCACCGTGGTAGTCAGCAGATCATCGGCGATGCCCACCGCCAGCCGGGCGAGGGTATTCGCCGTGGCGGGCGCAATCACCACAACATCGGCATCTACGCCCAGGGAAACATGGCCGACCACGCCATCCTCGGGCAGATCCCACATATCGGTTAAGACCGGGCGGCCCGTCACGGCCTGAAAGGTCGCCGTGCCGACAAAGCGCGCGGCCGCCTCGGTGAGGATCACATCGACCAGCGCGCCCGCCAGCGTCAGGTTGCGTGCCAGTTCAGCCACCTTGTAGGCCGCAATACTGCCGCAGACACCCAGGATAATGCGTTTCCCACTCAGCACATCTATCATCTGTAACCGCCGGTTATATATAGTAGCACGCGGCGGCAATTGTAGCATCAGGAACGGGAAGCGTCAACAGCATGCGCCTGCACTTCAACCAGACCCGGCACATACAGAGGTGAAGTTAAACGGCATACACAGCCTTTCCACACCCCTGATTATGCAGATGAAGACGCAGCACAACATAGCAGCACAACATTGTGGAACGCGTCAGATCAGGAAAGAGGGAAGAAATGGTATGCAGTCGTGGACGCACTCAGGCCGCAGCATTGCGAAGAAAATGCCAGGACAGCGATACGATTGCAACCAGTAGGATGAGTGCCCCGGCATCAATTATTCCGCTGGAGCCACGATCACTCCCCAACCGTGAAGCCGACTTTAATAGTCACCTGCCAGTAGGCCACATTGCCATCATCGATATAGCCCCGGGTTTCCACCACCTGAAACCAGCGCATATGGTTAATGCTCTCCCCGGCCCGGGTAATGGCATTCCTGATGGCATCGTCACTACTGTCCTTTGAGGAACCAACCAGTTCAATGATTTTATAGGTGTGTTCGCTCATGGAACCGCTCCTTTTCAACTCAGAATAGCTCAGGAACTACTGCAAGTCAGGCGTAACCTTATCTGGTAGACGAATGCCTATACAACACCGGTTTTTTTGGCATCGAAGAGAAGCACATGTCCGCAGGTCTGGCAGACCAGTTGGACCATCGGCGCAAGCACACCACTCACCCCGCTGGTATCGACAATCTCGCCGGTATCCCAGGTGGCCCGTCCACAGACCGGGCAGGGCAGCGGGTAGTTGGGCACATTGGCCGTCAACCAGGTCTGGAACTTCTGCTTCTGAATATTCCCCATTGGCATAGTATAGCAGCCCCTTCTCCAACAGAACAAACTGAGAACAGAGAACGGAAGAACAGAGAACAAACAGCTTCCCGGCCAGGAAGCGCCTGGTTCTCGCTGCTCCAACGCACGGCGGCCCGGCAAGATTGAACTGAGTCGCCGTCAGGCAGACTGTAGAATGCGAGTTTCCGCCATTATAACGGATGTGTGGGACGTTTGTACAATCTGTCGCCCAACCAGGCAAACAGCACACGCCAGCCACAGAGGATCACCCCGTTGGAGAGCAACGTGACAATGGCAAAGGAGGGCGGAATTCCCCGGCTCAGGTACAATCCGCGCAGGAGCAGTCCCAGCGGCCAGGCGATCAGCCAGGCAAGGGCCGTGCGCCGGGCCATCATTGCCGGGCCAGTTACCTGACGGTATGCCCGCGTGAATGGCGCAGTGAGAAACCAGCCCAGCAGAAACGGCGCGGCGGTCTCGATAACCTGTAATCCGGCCGCCAGTCCGGCGGCTTCCCCATGGCTGCGCCGCCCGATAGCGGCAAACAGCAGAAAGGCGATAATATCGCCGATGACTAGAGCGACCAGGTAGCGCCGATGCCCCGCGTCTACCGGGGTTGGCGCTGCATGCGATTGCGTACGATCCATACGGCCCCCTCCCGCCAAAAGCCGGCGGTCTTCTATGACAATTCCGGGTATTACCTTATTATTGTAACGTATTTGTGACTGGCGCGCAGGCGCGTGTATGAATATAATAAGGACAATCTTTCCACAACACTATCTATTTATAAGAGAACACTTCCGGTTTGCGCACATTCAGACCATTCCATTTCAACGACGATCATGTATGGTCAAATGAGCATCCATGATGTGGCATGGTGTGGCGGCGTAGACTTTTGAAACATAATTCGCGCACGGTCTGCTGACGTTTGCGGGCACGGTATGGGTTTCATGGTATCCATTTTCCCCGGCAATCCACTTTGTAGCCGGACGTACACCGTTCCCCGGCCAGCAGCGTGCCAACTGAGCATGAGGGTATCTGGTATGTGGGCGATATTGCAAGAATCAACAGAGAATGAACGGCTGGCCGCATTACACCATTATGCGCTCCTCGACACCCCTCCCGAAGCAGATCTTGACCGGATCACCGCTATGGCTGCCCGCCTGTTTGCCGTGCCGATGGCATTTGTTAGTTTGGTTGACCAGGATCGGGTCTGGTACAAATCTCGCTATGGTCTGAGCATAGAGCAAGTTGAACGGCTGCCGGGGTTTTGTGCCTCGGTGATCCTGGCGGATACGCCCTATGTTGTCACCGATGCACGTCGGGATCTCCGCACGCGGGAGCATCCGTTCGTAACCGGCGCGCCGGAGCTGCAGTTCTATGCAGCGGTACCGCTTCGGAGCTATGACGGCTACAACCTGGGTGCCTTTGGCCTGATGGATACCTGCCCACGCCAGTTTACCACGGCTGAGCAGACGACGCTGCAGGATATTGCCGCCATTCTCATGGATGAAATCGAACATCGGCGTGTTATTCGGAACCTTGCGCAGATCGAAACGGCCTTAACCGGGCTGATCCAGGGGATGACGGTCATCTCCGACACCTTTTTCTCCAGTATCCTGCTCCAACATCTTACCCAGGCCCTGAATATTGACTTTGCATTTGTCGGTGAGTTTGCACCTCACAACTTCGCAAAACTTCAGACCAGTAGCGTGTGTGCCTGGGGGCGGACGGTCGATAACTTCACATATGACCTGACAACCTCGCCCTGCCACGATCTTGTGAACCGGACACGCTGCTTTATCCCATCCGAGGTGCGCCGGCTCTTCCCGCGCGATCCGCTGCTGCGCACAATGAGGGTTGAGAGCTATGCCGCTGTACTCTTGCAGGGCAGTGGTCGGGATGCGCTGGGCGTGCTGGTTGTGATGCACCAGCAGCCACTGCAGGATGTACATCTCATCCAGTTGGTGCTACAAATCTTTGCCCTCCGCATAGCCGGCGAGATCGAGCGCCGGCAGACTGAACTGGCGCTCCGTGAGAGTGAGCAGAAGTATCGGGTGCTGATGGAGCAGGCCGCCGATGGTATTCTGATCGCCGACAACCAGGGCAACTATGTTGATGTCAACTCACAGGCGTGTACCATGTTTGGGTATACCCACCCGGAGTTGCTGCAACTCAATGTGTATGACCTGGTAGCCCCGGAGGAAGCTCCGGATATCGACCGGTTCCTGAATGAACTGCGGAAGGGGACACCGATCCGGCACGAGCGCCGCCTCCGTCGCAAGAATGGCAACCTGCTGGATGTTGAGATCAGCGCCAAGATGCTGGAGGACGGCCGTATTCAGGCGATTATCCGCGATATCACCGAGCGCAAACGGGCCGAGGAGCAGTTGCTGCACCATGCCTTTCATGATGCGCTGACCTGCCTGCCCAACCGGACGCTCTTTATGGATCGGCTGAAGCAGGCCATTTATCACAGTAAGCGCCGGCAGGACTATATTTTTGCGGTGCTCTTTCTGGATCTGGACCGCTTTAAGATTGTGAATGACAGTCTGGGGCATATGGTCGGCGATCAGTTGCTGGTAGCGATGGCGCGGCGGCTGGCGTTGTGCCTGCGACCGGGTGACACCATCGCGCGCCTCGGTGGGGATGAGTTTACAATCTTGCTGGACGATGTAAAGGATTTTGCCAATGCCAACTTTGTGGCCGAACGCATCCAGAAGGCGCTATCACTGCCGTTTGACCTGGATGGGCATGAGGTCTTCACCAGTGTGAGCATTGGCATTGCGGTCAGCGCAACCGGCTATGATCGCCCGGAAGATGTGCTGCGCGATGCGGATATTGCCATGTATCGCGCCAAGGCGCTGGGCAAAGCGCGCTACGAGGTGTTTGATACGGCGATGCATAAGCGGTTTGTCACGCTGCTGCGGCTGGAAACCGATCTGCGGCGCGCGTTAGAGCGCCAAGAGTTCTGTGTCTACTACCAGCCGATTGTCTCGCTGACAACGGGGTATATCACCGGGTTTGAGGCACTACTGCGCTGGCAGCATCCCCAGCGCGGCATGGTGCTCCCGTCCGAGTTTATCACGCTGGCAGAAGAGACTGGCCTGATTATTGCAATTGATCGCTGGGTGCTACGCGAAGCCTACCGTCAGATGCATCACTGGCAGGCCAGGTTTGGCGACCGCCTGCCGTTGAGTGTCAGCGTTAACCTGTCGAGCAAACAGTTTTCCCAAATGGACCTGATCGAGCATATCGATCAGACGCTACAGGAGCAGGATCTGCATGCCCACAGTCTGAAGCTGGAGCTGACCGAGAGTATGGTTATGGAAAATGCCGAGATGACTGCGGCGATGCTGGCGGACCTGCGGGCGCTCAATGTACGAGTCAGCATCGACGATTTTGGTACCGGCTACTCCTCCCTCAGTTATCTCCAGCGCTTCCCGATTGATACGCTCAAAATTGACCGCTCGTTTATCCGGGGCATTGGTGCAAATGGGGACAATACCGAGATTATCCGGGCGATTACGGCACTGGCGCACAATCTGGGCATGGATGTCATTGCGGAGGGCATCGAAACGGCAGAACAACTGGCGCACCTGCGGGCGCTGGCCTGCGAGTATGGGCAGGGCTACTACTTTGCCCGGCCGGTCGATAGCGCGACAACCTATCAGTTGCTGGCGGCCTGGCCGCGCTGGTGATACCAATAGTCATGGCTCTACGAGCCACCAGGAAGCATGAAAATGAGCGGTCAGTACATGCGTGCTGAATACAGCCTATTTTCAGAGGAATTTGTTGTCATAGCCACAGAGAACACCGAGGACGCAGAACAGAGAACACCGAGGACGCAGAGATGATACATAGGAATATGCCGCCGCTGCGCCCGTTGCCCCCGTTCCGGCTGATTGCTGTTTTGATGTCAAATTAGTATGATAGGAAAAGTTATGTATATCTGGAGGAACAGATTTAGATGGTACGCATATTCGTATCGGTGAGCTTGCTGCTGTTCGCGCTGGCTGCCTGCGCTTCGGACAGCGCTGAAACCGACACAGCACCAGCAGACACAACGGAAGGTTCCGGCCCGCCCACTGTACCGGCCGGGGTTGCTGCAAACGATGCGCAGTTTGCCGTGACAAACGCTATGCTGGAGACGTTTGAGGCCACGCTAACAGATGCCATGGATACGTTCCCGGTTCCGGGAATGGCGGTTGCGATTGTCCAGGGTGATACGATTGTCTATGCGCAGGGATTTGGCCTGCGCAACCGCGCCGGCACCACGCCGGTTACGCCGGAGACGCTGTTCCGGGTCGGCTCCGACACCAAGCCGATGACGGCGCTGCTGCTGGCAACCCTCGTGGATGATGGGCAGTTGGAGTGGGATCAGCCGGTCGGCGCGATCTGGCCGGATCTGGAAATGCCCACCGCCGCGTTGACCGAGGAGGCCCGCGTGCGTGATCTGCTGAGTATGCGCACCGGCCTGGGAGCCGATCCAATGCTGGCGCTCTATGCCGGCGATCGCACGCCGGCGGATACGCTGGAACTGCTGGCGACGCTGCCGGTTGTGGCCGAACCGGGGGAAGAGTACCACTATAACAACCAGGTCTACGCCGCTACCGGCTACATCGGTGCATTGGCGGCCGGCGCGGAGATGGGCGAACTGCAAGATACTTACCGCACGCTGATGCAGGAGCGGGTCTTCACGCCGATTGGCATGGAGTCAGCCACTCTTGAGAACGACCTGGCGCTGGCGAACAGTGACTATGCCGTGCCCTATGCGCCGCATCTGCTGGAAGGCGTGGTGGTCGCCAATATGCGCGACATCGGCGGTGATCTGCCGGCGGGCGGTGTAGCCGCCAGTGTCACCGATATGGCCCAGTTCTTGTTGACTATGCTCAACGAGGGTGTGGCTCCCGCCGGCACGCGGGTGGTATCCGCCGCGACGCTGGCCGAACTCTGGGAGCCGCAGATCAGTATTCCCGGCGCGGGCGCAGAGCATCCCCTGATTGCGACGGCAAGCTATGGCATGGGCTGGGCCGTGTATGAACTGACGAATGGGGCGCGGATGATCGGGCACAACGGCGCCATTGATGGCTATTCCGCTATGATGGCCTTTATCCCGGAGGCGGATGTCGGTATCGTGGCGCTGAACAATGCCTCGATTGACTTCGGTGGCGACCTGAACGGACTGGCCCGCGATCTGCTGGTCGCCCTGCTCTACGATATGGAGCCGGCGGTGATTGAGCGCTACACCAGCGCCCTGGCGGAAGAGCAGGAGCAGTACGGCCGGCTGGCGGACCAGGTAGCGCCGGTAGACCCGGATGTCGTCGCGCCCTACGTGGGGCAGTATGAGCAGGGCTGGCGGATCGAACTGCGTGAGCCGGAGGGTGACACCGCCATGGAGCCGACGCTCTGGCTAACGCGTGATGTACGCGCCTGGCAACTGATGGCCCTGCCGACGGACTACATCGTTATTGGCGGGCCGCTCTTCACGCTGCCGATCAGCTTCGCGGAGGAAGATGGATCGATCCAGATGCTCCTTGGCGTCACCCCGGAAGGACCACCGCTGGCAGAGTTGGCGAAGGTGGAGTAAGGATGCTGCTAGCGGGACGGTAGAGAGCGAACGGTCTAGAGTTACACGACTTACGCGGTGGGCGTTTGGACCACGAACACCACGAAATGAGCGAAAAGCACGAACCTGCTGGTGCTGCCATGGACCAGGCGATCTCGCGTTTGGCGGGGGATATCGCCTCCGGCAGGGCCGTGCATCCAGGCACATGCCTGATTTGAATGCCCACCGCGTAAGTCGTGGACATAAAAAGGGAGGCTGGTCGTAACCAGCCTCCCTTTTTATGTCCCTCTATTGCCGACCTGGTGTTATTTCAGGTTAGCGCGGGCTGCTCCATAACCAATCGCCGAAACGATCAGGGGAATAAGAACAATCAGCGCAATTCCGAACCATTCGAAGCCTTCCATCGTGTTCCTCCTTGGATCAATCAAACGTTACCAGATAGGTATGTTGTATGCTATGTCACTACTTCAATATGCAAAATATGTGCCGGCAGTTGCCGAAAATGCAACCTCTATCTGGCACAGATTATGCGACACAGTTTTTCTAGAAGGTAATAGATGAGGAGGAGCAATGCGTATCGGGAAATGGTTAACCAAGGCGGAAGATGGCATCTATGTTGCAACCGGAACGATCCTGGGGTTGGCGGCCGTCGTGCTGCTTGGCTGGTCGGTTATACATTTTGTGCGCATGGCAACTGAGGGAGATGTCGGTGATGCGGTTGTGCGTACACTGGATAGTCTGCTCCTGGTGCTGATGATTGCCGAGATTCTGCATACCGTGCGCATTACCATTCGTGGCAATATCCTGGTGATTGAGCCGTTCTTAGTTATAGGCATTATCGCAGCGGTACGGCGCATTCTGATTGTCACCGCAGAGCAGGCCCATCCCACCGCAGAGCAGATGGTAGAGTTTCAGATGGCAATGCTTGAACTGGGCATTCTGACCTTTATGGTGCTGGCACTGGTGGGCGCGGTTTATGTGCTGCGCCGTTACTTGCCGAACCGCCAGGAGCAGTCGCAGGGCGCTGCCAACGACAACGTGCCGGAACGGGCGCAGGCCCAAAGCGAGCGGGCCAGTGATGAGCGACACCAGAGCAGGCGAGAGCAACAGGAGCATGGACGTTAGAACCACGGGTGAGCATGCGACAGATGTTCGCTCATACGCCAATGAAATTGTTTTCACCGCCAAAACACAGCGATAGAGACGCGCCGCAACGCGTCTCTATCGCTCTACTTCCACTTTTTGCCGGCACCGGAACCGCAACCCTAGCGCCGGCCAGGTATCACAATCCAGAGAATGATATAGGGAAGAAATCCCGGTGCCCCACCTGGTAGAAACAAGATGAGGAAGAGCAGCCGGAACCAGAAGGGCCTGATCCCGAAGAATGCGCCTAACCCCCCGCAGACACCCGCGATGATCCCGTTCTGCCGCCGTAGTGTGCGTTCCTGTACCATGATTATCTTCCTCCTGCATCGCCAAAATCAATACAATAACCCAATTTACCTGGTTTAAGCGCAGCAAGATCTATGCCATATTGGACTGCTGGTATATTTCTTGCAAAGAAACTTTTTTGTTTGAAGAATAAGAGCGCAGGGTTTATAATCAACAAGAGCCGCATCTGTAAACTACGATGAAGTTTGCACAATAGTCCCGATATGAAATGACCGGGAGTCTCGGCTTATGCAGATTGAAGATTAAATCCGGATAGAGAGAAGCAGCGAAGCGAGAGGGAGAGGAACAGTATGAACCAGCGACACCTGCCGGTTCTGGTCGTTGTTGCGGCGTTGACGATCCTGCTGGTCGGCGGTGCGCTGCATTATGGGGGGCGTCTGATCCAGGCGGCCCAGGCAGCAGCACCGGTATCGGTGGAAGCGATCTGCCATACCTGCCACAACGAAGTACGGCCCATCGTTCCGGCCCAGGAGGAGGGCGATGGTGATGGTGATGGGGAGGGCGCAGCCCAGGACGACGACGAAGCAGGCGCAGCGCAAGACGGCGAAGCGGAAGCGCAGGTTCCGTCTTCCACGGCGGATCACAGCCAGTACGAGATTCTGCAGCAAGACTTCGCCACCGCGCCGGAAGTGACCGAGGCCTGCCTCTCCTGCCATAACCAGGCGGATATGCAGTTGCACGCGACGACCCACTGGAACTGGGAGTTTGAGCATCCGGTGACGGGCGAACTCCTCGGGAAGCAGCATGTGATCAACAACTCTACCCTCTCGATTGCGGGGAACGAGGAGTATTGCGCCACATGCCACAACGGCTACGGTTTCTCCGGTGAAGATTTTGATTTTACCTCCGCGCGGAATATCGACTGCCTGAGTTGCCACGACACCACCGGCGACTACGAGAAACTCCCCGGCGCGGCGGGTAATCCGGCCTACACCCCGACTGAGTATCCACCGGGGAGTGGCAACATCTGGCAGCCACCCGATCTGACCCGGATTGCACAGCAGGTCGGGTCAACCAGCCGTCAGACCTGCGGTTCCTGTCACTTTAACGAGCAGAATGTCGAGCCGGTGATCCACGGGCATCTGCCGCACCAGTTGAGTGATCCACCGCCTGAACTGGATGTGCATATGGGGACGGAGCATCTGGATTTCTCCTGTGCCACCTGCCACGAGCCGCAGAACCATGATTTCTGGGCCAGTCAGTACTACCCGGTCTCGCTGCGGGATGATGTGCCGGAACATCTGGTGCATACCACCTGCGTCAGTTGCCACACCGGGCAGAATGTCCATGGGAATGATGCGCTGAACCAGCATATGGACCGCGTGGCCTGCCAGTCCTGCCATATTCCGGAATATGGACGCGCCGGGCCGACAATGACTTCCTGGGACTGGTCCACCGCCGGGCGCACCGATGACCAGGGCAATCCGATTGTCGAGCGCAACGCGGAAGGTCTGCTGATCTACGATAGCCGGTATGGCTCATTCGCGTGGGATACAAACATTGTGCCCGAATATGTCTGGACCACCGGCATTATCAGTTACACCCAGGTAGGTGACACCTTCGATCCCACCGCCGGCGTGACGATCAATCAGATCCAGGGCAGCTATGACGATCCGAACGCGCAACTCTGGCCGGTCAGCCGTTTTCGGGGGATTCAACCCTATGACAGCGAGAATAACTACCTGGTCGCCGTCGATCTGTATGCCGGGGAGCAGGCGGATGATCAGGCGACCGCCTTCTGGGAGACTTTTGACTGGAACGCGGCGATCCAGGCCGGGATGGCGCTTGAGGGAGTGCCCTACAGCGGGCAGTATGACTTTATCGAAACCGAACGCTACTGGATGCTCAATCACAGCGTAGCCCCGGCGGATCAGGCTGTCAGGTGCAGCGCATGCCATAGCCGTGACGGCCGGCTGGCCGGGTTGAGCGGCAGCTATGTTCCCGGTCGGGATTACAACCGGCTGCTGGATAGTATTGGCTGGATGTTGCTTGCCGGGGTATTCCTGGCTGTGCTCTTCCACGCTTTCCTGCGCTTCTTGCATGGAAGGATGTTCTAACGCCGGCGGGCTTATTTGACGGGCGGAAGCATGGCTCCCGCCTGATCCCATATAAAGATAGGAGTTACGCGGTGGCAGTTTGGACCACGAACAACACGAAATGAGCGAAAACCGCGAAACGACCAGTGCTGATAGGTATCAAGCATCCCGCATTTGGCGGGGGATATCGCCTCCGGCAGGGCGAAAGAAACCAGATCTTTTTCACAAAAAATTTTCACTTTGTGAAAATTTTTTGTGAAAAAGATAAAAAAAGCACCATGCTGCCGCAGGCGAATCGGGCTTTTGGGGCTGGCACGTGGTCGGAACAGTCCGCACCGCATAACTTGTGTAAAAGAAAGGAGTGATCTATGGCAGAGGCAACCCGACCCACCCAGGACACACAGGCAGAGGCAGCCCGGCCCACCCAGGAATATAAAAAGGTCTACCTCTACACCCGCTTCGAGCGGTTCTGGCACTGGACGCAGGCACTGCTGATTATCATGTTGATGATCACCGGGTTTGAGATCCATGGCACCTACCGGCTGGTCGGGTTTAACAGCGCGACCAACATCCACAATGTTGCCGCAATTGCCCTGATCACGCTGGCGGTCTTTGCGGCCTTCTGGCACTTCGCCACGGGCGAGTGGCGACAGTTCCTCCCCACCCGGCGCAACCTGGGCGCGATGATCTACTTCTACCTGATCGGCATCTTCCGGGGAGAACAGCATCCGACCCATCCCACCCGGACGGCCAAGCTCAACCCGCTCCAGCGGCTGGCCTACCTGAGCTTTAAGCTGCTGATTTTTCCGGTGCTGGCAACAACCGGCCTGCTCTACCTCTTCTACAACTCCTGGTCGGACCTGGGCATTGCGGAGACGGCGTCGGTTGCGCCGATTGCGCTGCTGCATACGGCGGGCGCATTTTTGCTGGTCGGCTTTATGATCCTGCATATCTATATGACGACCACCGGCATTACGGTGCTGGAGAATATCAAGTCAATGATCACCGGACGGAAGCGCATCCGCGTGCAGGAGGAGCGCGCTGGAGAGCGAGGCAAGCGCATTGTCGCAGAATAATCAGCAGACCGATCTGTGGCGGGGTTTCTGGCGACTGGCCGATCCCAAGATTACCCTGGCGTCCATGGCGGCGATCTTCCTGGGCACCTGCACGGCGGCCGCCCGGGGGCCGCTGGACTGGGGCTGGCTGGCGGTGACGGTTTTTGCTTACTTCTGCATTGAGGCCGCCAAGAATGCCTCCGGCGATGTTTTCGACTATGTCACCGACCAGCGTGTTCCGGAGGAGGACCGTACGCCCTTTTCCGGGGGCAAACGGGTGATGGTGGAGGGCATTCTGACGCGCAACCAGACCATTGCCATTGCTGTGGTGCTCTACCTGCTGGCCTTTGTGGCCGGCGCGGCGATTGTCTTCCTGCGTGAACCCGCCGTCTTCTGGTTGGGCCTGGTCGGGGCGTTTCTGGCTTTCTTCTACAATGCGCCGCCATTCCGGCTGGCCTACCATGGGCTGGGGGAAATTGCCTGTGCCATCTCATATGGCCCGCTGATCACCGTCAGCACCTACATGATCCAGCGCCAATCCCTGTCCTGGGAAGTTGTCCTGCTCGCGCTGCCCCTGGGTCTGTTGATTGCCAACTTCCTCTGGGTGAATGAGTTTCCCGACTATGAGGCGGATCGGGCCACCGGCAAGAAAAACATGGTTGTACGACTGGGCCGCCGCCGCGCCGGCCGGGTCTATGTCGCCATCCACGCGGCGGCCATCCTGATCCTGCTGTTGCTGCCGCTGACCGATCTGCCGCTGACAGTCTGGCTGGCGGTGCCGGCGGTTGGGCCGGGGCTGTATGCCATGCGCTACCTGCTCGCCAACCCGGAACAGGCTTACAAAGTAGCCCCGGTCCAGCCGATGACGCTGGTATCATTCTTGCTCTTTGCCCTTGGCGGCGGCATCGGGCTGCTGCTGGGGTAATGTGTTGCCCCGGGTGTCACTCCCCGGCGCACTCCTTGTCTATATGCAGGTCTGGCGCGCCGAGTCATACGCTGATCTGATACCGGCCACGCCCGGCAAGGTATGGTAATGCTCGCCTACTGTCTCCTTTTTGCAACTGGCCGGGCACTGGGGCGAGTTATACCTGACGAGAGCGACGGAGAGATACTATATGGCGCTGGAAACGCTGCTCATCGGAGCCATATCGCCGCTCCGCATCGCCCTGGGGCTGCTGCTGGGGCTGGGAGCGGGGGGCGTGGCTGCCTGGCGGCGGGCACTTACACCCGGCGGCGCGGCAATGGCGGCTATGAATGGGACGCTCATCCTGGGCTTTGGCGGCTGGGCCTGGGGGCTGACCCTGGGCCTCGCCTTTGCGCTGACCAGCCGCTTCTCCCACTACAAAGCCCGCATCAAGCAGCAGCAGACGGGCATGCGTATTGCCGAATCCAGGGAGCAGCGGAATGCCGTCCAGGTGCTGGTCAATGGGAGCCCGGCAGCATTGATCGCCCTGGCGTACGGGCTGATGGGGCAACCACCTATCCTATTTGCTGCCTTTGCCGGGGTGCTGGCGACGGTTACGGCGGATACATGGGCCTCGGAACTGGGCATCCTCAGTCAGCAGCCGCCCCGCCTGATTACGACCGGGCAGCGGGTGGAGCCGGGAACACCGGGGAGTGTAACCCCGCTGGGCCTGGGAATTTCGCTGGTAGGCGGATTATTTATCGGGTTGTCACTCGCCCTCGCGCACCTGATAGTCTTCTGGTTGGCCGGGGCACCGCTGAACTTTCCTGGGTGGCTACTGACAGCCGGGCTGGCGGGCGGGCTGACTGGTTCCCTCGCCGACAGTTTGTTGGGTACCACGCTCCAGGCGCGCTATCGGCTGCCCGATGGTCAGGAAACCGAGCGTCCGGTTCGTCCTGACGGGGGCCGCAACCTACGGGTGCGCGGGCTGCCCTGGCTGAACAACGACATGGTGAATCTGCTGAGTTCCCTGGCGGGCGGCGTTGTTGCCTTGCTGGTGCGGTAATGCCACAGTACGGCGCTCCGCGTCACTTGTCCCCCGGCATCTGGTATTGTATGCATAGGGAAAGCTTCCGGCATGCGTACCTTGCGATAATGCCTGACAATTGTGGAAGTATGTGAGCGCTCACAGATAATGGAAACAAAGGATGATAACAACAGAAAAACCGGTATCAAATCAACCGACCGATCAACCGACCACCTGGCACACGCAGGACATCTCCAGCGTGCTGCAAACCCTGGAAACTGACGCCCGGCAGGGGCTACCGGCCGAAGAAGCCCGGCGGCGTCTTGAACAGTTCGGCCTCAACGAACTGGAAGAGCGCGGCGGCAAGAGCCCCCTGCGCATCCTCTGGGAGCAGTTCACCAGCACGATGGTCTTGATCCTGATCGCTGCGGCAGTTATCTCGGCGTTTCTGGGGAAACCGCTCGAAACTATCGCCATCTCAGCGATTGTGGTGTTGTTCGGCATCCTGGGCTTTGTGCAGGAGTACCGGGCCGAACGGGCAATTAATTGCCGCCCTCAAGCAGTTAGCGGTCCCGCTGGTTCGCGTCATGCGTGGCGGCAATGTTGAACAGCACAGCGCCCACGAACTGGTGCCCGGTGACATTGTACTGCTGGAAGCGGGGAGCGCCGTACCGGCCGATCTGCGCCTGGTGGAGAGCAAGAACCTGATGGTGCAGGAAGCCGCCCTGACGGGTGAGTCCGAGGCCGTGGATAAACAGGTGGCGGCGCTGGACACAGCCAACCTGCCGCTGGGTGATCGGGTGAACATGGCCCACATGGGCACCTCGGTGTCGTACGGGCGCGGCACGGGGGTCGTGGTTGCGACCGGGATGCGTACCGAACTGGGGCGGATTGCCGAACTGATCCAGGAGGTGGAGTCGAAGCAGACGCCACTGCAGCGCCAGCTTGCACAGGTGGGCACCCTGCTGGCGATAGCCGGCGTCATTGTGGCGGTGCTGGTGCTGATTATCGGGGTGCTGCGCAATGAACCATTGAGCACCATGTTCCTGACAGCCGTCAGTGTCGCGGTCGCAGTTGTGCCGGAAGGACTCCCGGCGGTTGTCACGCTAACGCTGGCCCTGGGCGCGCAACGCATGCTGCGGCGGCGCGCCCTTATTCGGAAGCTGCCGGCGGTGGAAACGCTGGGGTCGGTCAGTGTGATCTGTTCGGATAAGACCGGTACGCTCACCGAGAACCGCATGACCGTCACCGTGATTGACGTGGCCGGGCACTTTGTCGAGTTGAGCGGGACGGCACGCCACCCGGCCCCGGACCTCGCTCAGCGCGATGGGGCATTTGTCACAGAACATCCGCACTCGGTCGGATTGCTGCTGGTCAGTGGCGCGTTGTGCAATGATGCATCACTGAACCCCGATCCCGAGACGGGGCGGTATCTGCCGGTGGGCGATCCGACCGAGGGCGCACTGCTGGTTGCGGCAACGCAGGCCGGTCTGGATAAGGCGGAACTGGAGCGCCACGCGCCGCGCCTGGCGGAGGTACCGTTTGACTCGGTGCGCAAACGCATGACCACAGTGCATAAGCTCCCGGAGGATCGCACCAACCTGCCCTACCTGCTTGAGTCCTTGCACGATCTGGAATGCCCCTACGTCGCCATGACCAAAGGTTCGTTCGACGGTATGCTCGATATCGCCAGCAAGAACTGGATCAATGATCACCCGGAACCCCTGAACGCTGACTGGCGTGAGCGCATGCAGACCGCTCACGACAAACTCGCCCTCAACGGCATGCGCGTTCTGGCGATTGCCGTGAAGCAGTTGGAGGAACCACCGGCGCAGGTTGATCAGGAGCTCGAGCACGATGTTACCTTGATCGGCATGGTCGGCATGATTGACCCGCCCCGCCCGGAGGTGAAAGATGCTATTCGCGTGTGCCGTAGCGCCGGCGTCCGCCCGATTATGATTACGGGAGATCACCCACTGACGGCGCGGTTCATCGCGCACGAACTGGGCATCAGCGATACCGGGCGCGTCAAAACCGGGCAAGATCTGGACCGCATGGCACCGGAAGAACTGGCCGAGGTGGTGCGTGAGGTATCGGTCTACGCCCGGGTAACGCCGGAGCATAAACTGCGCATTGTCGAGATGTTGCAGCAACTGGGCAATGTGGCCGCCATGACCGGCGATGGCGTCAATGACTCGCCCGCGCTGCGCAAAGCCGACATCGGTGTGGCAATGGGCATCACCGGCACCGATGTATCGAAAGAGGCGGCGCAGATGGTGCTGCTGGATGATAACTTCACAACGATTGTAGCGGCGGTTGAAGAAGGCCGCGCGATTTATGAGAATATCCGCCGCTTTGTCCAGTTCTCGATCCTGCCGGAGGCGAATCGGGCCGATTGCCCAGGCAGTCGCCTGGTTTGGAACCGACCGCGTAACTCGTGTAAATGATGCATTGCGTGAGAGAATAAGCGAAATATTTCATAACTGATCTTACGGCATTTGCTTCCAACAAACATCACCCGGCGGAAGCATAGCTGACCTCACCGTTGGTTCAGGTATGCCTCCGCCCACAGACCGATGCAGGTGTGCGGGCCAGTACCTTTTTGCGGTATGATGGGCGCGAACCGAGAATCCAGGAACCGAAAAGAAAAAGGGGGGCACCGTTGGCGCACACAACGGATCGCTATGCTGCAGACGAGACGGGGATCGCACGCTTTTTTCACTTTGCCGAGCGTCAGACCAGCCTGCGCACCGAACTGCTCGCCGGGTTGACGACCTTTGTGGTGATGGCCTACATCATCGTGGTCAACCCATCAATCCTGTCCAGTGGCCCACTGGAGGGGCAGGGACCACCCTTCGCGGCCACAGTGACGGCCACCTGCCTCGCCGCCGGGCTGATGTCAATTGCGATGGGGCTCTACACCAACTATCCCTTTGCCCTGGCTCCCGGACTGGGGCTGAATGCGGTGGTCGCCTTTCAACTGATTCAGGGACTGGGGTTGCCCTGGCCGGCTGCAATGGGAGTGGTCTTCCTGGAAGGGCTGGTGATTACCCTGCTGGTGCTGGCGGGCTTTCGTCAGGCGGTGATGCAGGCCATTCCCCTGTCGCTCAAGCGGGCCATCGGGGTTGGGATTGGTCTGTTTATTCTGTTTATCGGCCTGAACAATGCCGGCCTGGTGCAACCGGCCGAGGGCACGCCCCTGCAACTGGGCCCGCTGACTAACTTTCCGGTGGTGCTGGCAACCCTGGGCATCTTCCTGACGATCCTGCTGGTGGTGCTGCGGGTGAAAGCAGCGCTGCTCCTGGGCATCCTGGGCACCACACTGATCGGTATCGGCGGGCACTACCTGTTCGGGTTCGACACAACCAATGCCGCACCGGGGGTGCAGGGCGCGCTGCCGGCGACGCTGCCCTCCCCCAGCTTTGAAACAATCGGCGCGGGGCTCAACGTCGAGGTGTTTCGCCTGGTCGGACCAGTGACGGCCCTGCTGATTATCTTCTCACTGATGCTGACCGACTTTTTCGACACCATGGGCACAATTGTGGGCGTGGGTGAGCAGGCCGGGTTTGTCACGGAAGAGGGCGAGCTACCCGGCAGCGGGCGCGTGCTGCTGGTCGACTCGCTGGCGGCCACGTTTGGTGGCATCTTCAGTGCCTCTTCGGTGACAACCTACATCGAGAGCGGGTCCGGCGTGGCTGAGGGCGGACGAACCGGCCTGACCGCGGTGGTGACGGGACTGCTCTTCCTGGTCAGCATTATCCTGGCTCCATTTGCCGAGATTGTGCCGAGCGAGGCCACCGCCCCGGCGCTGATTATCGTGGGCTTCTTGATGTGCGGGGTTATACGCGACATTGACTTCAAAGACATTACCGAAGGTCTGCCGGCACTGCTCACGATTACCTTTATGCCATTCACCTACAGCATTACCAATGGCATTGGGGT
The DNA here is from genome assembly GCA_034436755.1 of Chloroflexaceae bacterium. Classification (GTDB taxonomy): domain Bacteria; phylum Chloroflexota; class Chloroflexia; order Chloroflexales; family Chloroflexaceae; genus CAKZQX01. Next base: position 75,398 of record DAOTVB010000028.1, on the reverse strand, counting down.
TGGATTTATTGCCTATGTGTTTGTCCAGGTCATCGCCGGCAGAAGACGCGCGGTACATCCTCTGCTCTGGTTGATCAGCGCGGCCTTTGTGGTCTACTTTCTGCTGCCATATGCGTAGTTTGAGTGATGAGAGATGAGTGGCGCGTGATGGATGAGGCGGAGTGAATCCGCTACTCTTGTCCTAAAATAACATGTTGTGCAAGAAACACCGGGTTCGTTCGACGCAGTTGAGGCTCACCTGTGGTCCACTCCGGCTTTTGATCATAAATCCCAAAGAGCAGGTAGTTGCGCTCTTCAAGATAGTGCTTTAATATCTCAAAAGAGACATGGTCAGTATTCGTGGAATTCATACTGACCTCGACCTGCACAAGATCGATGCGTTGCTCCTGTACCATGCGTTCCGCACCTTTCAATACCTCCAGATCATACCCGTCGGTGTCGATCTTTAAGTAGTTGATTCGGGTGAGGTTCTGGTTAGCACAGAAGTCGTCAATTGATACAATCGCTACTTCTTCTAACGGGGTACCGGAGGGTTGCGCCGTACCAGCCGTGTCATCTGTCAGAAAGAACATCTCGGCACTACCCTGGAGCAGCATCTGCCCTTTTCCACTGCCGGCACCCAATGCCAGGTGGAAACATTGAATGTTATGTTGCCCTTTAACGTTGCGCCGAAGTTCGGCGCAGGTTGCGGCTACCGGCTCGAAACAGTAGATCTGCGCCTGGGGAAACCACTTCAGGAATTTTTTCGCCGATTGTCCGATATTTGCGCCAACATCGAAGATCGTACCGGCGCGATATTCCGGTAAGCGCTGTTTCATATCGTAATAGAGGTTTAGTCCATTCGGGAGCATCCCCCGGGGGAAAGCCGGGAAGATATAGGTGTGCGCCAGATCTTCAATCAGTTGTTTAACGTTGGTTTTTGTCGGCATCGCTCTCCTGATGGGGCGACACATGGGCTACCGCTCCATGATGCGCCGCTCTGTCCACTCCATATCTGCCGTAAAACCCTCAAGCGGAGGCGGCCTGTCATTACACCGCTTCCGCAGAAACCACCCGGACTGCCGTTTCCATATCCAGCATAACATCAACATCAAACAGTTGCAAGAGCACACCGACTTACTGTTTGCTTTCGCCGCTGAACTTGCCTACCGCACCTGCATCCCCCACCCCACAAAATAGAGCACAACCACAACTGGAATCCCGATCACCGCCAGCAGACGGAGCCAACGCCGGCGCGGCGTGACCGGCTCCTCCGCCGCGTCCGCGTCCGTCTCACCCAACGCCGAACCCGTAACCATAATGCTGATAATCAGGAAGGCTATGAGTGCCAGGAAAGGCACATTGATAAAGCCCAGCACATTCATGTAGACCACTGTGCAGGGAATACCGGCCGTGCAGGGCGGCAGCGGCAAGAAATCCGTCTTGACCAGCAGATAGTGGTAGAGCGCAACAATCGCCCCGAGCAGCGACAGCGGCAGCACATAGAGGTGCAAGCCCCGGTCGCGGCGCAGAATGCCGACCGTCAGGATGAGCGTAAGCGGATACATCAGGATGCGCTGGTACCAGCACAACACACAGGGCACCCAGAGCAGCACTTCGCTCATAAAGAGGCTACCGCTGGTGGCAATCCAGGCTGCCAGCAGCGCAATATAGCGACTGGCGGCATTAACCCGCGCAATCACCGCATCGATCCCGCTGACCAGGGGAGGAGCAACCTCATCCCTGCGGGAATGCATCATCTTGAACATGGGACATCGGTTCTGTTCCTCGCTTTCATCGCAGTGGCTATCAACCATTTTGAACGATGCCTGAAATTTTCATTCAGATATCGACTCTCAGGAGTCCTGGCTGATGAACGTTGAATTTTTAATCCGGATATCGACGCTCAGGAGGGCCGGCTTCAGCCGGATCAGGCGTTCCCGGCAGGATGTCGCTGTCCCGGCAGGCATCCAACCGGCTAAAGCCGGGACTCCCGGACATTCATATCCGAACTACTTTTTTCAAACTTTATCAGGCGGGACTCCCGGATGGCATATTCGGACTAATTGCTAAAAGCTCATCAGGTAGCAGGAAGGCTGATCGTAATCGTATTATTGTATTGTACGATCAATCAATGCGCTGCGATCATGCATACCATGCGCAGCACGAACGAAGAACAGGAGTTACACAGTGGGAGTTTGGATCACGAACAACACGACATGAGCGAACACCGCGAACCTGCCAATGCTGCCACAGGCGAATCTGGCTTCCATCTGGTGAAACGTCTGGTTCGCATGTCAACCGCGCAAGGCGTACGAAGAACAGAACACCAGGAACAGCCACACTCCCCGGAAGGGCACACCAGGCTGCACTTCTACTCCGCCAGCGTATCCGGATCAACGCCCAGTGCGCGCAGCCTGGCGGCAAGCTGCTCGGCACGCTGCTCGGCCTGGATTGCGCGCTGTTCGGCGGTGGTCGCGCGCTGTTCCAGTTCGCTAAAGCTCAGGAAGCGCTGCCCATCCGGGCGGAAAAGCTGTAACTCATCTCCCCCGGAGAGATCAAAGCGAATCCCCAGACGCGGGCTGACCCAGCCATCCATCTCGCTGATCGGGTGGAGGCGTTCGTCACGGCGCTGAGTGCCGGCCAGATCGTTGGTGTCGGGATCATAAAGGTAATACTCCTCCACGCCGTAGGTATCGTAAAACTCCAGCTTCTCCAGCATCTCCTGGAGCGTATTGCCCGGCGACAACACCTCAAAGACCACCTGCGGCGCGATGCCGTCTTCTTCCCACTGGCGGTACGAGCCACGTCGCCCCTTTGGTCGTCCAAAAACCACCAGCGTATTGGGGGCCCGGCGGATCTTAGGTGCGCCTTCCACCGGGTACCAGAACAGGTCACCCGCCACGAACACCTCCGGGTCGGCCTGAAAGCGCGCTTCCAGGTTTTCTTTGATGATGACAATCCAGCGGAACTGTTCAGTATTTTCGGCCATAGGTTGCCCATCGCTTTCCGGATAGACGATTGCCGCTGTCGGGCTGGTTGTGGTCGCCATTGTGCCCTCCGTCTGGGAGAAAGAACCGGGAACTTGAGAATTGAAAATCGGGAACTTAAGATATTGTAGCACAGGTGTACACTTAGTGTAGGAGTCGCCGCACGCGCACAACATATCAGCCAGACGCTCCAGGGATGTAATGAACGTTGAGAAATAGCCCGGATATGCCCTCCGGGAGTCCCGGCTTTAGCCGGTGAACGCCTGCCGGGGCGGCGGCCTCCTGCTGGGAACGCCTGATCCGGCTGATGAACGTTGAGAAATAGCCCGGATATGCCCTCCGGGAGTCCCGGCTTTAGCCGGTGAACGCCTGCCGGGGCGGCGGCCTCCTGCCGGGAACGCCTGATCCGGCTGACGCCGGGACTCCTGATCATGTGCAAACTGCATAAGAATTCCCGCGAGTCGATACCCGGATGACCTATTCAACGTTCACAAACCGGGACTCCGGTCCAGCAGATATCTGGTTACATTTCAACGTTCATAACATACTGATTCGGGGAAGACGCGTCATAGTTCGCAGGCGTATGCTGCACTCCTGAACAACCTGCGGGTCGAGATTGTCACCGATGCGCAGGGCGCGACGGCGCTGCGCTGGGGGCACCCGTAGGGGCGCATGCTGCGCCCGCCTTTCTGGTACGATCATTCCTGGGGAGACACATATCACTTCCGGGGAGCACCGTGGGCAGCTCGATAGCGCATGCTACGCCCCTACTCGCTCGGAACGGGGAACGGGAACAGTGATGCAGGGGAAGCATTACACAATCGTTCGCCAATGCTGTGCGGTGACAAACTGGGCCAGATGTCCTACATTCATCGTCGCAACAACAACACACTCGCCTTGTTCTTGCAAAACTCTGGCCTGCGCTGCCAGAATGACATCACCATCAAGCGCTTTGTCGTCAGCCGTAGGTTTTTCCTGCTTGCGCGCCAACGCCCAGAACTCCGCAGCCCGAAGCATGATGGTTGTTGTCAACGGCATGTAACAGATGGTGGCTTTAAACGCATCCAGCCGCCTGACCCCCTGTGTTTTGCCGGCGCGTAGTAACTCACGCCGCACTTCATAATCGGCAATTTCTGAAATACAAACCTGCCGACCATTTATTAACATATGCTCTAGCCAGCGCGTACACTCCCGAGTCTCTGCCGAGACACGCGGGTTGGTTACCAATCCCAGTGGACCAGTATCAAGTAAAATGAGAGAAGTCATGGTTCAACCGTCGTGGCATCGGGAAAATCTTCTGGTCGCGCGTTGCGCAGTTCTGCCAGGGTTGCCTGCTGCTCTGCGGTATCGCCCGCTTCGCGCCATGTGCGTAGGAGTTCCAGCGCAGCCCGGACCTGTTCCGGCGTAGCAGCGTCCGGCAGCCGTACCCGGTCAGGAAGAAGCTCTCCATTCTGCGTTGCGGCCAGTGCCGCTATGTCCTGCCTGACAGCGGGCAGCAGGTACTCAATCAGGCGCACTTTGTCAACGGGTGACAGGTGCTGCGCCAGTTCAACTATCTGTTCAAATGGTACTGTTTGTGTCATACAACTCCCTCCAATGGCGGTTGGTTTTTTTATTGTAACATGAGCCGGCCACAAATGTGGGAAACGGGAAACGTGCATCACCTCTGGTATTTTTCTTGCATACCAACGACTCAGCCTGCCACAGATATAGGAAGAACAGACAAACACAGGACAAAGCTCTGTGCTCTCTGTGCTCTCTGTGGCTAAAGATGTAGCGTAACAAGGAGATACCGGTTATGGTTGCTATTTCGCTGATGATCGAGGGGCAGATGGGCCTGACATGGCCGCGCTGGCAGCAGATTGCCGCCGAGGTTGAGGCCGCCGGGTTTGCCGGGCTGTTTCGCTCGGATCACTTTACCAATCCCCAGCCGCCCGCCGAGGACTCGCTGGATGCGATTATCGCGCTGACCTATCTGGCCAGCCACACGCAGCGCATCCACTTTGGGCAACTGGTTTCGCCGGTTTCCTTCCGCGATCCGATTATGCTGGCGCGGCAGGCGGCCGCCATTGACGATCTGAGCGGTGGGCGGCTGTGGCTGGGAGTGGGCACGGGCTGGCAGGAACGCGAGCATCATCTCTTCGGCTATGACCTGGGCGATATGTCCACCCGGTTTGCGCGACTGGAGGAGGCGCTCGATGTGATCACCCGACTGCTGCGCGACGCCGAGCCGGAGCCATTCGCGGGGCGCTTCTACCAACTGCGCGCGGGTGCCTGCCTGCTGCCCCGCCCGCAGCGACCGGGAGGACCACGGCTGGTGGTGGGAGGCAATGGACCGAAGCGCACCCTACCCCTGGCCGCACGTTATGCGAATGTCTGGAATGCCATCGGCCTGGAGCCGGCGACCTTCCGCGAACGTTCGGCCCGGCTCGATGAACTCCTGATTGCGCAGGGCCGGCAGCCCGCCGATGTCCGGCGCACCATGATGACCGCGCAGATCGTCGCGCCCGACCAGGCCACCCTGGAGCAGAAGTTGCGCCGACAGGCACCGCCGGAAATGGCCGACCGCTCACTTGACGAACTGCTGCAAGCTCAGCGGGAGGACGGTTGGTACAAACTTGTGGGCACGCCGGAGATGGTCGCCGAGCAGCTTGCCGCCTGCCGCGACGCTGGGGTTGAGGAGTTGATGCTCCAGTGGTTTGACCTGGACGATATGGCCGGGCTACGCGCCTTCGCCGAGCAGATCCTGCCGCTGGCGTGATATGGAGTTACCACTAACAGCGCAGCGCTGACCTACACACCTCTGCCGGCTCCCGGCATTTTCATGGTATTATTGCCCTTGTGGAAAGGCGGAAGGAACCAAACATAGTCCCAAGGAGCATGAGATTATGACCAATACGAACCGGGCATATGCTCTGCGGAAACGGCTCGATCTGCCGTATGCGCAGGCGGTTGAGCATGTCACTGCCACCTTGAAGGAGCAGGGCTTTGGGGTGCTGACCGAGATCAATGTACAGGCGAAGCTTAAACAGAAGCTGGATGCCGACTTCCGTAAATATATCATCCTGGGAACCTGTAACCCATCCCTGGCGCAGCAGGCGCTGACCACCGAACTGGACGTCGGGCTGCTCCTGCCCTGCAATGTGATTGTCTACGAAGATAACGGCGGGAGCGTGGTATCCATCGGCGACCCGGTTGTGATCCTGGGTGTATCGGGCAACCCCGGACTGGAATCGATGGCACACGATGCCAGAAACCGCTTGCAGCAGGTATTGGACAACCTGACGGGTTAAAAATACGGACGGATTAGCGCGCGCAACGCCGCACAGCTACAGAGTTTATGCGGTTCTTGGCGCTCTTTGCGGCGTTGCGCGCGCCTATTCCAAAGGGATTGAGGTGAAACCCTCACCGGCTAACCGCCTCCTCGGTCGAGAACTGACGCTTGACCTCCACCGCCTGTTTTTGCCCGCACGTATTCTCCAGGTTCTCGCGCACAATGACATAGTAGGTGGCCCCCGGTTCTAATGGTGTATCTGGATCCATTACAACCGTATAGCTATCCGGGTTGTAGGAGAAGTCCACCTTGATCGGTGGTGCGCCATTGGGGCTCTTTGACAGCCTGAAGGTGCCGTTCGACAGATTGTTTGATTGTATCGGCTGACTAAACGTAATGGTTATGTTCACATGAGATCCAACCCCCGAGGCGTTATTCACCGGGCTGACGCCGCTCACAAAGCCACTGTCCGGATCGGGCGGGCTGCACGCCGCTTCCGGTGTCGGTGTGTTGGTCACGGTAGCAGTGGCAGTGGCCGATGGCGTCGGGGTCGGCGTTACCGACGGCGTAGGCGTCAGGGTACGGGTTGGCGTGGGTGTCGCTGACGGCGTGGGCGTCGCGGTGCGGGTGGGCGCAACCGTTGCGGTTGCGGTTGGTCGGGTTGTGAATGTCACCGTCGCGGCGGGCGTGGCGGTGCGGGTCGGACGGGGCGTTGCCGTCCGCGTTGCCGTGGGTGTGCTGGTGGACGTGCCGGTTACGGTCGGCACCAGTGTCGCCGTCGGGGTGGGCGCGGGCGTGACCGTCCAGGCCGGGCGGGTCTGCACGGTTGGACTGGGGCGCGGCGGGCGGGTCGGCGCCGGCTCTGCTGCCGGCACGACGGTCCGCGTTGCCGCCGACTGGAGGAGGGCGGTTGGTTTCGGGGTTGCTGTCGAGGTGTTTGTGGCAACCGTTGCGGGTGTACGTACGGCGACTACAGCGGTTAAGATCGGCGTGGGCGTCCGCACCACGACCGGCGCGGAGGTGGCCCCGGCCGGCGCAGGTGCTGAAAGCTGCGGGGGATCGGCTACAACGCTGTTCGCACCAGGTGCAGGCGCTGTCGTACCAGTTGGCGGCCGGCGCATCGGGGTGGCGGATGCGCCAACCAGCGTGCCGGTCGGTTGCGCCGTTCGGGTCCGGGTCGGCGGTGACGTGGGGGTTTGCGTACTGGTCCCGGCATTGCTCGCCGCAACCCCGTTGGGTAGCCGCACCGCCGGTGTCACGGTTGGAACGGGCGTCTGCAGATTGGGCAGCACAGCCGGCGGGGCCGCTGATCCGACCATATCCAGCGCAGCAGCTTCCGGCATAAGTTCCAGCATAAGCTCAGGCCGAATCACCGGTATGCGCATGGGCGACGGATCGACGCTGTAGTCGGCAACCAGGGCGGAACGCAGCGAGACCGGGATGGCCGACTGGCCCTGCAGTGTCTGAACATCCTGGGCCAGCAACGCCCGGCTGAGGGCGACCAGGCTGAACAGCAGGCAGATAATCAGTGCAAGCCACCAGCGGTAATTCTCACGCGGGGGTTTATCGCTGTTTCGTTTCATCTCGTTTCCACCTCCTGAGTGACTGGCAGAATCACCGGAACAGCGGGATGGAGCCGGTAGACCGCAAACGGCGCGGATTTCCCCTTAAACTGGTGTGCACCCAGATCTTCAAAGAGAAACTCACCCTGGCGCTGCTGCAAGGCATCAACGGTGGCAGCGCTTACCACAATGCTACTCGTACCAAACTGCCGGGTAAAACTCTCCAGCCGCTGCGTAGTGTTGACCGTATCCCCAACCACACCATAGCGCATCCGATCCGCCGTGCCGATACTCCCGGCCGTCACCAGCCCGGTGTTGACCCCGATCCCGGTGATCAAGGGCGGCTCACCCCGCTCGATCCGGCGCGCATTAATCTGGTCGATTGCCGTCAGCATCGCCAGCGCGGTCTGGCAGGCACGGTAGGCGCTCTCCTCCGGCAGTTGCGGCGTAGGCAGAATCCCGAAGAAGACCAGCAGCGCATCACCGATATACTCGCTGACCACGCCCCCATGCGCCGTGATAATCGGGACCAGTTCACCAAAATACTCATTGAGCCAGGCCCAGACCGTGATTGGATCGGTTTTCTCGGAGAGGGGCGTAAAGCCGCGAATATCGCTCATCAAAATAGTTGCAACGATATTCTGCCCCTCCAGCCGCAGATTTCCACTGGCAAGCGACTGGCGAAACTGATCGCGTACCTCCGGCGAGAGCGTACGCCCCAGCAGATCGCGGTAGATCAACCCTTCGCGTAAGCGGGCCACCATATAGTTAAAGGTTCGTGCAAGCGCGGCGAGTTCATCGGTGCCAACCGGCTTCACGGTGACATTAAAATCGCCCCGGGCCACCTGCGCCGAAGCATGCACCACGCGCAGAAGGGGCGCGGTAATGCGCCGCGCCAGGAAAATACCGATGGCAATGATCAGGATAAACGCCACCAGCACCAGGATCGCTATTTTGAGGCGGGTCATCTCGCTGGGACGCACCAGAAATGTCTGCGGTAGCGCCGTACCCAGCAACCCCAGATCGTTGCCATTACGCACCTCAAACGGCCCCATGATCTCGTAGTAGGGAATGCTCCCCGCCATGATGGGCCGGATGCGGCTGCCCTGCTCTTGCTGCGCCAGCACACGCGCCGTTTCGAGCGGGAGGAGCGCGGCGGCCGGTTGATCCGGCAGCGTGGAGGTGATCGGCTCGCCGGCCAGGTTGTAGACCGTCGTGTGCGCCAGGGTCTCCTGGCGAAACTGCTGGACCAGCGTGGTTATGCGCTTCCCCACCAGGACCACCCCGATCAACTCGCCCCGCTCATCGCTAATCGGTCCCGCCACATACAGATAGTGGGCCGGCTCCGCGCCGTGCAACTGAACCAGACTTGCATACTTATCGCCAAACGGATCACGTTCGCCCCGCAGCACACGCTGCACCAGCGGCCACTGGCGGAACTGCTCATCGCCCTGCGTGGCCGTGTAGGTGCCCTGGTCGTTGGTCGCCTGATAGCGCAACGAGAGCAGGCTGTTCCCCTCTCGATCCAGGATATCGACCGCTTCCTCCCCGGCATTGACGACAATCGGCAGCGTGAGAAGCCGTAGACGCTCAACATCGCGCGTCTCGACTGCCGCCGGCATGTCTTCAACATAGGCGATTAACCGCAGCGTTGCCAGCAAGCGGCTCTCCTCACGTACAATTTCATCGGCGCTCTGCTTGCCGGCCTCAATAAGCTGATTCACAAACCGTTCTTCGATTGAGTCCAGGGCCACCTGACTCACCACATAGGTCGCCGCCAACGCCAGGATCAGCGCCAGCAGCACATAGGGCAGCGTGATTTTGACACGCACCGGGACACGCAGACGGGACCGTATCGGATTACGCCGGGCCTGCCGGTCAGGGGAAGGGCGCGAACGTTCCACCCGGGCCAGTGCCTGCTCAATTTCGTCCCGCGTACAGGGCAGTCGCACGCATACGTTCAACCCCTGGGTCTGCGCCAGATCTTCGCGCTGCGGATCGGCATGGCGCGCGGTCAGCAAAACACCGGCGCGTACACGTAAGCGGTGCGCCAGCGCCAGCATCCGTTGCCAGTCAGCATCCGGGAGATGGATATCGATGACCAGCAGATGCGGTTTATGCTTTTTGATCAGGAGACGCGCCTCGGTAGCACTGGTTGCCTGCCAGACTTTATCACCCTGCATATTGAAGAATGCGTGCAGGGTCTGAGGTAATGACGTTTCAGAATGTACTATCACGACCGAGCGTACCATCGTTTTCCCGCCGGACTACATGAACGTAAAGTGCGTCTAATAATCATAATAGGTTAAAACGCGCCATCGATCAATAGGTTAAAAGGACGGGGGGACACTGCTGCCAGTCGTACGCGCTCAGCAGGGCTAACGCGACTGCGTCAGAGCCTGCTCAACCTGCCGGATCAGTCCGGCAATATCAGATGACTGTTCAGCGGTAATACTCGCCACGCCAACGCGTATACGCAGGGCAGTACGTTGTCCATCAGGGGTATGCAATACCTGATCCTCAACCTGGCTGCGGATGCGATTAGCAATCAGTTGCGCGGTAGGCAGGATGGTCTGATTCAAGATCAGCAAAAACCGGGAACCACGCCAGCGTCCAACCAGATCCTGCTGGCGAATGATCCGCGTCAGTGTATCCGCCAGCAGGCGTAGCGCCTGATCACCACAGGCATAGCCATAACGTTCGTTGAGCAGCGGCAACCCCTCCAGTTCCAGGAGCATCAGACTGAAGGAGTGCCCGGTCTGCTGGTAGGCAACCAGTTCCTGGGCCACACGTTCATACATGGCCTCACGATTCAACACCTGGGTAAGTGGATCATAGGTTGCCAGAGCTTCCCGCTCGTGTTGCAACTGCCGGCAACTGCTCTCGAGCTTCTGAATGCGTCGTCCCAGCAACACCCGCCGCCGCAGCTCGCGCAGATCGAGCGGTTTCACCATGTAATCGTCCGCGCCCGCCTCCAACCCGGCAATCAGCACATCCTGCTGATTCCGCCGGGTCAGCAGCAGAATATAGGTATAGTCTGGCCCATTCAGGCTACGGATATGTCGTACCAGTTCAACCCCACGCCCACCGGGCATCGGCCAGGCCGTGATCAGCAGCGCAGGGGGATCGCGCCGCAACCGCTCCCAGATAAGCTGGACATCGCCCAGCGCCGTGGCCTGATACTGCACCCGTGACAGGTAGGCCGGAATGGCATAGCGGATGAGGGGACTGCTGTCAATAACCAGAATGTCCACCGTTATCGTCTTTCTATCCCGACTGTTCAACGCGGATTCACTCCCGTTGATACCGGCGGGATAACCGCTGTTCCAGGTCTTACAGTGTACCACTTTCGGCTGCTTTGTCATGGCATCAGTCCCCCAATTGTTGTTAACACGCGTTACGCAGTGCGGACTATCCTGCCCGCGTGCCGGACCCGAAAATTGGTTTCGCCTGCGGCAGCGTGGTACTCGTTTTATCTTTTTCACAAAAATTTTACACAGAGTGTAAAATTTTTGTGAAAAAGCATGGAATCTTCCGCCCTGCCGGAGGCGATATCCTCCGTCAAACGCGGGATCGCCTGCTACATGGCAGCACCAGCAGGTTCGTGCTTTTCGTACATTTCGTGTTGTTCGTAGTCCAAACGTCCACCGCGTACACGCGGTCGGTTCCAAATCAGGTGTTCATCTGGATGAACGACCCGATTCGCCTCCGGCAGGGCGGAAGAAATCTGATCTTTTTCACAAAAAATTCACGTTGTGAATTTTTTGTGAAAAAGAAACAAAAGTACCATGCTGCCGCAGGCGAATCAGGCTTCCGGGTCTGGCACGCAGCCGGAACAGTCCGCACCGCGTAACGCGTGTCATTAATCGATAATTATGTACACGGGGGCGAGCCAGTACTGGCAGTCCCAGACTTGCCATCCAAATGCCAGATAAGATTACCCCCATTGAAATCCACCTGGACAACATCTACTACGCGCCCCGGTTGGAACGTGGTTGGCTGACCGCGATCATCTGCGCCCGGCACAAAGCGATTACGTGACCCGATCGGAATGGTCACGACGTAGGCATTTTCGTTGTTGTACCCAAAATGGGCGGTATAGGTTCCATCGCCATTGTCGGCAACACACTCAAGAATAGGACCGAGCCGCACATAGGCCGGTGTCGGCGTCACCGTCGGTGTCACCGTCGGCGTTGGTGTTATTGTCGGCGTGGCCGTTTCGGTCGGCGTGGCCGTCGGTGTCGGTGTGGCCGTCGCCGTCGGTGTGGCCGTCGGTGTGGCCGTCGGCGTGGCGGTTGCGGTCGGTGTCGCCGTCGGTGTCGCGGTCGGCGTCGGTGTGGCCGTCGGGGTGGCCGTCGCCGTCGGTGTGGCCGTCGGCGTCGGTGTGGCCGTCGGTGTGGCCGTCGGTGTGGCCGTCGGCGTGGCTGTTGCGGTCGGTGTCGCCGTCGGTGTCTCGGTCGGCGTCGGTGTGGCCGTCGGTGTGGCCGTCGCCGTGGCTGTCGGCGTGGCAGTTGCCGTTAGCGTCGGTGTGGCCGTCGCCGTCGCCGTCGGTGTCGGCGTGACGGTGGCCGTTGCCATTACTGTTGGCGTGGTCGTTGCTGATGGCGTACTGGTCGCCGTCACCATCGGTGTCACCGTCGGCGTCATTGTTATTGTTGGTGTGGCCGTTTCCGTTGGCGTCGCTGTTTCCGTCGGCGTCGCTGTTTCCGTCGGCGTCGCGGTTGCGGTCGCCGTCGGTGACACCGACGGCGTCGTTGTTATCGTCGGCGTTGGCGTCGCGGTCGCCGTGGCCGTCGCAGTTGCGGTTGGCACTGGTGCAGCGGTGGGTTTTGCCGGCGCGGTTGCGGTTGGTGCCGGTGTCCGCGTGCGCGTCGGCGTTGGTGCCGGTACCCGCGTTGCTGTGGCCGTAGTTGCCGGGCGCGGGATGTTGGTGGCGGTATAGGGTGTCACCGTCGGCGTGCGCGTCGGCACCCGGGTTGCCCGCGCTGTGCTGGTTGCTGCGGCGACCGACGGCGTTGCTGTGGCAACCGGCGTCGCTGATGGTCCAACTGCTACGGGCGTACGCGTCGGGGCGACCGTCGGCGTGATTGAGTCAGGTTCCGGGCCACCGACCACTGTCGGAACTCGCGCGGTTGTTGTGGCCCCACCGGCCGGTCTGGTGGTCGGATCAACGACCGGACGATTAGCGGTACGCTGCGGTCGCGGTGATGGACTGGTGACGGATGGGCGCTGTACTACCCGCTCCGGTGTCGCTGCTGCACTGGTGGCGGAGGGCCGCTGCGCTACCCGCTCCGGTCGTTGCGTTGGCCCGGTATCGGGCAGGGGCGACTGTGCCAGCGCGATGGCAACGGTTGGCACCATCCGGTTGGCGCGAGGTGTTGGCGTTGCCGCATCCAACCCGGAGGGCATAAAGGTCTGCGCGCCCGCTACCGGCGTAATGGTTTGACTGCGGGTATCACGCAGCGTATCCGCAACAATCGCGGGATCGAGTGGTGCGTAGCGGGGGGCATCATCCGGCCAGGGGCTGTAGTCAGCCTCCAGGCGCGAGAGCAGGCTGATCGCATAGCGGTCGTCCTGGGGCGCAACCATGGCCAATCCGATATTGGCAGTACCATACGTCGCCCCCACGACAATGAGAAAGATCAGCAGGCTGACCACCTGCAGCAGGTGACGCCGTAACCAGGTTCGTAGCTTTTTATACTGGTTGGTCGTATGTTGCATTGTTTACTCCTGGCATCCAGATTGTAAAGACGCTGCCCTGGTCGCACGTACGCGCCAGGCCGATGGTGCCCCCCTGCCGCTCGATCAGTTCCCGTGCGATCACCAGGCCCATCCCCAGACCACGCGGCTCGGCGTTCAGGCTCTCGACACTGCGACTAAAGCGCTGGAACAGGTTGGGTACTACTTCGGCGGGTATGCCGGGGCCGCCGTCATGCACGGCAATGCTGACGCCGTTCTCCTGATGATCCGCAATAATGCTGACTGGCGCACCCGCGCCATATTTGATGGCGTTGTCAACCAGTTGCTGGAGCGCAACCCGCAGCAGCCGGCTATCAGCCTGGACGGGAGGCAGATCGGCGGGAAGTTCCGTCAATAATTCAACTCCGGCAGTGTCGGCAGTACTCTGCAGGCTGTTGACCACAGTCTCGATCACGCTCCGCAGACTCAGGGTCGTAAGCTCGAGTGTCAACTCTCCCGTTTCGATTTTCGTCACCAGGATCGCCTTCTCGATGAGCAGTCGCATCGCACTGGTCTGGCGCGCCGCCATTTCTACCAGTTCGGTCTGTTCGGGTGGCAGCGCACCGCCAACCCCCATCTTCAGCATCTCGACGGCACCCTGGATCGTTGTCAGCGGGGTCCGCAGTTCATGCGAGATCACAGCAACCAGATCGGTTTTGGCCTGATCCATTGCCACTTCGTCAGTGATATCTTGCAGAACGATTACTTCACCAGAGAAAATCCGGGTTGAAAGGGGCATGCGATCCAGGCGTACCACCGAAGAGTTGACCTGGTAGCGCGTATGCATCTGCATGGTGGGACCGAGGAATGCTCCTGCCTGGGAGAGTGGCGTCAACGGCAGTTGGTCAAACTGGTAGCGGCCCCAGGCCCAATCGTAGATATTGAGCAACTTTTCCGCTGCCGGGTTCATCAGAACCACCCGGCACTCGGTGTCGCAGACCACAACGCCGTCGGTAATGCTCTCCAGGATAACGCGGCGGTAGTTGCCCTCGGCCTGCACTTCCAGGTAGAGTTGTGTGTTGTAGAGCGCGGCCGCGGTCATACTCGTCACAATCGTCAGCGGCTCAAGTTGCGTCCGGGTGAATGTCTCCGGCTGGGGGTGGAGGAGCAGCAAGAGTCCCAGCAGCCGCCCCTGCGTGATCAGCGTGGCACAACAGAGTTCGGCAACAGCGTCGGCAGGCAGATCAAGGAAGCCCAACGCCGGATGCGAGGCCTCCAGGATCACCGGCTGTTCGGCAAGTTCCATGAGCGCCATCACCGCCGGCACATCGTCCACTGATCGAGTATGCCACGCCTGCAAGAGCGGGTGGGTCGCATCACCGACATAGCAGCGCCAGCTCTCCCGATCCTTGAGCAGCGCCAGCGCCGTGGTTTCGGGCACCAGCGGCTGCACTGCTGCGTTCGTCTCGCTCAGGATAGCGGCAACCTCAAAATGCGTATTGAGCGCGCGGCTGGCCTGATAGAAGTGCAGCAAGCGCCCGGTCATATGATTAAAGGCCGACGAGAGCAACCCCAGTTCGTTGCGGCTGGTTACATGGCTGCGCCGCTGGAGATCGCCCTGGGTCACGGCGCGCGCGGTGCGCAGCAATTCATGCAGCGGCAGGGTGATCCGCCGCGCAATGATCAACCCGATGCTGATAACCGTCATGATCAGAATGGTACCAAAGAGCAGAACCAGCAACCGCCCCCGCGCCCAGGCATCGACAATAAAGTTGCGCGACAGGCCAACCCCGAAGAAGCCGTCCGTCGTCCGGCGGATCTTCAGCGGACTGTAGGCAAACTGGTAGCCCCGCCCGTTGATCGTCAACACGCTCTGAATATGAACCGGCTCCGATCCCATCCGGGCAGCCTGGAGTTGGGTCAGCGCATCGGGGGGAATATCGGACTTCCCAAAGTCTTCCACGAGCACCTGGCTGGTCGTCACCACTGCGCCCCGGCTGTTGTAAAAGGTTATCACCCCGGCATGGCTGCGGTCTTGCAGTTCCGCCAGCAGCGCATCAATTGGTATCCCGACCATCAGCCCGCCGACAAGCTCACCGGACTGGCGCACCGGGGCCACGGTGAAGAGGTGCCCATCCTGAAAGGCGGTGAACTTATCGCCATACTCATCCCGCTCTTCTGCTACAATCTGCTGCACCAGCCACCAGGTGTCGAGTTGTGGCACCGGCAGTTCCAGAGCCACAGCCGCGGCATCAGGTTCAGCATCACGCTGCCAACTTAACAGCGGCGCACCTGCGGCGGTAAATGCAAGCAGGGTAGCGAGATCTTCATTAACCCAGTGGGGATAGAGCAGCGCCTCCAGTGCGTCGGCGTCCGCGGCCTGCAGCGCCGCATCAACCCCCTGGGTAAAGACCATGGCCCGCAGTTGGGTTAACTGGCGCGCTTCAATCAGTACCAGACCATCGCTCGTAGCCTGACCGGCCTCGATCAGGCGATTCGATAGCCGCTCTTGCAGCGTACCGACGGTGAGACGTACGCCTAAAAATGTTACGGTTAGCGATAAGATGAGGGCCAGTAGGAGGTACGGAAGGATGATCGTATGGCTGATGCGCGAGCGCGGGGGGCGACGACTGGAACGTACACGCATGATGACCATCCTTGAGCATAACGTAAACGGAGATGTTGATAGTTGAACGACATGCGGTTGCCGGTTAACGAGTTTCCGGCGTTATGTACCTGAACCGATTGTGTATCTCCTTCGGACAACCCGGGGTGAGACCTGCTCACACTACGGCCATGGTGGAGAGTATACCATGCCGGCGTGTGCAAAACAATACTTCATGGCGACTCCTACACGCCAGCGGGTGCAGAGACTACGTATCTTGAACGAGCATCAGGCTGCGATTCGCATAGCAGCCGGGGTAAGCGCGGTCACGCCAGATACCAGGTTACAGCAGGTTATACGGGAGATGCCGGCAGCCGCGTCACGGGCATACCGGCAGGTAGTACGCATTGAGGAAGGGCAGGCCGGGTACCCGCCCGGAGCAAGATTACAAATATTTCACGAGGTGCCAGTGGTTACCCTCGGCGTGTGGCGTATATTCCACCGTATCCATGAGGTTGTAGATAAGAAACAGCCCATAGCCCCGCTCGCGCACCTCATCTAAGTTTGGCGTGGGCACACACGCCAGATCGAATGTGCGGCCGGTGTCGCGGAAATCCATCGTCATCTGCGGTGGGTCGGGGTGCAGTGTCAGGGTGATGGCAATGCAACCGTCGGGATTGCCGGCGTAGGCATGTTCCACAATATTGGTGCAAACCTCGTGGGCCGCCAGTTGCACATTGTAGGTGACAACTTCCCGATCGGCGATGCCGGCGACACTGGTCAATAGTTCTTCAATACAGCCACTTAAGAGTTTCAGATATTTATAGGCCGCTGGGAGTTCAAGGTATATACGCTCAGTATGCGGCAAACTCATGTCGCCACTCCTTTAACAACGACAATTGTCTGATCATCTTCTTGCGGACAATCGGCTTTAAATCGATCAACCGCCGTGAACAGGTTATCGGCAATATCCTGAGCTGACTGTTGCGCCAGCGTATCAACCAGATCCAGGAGCCGCTCGTGTCCAAACATTTCATCATCCGGATTGCGCGCGTCGGAGAAGCCGTCGGTGGCAACAATCAAAAGGTCGCCAGGCCGGAGCGCAATCTCCTGGTTCTCGCAGGAACTCACCGGAAAGATCCCGATAGCCGTACTATCGGCCATCAGCATAGTTGCTGCACCCGCCGCCGGGCGATAGATCACCGGCGCGTGGCCGGCATTGGCATAGCGCAGCATCTGATGTTGGTGATGATACTGCCCAACAAACGCCGTGGCAAATACACCAACCTGCGTAAAATCGTCGTAGAGATCTTTGTTTGACTGTTGCAGCACCACTCTGGGGGTCGGGTCCGGCATAAAGAAGGCCTTGCTATGGATTGCTGTACGGGTCATGGTCATCAAGAGTGCCGCCGGGAAGCCCTTGCCACTGACATCACCAATCGAAAAGATAAACGGCCGATCTGTCTGGTCAATAAAATCATAAAAGTCGCCGCCAACCTGAAATGCCGGGCGCGATGCTGCAAAAATATCCAGGCCCGTGATATGCGGCAGATGTTTGGGCAAGAGATCCTGCTGCACCTGCCGGGCCAACTCCATCTCGGCGCGAATTTTGGCCTGGTCAAACGTCTCTCTGTAGAGCAACACTTTCTCAATCTGCGCACTGGCCTGATTCGCAATGGCGCGGGCCAGTTTAATATCGGGCGTTTGAAACCCCTGCCCCGGTTCGCGCAGCATGCCCAACCCGGCCATAACGCTATCCCGCGTCTTGATCGGGATGAACAGCAGATCGCAGGGACAATCGGTCATGACGCTGGAGAAGTCCGTCGTTATCAGGGAAACCTCCGGCGCGGCCGCATAAGCCTGCCAGAAGCAACCCCAGAGCAGCGCTTCATCGATCTCCGCCGGCGGATGTTGCACCACAATCGGGTCAGCGCCGGACGGCACAAATATGGCAAACCCGTTCCGGGCCTTGATCAGGCGCAGCGACTCCGTCACCAGGGCGGTCAGGGTCTCCTCGATGGTAAGATACTGGCTCATTGAGTGCGAGAGCCGGTATAGCGCGACAAGTTGATCCTGTGTGACCACCAGATCCGAGGCCATGCACTCCATTTCATATTCTAACCGAAAGAGATGCGCGATCAACTCAACATCGGCCGCGAGCCGCGCGCGTGCCGCCGGGCCATGCAGCCCCGCTACCCGCACATCGCCAATGACCTGGTCGCCGACGCAGATCGGCATAACCAGGCCGGGCTGACTGGTTTTACTGGCGGTCGGCCAGCCTGCCAGGGGTTGCCCTTTTTGCCAGACACCAAATGCTGTTGCCCCATTAGCCAGCCAGGCTTCTGCCAGCGTGGTAAAACGGGCATTGTGTGCCTGTATAAAAGCTGAAAGCATGCTCATCGGCTTAATTCGTAAGCGCGCGGATGGCATGGTCCTCGTCTATGAAGATATTGAATGCCTTACTCAATCGGGTCATTTCAAAAATCATATAGACCTGCCGTTGCAATCCGCACAGATACAGTTCACCGCCACTCTGCTGACACTGTTTGAGACCGCGTACCAGGGTCGCCAGGGCCGTTGAGTCCACAAAATTCACCCCCGCGAGATTCACAAGCACATTGGCCGGCACGGTGGTGGACGCCTGCTCCAGCCAGGTGACAATCGGTTGAGCGGTGTTCTTATCAAATCGCCCGGTCAGTTCCAGAATAGCGACTTGATCAGCATAACGTGTTACTACATTCATATGGGTACACTCCCTGATTCTCAGATCTCTAACTACAATGCGTGCTGTTTGTGCGACTGTTCCACATCAGAAATATTTGCAAGGCCCGGCTCACGCCGCCGGGAACTCCTGCCACGCCGCAGCCAGGCTACCGGTGTTCGCAGCAGAATCATTATTTCACTTCGCCAGGTATGGGTCGCCGCAAAAAAGGTGTCTGCGATCACAATCTCTTCCAGATCACTGGACGGGTCCGTTTGGATATACCATAATCCGGTAAATCCTGCCGGACACTCGAACCGCTTCTGGTACCATTCCGCCTGAACCAGATCAACCTCGGTGAGGCGGAGCGGCTTGACGCCAACCAGCGCCAGGTCACCCATACACACATTGACAAGTTCGGGCAGGCGATCCAGTTCCCAGCGCCGTAACCAGCGCCCCACCGCATTGACACTTCCGTCGTGGCGCGTGGTCCGGAACATCAGCAGATCAAACGTCTCGCTATCAGCCGGCGCCGCCGGATCGCCCTCCCGATGTGTGGCACGCCGACCGCGACGGGCTTCGCGCTGGAACAGCGCACCACCGGAGGCCAGCCAGACCAGCGGGAGCAGCAGCAGCAGCAGTGGCAGGAGCATGAGGAACAGCAGCAATGCCCCCAGCCGATCCAGCACCCGGTGGAAGCGCCCGCCCCCTGACCCGGCAGGGACGGCTGCCGCCAGCAGAAACGCGTCAACCACCTGAATACTCTGGCCGGTCTCCGGCTCAATAATGGTTGTCTGATTGACCACGCGATCTGTTATGTCAACCAGACGACCAACATAGGTCTGTTCCAGGATGCTGCTCTGGCGTACCGTTGCCTCGTCGTCGATGATAACATTGTCACCCAGCACGGTCATTGGCCCAATTTCAGCATTCTGCCCGATCCGGCAGTTGTCGCCAATGTAGACCGGCGGTATCAGGTGGGCTGTCGGATGAATGAAATGATTCCGGCCGGCCCAGACGCCGGGCACGATTGACCGACGCGCGATTGCGGGATAACGCACCGTGCCGACGTTGGGCACAGTAGCCGCATCCGGGTTACCGGCAGCATAGGCACTCTGTAAAAATGTCGCCTGCGCATGCTGGTAATTGCGCAATGATTTCAATGGAGTAAAGTAGCCCGACATCACATAGCTCTGGACAGTCACATCTGCCGCAAGCAGGGCCGGCAGAAGTTGATGTTGGCAGTCGTAAGGCGTGCGGGCCGGAATAAACTGCAGAATCTCCGGCGCAAAAATATACGCGCCCGTGGCGACCATGCGCTGAATGGCGCGACTATCGTCCGACGCCACCAGCCGGCCCGCCGGATCAACCGCAACCAGATCCGCCGCCGATAGATCCGGTTGCGCCGACGGATTAGCAACCGGATGCACAATGCACGTTGCCAGACCGCCGTGCTCCGCGTGGTAGGCTACTGCTGCGGCAATATCCAGGTCAAGCAGCGCATCGGCCGGAAGCAGCAGGAACGGCTCATTCAGACGGGGGGCGGCCCACTTCAGCGCCCCCGCCGATCCCCAGGCCTGGGACTGCATCACATACTCAATTTGCATGCCCCAGCGACTGCCACTCCCCAGATAGGACATGATCGCCCCACCTCGCTGGTAGAGACTGACCAGGAGGCGCTTCTGACCGGCACGCGCCAGCAACTCAAGCGTGTATGCTATCACCGGCCGGTTAACCAGTGGAAGCATTGGCGTGGGCATGGTCTCTGTCAATGGTTGTAGTCGGGTTTCTTCGTCGGTTGCGAGAAGCAAGACATGCATGAACTTCCACCTAAAATACTACTGTTACAAAAAGTAATCGCTCTCCTGCCGAACCAGGACACTATGGATTTGCTGCGGCAATCTGCTCTAGCGGTTGCGGTGCTTGCGGTGCAGTTGGGGCCACCGCCGCCGGCAGATTGGGAAAGAGGGCAAACATGCTATCTAACCGCACAAGTTCCAGCGTGTGCTGCACATCCCGTGAGCAACCGGCGATCCGCACCACGCCACCCTGTTCGCGTGCAAATCGCTCAATGCGGATCATCGCCGCCATGCCGGCACTGGCTAAGAACACCGTCTCACTAAAATCAAGAATCAGATGGGGATTCTGCTCCAGGCTCTGCATACACTGCTCAACCATCGCCGAGGTGGTGGTGGTATCCAGCCGGCGGGGCATTTTCAGCACCTGCCAGCCGGCATAGTCTTCCTCCGGTGCAACGATAGGCTCCGAGGGTGTATGCGCCAGCTTGAGGACCGTCTCCACATCGGGATAGATCTCAAAGAAGCGTTCCAGCCGGGTGGCTGCAAAAATCTGGTTGATATGCGGCGGGACGCTGGCGAGCCAGAGCGCACCACCGGCCGTCCGTGCCTGATTGGCCAGGGTCACCAGGGAACCCAACGCGGCACTGTCAAGAAACTCCACCTGTGCCAGATTCAGGATGAGGAATGGACTGCGGGTCAGGGCTTCTTCCGCCCGCTGGACCAGCGCGGCGCGATTGGTGAGATCTACACGGCCACGAACATTGAGAATGACGCGATTATCAATGATGATCGAGTCCGAGTCGGAGGTAGGCAGCAGCGTCTGCGGTGACTGCCCCCGGCGCATCGTCCAGGCCTGGCGCGCAAAGAAGTAGCCGAAGTAGAGCAGATCATGAACATAGCGCTTCCAGAGGCGACGTGGCTCCTGGAGCAATCGGTAGAGCCACTCCAACCCGACCCGCTGCATCCAGCGCGGTGCGCGCCGGGTCACCCCCGCAATCAGATCAAGCGTCCCGCCAATGCCAATGCTGACCGGCACGCCTAACTCATGCAGATGCATGCTGATCCATTTCTCCTGCTTGGGATTGCCAAAGGCCACCAGCAGAATGTCCGGGCGGGCAGCCTGCACCTCCTCCAGCACGCTCCGGTCCATCTCCAGCACCGGGCGATTCGGCGGTGACGCCGTGCCGACGATCTTCAGGCCCGGATGACACTCCTGCAGGATCTCAGCGGCACGCGCGGCGACACCGGGCCGGGCTCCGAGCAGATAGATAGAGTGGCCTTTCTCCGCCGCACGCGCGGCCAGCGTCGGCACCATATCCGCGCCGGTTACGCGCCCTTCCAGCGGCACCCCGAGGGCCCGCGCCCCCCAGACCAGCGGCATACCGTCGGCCGTGGTCATATCAGCTTCTTGCAGGATACGCTGCAGTTCGATATCATTCAACGCATTGACAACAAAATCGGCGTTAATTGTTGCAACTTGATGACTCTTGCCCGTAGCACGGCCAACTGCAATAAAATCGTCAAGGCGTTGTAAAGCCTCATCCATAGTCAAATCATCAATCGGGACGCCGAGAAGAATAAGTACTCTGCGCATGGTTTGCTCTCAGCCTTCTATTGTATTCGTACGATAACGCGATAGCTCTGGTGATGGTCATACCCGGTCTTCATGCGAGCAATGCCGAACGGGTCCGGGCTGCACCGCCTAGTATGCGCCTTTCGCAAACAGAACAGCCGGAATGGTTTTGAGCAGAATTTCAATATCTTTCCAGAGACTCTGCTCCGCGATATACTGCAAATCAAGTTCAACCCAGCGCTGAAAATCCAGGTCACTACGTCCGGAAACCTGTTGTAACCCGGTAATACCGGGGATAGCATTCAACCGCCCAATCTGTTCATAGGTATACTGCGCCACTTCGCGCGGTAGCGCCGGGCGCGGACCGACCAGGCTCATGTTGCCCTGCAACACATTGAGAAGTTGCGGGAGTTCATCAATACTCAACTTGCGGATGACCCGTCCCACGCGGGTAATCCGCGGATCATACTTCATCTTGAATACCGGGCCATCAACTTCATTTTGCGCCTGCAGATCTTTGAGCCGCTGTTCCGCATCTATATACATTGAGCGAAATTTGTAGCAGGCAAACGGTTCGCCCCACTTCCCCACCCGCGTCTGCCGGAAAAAGATTGGGCCGGGTGAGTCGAGCCGGATC
Organism: Chloroflexaceae bacterium; assembly: GCA_034436755.1. GTDB lineage: Bacteria > Chloroflexota > Chloroflexia > Chloroflexales > Chloroflexaceae > CAKZQX01. The sequence goes on along the minus strand of DAOTVB010000028.1, from coordinate 52,599 downwards.
GCAATGGCGGTTAGCACGAAAATCGGCGATGTCAGGATCAGGGACATACCAGCAACGATAATATCAAGGATACGCTTCAGGTGACTGACCAGGCGGGTGCGAATAACCCAGAAGGTCAGCGTCAACCGCAGCCGCTGAGCGGTCTGTATATTCCGAAATCGCTCGTTAGCAAAGAAATCCAACATTTGCGCTGTTTTGGCACTGTCCTGGTGTTCAACAGGCACTTCGCTCATTGCCACTCCTCCATTGACATACTTCAACGCGCGGGTATACTTTCACTTTACACGGTTCACAGTAACATCCAGCAATGAAAAGTATCTTCATATGGTCGTATGTGGCATTACGATTAGCTCATACGGCTTTGGGTTTTTCTTAAATTTATCCGGTGCCGATAGTACGGACATGGTAGTCTGCGATAAACCAGCCATTGATTGGAATAGTTGATCGTGGTAACGCCTTGCCACGCCCGTGGCAAGCGGCTACATTTCCCGTGTTGCTCCGCTTTACCGGAGATGGAACAGCCACGCGCCGAAGGCTGCGTACGGTATGAAACTATAACCGCCACATGTCCTACTGCCCAAATGAACCAGTACCCGCGTCAATTTCCGGGCTACGCACAACCCATCCGCAGAGCTATACGGAAGGTAAACCCGCCCGGACGGTCCGACCGCCGGGTGAATGTTATGTCATGGAACGGCCGCTCAGTCCGGCGTCAGGGGCGGCATGGTCTGCGCCATCCTGCTATCTGCCCACAGTTGCACCCTACACCTACCCATGCTATAATCGCTCTCGCTGCGTGCAGGAACATTCACGAACAAGATCTTCCTGCACGATAGCCAACGAAAGAGAGTGATCTGCTCATCAAGAGAGGCTGAGGGACTGGCCCGACGAAGCCCGGCAACCCCACGATTAGTACCGAGAGATTGTATGGCGGTACCTATCGGGAAGGTGCCAACTCCTGCAGGCATGGTGCCTGGGAGATGGGACGCGTTATCGAGAGAAGCCTTTCGCTGCGCGTAGAGGCTTTTTTTGTTGCAGAGTGACAGTATGCATACTGAAGAACTGCGGACGGTCTGGTGGGAAGATGGGGCGGTCTGCCTGATTGACCAGCGGGTATTGCCGCATCAACATATGATTGTACGCTGCCGCACGCTGGCAGAGGTGGCCCGGGCCATCAAAACGATGCAGGTGCGCGGCGCGCCGGCCATCGGCTGTACTGCGGCCTACGGCATGGCCCTGGTAGCGCAGTCCAGTACAGTTGCCGACAACGCCGCCTTGCTTGACGAACTGACCCGGGCGAAGGCGCTGCTTGATGCGCAACGGCCTACGGCGGTGAACCTGGCGTGGGCAACGAGCCGTATGCTACACACGGCGCAGCAGTCACCTGTCGAGGAAGTGGCCGCTCTGCGCTCCCGGTTGCTGGCCGAAGCGCATGCAATCCTGGCCGAAGATCTGGCGATGTGTCATGCCATTGGCACGCACGGTGCAGCCCTCATTCCCGACCGGGGCCATGTGCTGACCCACTGCAACGCGGGGGGTCTGGCGACGGCCGGGTATGGTACGGCGCTGGCACCCCTGCGGACTGCCCACGACCAGGGCCGTTCGTTGCATGTCTTTGTTGATGAGACGCGGCCCTTCTTGCAGGGTGCCCGCCTGACGGCCTGGGAGTTGCAGCAGGCCGGGATTGACCAGACGTTGATCACCGATAACATGGCCGGGTACCTGATGCGCCAGGGGGCCATTGACTGTGTGATTGTCGGCGCTGACCGGATTGTGGCAAATGGCGATGTGGCTAATAAAATCGGCACCTACACGCTGGCGGTGCTGGCAAACGCGCATAATCTGCCCTTTTTTGTCGCCGCGCCCTCTTCAACTATCGATCTGGCACTGTCGAGTGGCGATGAGATTCCCATCGAGGAGCGTGATGCCGGCGAGGTGACGCATCTCGGCGGTCAGTTGATTGCCCCGGAAGGGGTGCCGGCAGCCCATCCGGCATTTGATATAACGCCACATACACTGATTACGGCCATTATCACGGAGCAAGGTGTGGTGACACCGCCGTTTGCTGAGAAGTTACGCCACATTGCCATGCATGAAACGGCAGGTTCATAGAAAGAACAAACAAAGGACAAAAAAACAAACCCTGTGTTCAGTAGAGATACGCCAGGCGCACTTTGTTCTATGTTCTTTGGTTCTATGTTCTTTATACATATTCTATGCCACTTTCATACCAACCAGCATGTTTGCCCATGGCTCAGGGGGGATTACCACATATTTATCTGAACCAGGCGCTTGATCTGTTACAGGCAACGACGCCGCTGCTGCCGACCTGCCCGATCCTGCCGCACCGCAGTTTTCGGGAGCAGGAGTATGTCCAGAGTGCATCTGGTTTTCCAGGACTGGTGCTTGAGCCGGAAGCGGAATGGGTGTATGTGGACCGGGCAAAGCTGGAACGGGATATTGATCGGCTGTCACTGGCATATCTGCAGGATGATCTAACATTCGCGGCCTTCAAGAGCGAAGATGCACCGCTGCTGATGGAATGGCTGCATCGCCTGGAACATGGCACGGAGCGGCAGGCGATCAAATGCCAGACAGTCGGGCCAATTAGCCTGGGATTACAGCTTACCGATGATCAGCAGCGTCCGTTAATCTACGATCCCATGCTCCACGAGGCACTGGCCCAACATCTGGTGCTACGGGTATCCTGGCTGGCAACCCAGGTAGGGAAGATGACATCCGATGTGATTGTCTGCCTGGATGAACCCTTCCTGGATGCGTTCGGATCGCCCTTCTGCCCCCTGGATTGGGATGATGGTGCCGCGCTGCTTGAAATGGTGCTGAAGGGGATTACCGGGTGCCGGGGCCTTTTCACCAGTAGCACAATTGACTGGGGCCGCCTGCTCGAAACGTCGGTCGAACTAGTACATTTTAATGCCTACACCTACGGTAGCAGTTTATTGACGGCGGCGGCACTGTTGCCCGATTTCTTTGAACGATCGGGCGTACTGGTCTGGGGGATTGTTCCCGCCGATGAGGGTATGCTTCCCCAGGAGACGGCAACAACGTTGCGCATCCGTTTCGAGGGGCTCCTGGATGAACTGGTAGCGGTGGGGGTTTCTCAAGATCAGATCCTGGAGTCCGCACTGATCAGTACCAGTGGCAGCCTGGCGGAGCTCTCCATCGAAATGGCGGAACAGGCGATGCGGCTGTGTGCGGAGGTATCGGCCGAGTTGCGTTTGAAGTATCGCCTGAAGTGATGCTCATTCGGTTCAACTTGTGATTTGTGGCAATATTCAAACATATAAATCAACCTTCCCTGTTGCTCGTATTATTGACACGACTTACGCGGTCACTGATCCGGCAGAGCATTTCGTCTCCGGCAGGGCGAAAGAAACCAGATCTTTTGCACAAAAAAATTCACTGAGTGAATTTTTTTGTGCAAAAGATAAAAAGAGTACCATGCTGCCGCAGGCGATTCTACCGTTCACCGGGTGAAACGCCCGGTTTGATGAACCGACCGCGTAAGTCGTATTATTGACAGGAGTTACGCGGTCGTTGACCTGACAGGCGTTCGCCTGGACAACCGGCCCGATTCGCCTCCGGCAGGGCGGAATATTCCTTTCTTGTTCATAAAAATGTTGCACTAAGTGCAACATTTTTATGAACAAGAAAAAAGAGTACCATGCTGCCGCAGGCGAAATACACCGTTATCGGGAGCAAACGGCCCGTTTAAATACACACCGCGTAAGTTCTGTTATTGAGGGTAGAGCCGTAACATAGTACTTCACCAAGTAAGGAGGAAGAGTGTGCGCATTGTCGTAACCGGAACACTGGCCTACGATTACATTATGGACTTTCCCGGCTATTTCATGGATCATGTTATCCCTGAACGCGAACACAAGCTCTCGGTCAGCTTTCTGGTTGACTCGATGCGCAAAATGCGGGGCGGGGTGGCCGGAAATATTGCCTACAATCTGGCATTGCTCGGTGATCGCCCTCTGATTGCCGGTAGCGTCGGTCACGACTTTAGCGAGTATCACGCCTGGCTTGCCGGTCATGGGATCGATACCAGCGGTCTGCTGGAAATTGACCATGAGTTCACTTCGTCATGTTTTATCAATACCGACATGGCGCATAATCAGATTGTGGCATTTTATAATGGGGCAACCTCCTACGCCAATCGGATTTCGCTGATCGGTCTGGGAGTAGGGCCGGCTGACCTGGTCGTGATTTCACCAACCGATCCAACGGCGATGAGTCACTATGTGACCGAGTGCCGGCAGCATGGCGTTCCCTACATCTTCGATCCAGGCAAGCAGACGCCGCGCCTGGAGGCCGAACATATTCGGCTGGGCCTGGCTGGAGCGCGGGTGCTGGTTGGGAATGACTATGAGTTTGCGATGATGGCGCGGAAGCTCGCTATCACCGAGGCCGAACTGATTGCCGGCGCGCCGATTACGGTTATCACCCTGGGCGAGAAAGGATCGCGGATCTACACCCGCGAAATGAATGGTCAGGGCCTTGATATTCCGACGGTACCGGCAACCGAGGTATGTGATCCAACCGGCGCGGGTGATGCATATCTGGCCGGGTTGGCCTTTGGCATCAGCCGGGATCTGCCGCTGGAAGTTGCTGGACGGATCGCGGCGCTGACGGCGGTCTATGCAATTGAACACCAGGGCTGTCAGGAACATTCCTACACCCTGCCGGAATTTACTGCACGATACACTGCGGCATTTGGCGAGCATCCGGCGCTTATGAAAACGCTGGTTGTGTAGTCGTGTCACTAACTGGTGATAGACGTGGTCCCTGGACACCGCTGATGCGCTCCGTTCCATACCAGGGCCACGGGTAATGATATGATGCATTTTGCATCAGATCCAATCTCAAGGAGGATAAGTTTTCATGGGTAATTCCTACGACGTTAAAGACCTCGATCTGGCAGATCAGGGTCGCAAACGGATGGAGTGGGCCGAACAGGAGATGCCGGTACTACGGCTGGTGCGTGAACGCTTTGCAAAAGAACGCCCCCTCGAGGGGGTGCGCCTGAGCGCCTGTCTGCATGTCACAACCGAAACCGGCAATCTGATGCGTACCCTGGCAGTCGGTGGTGCCGATGTGGTGTTGTGTGCCTCGAACCCGCTGAGCACGCAGGACGACCTGGCTGCGGCGCTGGTAGCCTACGATGAAATCCCGGTCTATGCGATCAAGGGGGAGAGCAACGAGGTTTACTATCAGCATATCGATGCGGCACTGAATCATAACCCGCAGATTACCATGGACGATGGGGCCGACCTGGTGTCCGGCGTCCTCAAGCAGCGCACCGATCTTATCTCCAGCATGTACGGTAGCACGGAAGAGACGACGACCGGCGTGATCCGGCTACGGGCGATGGCTGCCGATGGTGTGCTGAACTTCCCGGTGATCGCCGTGAATGACAGTGATACCAAGCATCTGTTTGATAACCGCTATGGCACGGGGCAGAGCACGATTGACGGGATTATCCGCGCTACCAATATTCTGCTGGCCGGCAAGACCTTTGTCGTCGGTGGGTATGGCTTCTGCTCACGCGGTATTGCCGAGCGCGCGCGCGGTCTGGGCGCGAATGTGATCGTCACCGAGGTTGACCCGGTACGCGCGCTGGAAGCGGCGATGGACGGTTACCGGATCATGCCGATGGTGGAGGCGGCCGCAATAGCCGATTTCGTAGTTACAGCAACCGGCGATAAGCATGTGCTTGACAGCGCAGACTTTGCCGTCATGAAAGATGGCTGCGTAGTTGCGAACAGTGGGCACTTCAATGTCGAAATTGATATTCCTGCACTTGAGGCACTTAGTGTCGAGAAACGTCAGCCACGCACATTTGTCGATCAGTACATCCTGAAGGACGGACGGAAGATCAACCTGCTGGGTGAAGGCCGCCTGGTCAACCTGGCAAGTGCCGAGGGGCATCCCAGCGCGGTGATGGATATGAGTTTTGCGAACCAGGCACTGGCAAGTGAGTTCCTGGTGAAGAACAAAGGCAAACTTTCCAATGGCGTGCATGCGCTGCCCAGGGAGTTGGACCGCGAGATTGCTGCACTCAAGCTGAAGGCGATGGGGATGAACATTGATGTCCTGACCCCCGAGCAGGAGTCGTACCTGAACTCCTGGCAAGAAGGCACATAGTGCATTTGCCGGCCAGCGAGTAGTGACCGGGGTGCCGGCAGCGCTCCCCGCCGGCGGTGCCCCGGTCAGGCTATCGTTGCTCGCTATGACCTGGATCAGGACTGGAACGACAGGGTGAACAGAATCTACATAGTCAGGAGACAACTGTGTCAACATCATTTGTACAGTCACCGCAACTGTTTTTTACCAGCGAGTCCGTAACGGAAGGGCATCCCGATAAAATTTGCGATCAGGTGAGCGATGCGGTGCTGGATGCTCTGTTAGCTCAGGATCCGCGCTCCCGGGTTGCGTGTGAGACCGCTACAACCACTGGCCTGGTGGTCGTCATGGGTGAAGTAACCACCGAAGGCTATGTCGAGATTCAGGATATTGTACGTGACACGATCAGCGATATAGGTTATGTCAACTCTGACTATGGTTTTGATGCGCGCACATGTGGCGTGCTGGTCAGCCTCAAGGGGCAGTCTCCCGATATTGCCCAGGGGGTGGACCAGGCGCTGGAAGTGCGTGATGCCGCGCTTACACCGGAAGAGATTGAGAAGATCGGTGCCGGCGATCAGGGTATGATGATCGGGTTTGCCTGCAATGAGACGCCCGAATATATGCCGCTGACGATTGCGCTGGCTCATCGGCTGGCACGGCGTATGTCGGTGCTGCGCAAGAATGGCACGCTGCCTTACCTGCGCCCCGACGGCAAGAGCCAGGTGACGGTGGAGTATGCGTATGGCAAGCCGGTGCGGGTTGACACCGTGCTGCTCAGTACGCAGCATGCGCCGGAAGTCACCTCACAGCGTATTCGTGACGATCTGATTGAGCAGGTCATTCGCACTGTTATCCCGGCCGATCTGCTGGATGGTCGCACCAACTATTATGTCAATCCGACCGGGCGCTTTGTGACCGGCGGCCCGCTGGGTGATGCCGGCTTGACCGGGCGCAAAATTATTGTGGATACCTATGGCGGTGTGGCCCGGCATGGCGGGGGCGCATTCAGCGGCAAGGATCCGACGAAGGTAGACCGGAGCGCCGCCTATGCTGCCCGCTATGTTGCCAAGAATGTCGTAGCAGCCGGTCTGGCCGAACGCTTTGAGGTGCAGATTAGCTACGCAATCGGCGTTGCCCGTCCGCTTTCGATCTCCGTTGAGGCATTTGGCACGGGCAAGGTCAACGACGAAACCATCGGACGCCTGGTTGCCGAGCATTTTGATCTGCGTCCAGGGGCAATTATTCGTGACCTGGATCTGCGCCGGCCGATCTACCGCGCTACCGCGGCCTATGGTCACTTTGGACGGGACGATATTGATGTGCCCTGGGAACGCACCGATAAAGCGGAGACACTCCGGGCAGCGGCAGGGGTGAAATAACAGGACTTACGCGGTTGCCATGGAAACCGGGCGTTTCATCCAGAGAACGGCAGAATCGCCTGCGGCAGCATGGTACTCCTTTTTTCTTTCTTTCAAAAAAATTCACGTTGTGAATTTTTTTGAAAGAAAGATCAGGCCTCTTCCACCCTGCCGGAGGCGCTATCCCCCGCCAAACACGGGATCGCCTGATCCATGGCAGCAGTGGCCGTTTCGCGGTGTTCGTTCATTTCGCGGCGTTCGTGGTCCAAACGCCCACCGCGTAACTCCTGTGAAATAAGAAGACATGCAAAATGAGCGGCGGGGCGCACAATCATGCGCCCCGCCGCTCATCTCACCCAATTTACAGCGATGCACCCACCAGATGCACCGCTACTGACTCTGCCAGATCCACTCCTCTTTGCGCAGTTCCATTTCAAAAAACTGCACCCAGGCACCCCGGCGCTCACGCCGAAAGAATGGCTGAAGCTCGCGGTAGGCCGGATTGTCGAGCAGGCGTAGCGCCGGATCACGCCCGACATGCCGCCAGTCACTCCCAACATGCCGGAATCCCAGTCGCTCGTAGCAGCGCACCGCCCGGCGATTAAATCCGGCCACATCGAGCAGCATCGACAAAAAGCCCATTGGAACAAAGTAGTGATTCAGAAACAGGGTCAGCGCCTCAGTGCCCAATCCCTGCCCGACATAGGGCGAACCGAGTGAAATGCCCAGGCGAGAGTGCCGGCGGTTCTGTTCCACCTCGCGCAGGGAGATCCGCCCGATCAGGCGCTTATGCCGGTCTTCAATCGCCCAGATGCGGCGCATACTCGCGGCATACCCAACGTAATCACCATTCAGCGAAACCGGGCGCGGAGTATTCCAGAGGGAGCTAAATGGATCGTTATAGCGCGGCCAGGACTCCTGGGCCAGCAGATCACGCTGTTCCCATGGGCGGATACGCACCCGATCGCTCTGCATCTCGATCAGACTTGGATCCTCTTTCACCCGGCGGCCTCCTCTGTTTCACCAAATGCCTGCCGCACCAGGATAGGAAGCACCACCCCGGCCTTGCCCCGCAACCAGCAGTCGGCAACAACCGAGAGTGCGGTCTCTTCCGGGTTGACCTCAATGACATACGCACCGGCACGTTTGGCAATCAGGGGCAGCGAGGCGGCCGGTTGCACCACTGCCGATGTTCCAATAGCGAGAAACAGATCGGACTGTTCGGCGGCACTGTAGGCCATGCGCAACTCCTGCTGGGGCAACTCTTCGCCAAACCAGACCACGGATGGGCGCAGCAGTTCCCCGGTCTCCGGGCAGCGGGGCGGCGTCTGACCGTCATCGTCCCAGGTGTCAACAACAGTTCCGCTATCAAATCGGCGGATGCGTTCGAGATTTCCGTGGAGTTCCAGGATAGCCTGGCTGCCGGCCCGGCGATGCAGGCCATCAATATTTTGGGTGATCAGGGTAAAGTTGGCCGTGTGTTGTTCGAGCGTAACAAGCGCAGAGTGAGCGGGATTGGGTTGTGCCTCCCGGGCCATCTGGCGGCGGTAGGCGTACCAGTCCCACACCAGGCGCGGATTGCGCAAAAACGCCTCGGGTGTGGCAAGTTCGGTGGGGTCATAGCGGGACCAGAGCCCGGTCTGGGCCTGGCGAAAAGTCGGGAGACCGCTCTCGGCCGAGACACCGGCCCCGGTGAGAACAGCCACCCGACCGGCATTGCGCAGGTGCTCGACAACTTCGGCGGGAATGGTATTTGTCATGCGACTCCCTCAGTAGTCAAGACGCGGGCGGATAGGCTGACACAGTTGCACCAGCATGCAGGTCTATTCTAAGGGTACCAGAAAATTCTCCGAAACCCAACCTTCAATCGTCTGATCATCTATTTCGGCACGCACACGCACCCAGGGAACATTATCCTGTATAACGGGCCCCTCGAGTTTGCGCACCCGGGTGCCATTTGGCAGCGCGGTGATAACGTTGGAATTGGTCAGTCCAGGCTGATCACGAATATTCAGCGCGGTAGCATCACTAACCACATAGACCTCACCCGGATCAGTTCCCGGCAGCCAGTCCGGAATGCCGAATCCGATATCAATGGCAAAGACCCGATCCACAACGTAGCTGGCTCCGGCGTAGCTCACAAACGCCACAACCAGCAGCAGCAGGCTAATGGCAATCCAACCGCGCAGGCCATGCTGCCAGGCTTTCTGGCGGAGCGTGGTTGTGTCGAGTGGGCGCGGTCCCTGGTCGCGTCGGCGCCGTTTGCGGGGGGCCGCCGGTTGGGCCGGGGCCGCCGGCTGGGGCGGAACATAGGCCGGTTCCGGTGGACGTGCAAGCGGTGGTGCCGGGGCCGGGGCCGGGGCAATGGGCAATGGCGTAGCATCGGCTACAGGCTGTGGCGGCGGGCGGCGTGGTGCGGGCGGTACCGGCAAACGTTGCGTGTCGCTCGTCAACTCACGCCAGAGCTTATCCAGCGCCGCGCCCAGGGTCGCCGCCGTAGCGATGCGCCGCGCCGGGTCACGCGCAATGGCCCGGCCAATCAGCCGCTCCAGCGCCGGCAGGTAGAGTAGCGGTCGTACCTGGGCAATCGGCGGGATGCGTGCTGTAAGATGCGCCTGCGAGATCGTCCACGGGTCACTTCCGGTGACGGGGCGTGTCCCGGTTATCAGTTCATAGAAGAGCATCCCCAGGGAATAAACCGTACTGGCGGCACTTGCCGCCTGGCCCTCGGTGCGCTCCGGCGCGCGGTAGTGCGCCACATCCAGCGGGATTTCATCGGGTGGAATAAACCAGCCCTCAACCAGCTTCACACGGCCCTCTTCGGCTACCACAATATTGCTACTGCTGATCGGCGGGTGTGGCTGCTTACGCTCCTCACAGAGGGCCACGGCACCCGTTATCTGGCGCATATAGAGCAGCGCCTGTTCCGGTGTCAGCACGCCCAGGTCGCGCAGGGAGCGCCCGGTCACATCTTCCGTAATCATGTAGGGGCGGTCGTTCGCGGTGCCACTGTCGAAGACTTCGAGCAGCGCCGGATGCGAGCACTGGGCCGTTGCGTGCGCAATTTCCATAAACCGCCGATGGAGCTGCTCCCGATCGCTTAACTCTTTGCGTAGCAGATGCAACAGCACAGTGCGCCGAAGGCGCTCGTCAGTCGCCCGATACACGGTCGCCAGGCGGCCTTCGCCGAGTTCTTCAATTATCCGGTAGCGCCCAAAAATCAGGGGCGTTGCCGTTCCTGGAGAAGGCGTCTCAGTCATAATTCCAATTCTACCCACCCTTTGGGGTCGATCACAATCCAGACGGCTGTGTCGCAACAGCCGTTGTTGTATTATTACCGGCATTGGTGTAGCAGAGAGGATTATAGCACGCGGTAGGGTGACAGTGCAAAAGTGCCACATATGGCAGGGTGACTGCAACCCGACGCGACGGAACCGGTTCCCAGGTGGGGCATACGCGAGAACCACCAGATGTGCATTTCTTTCCCCGGACGGGGAGGCGCGACACTTCAATCAATCCTTGCAGAATGATGCACCAGCGTGCGCTGCTGACCGCTGGATCTTACGACCAGGACCATGAACAGGTGGGATCTTGCTCCCCCTGCGTGTCAAGCAGATTGAGCCCCAGTTGCTCGGCAATAAAATCACCCAGCGCCGCCGTATCGGGAAAGCTGATCACCGTTTCAGCCTCGCCATCGTTGTAGGCCACGCGCCAGATCTTCCCCAACTGCTCATCCCGCCAGATACGGAGGTCATATGTTGGTGTCACCAGTGTTGTCCTCATACTCGCTGTTCCCTTTCCGGGCGTGCCTTCGGTTGCACGCAGATGTGGGCTACTGTTGCGCAGAGTTGCGCGTCGTTTGTTCTTTTCTTATCATATAGACGGACAAAAATAGAGTTTGGATCACGTTAATTGATGAGAGTTTGATGAGGCGCGGCGTAGAACAAGATGATACGCTGCCGGAGCGCTCATCCAGACGATATAGACGATGTAGACGAACGGGCTGCCCGATAACAGCAAGGATCACCATACGCTATGTCCACCCTATCAGAAGCGGCTGACCCGCAACCGCTTACCACTGTCCCCGCAGATCAGCGAGAACCTGGCGGCATCTGGACCACCCTGGCCCGTCAGACCACGCCGACCACGCCGCCTGAGCCCGCCGCAACCACGACGCCGGGGGGGGTGTGGGCGACCTTGCAAGCGCAGACCGACCTGGCCCAGTATGCTCCGGTGCGGCCGGCGGATGTGGTCGAGGAGACGATCAGCGACGGTGAGCAGACCTACACCGTGCTGCGCAGCCCCAACGGAACCTACCTGCGCCTCTCCGCCGCCGAGTGCGAGATATGGCATGCGATGGACGGCACCCGTACCGTGGCCCAACTGGCCACGCTGGGATTTCTGCGGTTTAAGCAACTGCTGCCCGTTGCCGGTCTGGTTCAGAACCTCAAGCAGCAGGGCTTCCTGACCGATACCCCGGTTCATATTTACCAGCAGCTCCAGCGCGGCCTGGAACAGCATACCGCTGAGGGGTGGGGCCGCCGCCTGCTGAAGTTCTTGCAGGGGCGCACCTTCCCGATCCAGGGCATTGATACGCTGGTGACCCGGCTCTACCAGAGTGTCGGCCGGATCTTCTTTACCCGTCCCTTTCTGCTGCTGCATGCCCTGATCAGCCTGGTCGGGCTACTGGTCTTCGTGCAGACATTTGTGCATGCGGACGGATCACTTCAGGTGCTGGCGGTCGATGGCGTCACCAGCAGCCTGCTGGCGCTCTGGGTGGCGCTGCTGATCTCGTTCGGTCTGCACGAACTGGCCCACGCGCTGGCGGTGAAACATTATGGTCGCACCGTCTGGAGCGGCGGCGTGATGCTCTACTATGGCATGCCGGCGGCGTTTGTCGATACCAGCGATATCTGGCTGGCCGGCCGGCGGGCGCGGATGGTGGTCTCGGCAGCGGGGCCTCTGTCGGATCTGCTGGTCGGCGGCGGGGCGGCCCTGATTGCCTGCCGGTTTGCAACCGAATTGCCAGGGCTGAGTGCGGCGGCCTATAAGCTGGCGTTTGCCTGTTATGTTGCCACCCTCTTCAATCTCAATCCGCTGCTGGAACTTGACGGCTACTACATTCTGGGTGATGCCCTCCGTCTGCCGAATCTGCGCCGACGGGCATTGGCGTTCGTCGCCGGTCCGATGTGGGGGAAGCTCCGTACACGCGCACCGTTTAGCCCTGAAGAACGCATCTTCGGTTTGTATGGTCTGCTTACCGGCTTATACACATTGTGTGCCATTGTGCTGGCGTTTCTCTTCTGGCAGCAACAACTGGTCGATGTGATCCGCCGGCTCTGGGCGGGCGGCTGGGGCGGGCAACTGCTGGCGCTGCTGATCGTTGGCGGGGTGGTAGTGCCTGTGGCGCTGGGGTTGCTCCTGGCGGCCTGGAGCCTGCTGCAGGCAGGGGCGCGCCGGCTGGAACGCCGCAAGTATGCGCAGCAGCCGGGCGTCGTGGCACTGCTGCTGCTCCTGCTGGTCGGACTTCTCACCATCCTGCCGTTCCGGTCGGGTATGCCGCTGCTCGACGCCGGGTTGACCGGCATGCTCGCACCATTGCTGTGGAGCATCTCCCTGTCGGCACTGCTGGCGGTACGCCCCAACTATCGCGGCGCAGATGTCCAGCATGTGCTGCATGCGCTGCTGCTTGCCGGCGGGATGACCCTGCTCAGCGCGCTGCTGCGGCTGTCGGCGATTGAAGATCTGACAATGCTCTGGCTCCTGCTGGAGGGCGGCGCCTTTCTGCTGCTGCTGCCGGCCGGGTTTGCCGCCTTGCTCGATGTCGATCTGCACCAGGCATCGCAGCGTGAACTGGGAGTTACGGCCTTCCTGCTGGTGGTCGCCTTTGGCCTGGGTGGCGCCACCATTCACCGGGCGGAACTGGCACTGCCGGGTGTACCTTTCTGGATGGCGCTGGCAGCGGCAGCGCCGGTCTATTTTGGCACGCTGGCCCTGGCGCTACTGCTACCGCATCTGCTGGGCCTGCGCGACTCGCGGCTACGCTGGTGCTGGCTACCGCTCTGGGCCGGTATTGCGGTGCAGACCGGGGCGTATGGATTTGATCTAGCATTTGTGGGGCAGTGGGGACGGGTTTCGGTTGCCCTGAGCATTCTCACAGCGGGGCTCTGGGCGGTGGCCTGGTGTGTACATTATGTAACGTTGCGCACCTTCACGGCGGAAGAGCTTGACTGGCCGGCAGTGCCGACCCGAAGTGAGGCGGAACGGCTGCAGCGTGGCTTTCAACTCAGCTATGTGGGCTGCTACCGGCTGTTGCGGGCGGTGTATGGCTCACGGCGAGCGCAGGCACTGGACAATCGGATGGATATTCTGGCTTCAACCGCCAACTGGGAGGTCACGCTTGACCGGGAGCAGGTACGCATCAGTCCGGCGCTGGCGGCAGAGTCGCTCGATACCCAGGGTGGGCGATACGCCGAGGTGCTGCGCTACACCGTGGCAACGATTGAGGAAATCGCCGGAGCCCGCTTTGCCCGCAAGGTCATCCAGGCGGCCTATGACGCGCTACCCTGGGCCGAGCGGGAAGCCATGAGCCGCCGGAGTTTTCCGCATACGCCCTGGGCCCGCGATCTGTCGCGCTCGTTTGGTAGCCTGCGGGAGGCGCGGTTGCGGCTGCTACGGCAGGTTGATCTGTTTCTGGCCTGCGACGACGCTGAACTGGAGGCGCTTGCCGCGATGTTACAGTCGGTTCAGGCGCGCACAGGTGAGACGCTACTCCCGGCCGGGACAGCACCAACCGGCATCTGGATTGTCGAGGCGGGCGAGGTGGCGATCTGGCGCAATCAGGAGGTCATCGGCGAACTGCATCGGGGCATGGTCTTTGGCGCGGTTGAGCAGACCAGCCTGGAAGCGGGTGAGGGCATAGTGCCGGCAACCACACCACCACCAGCCAGTGCCGACTATCAGGCCACGGTTGCGAGCACACTGCTCTTTCTGCCGCTGGCTGGTCTACGGCAACTGCCTGATGCAGATGCGCTGCACACCCGCGAGAGTCTACGGATAGTGGCGATTATGCAGTTGCTGGAGCGGATGCCACTCTTTGCGGAAGTCCCCCGGCGGACGCTGCGCGAACTGGCACGAGCCGCCCGGCAACGCGCGGTACCGCCGCGCACCGTGCTGGTGCGCGAGAGTCAGCCCAATGGGACATTTTATATCATCAAGCAGGGCCAGGCCGCCGTAATCGTGCGCAGACCACCCACAGACAACGCCGGCGGGCCGCCGCCGGCACGCCGGGCAGAGGTGGTATCACAACTGGGACCGGAGGAGTTTTTCGGCGAGATGGAACTGTTACGGGGAACGGCGCCGGTTGCCGGCGTGGTTTCACTCACACCGATGTTGCTGCTGGAATTGCCCCACGCGACGATTGCCCAGTTGCTGCTGGAACGGGATGCGCTGGCCCGCTCGCTGGAGGAGGTTGGAACAGGACGGCTACTGCACCGAACTTCACGCTTTTCTGCCACGGAGAACACTGAGAACACTGAGGCTTGATAGCTGCGCTGCGTGTGACCTGGTAGCAAAATCGCCATAGCCACACCCGATCTTTATGGATGACGATTGGGATTATCTGCAACCAGACCCTCAGCGTGCGCTGCTGTGATCAGATCATCATCAGCGGCAACAAAGGCCAGAGCCGGCAAACCGGCAGCCAGGTACCGCTCGTTAACAACCAGTGCTACGGCGAGTTGGACTGCATCATACCCACGTAGTCGGTGACTCTGGGTCAGGCTGACAGCCCGGTCAACTATAAAACGACGAATAGGCACAAGCTGGTACTCGGTATCAGCATGCTGCAATAGCAGTCTGACAGCAGCATCCCGTTCTGCCGGCGATATACTACCTGCACGAAACCGGGCAGTCAGTGCCGCTGATACTTCAATCAGAGTAATTTCTGCCAGAATAATGGTAGTACCGGCACCGGGATCGGTGATACTCCGCATCCAGGAGGTTCCTGTCTCTACCAGATAGCGCTTGGCTACCGCACTTGAGTCAAGCACGAGCAGGCTCAATCCTTTGGTCCTCGCTGCTCCAGAATAATTTCGCTCAATGGTTTGCTGCCCGGACGACTCAACGCGGCGCTCACCTCTTCAAGTGTTGCACTGGATTCCCCTGCAAGCCGCTTTAACTCGGGGCCGAGTTCGGTCAGCAATCCCGCATCCTGCAAGACCGCAATCGCCCGTTCACGTTCACTGGGAACTGCCAGGGAAGATAGGCGCTCTGCCACCCATTGCGCTACCAGTGTTTCAGCGGATTGACCAGTTCGTCCTGCTTCTTCCTCCAGCTTCCGGTAGAGCGCCGGCGATAGTTCGAGAGTCAATGTTTCCATCAATCACTCCTGAAACAGCAGTTGATAGGTACCATTGCGCGCAGCCTGAGCCGAGACACGGTAGCGAATATAGCCCTGCTCATCGGTCTGGATGTGTGAGGTGCGCGTGACCTGGCTGTCGGGGCGGCCCTCGGCGACAAACTCGACGGCACCATTGGGGCGCAGCAGTTCCAGGCGCAGATCGCCCGACTCAACCTCGACGATGGCAATCACCCGCATCAGGCGCTCTTCCTCGGACACTTTGAGTTCATGCGTGGTCTGCCCTTCGGCGCTGACAAAACTGACGCTCAGGTTGCCGCCACCTGGCTGCAGGTCTACGCTGGTCTGCTCACCACTCACCAGCAGGCATCCACTTAAGAGAACCAGGAACAGCGCACCCAGAACAGACCAGCAGCTAACAAACCAGACGCGCTTTGTTCCCGGTTCCCGCATACATTCAGGAGTAGGATTCCGGGTTCGCATCAGCCGTCAACGTCTCCTCATAGGGCACCGGTTCAACCCGCAGCGGCCGCTGCCGGGTGACGCGCAGATGCGTCTCGCAGCGCGGGTTGGCGCAAACCACAATCGTCCCGACCATCGTCATACTGGGAGAGAGTCCCAGCTTCTGCTTGCATTTGGGGCAGCGTACAATTGCCACGTTCATGTTGCATCCTCCGCGAACAGCGCATCAACAAAACCTTCGGCGTCGAATAACGCCAGGTCACCGAGCTTCTCGCCGGTACCGAGATAGCGAATGGGGCGCTCGATATCCTGCGTGATGGCAAAGGCGATCCCGCCCTTGGCCGTGCCATCCATTTTAGTGATGACCACGTCAGTAACATCAACCGCCTCCAGGAACGCCTTGGCCTGCAGCACGCCATTCTGCCCGGTGGTTGCATCAATCACCAGCAGCACCTCGTGGGGCGCGTCAGGAACACGGCGGCGAATAACGTTGCGCAGTTTCTCCAACTCGCGCATCAGGTTAAACTTGGCATGCAGGCGACCAGCCGTGTCAATAATCAGCGTATCGACATTCTGCTCAATGGCCGCATCCAGGGCATCAAAGACCACCGCCGCCGCGTCTGCGCCCTGCCCCCGGCTGACCACCGGCACCCCGGCCCGCTGGCCCCAGGTCTCCAGTTGCTCGGTTGCTGCGGCACGGAAGGTGTCACCCGCCGCCAGCATGACACTGCGCCCAAAACGCTTGTAGCGCTGGGCCAGTTTGGCGATCAGGGTGGTCTTGCCGGAGCCATTCACGCCAACCACCAGGATAATAAACGGGCGCGTGTTGACGGGTGCCGGCTGCTCGGCATACTCCTGAAAAGTACTGACCATCTCCGCCTTGAGCATATCGCGGGCCTCGCGCGCCTTCTTGACATTGTTGCGGTTCACGCGGTCCTTGGTGCGGTTCACCAGGTAGAGGGTCGTCTCAATCCCGACATCACCCTGGATCAGCGCCTCCTCCAGGTCATCCCATAACTCCTCGGTAATCGGCTCATCGGTAGCAAACATCTGGCTGATGCGGCCGAACATACCCTGGCGGGACTTTTCCAGGCTCTCTTCGACCTTTTGCTCTTCCTCGTGGGCCTCTTCCTCGGTGCGCGGCGCATCCTGGCCGCGCCGGAACAGTCGTTTGAACATAATCTATCCGTCCGTAAAACTATTGCTCACTATTCGTTACCCATGGCGTAGGGTTGCCGGACTACTCAGATGTTTATTGTACACGATATTTGCGAGATGTGTGTGCTGACCTGGTTTGACCACAGCTATCTGATAGCCACACTCCAGCGGCGTGCGCGCAATAAAAACAGGGGAGGGAGCAAACATGCTCCCTCCCCTGCGGATAAACCGGCGCGTTTATGAACCTACTCAGCAACCTCGGCAGTCGTGCCGGCAGCGGCACGCGCCTCTTCCAGCCACTGATCAACCTGATCGCGGTTTGCTTCGATCCACTCGCTGGCGTGGCGCTGGATATCATCCTCGCTGTCCTCGCCCTCCTGCATCTTCACATTCTGATCGGCGATGTCCTGGAGCGGAATAACCACCAGTTCAAACAGTTGCGCTGCGGCGGGGTTACTGTTCAGGAACTCGGTGTTGGCAACCACGCGGATGTCATTGGGCGGGAAGCCCATATCGCACGGCTCGGCCACACAACCCTCAACGCCCTCGGCAACGGTCTGGTCTTCCAGGTCGGCCTGGTCTTCGGGCAGGCTGGGGAAGGGCACACCAATCCAGACCACATCCTCACCCGGCACCAGTTCGGCGATGGTCCAGTTGGGCGTCCAGGTATAGAAGAAGATCGGCTCACCACTCTCGTAGCGGTTAATCGTTTCCGCCATCAGCGCGGCATAGGTACCCTGCACATGCTGCACATAGTCGCGCAGTTCATAGGCATCCAGATGATGCTCAATCACCGCTTCACAGCCCCAGCCGGGATTACAGCCGGTCAGATTGGCGAGACCATCACCATCGCTGTCGAATGCCTCGACTACCTCGGGGCGCGTGAAGTCTTCCAGGTTGGTAATATCCAGTTCCTCAGCGGTCGCCCGATCCACCAGGTAGCCCTGAAGCGCACCGGCCTCAACCTGGAAGCCGACCTGCTCAACATTCCCCTGCACATCTTCCTGCTGGATAAAGTTGTTATGCAGCGGGAACCAGCCATTCGGCCAGAAGTCAACATCACCCTCGGCAGCGGCAACATAGAAGAGCTCGGCACCCAACTCGCTCGGCTGTGATACCTCATAGCCCAGTTCCTGCAGCAACTGATCATAGATTGCGGCCTGGAACCAGCCGGTCGTCCAGGTAGCGCGGGCGATATCCACAGTGGTACCCTCGCCGGGCATTCCCGCACCCTCTCCCATCGCCGCCTCAGGCGGCGTGGGTTCTTCCATCGCCGCCTCAGGCGGCGTGGGTTCTTCCATCGTTTCTGTATCGCCTGCCGGTTCGGTCGGTTCCGTCGCCTGGCCGCCGCCACCACAGGCCGCCAGCACAAGCATCAGGGCCAGACTCAGACTGAGTATGTAGATCAAACGGTTCCGCATGTTGTTGTTCCTCCTCATACGTATAAACTCTTGCTACCGCTATTCACATCGGCATGGATCGCTTGCATCAACGTGTATCCCGGCATTATGTCGGGGTCCACCTCAACACGTTCTCCTCAGGATCATCCTCCTTTCCGCCAGGTTGATCTATACGGCAGCGATCATCCATACAGATATAAGCATTCGTATGGAAATCGGGGGAGAAATATCCAGTTTTCACGCCCGTTTAAAACCAGACAGGGGCAGGTTCCATACCTACCCCTACGCAAGGGCGAGGACTATGTTACTTGTGTGGAATAAACAAACTGGACGAATGTTATAGTACCACAGGTTCGCTAAAATGTGCAAATCTGACAACTACGCCTGTCACTAAACGGCTGTCGAGCGCTGACCAATCTGGGAGATCCGGTCGAGCAGAATAGCCAGCAGCACGACGACCAGTCCCGATTGCACCGCCGAACCGATATCATTATTGTTCACCGCGCGAAAGATCGCCTGACCCAGACCACCCCCGGCAATCAGCGCCACAATCACCACCATGGACAGCGCCAGCATCAAGGTCTGGTTCAAACCGGCCATAATCGCGGGCAGGGCCAGCGGCAATTTCACGTCGAGGAGCAGTTGCCGGTCGCTTGATCCAAAGGATTTGCCGGCCTCCACCACATCGCCGGGTACCTGCCGGATGCCCAGGTTGGTCAGGCGGACAATCGGGGGCAGCGCAAAGACAATCGTTGCCAGCGTACCGGGAGCCTTCCCGATACCAAAGAAGATAACCACCGGCACCAGATAGACAAACGGGTGAATCGTCTGCATCGCATCCAGCATGGGCCGGATAACATCCTCGACATTATCGCTGCTGGCGGCCAGGATACCCATCGGAACGCCAATGACAATACAGACAAACAGCGCCGTTAAGATAATACTGATCGTTGTCATTGTCAGATCCCAGTAGCCCAGCAACCCGATCAGGACAAGCAACAAACCACTACCCAGGCCCAGCTTCCAGCCTGACTTGAGCACACCCAGAATAATATCGCCGACCTGATTGCCGTCTTCCTCGTCGCTATTGTCGCCCAACCGGCGCAACTGGTCACTACCGGCCTTGAGAAAGCCAATAAGAACCACAGCCAGCACCACAACCATGGGCGGCAGGCCAAGCAGAAAGCCTTCCATAACGCCGAGCACCGTGTCGATACTATTTTTAATCCCATCAAAGACAGCACTGGCAATCGGGTTATCGTCAACCCAGTCCACGAAGATCTCAACCCAGTCCCCCATAGGGATCCGGTTTTGTTCAAAAAACTCTTCAAGCATACTGCTTCCTCCTATGTTGTTTCAACGGTATCTTCCCGCTTTTGCTGCGCGCCGTTACCGTTCCTGCCATTCTCACTCACATTCCCGGTGACAATCCCCGTTGCCTGTTCTTCATCGGCCTCTCCCCCAATCTCCCCGATTGTTGCCAGGCTGGAGAGCACATCCGAGGCATGCACCGTACCCATCAACCGCCCGGAGGCATCAATGACGGCAACCGGGACGCCATGGGCCACCAGCGCATAGAGTTCGGTCAGGGAGGCACCGGGACGCGTCGAGGGATATTCTCTATCCAGGTAACGGGACAGATCTTTGTCTTTGTTATCGGCTTTGCCGTCGCGCAGGATGTGGTGGCGACTCAACAGACCTTCAATTTGCTTCTGCTCATTCACAACATAAAAATGGCTGGCGGCGTCTTTGGCCTTCAACCGGTTCACCGCCGTCTGCACGGCATCGCGCCCCAGCACCAGCACATCGGCCGGTTTCATCACCACCTCGGCGGTCAGGACACGGCTCTGGTCAACATCCTGCACAAATGCCGCAACATAATTGGTAGCGGGCTCGGTAATAATCTCGACGGGCGTACCGATCTGGACAATCTCGCCGTCTTTCATAATGGCGACATGGTTGCCGACGCGCAGCGCTTCATTCAAATCATGGGTAATGAACAGCACGGTCTTTTGCAGTGTATCCTGCAATTGCAGCAGTTCATTCTGCATCTGCCGCCGGATCAGCGGGTCCAGCGCGCCAAACGCCTCGTCCATCAGCAAAATATCGGCATCCATTGCCAGCGCGCGCGCCAGACCGACACGCTGCTTCATCCCACCGCTCAGGTTAGCGGGATGGCGATCGGCCCAGGGCTTCAACCCGACCAGATCAAGCGACTCCAGCGCCCGCGTACGACGCTCCTGTTCCGCGACACCGCGAATCTTGAGCCCGTAGGCCACATTTTCCCACACAGTTTTGTGCGG
The DNA here is from genome assembly GCA_034436755.1 of Chloroflexaceae bacterium. Classification (GTDB taxonomy): domain Bacteria; phylum Chloroflexota; class Chloroflexia; order Chloroflexales; family Chloroflexaceae; genus CAKZQX01. The sequence continues at coordinate 31,406 of DAOTVB010000028.1, read as the reverse complement.
CAGCAGCGCGAAGTGCTGGAAGACCATCGCCATCTTGGTGCGGCGGATCTGCCGCAGGCGCTGCGTATCCACCTGTAAGACATCTTCGCCATCAACGTACACCTTGCCGCTGGTGGGCTCGATCAGCCGGTTGACACAGCGGATCAGCGTAGACTTCCCGGAGCCGGAGAGCCCCATCACCACAAAGATCTCGCCTTCCTGCACGGTAAACGAGGCATTGGATACACCAACGACATGCCCGGTGCGCGCCAGGATCTCGTCTTTCGCTACACCTTCTTTCAGCAGCGGCAGCGCTTGACGTCTGGGTTGCCGGCCAAAAATCATCACCAGATCCTCAACGCGTATCTTGGGTTCCTTGTGTTCTCTGGCTTCCATCAGGTAATCTCCTCCATAATGTGATAACGGATAAAAAGAACAGACACGCAAAGGACACCAACGCACCGGGGGCGCGCTGTTCTGTGTTCCTTTGTTCTATTGTTTTACGTTCTCTGCAGGGAGCCGGCACTGAAGACGCTTACCAGATCAGGCATATCCGGGCAATCGCGGATTGCATAGGCAATCCACTGCCGGGGATACGGTTCTGTTCTAGAAGCAAGATAGCGGAACAACGCTGTTCCAACCAGAGCAGTGAAAGTGCCCGGAACCATTCGGCGGGGCACAGACTGAATTATTACACCAGATCAGGATTGCACCAGTGGACTTCCCGCATAACGCGTCATCAGTGCCTTACATTATTTTCAAACAGGCGTCTATACCCTATCTACTCGATACCGACGTTGTTCCAGATAAACCTGTCTATCAGTTGCGTTTCAGGAAGGTTATGATAAGTATACCATATCAAAATGTAGATATGGGCATGCCCGGTAAAGGTTGTTCACCGATCCGGCAGGTGAGCAGAAGGGGTTCAGGGCATCAGGAGGCCATATTCCAAAATCGACAATTGCATAGTTTTAAATTGAAATCGCCCTGAGTACGCGAAATGTGGAAAATATGAAGTGTTGCAGGTGGCTGATCCGCTCACGGTGCCACGTACCTTACAGCAAAAGGTCATCGCCGTGCGCGGTCCTGTATACATCTATACATCGGGAGAAAAACCGGCCCTGGGCAGACCTCTATGTCTGCCCCTACCGATGCCATTCCAGTGCAATTCGGTAAATACGGGTTACACCTGAAGGGTGAAGTCGGGCGGAATGTTGGCCCGTTTGCGGCCCACCATGGCAACATAGTTGACCGGGCTGCCATCGACGGCCAGGCGGTGACGATAGGAATGCGAGACCTGGAGATCCAGCAGGCCCGCCTCGATCACGCGGCTAATAAAATGCGGAAAGTCCGCCACATCACGGGTTGACTGGGAAGCCGGTTTGAAGTTGAAGGCGATCCAGCCATCGTGGGTAACCAGATTGTAGCCCTGCGTAAACACGGCGGTTGGAACATGTGACAGTCCCAGCGCAGAGACGCACACCATGGCGTTGAACCGGGTCATGGTCAGTTCCTGGTGAGCCTGTGCTGTCAGGTTGCACATATCTTCGACATAGTAGCGCCAGTAGACGCCGGGGCGGTCACGGTGGGCAGCCTCGCGCGCCTCCGGCAGGATATCAACGCCGACAATCCGGCGAATGCCCCGCTGCTGCAGGGCTGCGCCGACCAGTCCCGTACCCGCCCCCAGGTCCAGCGCGACCAGATCGGCAGTGGGCACCCCGGTTTTACCGACTGCCTCACTCAACAACCCGGCAATAACCTCGGGTGAAGCACACTGTAGCAGATCCGACAGGAGATGATCGTAGAGGCCCGGAACGTTGTAGATTTCGCGGTAGTCATGCAGGCGCAGTCGCCGCTCGGTCCGTTCCTGAACCAGGATAAAATATTCTTCGGTCTGGGCAAGTCCACGTGCATCATGCGGTAAACGGATAGTAAAACCCGATCTTTGCATGGGCAAAATCCCTCCTCATACATTATGGTTGAGAACTGAGAACTGAGAACCGAAAACCGAGAACTAAGAACCACGAACCGCGAACTGCAAACCAGAAACAAAGAACAAAGAACTGCGAACATTATCGTTGCGCCCGGCTCTTTGTTCTTTGTTCTGACCATTATCCCCTAGCTAACGCCATAGCGCCGCTTGAGGAAGGTATCCGCCGACTGCTTGAACATCAGATGCAACAGCAGATCCTTGTGCGTTTTGACGAAAGGCAAGCCATGCTGATCCTCCAGCACCGGCGGCAGGTAAGAGGCCGGCCGATACTTGAGTGGCTCCTCCCCGGGCCGCAGCACCTTCTGGAGAATCTCGGCATCGGTAGCCGATAGGTTGCTGATGCTATTTGCTGTTGGAGCCCTGAAGCTGCTCCACCTGGGCCATCACCAGCTCACGCACCGATTTGGGAGTGGCTGCCCAGTCTTCGGCGGATAGCTCGGGGATGCCATAGCGGCGGCGCAAGAAGACATCTGCCGACTGCTTGAAGAGCAGATGCAGCAGCAGGTCTTTGTGGGTGCGCACAAACGGCAGCTTGTGCTCATCTTCCAGGACCGGCATCAGATAGGACGCCGCGCGATACTTCAGCGGCAATTCGCCCTCATTCAGCACCTTGGCCACCACTTCGGGGTTGGTGTCGCCAGGAGGCCGCCCAAACTCGTTTTTCAGGATCATGCGATACTCGGTGGAAACTATCTTGTATCGCTCGCCCGACATCACATTAAACGCCGCCTGCGAGCCGACGATCTGGCTGGTGGGCGTCACCAGCGGCACATAGCCAGCATCGCGGCGCACAACCGGAATTTCTTCCAGGATTTTATCCATCGCGTCGAGATTGCCCATCTGCTTGAGCTGGTTGTAGAGGTTGGAAAGCATACCGCCCGGCACCTGGGCCTCGAAGATCTTGTCATCGAAGGGCGGGTAGCTCAGGCCCATCAGCAGCTCGCGCATCAGCGGAATGGCCTCTTCGATAGATTCCTCGGTGGCCTTGTTCACCAGCTTGATGATTTCGTTGACCTTCTTGCGGTCCACGTCATCATAATGCACCGGCTTGTGGGTCTGGCTCTTTTCAGGAATGTTGGGCTTCAGCTCTTCGTAAATCTTGAACAGCTCTTTCTGAACCTTCAAGATCAGCTCTTTATCCAGCCCGTGGTCGATGCCCATCTCCTCGGCAAACACGATCAGCACCTCAATGGGTGGGTGCGAGGTGCCCCCCGCCAGCGGCGTGATTGCCGTATCGATGTAGTCCACCCCTTCTTGCATGCCGATCACCGCGTTGAGCGTGGCCACCCCGGTAGTGCTGTGGCTATGCATCACCAGCGGCAGTTTGGTGGCTTTCTTCAGCTTCCGATACAGATCGAGCGCCACGGTGGGGTAGAGCAGCCCCGCCATATCCTTGATGGCGATCTGATCGGCACCCTCGCGCTCCAGTTGCAGCGCAAAATCAACAAAATAATCAGTGGTATGAATGGGGCTGGTCGTGTAGGAGAGCGCCCCTTCTACCACCCCGCCAGCCGCTTTCGTCGCCAGAATCGGCACTTGCAGGTTGCGAATATCGTTGAGCGCATCGAAGATACGCATGATACCCACCCCGCTGGTCACCGCTTCTTTCACGAACGAAATCACCAGATCGTCGGGTGACGGCTGGTAGCCAAACAGGTTCTGCCCCCGGAGCAGCGCGCGAATTTTCTTGCCGGAGCCGAGCGTTTCCTGGAATGTCTCCAGGCGCTCCCAGGGATCTTCATTCAGGAAGCGGATACAGCTATCCAGTACTGCACCACCCCAGAGCTCCAGCGCGGCAAAGCCGATATCGTCGACCATCTTCAGCACCCGCATGGCCTGCTCAGTGGTCATGCGGGTAGCCGCCAGGCTCTGATGCCCATCTCTGAGCGTCACATCCACAAAGTTGACTTTTCTGCTCATGATCATGTACCCCCTCTATCACGACTACGTGCCCCAAATGGGGAGTGCTGTCTGCCGGCACACACTTCACCGTGTATGCTCAATACGAAACCTGGCCGCCCGTTTATGCGGCATACTACCAGGACGACCATATGCTCCTTGCGACCTGTGTGCATAGTCTACCATAAATTGCCGCTGTCGATGTTAGAGACAGGGGAAACATTGCCGGCGGTGGGACGCGCCAATACTTTCTTTTCCTGAAAATTGTCATCTACAGCACGGCGGCGGCGTGCTATAATAAACTCCCCACACGTACGCGCTTGAGGCCGCCCAATAGCATCGACAAATATTGCGGCGATTGCCGGTGCGGTGGGACAGGCGCTGGCGGGGTATTCGCTGGGGGGACTGCTGGTTTCGATTGTGGTAGGGTTTATCGGGGCGTTGCCGGGCTACTGGCTGGCAACCGGCCTGGAGCTACCGCTGCTGCTGCCGGTGAGCACTGGGGGCGAGACATGTCCGATCATCTGGGCCGTTATCGGCTCGGCCATTTTTGCCGCCGTGGTGGGCATGTTGACTCGCCGACAGGCACATACGTAACGTGGACATATCCGCATTATGTTGACCGGGAGCATTCATCTGCTCCCGACCACCGTTTTTGCCGGGCAATGGTGCGGGCGATGGACACCTGGTGTTGCTGTGCAGCAGCCCCATCGCCTGGGCGGCTAATCCGTGAGGCACTGGTACCGGCAAAGTTCCGTTCAACGCATCAGTTCAACTCAGCGGTGGGCGCATGTTCCTGGAGTGCGGTCATCGTCAAGAGCGTGCCATTTTTGGAGCAGCATGCCAGCACCCAGCCATCGCTATCTACCGCATCGGCGCAAAATTCACTGGTGTAGGCCATATCACTGCTCTGATCCTCAACCTCGAGCGGATACTCGCTCAGACTGCCAACCCAGACGCCCGTATATTTCTTATCTACCATTACCTACCTCCTGACCTGCACACTGTTGTTCTAGCCTGGCGCACGCCGGCAAGAGACAATCACGGCTTCTTATCTGTTTACTTTTCCAGCAGATTGCGTCACACAAAAACAGGTTCGGTTAACTGATCACAAGTGCCTCACGGATCAGCCGCTCACGGTGGTGTAATTGTCTGTGGTCCAGATGCGGGAAGCTGGAAGTAGTTATGAATAAGAAATAGTTGCACTTAAAACCATATCACGCCGGCAGCGTGGCGTCAAGCATCCGGTGGTTGAGAAAAGATTGCCCGGCGTACACAACCGTTAACAAATTTCAGGATTGGACCTCAGATATTCCAGGCTCAAGCGGACGCTCTCCAGCGGTGGGCGGGTGAAGCGGTCCTGCTCCACGATCAGCCAGGCGGTCCCGGACTGTTCGGCGGCGGTGATAAGTGCGGGAATGTCGATGCGGCCGCGGCCCAACTCGGTAAAGCTGCGCCAGAAGCGGCCGCACATATCTTTCAGATGGAGGAGCGGCACCCGCCCCGCCAGTTGCCGGACCAGCGCAACCGGATCATGCCCGGCAGCCTGCGCCCAGTAGACATCCGGCTCGATCTGGACATGCGCCGGGTCGCTCTGCGCCAGCAGGATCTCCAGCGCGGTTCTACCGCCAAATCGCCGAAATTCCCAGGTGTGGTTATGGTAACAGAACTGCACCCCCTGCGCCGCGCATGCCGCGCCAATCCGGTTGAACCGCCGCGCCGCCGCCTGCCAACCCGCCGCGCGGTAACGGTCCAGTCCCAACGGCAGCTTCGGACAGACGATATAGCCACAACCGAGTTGTCGCGCCCGGGCGATCACTCCATCCAGGTTCTGATCGAGATCTTGCAGCCGGGCGTGCAGCGCAGCAACGCTGAGGCCCAGATCATCCAGCAGCGCAGCCAGTTCTGCCGGGGCCGGGTTGCCGGTGGCGGGCAGTTCGACTGCGCCATAGCCCATGGCGGCCACCCGGCGTAGCGTGCCGGCAAAATCGCTCCGTGTCTCCGCCCGCAGCGAGTAGAGCTGGAGAGCGATTGGTAGTTGGGGCATGGTCTCTCACCTTCCGCGCCCGTGCAGGCCATTTCCGTAGGGACGCGCTTCGGCGCGCCCGCCACTGCACCTGGTGGGGCAACCTGTTTCCGGACTGGACTGATCGTACCACATTTCCCCAGTGCAGTACAGCAGGCCGCAGTGCCATCCAGCGCGATGCCTCCCGCCGGTCAGGATGCCATGGATTTTCAGTGAGGCGCGGCGTGGCGACTACGCTGCCATACACCGGAAAACCCAGTGAAAAGCATTGTCATGGTGAGTGGAGCGAACCATCTCGCCGATTCTGCGTTGTCCGACACAGCACGACGCTTCCTTGTCAAACCAGTGAAAAGCATTGTCATGGTGAGTGAAGCGAACCATCTCGCCGATTCTGCGTTGTCCGACACAGCACTTCAGCGCGATCCTCCCTCCGGTCAGGATGACATGGGTTTTCGGTGAGGCGCGGCGTTGATTCTGCATTGTTTTCCACTGCGCGGCGTTGCATTCCAGCGAGATCCCTCCCTCCGGTCAGGATAACATGGGTTTTCGTTGGGGCAAGGCAATGCTTCGATACCCTAAAAAACAATAAAAACCACTGTCATAGTGAGCCAGGCGAACCATCTCACTGATATCGCCGTGCAACGCTATGCGATGCTTCCCCACGTCAGTATAACATGCGCTGATATCACTTGCCACTCACGCTACATCAGAGCCGCACCGGCCGGCTAGAACACAATCGTCCATCCCTCCCGTTCAACCTGCTCCCTGCGGTAGGAAACACCGTGAACCTTCCAGCCGTCCCCGTTCAGCAGGGTGATAATGCCGCCCTTGTTGCCCAACTGCACGCTCTGGGGCAGGGCGACGGCAACCGTTGCGCCCGCCGTTCCAACGCAGCATTTCCCGCATCCGCGCGGACTGCGGACGCACAGAAGCGCGTCCCTACCACAAAACACCTGCACCTGGAAGCCATCAGACCACCAACCCTGCCCTTGACACACTCCCCCATTCCTGCTATGCTTCAGACCGTACGGTCTGAGACTGATTGGTCTGTTACGAGGGAGCGATGAGTAAGGGTGAGCAGACGCGGGCGCTGATTGTGCAGCGGGCGGCAGAGGTCTTCAACCGCCAGGGCTACTTCGGCACGTCGCTGGCAGATATTATGCAGGCGACCGGCCTGGAAAAGGGCGGCATCTACAACCACTTCAGCGGCAAGGACCAGATTGCCCTGGAAGCCTTCGACTATGCCTTTGAACTGCTCAGCGAGCGTATCCGCACCCTCGCGGCAGACAGCAGTAATGCGGTTGACCGTCTGCAGGCATTTGTCGCCGCCTTCGCCAGTCAGGTCGAGAATCCCATCTTTACCGGGGGATGCTATGTGATGAACACGGCAATTGAGGCCGACGATGCGCACCCGGCCCTGCGTGAGCGGGCGCACGCCGCTATCCAGCGCTGGCTCGGCCTGCTGCAGGGCATGGTTGCCGATGGCATTGCGCGCGGCGAAATTCGTCCCGAGGTTGACCCGGATGCGGTGGCGACGGTGCTCGTCGCGGCGCTAGAAGGCGCAGTGATGCTGAGCAAGATCACCGGCAACCGGGAGCAGATGCGCCGGGTTGCCGCGCATCTGTCGGCCTACCTGGAGCAGACCGTCCGCCAGTAGCCGCTACTTTTTTGCAAAAAAACAGACCGAAGGGTCTGCAAGTCGCAGACATGCGTTTTATGCAACCAGTATGGGATCAGCGAGTAGGTGCGGCTTGCAGCCGCACATCGGTGCAGCACCCCTTCCCGTAGCCTGGAGGTCACGCCGAACGAACTTTGAGAAAATAGTCCGGATATGCAATTTTGGAGTCCCGGCTTTAGCCGGTAGATGCCTGCCGGGACCGTGGTCTACTGAAGGGAAAGCCTGGACCGGCTGAAGCCGGGATTCCCGATCTATGATGTCCGGATTAACATTTCAAAGTTCATAAAGTGCGACCTACTGTTTCGTGGTTTATTTGTTCTTTTAATGAAGGAGTAGCTCAATGTCAAACAAAATTGAACAGCACCCCACCGTCCAGCAGTTTCGGGCGCAGGCGGCGCAGAGGCTTATTCCGCTGGAACCACACCGCAGGCTGGATGCCGCGTGGCTGCGTCAGATCTGCCGGGAGGCGGGCGCAGACGATGTGGGCTTTGTGGCGATTGACCGCCCCGAACTGGACGACCAGCGCGACGAGATTCGCAGCGTCTTGCCGGGTACCCGCGCACTGATCAGCTTTGTCTGTCGGATGAACCGCGACCCGATCCGCACACCGGCCCGCTCCATCGCCAATACCGAGTTTCACGCGACAAACGACGCGGTCAATCTGGTCGGCCGCGCGATTGTGACGCAGCTTGAGGCACAGGGCATCCGCGCCGTCAACGAACCGCCGGGCTTCCCGATGGAGGTGGGCCGCTTTCCTGAGCAGAAGCCCTGGCTGATCTCCCACAAACCGGTTGCCGTAGCTGCCGGGCTGGGGCAGATGGGCATTCACCGCAACGTCATCCATCCCAGGTTCGGCAACTTTATTCTGCTCGGCACTGTGCTGGTTGCGACCGACATCAGCGAGCAGCAGCAGCCGATTGACTACAACCCCTGCCTGGAGTGCAAGCTCTGTGTGGCCGCCTGTCCGGTGGGGGCCATTGGTGCCGATGGACACTTCAACTTTAGCGCCTGCTACACCCACAACTACCGCGAGTTTCTGGGCGGCTTCACCGACTGGGTCGAAACTGTGGTGGAGAGCAACGACGCCCGCGACTACCGTGCGCAGGTCACGCCGGGGGAGTCGGCCTCGCTGTGGCAAAGCCTGGCGACTGGTCCCAACTACAAAGCCGCCTACTGCATGGCGGTCTGTCCGGCGGGTGAAGATGTGATCGCCCCCTTTTTGCAGAACCGCAAGCACTACCTGGACGAAGTTGTCAAGCCACTGCAGGAGAAACCCGAGACGATCTATGTCGTTGCCGGCTCGGATGCCGAGGAGTATACCCGGCGACGCTACCCGCATAAGCCGGTCAAGCAGGTGCATAGCCTCAGCCCGCCGCAGTCGGTCACCAACTTCCTACGCAACCTGCCGCATTTCTTTCAGCGGGGCCAGGCAAAGGGCCTGAACGCGACCTACCACCTGACCTTCACCGGGGCGGAAGAGGCGCAGGCCACGGTGATAATCCGCGATCAGACGATCCAGGTCCAGAAAGGATTGCACGGCAGCGCTGACCTGACCGTTATTGCGGATAGCCGCACCTGGCTAACATTTCCGGCAAAGGAGACCAACCTGATCTGGGCCCTGCTCCGACGCAAAATCCGGCTCAAGGGCGCGCCCCGGTTGATGCAGGCATTCGGGAAATGCTTCCCGATGTAGAGGCGATCTTTTTTTCTTTACAAAACCGACCGACTGGTCTGAATAGTGAACCTTACTGGAGAGGAGCATACCGCATGGCTACAGCCCACCCATCGGCCTGGGTTATCGACAGGAGCGTACCGCAGCAGGAGGCCGCCGCCTATGTCCGGGCGCAGAACTGGTTCCTGGGGAGCCTGCTGGTCTGGTTGGCACTGCTGGTTATACTGGCGGCGACCGGCGTCATCAGTCTGCTGCCGGCAACGCTGCTGCCCATTCCGATTGTGATCAGCATGGCACTGCCGCTGGTCGTCTACGCAGCATCGGCTACCTTCCGCGCCTACATCCGCGCGCTGGACCTGCGCGCTCTGACACTGCTGCATGTCTGGCGTGTTCCGACGGCACTGGCCTTTTTCTGGTATGGCGGTCAAGGACTGCTGCCCGCTACCTTTGTGCGTAACGCCGGCTGGGGTGATCTGATCACCGGCCTGCTGGCGCTGGTCGTTGTGGCTGGTGTCGTACGCTTCCCGCGCTGGCGATTTGCCGGATATCTGGGGTTTCACCTCTTTGGCTTCGCCGATTTTGTGGTCGCCGTGGGCACCGGCTTTACCTTCAGCCTGCTGGGTGATCCGCTGATGGAGACACTGCGGGTATTGCCGATGGCGCTAATCCCCCTCTTCGGCGTACCCGTCACCGGCGCGCTACACATCATGGTGCTGCATCGTCTCTTCACCCGGCGCGGCTAACGCCGGCGATGCCTGGCGCACTCATACCGATGTGTTGTCATCGCCACAGCGCACACCGCAGACGCAGCGCTGATACACGGGAACATGCCGCTGCTGCGCCCATTGCGCCGGTTCCCGTTGATTGCTGGTTTGCTGGCAAACTGGTAGTACGCAGTCGTTGCGGCAGGCATTGCAGGAACGGACACAGAGCCGGGAACGGGCACAGGCGCTGGTTGCCGCATTTGCCGCCCGCATCGATGATCTCCGGTTGCGAACACAGTTTCAAGCGCAGTACAATGAATGGTGCAGGAATTAACACAACTTACGCGGTGAGCGTTCAAACCGGACGTTTGACCAGATGAAAGCTCGTCTCGCCTGCGGCAGCATGGTACTTTTTCGATTTTTTGGAAAAAAAGCGGCTCGGAGAGCCGCTTTTTTTCCAAAGAGGATGTCCGATTCCACCCTGCCGGAGGCTGAAATTTCCTTTTGGATTTGTGACCGCGTAACTCGTGTAATTAAATAATTTGTAATCACAATGCCGAGTGAGGTTGTCATGCCGGACTGGCTCAGTCGAGACTATGCCGGGCCACCCTTTGTGCTGTTCGGGGCGGCGCATCTGGGTACCCTGGCGCTGATCTGCACAGGTTGTCTGCTGCTGGCCTGGTTTTGTCGCGGACCAGCCGCCACCCCGCCGCGCAAGGCCGCTATTCGCTACGGGTTGGCGGCCCTGTTGCTGGCAACCCATATCGCCTGGGATGGCTGGCAAATTGCCGCAGGCGTCTGGACCATTGACTGGTCCCTGCCGCTGCACATCTGCCAGTTGGCGCAACTCCTCAGCGTGGTCATGCTCCTGACCCGCAGCCGACGCCTGTTCGATGTTCTCTACTTCTGGGGGGTGGTCGGGGTGACGCAGGCGTTGCTTACGCCCAACCTCAGCATGCACGGCTTTCCACATATCGCGTTCCTGGCCTACTTCCTCTCGCATGGCGCAACACTGCTGGCCATCATCTACATGCTGGCTGCCGAAGGCTACCGTCCCGGCTGGGGCAGCCTGGGGCGATCCTGGCTGGCGGTGCATCTGCTCCTCCCGCTGATCGTCCTGCTCAATCTGGCGACCGGGGGCAACTACTGGTTCCTGGCGCACCCACCGATTACCCCCAGCCTGATCGACTATCTCGGCCCCTGGCCCTGGTACATCCTGGCAATCGAACTGATCGGGCTGGGCCTGTTTGTTCTGGCGCTGCTGCCGTTCGTCTGGAACCGCCCCGCGCGCGCGAAGCGCCGAACGGCGCAGTGAAGGTCCGGTGGGTTGTGGCAATAACCGGCACTGGTGGGGTATACTGGGGTTGGAGGCTGAAATCAGTGATTAGTGATTAGTGGTCAGTGGTCAGTGGTCAGTGGTCAGAACCTGCCTGCTACTTACCATGCATCACGCATCACGCATCACGCATCAGAAAGGCCCCAGTAATGGAAATCCTTGACTTCACCCGGCATGCACTGCGCATCCTTGCGCCCTTTGTGGCTGCAGATGCGCCGACGCAGCCCGACGCACATACACCCGACGGGGTAACGCACCTGGCGGCACGCACCTGGGAGTTGCTCGGGAGCAGCGTGCAGGACAATCCCCCGGCCGAACATGCACTGGCGATCTACCGGAATGAGCCGGACGACCAGCGCAACCGGGAGCGACTGGCACGGCACCTGGCCGACCACCTGCACCGGCAACAGCAGGCGCTAGACGAACTCCGCACCGTTGTTGCGCAACTGCAGCAGGTCCAACCGAACGAACCATCGATAGACAGCAACCCGGGAACCGCAACACAGACCAACCAGACGATCAATAACGACGCGCCGAACCAGGGCGCACAGGGCGAATTTCACGGACCAGTCAACGTCACCCACGGCAGTGTCGATGCCCGCGATGCTGACTTCTCCGGCGCACAGGGCGTGAATATCTCCGGCGTAACGATCAACAAACGGAACTAAAAACCAGTAAGTAGGGTGCATTCGATGCACCATTCTTTGGCGCCAACGGAGATTTGCTAAACCCATGCGTGCCGCAGCCACCGAGCAAGCTGATCCGTCCATCCAATCCTGGTCATCTTTGCGTCTCTGCGTCTCTGCGTTGAAAAAGTAGCCGTAGGATGCATTCGATGCACCGTTCTCTTGCTCCAACGGAGATTTGCTAAACCCATGCGTAATCCTGGTCATCTTTGCGCTCTCTGCGCCTCTGCGCCTCTGCGCCTCTGCGTCTCTGCGCCTCTGCGTCTCTGCGTCTCTGCGTTGAGAAAGCAGCCGTAGTTCTTTGGCCGCACGCCATACCCGGACTTTCACCTTCCCCCAGCGCCCCCGGAGATCGGGTACAATAATACCAGTTTGCCATCTAACAGGTGCCAGGGGCGCAGGGGCGACACATTCCCAGTCAGCCTCCCTGCGTCCTCAGTGTCCGCTGGGGCGATGACAACACATCAGTATAAATAGGTAAATTCACAGCATCGCTTGTTGATATAACACAGGCTATTGCATTAGAAAGGCGCAACGATGAACTTGCAAAAAATCACAAAATTCGTGCTATTGTTTACCATGCACAACAAGATTACTCCGCCGCATTGACTGATTTCTCCAAAGCCATTGAACTGCAACCGGAAGACGGTGACAACTTCTTTTGGCGCGCCCGGATCTACCTTGAGACCGGGGATACAATTGCTGCTTGCAATGATCTAAACAAAGCATGTGAACTTCAGCCTGATGACTCTGTTAATCTGCTCTGGCGGGGTGTGGCACAGCGTTTGCTAGGAGACGAGGAAGCGGCCCAGAGCGATTGGCAACGTGCCGCCGAGTTGCTACAGACAGAAGAACAGGACGACCACTGGCACACCAAAGCCGCGCGGCTGGCGCTACTGCAGGGCGACCCCAAAACCGCCCGCGTACACTACACCCAGGCATTGCAAACCTATACTAACCTTGCTGACATGCGCACTCAGGTCGAACACCTGCAGCGCCTGGCGCGGCTCTTCCCGGAGCACACCGCTATCCGCGAGCTATGCGACTGGCTGGCCGCGCAGTTGCCGGAGGGGTAAGCGTCCGTAGTGCCGCCTTCAGGCGGTTTCCCGGCAGCCTGACCACCTGATGAACGGTGCGACCATTCTGCGGGTAGGGCGTGCGGTAGCAAAATGATGCAGAGCATGCACCCTACGACTGCTGCATCTCATAGCACCGCCCGGCACGGATTACCTCCCAGAGAGGATGTACTGGTGCTATACTATAACCATGGAACAAATGAGTATCCCGAAGCATGACATAGGAGCAGATCCATGGCAGAAACCGATCACCCGTTGAAGCGCCTGATGACGCTGGCGGCGGCGGATTTTGCGGCCTGGTTGCTCGGTCAGTCGGTGCGCAGTGTCACCACCCGCCCGGGCGAGTTGACCGCGCTGCCCGACCCGATTGATACCGACCAGGTCTTCTTTGTGACCCTGGAGGATGGACGGGAAGTCATTCTGCATAGCGAGTTTCAGGGGCCGGGCAGTAAGAAACCGATGCCGCTGCGTATGCTGGAGTATGGCACGCGTCTGACATTGACCTACCGGGATATTCCAATTCGGAGTGTGGTGATGTACCTGGGGGGCGCAGGGGCGCGTGACACCGGGCAGCATATGTCGTATGATCCCGATGGAGAGGTGCGCCTCGCCTGGCGGTATGATGTCATTCGGCTCTGGCAACTGGAGGCCGAGGCGCTGCTGGCACTGGGTCGCCCGACGCTGCTGGCACTGATTGGACAGACACGCATCCAGCAACCGGATCAGGTCATCCCGCAGGCGATTGCCCAGATTGTGCAGGGCACCAGCGGGGAACAGCGCGAGCGCCTGCGGGCAGAGTTGCTCTTGTTATGTACCGATGAGGAGATAGCAACCATGGCGGAACAGATTATCACCCAGGATTATGGCTTGCCCGAAACCCCAATGATGCGCAAACTGCGCGAGCAAGGCCGGGAAGAAGGCCGGGAAGAAGGCCGGGAAGAAGGCCAGCTTACCCTGCTGCTGCGACAGCTTGCCCGGCGATGTGGTCCACTCAGCGCTGCCACCACAGACCGGGTGCAGCAACTAGATGCGGCGCGCCTGCTGGACCTGGCCGATGCGCTGCTGGATTTCAGCAGCGCGGACGACCTGGAAGCGTGGCTCACCACCCACGCACCGCCTGACCCGGCGTAGCTGGTGGCGCAAGAGGAATGTTATGCCGGCGCCCCCGCGGCATGGTCACTCTGTATCAGCACCATATCGTCCCGATGGACCACCTCCGGGCCATAGTCGTAGCCCAGCACCTCGCTGATCTGTGTGGAGCGCAGTCCCTTGATCAGATCAAGCTCGGCGGCGCGGTAGTTCGTCAGGCCGCGGGCAATCTCGCGCCCCGCCTGCGTGTAAATCCGGATGGTCTGCCCCCGGTCGAAGCTGCCCTCGACCGTAACCACCCCGGCGGGCAGCAGGCTCTTGCCCTGCTGCAGCAGCGCCTGCACCGCGCCCGCGTCAATGACTACCCGGCTGTGGCGCACGGTTTCGGCCAGCAGCCAGCGCTTGCGCGACTCCAGATGGGTGACATAGGTCGGGAAGTAGGTACCCATGCGCTCCCCCTGCGCCACCCTCAGGACCACATCGGGTATGCTACCACTGGTAACTACCACCGCCGTCCCGGAGCGGGTCGCCAGGTCGGCCGCCTGCACCTTGGTGAGCATGCCGCCAGTGCCCCGGTGGGTACCGCTGCCGCCGGCAATCTCCAGCGTCTGATCGGTAATCTCCTCGACGATTTCGATTAACGCGGCCGCCGGATCATGCCGGGGATCGGCATCGTAGAGTCCGGCAATATCGGTGAGAATAACCAGCAGATCGGCGTCTACCACATTGGCAACCAGCGCCGAGAGCGTATCGTTATCGCCCACACGGATCTCGTGGGTGACAACGGCGTCGTTTTCGTTGATAATCGGCACAATGCCCTGCTCCAGGCAGTTGAGCAGCGTATTGCGCGCATTGAGGTAGCGCCGCCGGTCACGCAGATCGTCGCGGGTCAGCAGCGCCTGCGCCACGTTCAGGCCGTAGATGTCGAACAGTTGCTCATACTGGTGCATCAGGCGGCTCTGCCCGACGGCGGCCAGCGTCTGCTTGAAGGACAGGTAGGCATCCTTGCGCTTCTGGCGCGGGGGGAAATTCAGGCGCTCCCACCCGGCGGCAATCGCGCCCGATGAGACCAGCAGCACCTGTGTGCCGGCGGCGCGCAGCAGCGCCACCTGCCGCGCCAGATCCACCATAAACGGGCGGTTCAGCCGGTCGGTGCCCGCAGTCAGGACGCTGGTACCAACTTTGATGACCAGACGTGCCGGTGGGGTTGTGTTTAGCATCATCTTTTTGCTTTTGCTCTTTGTTCTTTAGTTCTTTGTTCTCTCACCTGTTCTCTCCACCACGACTTCACGGCCGGATTGGGCCGATGCATAGATCGCATCGATCAGGCGCATCAGGGCCACCCCTTCGTCGCCGCCGGGGGAGGGTTCCAGGTCGTCCAGGATGCAGCGGGCGAAGTGATCAACCAGGGCGTCATGGCCGGAGGGCAGGGAGATGCGGCTCTGCTGGCGGAAGACCGGGCGGGTGCTGCTCATCACGCCGCCCGGATCGCTGTGGAGGGTGACGGTGTCGGTGGTGGCATAGTTGGCAACATAGAGATCCGCCCCCGCCGCAGTGCCGTAGAGCGTGAGAAAGTAGTCGTCGCGCCCGGCAGCCGTGTGCGTGGCCCAGTTGACCTCCAGTTGCAGCGCGCGCCCATCGGTGAAGCGGATCAGCGCCATCAGCATATCTTCCACATCGAATGGGCGCGGCGCATTCGGCTGTGCGCGCGGGTCGGCCGCCTGCGAGCGGCGGACATAGATTTTGCGCCCGTGGGGGCCAAACTCGGCGAAGGAGACAGCGCTGACGGTTTGTACTGCCGGGTAGCCCAGCAACCAGAGCGCCAGATCGAGCATATGCACCCCCAGGTCGATCAGGGGACCACCGCCACTCTGCGCTTTGCAGGTAAACCAGCTTCCCAGGTTGGGAATGCCGCTGTTGCGCAGCCAGCCGGTTTTGACGGCATACAACCGCCCAAAGCGCCCTTCATCCAGCAGTTGTTTTAACCAGTGGGCATCGGGGCGGTAGCGGTAGTTAAAACAGACCATCAGCTTACGGCGATACTCCCGGGCCGCCGCCACGATCTGCGCCGCCGCGTCGCCCGTGATTGCCGGCGGCTTCTCGCACAACACATGCTTGCCCGCCTGCAGCGCGGCGATTGCCACCGGCACATGCAGATCATTCGGCAGGGCAATACTGACCGCGTCAATGTCGGGCTGCTCCAGCAGTTCGCGGTAGTCGCTGTAGCCGCGCGTGATCCCGTACTGCTGCCGGCGTTCGGCCAGACGATCGGGGTTGGCATCGCAGATCGCCACCGGCACGGTATCCGGGCAGGCATGGTAAGCCTCAACATGCATCCGGCCCCAGCCCACCCCGATCACCCCGGTACGCACAAGATTGCTCACAATTCCATCCTCTGGTGGTTGGTGTTATTCACTCTTCCGGGTACCTTCGGTCCAGACCACGCACTCCGCCTGGCCCGGCAGTTCGCCGGCACCGTTCAGGTCAGATCGTAGCGCGATAATCGCGCGGCGCAGGCGCTCACGTTCGGTGTGGTGCTGAAAGCGGTCGCCCACGCGCAGTTGATACTTGCAGAAGGCCAGTTCGATCATCAGATGGTGCAACCGCCGCACCCGAATGTAGCGCGTCAGGCCATGCTGTGCCAGCGCCCGCAGGTGCGAGCGTGTGCGGCGGGACGCGGAGAGCACTTCGGCATAGTCGGTCATGCTGATCGTGCCCCGGGTAATCTCCTCGCCCAACTCCTGCTCGATCCAGCTATGTTCATGGCTCCAGGCCAACCCGGTAATGGCCAGCAGCGTCAGCACCCCCGACCACTGCACCACCCAGGCGAAAGTCATCCCCAGCAGTTGATAGTTTACCGCAATATTGTGCAACCCGTGCAGCAGGATCGCCAGAGCCATGCTGGTACTCAGGGCCACATAGCCCAGCCAGCGCTGCGGCGCATAGCGTACGGACCCGAGCGCCAGCCCGACAATGCTGGTGAAGAGGGCATGGTTAAAGCCGAAGACCACACTGCGCAGCCAGAACTGCCCATTCAGATCGGCGGGATGATTGAGGAAGAAGAGCAGGTTCTCGGTCATGGCGAAGCCGAAGCCGACCAGCGCTCCATAGACAATCCCGTCGAGGATGCCGTCAAACTCACGCCGGGCAAACAGAAAGAGGGCAATCAGGGCCAGCGCCTTGACCGGCTCCTCCACCAGGGGGGCCAGCGCCCAGGTAACGGCGGTCGGACCGAGCGGGGATTGCGCGGTGGGCGCTTCCAGGATCAGTTCAAAGCAGATCGCCAGGAGAATCGCCGGCAGCGATCCCCACACGAAGGTCGCCACCAGCAGATGCAGCGGCTCCTTCTCGTAGCGGTCCAGCCACCAGATGATCAGGGTGTAGAGGAGGGTAGGGACGGCGGCGGCAAAAATAGCGATAAGGGTAAATGGCAACATACGTTTGTATATTGCGTACTGCGTACCTTGCAGGTTGGGTCGAATACGAAATACGCAATACACTACGGATTTACGGATTAAGCCCCAGTTCCGTCAGGCGCTCGGATGAAGGAAGGCCCATGCGATCCCAGCCATGGCGGCGATAATACTCGCGCAACAGTTCATCCAGGGCGGGTAGATGCCCCGCCGCGCGGCCCTCAGTCAGGGATGTCTCGCGCCAGCGCGTGGGCAGTTCATCCCGGGCACCGTCGTCGCAATACTGCAAGGCAAACAGCCGCTCCAGCGTGATAATCCGCTCGCCCAGCCGCGCCAATCCCACCCCGTTCAGCGTCTGCCCGGTCAGCGCGCTGATAATCGCCAACTGCTCAACCGGCGTCACCTGGTAGGCCAGCAACCCCAGGCGGCGACAGATGCCGGTAGCATCCAGCACCGCCGCGAAGCGCTCATGCCAGATCAGGCGTACCGCCTTGCCCTTGATCGCCTGCGGATTGCCCGCCTCATCGGGTAGCCAGGCGGGCGGCTCCGGGAGCAACTCCTCGAAGATCATGGCATAGCGGTAATCCCCACCGATCGGGGCGGTCGCCATTGCCAGCGCTATGCCGTTCAGCGCACGCGGGTCGAGGGCGGGCATCGCCAACCCCTTGACCTGGGGAGCAAAATCGGCACTACCAAAGAAGATCTCCTGCATCTCGCCTACCCCCAGCGAGAGCATATCGCGCTTCTCCTGATGCTCGCCCAGGCGAGTGATGGACGCCACTACCGCCTCTTCATCGCCCCAGGACAGCGACCCCGAGCGGTTGAGCCCGGTCTCCCGGCTCTCCATCGTAAAGGCAATCGCGGCACTGGTTGCGGCCGGATCAAGCCCCAGGCGCAGGCAGAGATCCGCGATGGCGATCAGGCTGCTCGGCTTGCTAATGCCGCAGCGCGCACCAAACCCGGCCACCGTTTCCAGTTCCGGCAGGGGTGCAGGCCGGTCAGTCTGGTTGGTCGGGGCCAGCGCGGGTATTCCCAGGAAGGTGCGGTTTTCCGGCTCACCCTGCCGGCTCAGGGCGGCGGGAAGATCCCGGAAGGCCGCATCCAGATTGCTATGCTTCCCGTTGTGCCCGGTCAGCGCGCCCCACTCAACCGCCTGCGGAAAATAGTGCAGGCTGCCCAGCCGGGCGACGCTCTGCGCCAGCGCGCTGCGTTCCACCCGCCGGGTGATGATATCAATCGCCGCGTTGAGCTTGCGCTCGTCCGGAACCTGGACCGGCGCAACGCCACGCACCGCAATCGCCTTGACGCGCTTATCTGCCATCACCGTACCCGTTCCGGCTGGTTCGGCAATGTAGCGCCCCTCGGCCACGATGCTGCTGTAGGCCACGCCCGCCTCCGCCGCCGGGCCAATGCAGACAATCGTATACTCATCGCCCAATTCCTGGCGCAGCGCGGCAACGGTCGCCTGGGTATCGCGCCCCAGCAGATGCGCCGCCGGACGCAGCAGCACCCGCTCGTGATCAATCTGGAGATAACACCAGTTTGGCGCGCGCCCACTGAGAACCAGCAGATCATAACCGGCACGGCGGAGCGCCCCGCCCCACTTACCCGGTGACCAGCTATAGCCAATTCCGCCGGTCAGCGGCGAACGTGTTCCAACCACAAAGCCGTCGGCGATTGACGCAGATGTGCCCGCCAGCGGCCCGGCCGCAAACACCAGCAGATTCTCAGCGGCACGCGGGGGCGTATCGGGTGGGAGATGGTGGAAGAGAAGCCATGCAATCGCTCCCCGACCGCCCAGGTAGTCCTGCGCAACCTGCGGGGGGAGCTGCTGCTGCATCTTGCCACGATTGAGAACAACATTTAATGCACGCAGAGCCATATACTTCCTCAAATCGGATCGACTGATCTGTTCCGGCGCATAACGCATCCAGACAGCCTGGCTATTGTACACCATGCACCACTGGTGAGCAACGCCCACTTCGTAGTACAATGCCCCCGAACGAGGTTAGGTATTATGGTCAATGGATGATAAACTATGTCAATCGAACATATCGAACATGAAGTGCATGCATTTCTGGATGCATGTGTATCCCCGCTACAGGCGTTGCGCCGCGAGCGCAATCTGGCCCACTGGAACCTGGCAACCACGGGCGAGGCGCGCTATGCCGATGAGGTTGCGCGGCTGAGCAGCCGCCTGATGACCCACTTGAATCAGCCCGACGACTGGGCGCATATCTGCGCCCTCTACGCCCGGCGGGACGAGATCCGCGATGAACACCTGCACCGCCGGCTGACCCTGGCCTACCAGCAGTATGCTCACCAGCAGCGCAGTCCGGCACAGATCAGCCGTATCGCCGCGCTCGAAACCGAACTCTACCGCCTCTTCTCCACCTTCCGGGCCACGCTGGAGGGACAGCCGTTGACGGATAATGATATCGTCCAGATCCTGTGCATGGAACGAGACTCCGCCCGGCGGCAGGCGGCCTGGGAAGCCGGCAAGCAGATCGGCGCACAGGCCGCGCCCAAAATCCGCGAACTGGCAGCGCTCCGCAATGCCGCAGCACAGGCGCAGGGCTGGTCCGACTACTACGCCATGGCGCTGGCGCTTCAGGAGATTGACGAGCAGGAACTGTTTACCCTGCTGGAGACGCTGGAGCAGCAGACCCGTGCGCCCTTCCTGGAGCGCAAAGCCGCAATTGACGCGGTCCTGGCGGAGCGCTTCGGCCTGAAGCCGGAGGAGTTGCGCCCCTGGCACTACAGCGATCCCTTCTTCCAGAAACCGCCGCAGACCGGCGAGGTAGACCTGGATGCGCTCTTTGCCGACCAGGACGTTGTGGCGCTCACGCTGGCAACCTGTGATGTACTGGGGCTGGAAGTGCGGGATATTCTGGCCCGCAGCGATCTGTATGAGCGTCCCGGCAAAAATCAGCACGCCTTCTGTCTGCATATCGACCCGCTCAGCGATGATGTACGGGTGCTGGCAAACCTGCGGCCCGATGTCAAAAACATGGAGACCTGCCTGCACGAATTCGGGCATGCGATCTATGACAAATACCTGGGGGCCGATCTGCCCTTCCTGCTGCGCAAACCGGCACACATCAGCACCACCGAAGCCGGCGCGATGATGCTGGGCCGCCTGGCGCGTAATGCCGCCTGGCTGGAGCGCGTGCGGGGGCTGACCGGCGCGCAGGTGCAAAGCCTGACGGCCGCAGTGCAGGCCGCCGAGAGTAACAAGCAACTGATCTTTGTGCGCTGGGCGCTGGTGATGGTCTTCTTTGAGCGCGACCTCTACCGCTTCCCGGAGCTTGATCTGGATCAGCGCTGGTGGGAGTATGTCACGCGGTTTCAGGCCGTCCCGCGTCCCGAAGGGCGCGATGCCCCCGACTGGGCCGCCAAAATCCACCTGGCAACCAACCCGGTCTACTATCACAACTATATTCTGGGAGAGTTAACCGCCAGCCAACTGCTGGAAACGATTCGGCAGCAGACCGGCGCAACCCTGGTGGAGAATCCCGCCGCCGGGAAGTTTCTGCAGAAAGAGATTTTTGCACGCGGGGCCACACTGCCCTGGAACGCGTTGCTGGCCCGCGTAACCGGCGAGCCGCTCACCCCACGCGCCTACATCGCCGATTTTGTTCATCGCCAGGGATAGTGGTACAATGCCTGTTCGGATTTACGCAAAGAACAGAGAAGCAAAGAACAAAGAACCAGAGAACAGAGAACAAACAGCGTGCTCGATAGCGTTGCACCCACCACATTTTGTTCGCTGTTCCTTATAATTACAGGAGTTGCGCAATTGACAGGCAACTCGGACATTTTATCCGATGGAAGCCCGATTCGTCGGCGGCAGCATGATACCTGGTCTATCTTCCGCCCTGCCGGAGGCGAAAAGCCCCGTTCGTGGGGGACTGCGTAACTCCTGTATCATTACACGCATTATGTGGCAACATTACTGAGATCATCGGTTTAGTAACTCACCGCGTAATGCCTGTAACCTGTAACCTGTAACCTGAATAAGGAGGCTCTTGTGGAGACCGCAATCTACTTTGCAATGATCATTCTCAGCGTTGTGCTGATGGGCCTGGTCGTCGTTCAGGCGCGCACACCGGGCATGGCCAACCGGGACTCCGGCTCGATCTATCGCACGCGGCGCGGCCTGGAGAAGACCCTGCACCAGGCGACCATTGTGGTCACGGCACTCTTTCTGCTGCTGGCCCTGATCGCCAGTCTGCCGGTCTTTTAGTCAGGTTGAGCGACAATGGCACGTCGTATTCGCTGGCAAATCGTGATCGCTACCCTGAGCGCCCTGCTGGTGGTAATCCTACTGGGCCGGATGGCCCTGCTCAACGCGGCAGTATCCAGCCCGCTGCCGGGGGGCTCCTATGTTGAGGCGGTGATTGGCGCACCAACACAGCCGATCCCCCTGCTGAATGATCCCCTGGTGGATCCGGCCGGGCGCGACCTGGGAGCGCTGCTGTTTGATGGACTGACCCGCATCGGCTCCGATGGACTGCCCGAAGCAGCCCTGGCCGCCGACTGGCAGATCGACTCTTCGGGCGAGGTCTACACCTTCAACCTGCGCCGCGATGTCACCTGGCATGATGGCACGCCCTTCACCGCCGCCGATGTGGTGTTTACACTGCAGGCGATCCAGAGCGCCGATTTTACGGGCGACCCGGCGCTGGCAAACCTGTGGCGCAATGTGCTGGTAGACCGGCTGGACGATTATACCGTACGCTGCACGCTGAATGTGCCCTATGCGCCCTTTTTGAGTAAGGCCAATGTCCCGATCTTGCCTGCGCATCTGCTGGGCAATATTCCGATCAGCGAGTGGTCCAACGCGGCGTTTGCCCGGCAACTGATTGGCACCGGCCCCTACCAGCTTGAAGAACTGACCGGCGAGCGGGCATTGCTGACGTTGAACAGCGCCTACTTTGTGCAGCAACCGCTGATTGACCGGATTGAACTGCGCTTTATCGAAACCACTCCGGCGGCGCTCTCGGCCCTGGATCGGGGTGAAGTGCAGGCGCTGGGCATGGCCGCCGAACCCGACCTGAGCCAGGTTGCCCTGCCACAGACGATCAGGCGGCTAACGCTGCCGCTGGATGCCTACACCGTGCTGACGTTTAATCTGCGCAATGCGCCGCTGGATAGCCAGGCGCTACGCCAGGCGTTGTCCCTGGGTCTGGATAAGAACGTGCTGATTGAGCAGGTGCTGGGCGGTACGGCAGTCCGCGTTGATACGCCCATTCTGCCGGGATGGTGGGCCTATGACGCAACTGTGCAGGGGTATGCCTACAACCCGATTGCCGCCGAAGCTGCGCTGGAAGATCTGGGCTACACCCCGGCAGCGGATGGTATCCGCACTCGCGACGGGGAGCCGCTGGTGCTGTCGCTGATCACCGACGGCGCACCCGAGCGCCAGGCCGCCGCCGCCGACATTGCCCGCCAGTGGCAGGATATCGGCGTACAGGTTGAGATCGAAGAACTGGACAGCCCTGCTCTGCGCCGGCGTCTGCGCGACCGCGATTTTGTTATGGCGCTGCATAGCTGGACACGCCTGGGAGCCGACCCGGATGTGTTTGAGTTGTGGCACTCCAGCCAGGCCGCGAGCGGACTGAACTATGCCGGGCTGCGCGACGAGGAGATCGACACGCTGCTCATCAGCGCGCGCACCGAGTTGGAACTGGCGGCCCGCAACGCCGACTACGCAGCCTTTCAGCAGCGCTGGATCGATCTGGCACCCAGCATTATCCTCTACCAGCCACTCTACAACTTCACGGCAGATACGCAGATCGGCGGGTTTGGCTTTGATACGCTCGACCAGAACCGCCTCAGCAATGCCGGCATCCTGATCGGGCGCGAGGATCGCTACCGTAATGTGACCCGCTGGTTTGTGCGTAGCTCGCGGGAGATACCCGGTAGTTTGCGTCAGGGCAGGTGATAGGGGACAGGTGATAGGGGACAGGTGACAGGGATGAGTTCATTGTTTTGCGTCCCTGTTCCCTGCATTTTGCTACGCTTCTGCATCGGGTGAAGCATCTTGTCCGGCAGAGGACGAGACGCTTCTGGAACGATCGGTACGATATACTCCGTCCCGGGCGGGCAGCGGGGCGCGGATAACCTGATCCCGTCCCGCTGCCCTGGCCTGGTAGAGTGCCATTATGCAGCATTACAACCCCGACCGGGCAGTCATGTCGGGCGGTGCGCTGCAGTTCCCCCGCTGGCGTCTCTTCCAGATAGCGCCGGGGTGATATCCACAATGCGCTGCTGCGTATCCACCACAATGATGCCATCCGGCATCACACTCAGCATTACTACACACTATCTTGCAAACGTAGTACAATACCAACAGCAACACAGCAACACCGTATCATTGAAGCACCACCACTCCGCAGAGAGCCGGCGACCGACTCGCGCCCTGTGGGTACATCAGACGGATCATCAGGAGACCTGTAGCAAAACTAGCGTGGAGCAGTTGCGGTGAACAACGGTCCTCATACCTCTAACCATGCTGAACATACCCCGGCGGACGACCAGCACGTTGAGCCGGGAACGGAAACTGCGCAACAGGCCCATGCGCTGACCGACGAACCCGTTATTGACTATGCACCAGCGCAAGCATCGGACAAACTCTTTCCCATTGTCGGTATCGGTGCATCCGCCGGCGGCCTGGAAGCATTTGAGAAGTTTTTTACCAATATGCCGTCCGACAGCGGCATCGCTTTTATTCTGGTGCAGCACCTTGATCCGACCCACGAGAGTATGCTGGTGGACATTATTCAGCGCTATACGCACATGCAAGTTATGCAGGTCACCAGCGGCATGGCCGTCCAACCCAACTGCGTGCATATCAGGTATGGCCCACCCGCTAACGGCTGCAGATAATCACCAGATGTATTACAATAACTAGAGCTATAACCAGAACCAATACAGAACAAAGTACAAACAGATTGCCGGATAGCATTGTGCCAGAAGTTTTGTTTCTGTAGTTTTCCAGGAGTCTCTTTGAAAAAGTCGTTGTAGGTCACGCTGGTGAACGTTGAGCAAAGAACCCGGAGATGAATAACCGGGAGTCCCGGCTTTCGCCGGTGGGATACCTGCCGGGACAGTAGCATCCTGCCGGGAACGCCTGATCCGGCTGATGAACGTTGAGCAAAGAACCCGGAGATAAATAACCGGGAGTCCCGGCTTTCGCCGGTTTGGAAGCCTGCCGGGGCAGCGGCATACTGCCGGGAATACCTGATCCGGCTGGTGAACGTTAAGCAAAGAACCCGGAGATAAATAACCGGGAGTCCCGGCTTTCGCCGGTTTGGATGCCTGCCGGGGCAGTGGCATACTGCCGGGAATACCTGATCCGGCTGGTGAACGTTGAGCAAAGAACCCGGAGATAAATAACCGGGAGTCCCGGCTTTAGCCGGTGGGATACCGGCCGATGCCGCAGTATACTACCGGGAACGCCTGGGTCAGCGGGTTGGGCCAACATCCAGCCCATACAGGCTTCTTTTCAGGCATTTTCTTAGTTCTTTATAACACCATAAATACGTGCGAGGAAGTTTGTGAGTAGACCAGACGATCAGAACAACCAATCCGAAGACACCACCGGATCCGCAATCTTGCGGCAACGCGCCGAAGCCGTCCTCCAGGGTGCAACCATCAATCTGGAAGACATATCCGTCGAGGAGGTGCAGCGCCTGATTCAAGAATTGCGGGTGCATCAGGTGGAACTCTCGATCCAGAATGAGGAACTGCGCCAGGCCCAGGAAGAGATCAAAGTCTCCCGCGATGCCTATATTGATCTCTATGATTTTGCGCCGGTGGGCTATCTCACAATTGTCAATGAGCAGATTGTCGAGGCCAACCTGACAGCGGCAACGCTGCTCGGTGTTGAGCGCAGTGCGCTCCTCCAACAGCCGGTCACCCATTTCATCCTGCCGGAAGACCAGGATACCTATTATTTTCATAGCCGACGCCTGACCGAAAGCCAGGCACTGCAAATAAATCGCCTGCGCCTGCGCCGGGGCAGTAGCTTCTTCCACGCGCGCATCGAGAGTTCGGTCATTGTTCAGCATGGCCGAACTGCCGGCTACCGGATGAGCATTATTGATGTGAGTGAGCAGGTAGCGGCGGAGGAAGCGCTGCGTGCGGCGCATGCGCACCTGGAGCAGCGCGTGGCGGAGCGAACCGCCGAACTGGATGCCGCAAATCATACCCTACAGGACGAGATAATCGAGCGGCAGCGCACCGAGGAAGCCCTGCGGCAGAGTGAGGCCGGCTTTCGCCTGGTGCTGCAGGACTCGGCCGTGGTCGTTTTTGCCCAGGATCGTGACCTGCGCTACACGGCGATCCACAACCCCACCTGGTACTCCTCGGAGCAAGACTTCCTGGGTAAGACCGATGATGAGATGATCTCACCGGAAGAAGCCGCACCGCTCATAGCCATAAAACGACGGGTATTGGAAACCGGACAGAGCATGCGCGAGGAAATCGCCCTCAACCTTGATGGACAGACACGCTGGTACGACCTGAAGATCGAGCCGCAGTATGACCCCGACGGCAGCATCAACGGGATTATCGGCGCGGCCACCGATGTCACGATGTACCGCCGGGCAATGAATATCGAGCGCCTGCTGGCCGATGCCAGTGAGCCGTTAACGCGCTCGCTCGATCCGGACGAGCGCCTGCGCAGCCTGGCCCATCTGATTGTCTCTACCATCGCCGACATATGCAGCATTGATACCCTGGGCGATAACGGCAGGCTTATCCCGACAACTGCCGTCAGTCCGGACATCGCCGCAACTGGCCCAGAATACCGCTGGACCGAGCCGTACGCAGTTGACTTTACCAGTAGCCATCTGGTGGCCCGGGTTTTACACAGCCGGCAACCGCTGCTCCTGGAACCGGTTCAGGACGCCGATCTGCAGACCATAGCCCGCGATGAAGAACACCTGGCGTATCTGCGCAATCTGCATATCACCGCCTACGTGGGTGTTCCGTTAACCGTGCAGACGCAGCCGGTCGGCGTGCTTAGCCTGTTCACCACCGGAACACACCGGCACTACGATCCACACACCCTGTCAATTGCAGAAGAACTTGGACGGCGCGCAGCACTGGCGCTCGACAATGCCCGGTTGTATGCCGCCGAACAGCAGAACCGGGCCGAGGCCGAAGATGCAGTGCGCATCCGTGATCATATGTTCCGGCTGATCTCGCATGATCTTAAATCGCCCCTGGCAACAATTCGGGGGTATACCCAGTTACTGCGGCGGCGGATTAGCACACAAGACATCGCAGACTCTGAACGGATCATGCGCGGCCTGAAGAATATCGAAGCCGCCACCATGCGCATGATCCGGCAGGCGCAAGAACTGCTGGACCTGGCATCGCTCCAGGCGGGCCAACCGCTGGCCCTCACTCTGGAGCCAATTGACCTGATCGCACTGGTCCGTCAGGTCGTCGATGATAGCCGGCAACTGAGTGAGCAGCATTCCCTGCAGATGCAGATCACACCGGCGCGTCTGACCTGTGCCGGCGATATCGCCCGCCTGGAACGAGTGCTCACGAATCTGTTGTCCAATGCAATGAAGTATAGCCCCGCCGGGAGCAGCGTTTTTGTCACCGTAAGCCGGGAAGAGCAATCGGACACAGACCGTGCGGTTGTAACGGTGCGTGATCAGGGCATTGGCATTCCCGCCGAAGATCTGCCCCGGCTCTTTCAGCCCTTCCAGCGTGGCAGTAATGTCGTCAGGGCATTTTCCGGGACCGGGCTGGGCCTGGCAAGCACCCGGCAGATCATTGAGCAGCATGGGGGCGCGATTAGCGTGACCAGCGAAGAAGACATGGGTACGACGGTCACCTTCTGGCTACCGCTCCAGGAGGAGGCATAAGGCTCCCGTCCAGCAGGTCAAACCTACTTGACAGTTGACATTCAGTAGGGCCGCCTTCAGGCAGTTGCGCCGGGCTGGAACCGCCTGACGAATGTTGAGAATGTAATCCGGACATCACTGGATTGGAGTCCCGGCTTCAGCCGGATCAGGCGTTCCTGGCCCTATGCTGCTGTCCTGGCAGGCATTCCACCGGCGAAAGCCGGGACTCCCGGTCATTGCATAGCCGGGCTATTTTTTCAACATTCATCAGGCGGCCCTACGCAGGGTCATCGACATCAGGCCACACGAACGTGGCATGCGCGCCGCTTCGGTTCACGCCTGCACCTCTTTCACACACCCGACCGCAAGGTGGGCAACCGGGATGCCGGTATCTCCATACCTTCGGCGGGTGACATCCCGCCCCGATTGCCGCTAGACTAGATGCAAATGCGGGGACAAACCATCTTTCGCCCCCACGGGATTAGGCTCTCATACCGATTTGTTGTCATAGCCACAGAGAACACCGAGGACTCAGAGGTGATGAACAGGAATGTGCCGCCCCTGCGCCCGTGGCCCACGGTACGGTAGATTGCTGTTTTGATGGCAAACTGGTATCAGGGCATTGCCCGTCACATCCTCGCCCGAACCGCCTTCCACGCGGGCAACCTGCCTGAGGCCGGGCAACTCCTAGGGCATAGCCTGACCATCCTGCAGGACACCGGCGATCAGAACTACCGCATGCTGGTGCTGGCCGACCTGGGGGATACACTTACGGCGCAGGGACGCTATGCAGAAGCGCGCGACCAGTTTCAAGCGGCACTCCCAGTCGCGCTCGATCTCCAGCAACCCTTTCAGATGCTGCTGCTGCTCGCCGTTATCGCCAACTGGGTGTTGCAAACCGGACATCGGGACCATGGCATCGAGTTGTTGATCGTTGTGCGACAGCATCCCGCCGGCGGCTATGAACTGCGCCGGCGCGCTGACCAGACTCTGGCCCGGTTCCGCGCCGTTGTCGAGCCGGACGTGTATGCGGAAGCTGAGGAGCGCGGGCACGCGCTTGACCTCGATGCGGCGATCCTGCTGGCGCAGCAGGTGCTGACGCTGGGAGAGCGCACTCCGGATCATCCGCATGCCGCGCCCATGCTGGCACCCGCTGCCCTGCCGGAGCGCGCTGCCCTGACCGGGCGGGGACAGCTTCGCAACGTTGGCACGCTCATGCCCTGCAACATCTACTCCCGGTAGAACGTCAATACAGCAACCCGATTCGGAACGCCCATCGCCGTACACCTGCCACCTATCACGCGAGCAATGCTATGAACCCAGCCAATCATGATCACCAGTTCGACACAGCTATCGCTGCTCTGCACGCCATCCTGACCAGACTACATGACCAGGCGCGTGAGGATGCCACGCTCCGCGCCCACCTGAGCACCCTGGGCCAGGCGCTCTGTAACCTTGCCGAACCGCCCATGGGTGAAACACCCCGGACCACTGAACCGCAAACCACCTCCGCCGCAACGACCAGTCCACCCCCACCCACACCGCAGCCCACCATTCCTGCTGCACCCACCGCCGGCACACCACCAGACACCGCAACAACCAGGCCGGAACCGCAACCCCTTGCGAGCCGTGAAGATATTGAACGGCTGCGCCGACACTGGAACGGAACTGGTGAAGAACCGGTGCCGGTTACACCATCGCCACCACCCGCACCACCCGCTGCCGCACCCCTTGCCGATGAGCAGGATCTGCTCTACGCGCTCAGCACCTGCTGTGCCCACCACGCTGCGGTCATTCAGCACCTCCGGAACCAGAACCACGACCTGGCAACGCCACTGCCGACATGTGATCCGGACGCCGCAGCCATCGTTGGTGATGACGGCAATCGTTGGGTGGGAGTGGTGCAGTCCCGCGCGACCATCACCCCGGATGCCTGGGACGCCCTGGCGGGCAGTTATACCGCCGTAGCGACAATCACCGAGACATTGGCGCAGGTACTTGCTGACGCGGCCCTCTCTGCTTATCGCATAACCGGCCTGGAACTGGCGGCAGAGGTGCAATCGGCCCTGCGCGCGGCGGTGGCACTCACCCAGCAGCCACCAGATACCAGTCAGGAGGTCTTCTTTCAGTGGATTCGTCGGCACGCCCGGCAGGAGGGGGTTTTTATCCAGCGCCATATGCGCCGCCAGGATCAGGCCGAACCGAAGGACTGGGCCACACGCCTTGAGCAGGTGGAGGCCTGGCGGGACCAGGTTGAAGATGCGGTGTATCGTCATCGCCATGAACGCAAACGCATGGGAAAACTGCGCTACCAGCTCCGCCGCGTTGCTGACGGCGTGAGCGACGAGTGGCCCCGTGCCCTGGCGACCATTGATGCCCTGATTGAACATGGCATGCCGCCGAGCCATCGCGGACTACGGCATCTGCTGCTCCCGCATCTGGCCGCACTGCCGGCTGAACCCGACCGCCCCCGCAATGTCAATCTGGTTGTGCGGGAGATCCAGCGCGCGCATAGCGCCACCAACCATGCCCCGCCTGACGATGATACGCCCCCTCCGGCGGAGTCGCATATCACGGATGTGGCCGATCTGCTCCGCGACACGACCATCGTGCTGATTGGCGGCGATAGCCGCCCCCGGGTTGCGCAAACCATTGAAGAAACGTTTGAGTTGCGCGAGTTGATCTGGTGCGACACCCGCCCCCACCAGAGCTACCTGACCCTGGAACCGGCGATTGCTCGTCCGGATGTGGTACTGGTCGTGCTGGCAATCCGCTGGGCCAGCCATGACCTGGGCGCAGTCCGCACACTATGTGAACAATATAACACACCGCTGATACGGCTACCCGGCGGCTACAATGTGGCTCAACTGGCGCACCAGGTGCTTCAGCAGGCCAGTGAGCGACTTATAGCAATGCGGGCCGCGCCTGACTACGGGTGATTGCACGGCACACGGTTGATTAATTGCAGGAAGTTATAGTAGACATCAATTCGGCAGGCATGGTTGCCGATTTTCCCATCGCGCTGCCGGGTTGGTCCGAGTGAGTTTGTGCGAATGTGGGTTAGCAGCATGCATTGCCCTGACATCTGGTAGAATAGCCGGAGGCTCGTCAGTCCTTATATGTCGCTTGCTACACATAGATTTTACACACCCAATCGCAGGAGCAACGCAAACAATGGATGCCTATTCGCATGCGCGTATTTCCGTCAAGCATTGGGGCGGCAGTGTCGAAGACTATTACCCTATCCATGCATTTATGGACAGCACCAAAGAGCTATGCAGTGACAATCGACACCGCATCCTGCATAACCTCTGGGCTATCAGACGGGTTGTTATTCCGATCTTCGGCATTGTTATTCGCAACAGCGACAGCAAGACGGTCAACGTCAAAGAGATCTGCGAGAAAGACCATATTTTACCGGACTATCAGCACCGCTTCATTCCCACCCTGTCTGATTTTGTCCAGGCGATTGCATTGCCCAACACTACCGACTGGAAAGCAGCCTTCGAACGGTTTCATCAGCGGTATGTGACCAGCCGTGAACTGAGCGATCTCCTGTTATCACCGCTGGCTATTACCGGACAACTTGAGTCGCTCTTGATCACCCATAATAGCTGGTTTCTCAATGCGATTGTCCCGCGAGTAGTGGGCGAGATACCATACATCGCTGATTTTGAGCTTTCGCCGACCTATCTCTTCGATCATATGCGCTTCGAACTCTGGATGGATAACGGATCAGCGCCGGCACCGAGTGCCAGAATGCTTGAAACGACACGTTACCCGTGAGGTGATGCAATGAACCAGAAGATCTATGTCATTCGCAAGATCGCGTATCACTAATACGCCCTTTGAGGTTATGTGAGAGGACATACGCTCCAGCAGATCCGGGCGGCGTAACTGGGCCACATGCTTCTGGCATCAAACACAGGAGCGGGACGCAGCATCCCGCATCCCGCTCCCCGATGTGAACCAGAAACTATATACCA
>DAOTVB010000027.1:0-7003 GCA_034436755.1 Chloroflexaceae bacterium | reverse complement strand
CTTACAAGGGTATGTAACGAAATAGTGGAAGTTGCGAAATGCGCATCATTCTGGCATGATCGGGGTACGAATCCTATGATCAACCGAGGTGAACGATGCGCATTTCCCGTGAATTGTACCAGATCGAGCAGATGATAACGCAGCAGTTTCCCGACGTGCGTCCGGCCCATGTGCTGGGCCTGGCCCTGTGGGTTTATGGCACGGTGCTGGCCAAAAGTGCCTGTCTCAGTGCTGTCGTGGTCGAACTGTGCGATCTGCTGTCGGCACAGACCGCCCGTCAGCGCTTGCGCGAATGGCTGCGCAACGGACGCGACAAAGCCCGTCCCTGCGATGCGCAGGTCGATGTCACGGCCTGTTTTCCCTTCCTGCTGCGCTGGGTCGTGCAGTGGTGGCAGGGTACCACGCTGCCGCTGGCGATTGACGCCACCCATCATCACGACCGCGTGGTCGCACTGGTCATCAGCGTGTTGTATCGCGGCTGCGCCATCCCGGTCGCCTGGCACATCGTCCCAGCTACCCAGCAGGGCGCCTGGATGCCGCACATCCTGGCGTTGATCGAGCAGCTGGCGCCGGAGGTGCCGCGGAACTGGCAGGCGTTTGTCTGTGTCGATCGCGGCTTGTGGAGCCCGCGTCTGTGGCACCATTTGCAGCAGCGCCGCCTGCATCCGTTGCTGCGGATTGCCGATGGGGTTCCGGTGCGTCCGGCGAAGCGGAAACGCACCGTTACGTCCGCGCACCTGGTGCCGTGTCCTGGGCGCGCCTGGGTCGGCGCGGCAGCCGTGTTTGGCGAGCAGGCGCGACAGACAGGAACGCTGGTGATTGTGTGGGGCCACGGGCACGCGGAACGCTGGGTGCTGCTAACCGACCTGGCGCCGCGGCAGGTGCAGCAGGGCTGGTATGGGCTGCGCATGTGGATTGAGTTGGGCTTTCGGGCACTGAAGGGCGTGGGCTGGCAGTGGCAGCGGACGCGCCGCACGGACCCGGAACGGGTGTCCCGGCACTGGCTGGTGCTGGCGGTGGCCACGCTGTGGGTGCTGGGGTGTGGCACGCGAGCAGATGATGCCGAGGCGCTGGGCGTCGCGCCCGGGCGCGTTCGCGTGCCACCTGACCTGCCGACACCGACGGGACAGCCGGTCGTCGGGCTGTTCCAACGCGGGCTGAGTTGGGCCCGGCGGCAATTGGGCCACGGGCGCATCTGGCAGCGGCTGTGGCTGCGTCCCAGTGCCTTGCCGGGGCCCTATCCTGATGTCAAAACCACGATCCATCGCTATCCGCTTTCGGATATTCTATTGGAATGATACATACCCTTGTAAGGGCTATACCCCCCCAACCCGGCCCAGGAAGCTGGTGACCAGTGCGCATGTCACGGCGGATCAGGCGATCAAGACGCCGCAGTTCTGGTTGCTCTGGGGCGTCTTATTCTTGAACGTGACGGCCGGTATTGGTGTGCTTGGTCAGGCTTCGCCCATGATCCAGGAGATGTTTCCCGGAGTCATCTCCGTGTCCGCCGCCGCCGGGTTTGTCGGGTTACTCAGCCTCTTCAATCTGGTCGGGCGGTTCTTCTGGTCATCCTTATCGGACAAGATCGGGCGCAAAGGCACCTATATGATCTATTTCCTGCTGGGAATTGTTCTGTATGCTGCCATTCCTACGACGGGACGCAGCGGCAATGTGCTGCTGTTTGTGGGCAGTTTTTGTATCATCCTGAGCATGTATGGCGGGGGATTTGCCACCGTCCCGGCCTACCTGCGCGATATCTTTGGCACCATGCAGATTGGTGCTATTCACGGACGGCTGTTGACGGCCTGGTCGGCAGCGGCAATTGTCGGCCCAACGCTGGTTACGTATCTCCGCGAGTATCAGATCAACACTGGTGTGCCGAAAGCTGATGCCTATACGGTGACGATGTATCTGATGGCCGGGCTGCTTGTGCTGGGATTGATCTGCAATGCGCTGGTGCGCGAAGTCGATGAACGGCATCACTATCGCGCCGAGTCGGCTACATCGCACGCAGCCTGAACCGGTCCAGGGCGGCTGACCCGAAGCATGATGAGTATTGGTCACGACTTACACGGTCATGAACAACGTCCGGGTTGAACACCCACCGCGTAAGTCTTATTGGTAGCAAAGATGAACAGGAGGAACACCATGATTGAGGCACACGCCACACGTACGCACGGTGAGATGTCAACAGCGCAGCAGGCGCAACCCACAAAGCCGATCGCCCCGCGCTGCTCGACCTGGACCAGCGAGAGGGAAGTGCTGACCGGCAGGACAAAGAACTGATCGAGGTCGAGTATGGCCGCACGTCCCGGTAGTAAAACAAAATCGCGGATCTGGGCATTTGAGCGCGGGCAGCCCCGCATGCGCCCGGATCACCTGGCGACCGAGGAACCGCTGGAGATCCGCCTGCGCGCGGGGCAGCAGCGCCAGAAACTGGCCGTCACTATGCGCACGCCCGGTGCTGACTTCGATCTCGCCGCCGGTTTCCTCTATAGCGAGGGGGTGATTACGCAACCGGACGACATCTATCGCATGCGCTACTGTGTTGATGCGTTCGAGGATGCAGCGCAACACTACAACACGCTGAACGTCGAGTTACGCCAGAACCAGTTGCCCGATCTGGCGCAGTTGGAGCGTCATTTTTATACAAGCAGCGCATGCGGAGTGTGTGGGAAGGCGAGTATCGATGCGCTGCGCATCCGGGAGTGCCCGGCGCTGTCCGCTGGTCTGGTCGTTCCTACCGATGTGATCTATCATCTGCCCGAACAACTGCGCAGTGACCAGGGACTGTTTGCCACGACGGGCGGGCTTCACGCCGCCGGGCTCTTCACCGCTGATGGGCACCTGCTGGCGGTGCGCGAGGATGTCGGGCGGCACAACGCGCTGGACAAACTGATTGGCTGGGCGCTGCTCCAGCGGTCGCTGCCGCTGAGTCAGCATATCATCCTGGTCAGTGGACGTGCCAGCTTTGAAATTATGCAGAAGTGCCTGGTTGCGGGTGTGCCGATAGTGTGTGCCGTGTCAGCGCCGAGTAGCCTGGCCGTCACCGTGGCCCGGTCGTTCGGCATGACCTTGATCGGTTTCCTGCGGGGGGAGCGGTTTAATGTGTACACCGGGATCGAGCGCATTCAGCCGGGCGGTACGGCGTACGATGCCTGATTATGACAGACGGGTGTGACGAATAGTTCTGCATTCTATGGATGTGCGCCTGCCTGCATTCGGCGGCTCCAAGCCGCCGCTCCGTTGCCCGTGGGTTGGAGCGGCGGCTTGGAGCCGCCGCTGCTGCCAAAGATGCGTGGCGTTGTGCAAGAACATACGTCACACCCATGACAGACTGCGCTGATCCGGAAGTCCCCCGCAGGTGGTGCGTGCAACCTGTCCATAGGGAGCGAAGATGAAACCGATGCAAGCACTACCTGGGTGAATGGCACCAGGAAGATCAGGACAGAGTGATGAACGCGTGCCGTAGTGTGACAGCAGATGAAGCTCCGGTTGCGGGCGAAAGATACCCGGTGATCAGTGTGCAATCCGGCGATGATGCAGACAAACAATCGGTCACCGGAATTGTGGTTGCCGGTGGGAGCAGTCGCCGCCTGGGGCAGGATAAACGTCGGCTGCGGTTGTGGGGCGCGGACGGGCCGACGCTCCTGGAGCATACGCTCGCTCAGCTTGCGCCCCTCTGTGCGGAACTGCTGGTGGTATTGAATGATCCACAGGCGTGGTCAGATCTGCCGGCGCGCTGCATTTCCGATAGATATCCCGATGGCGGCGCGTTGGGCGGGATCTACACCGGGTTGGCGGCGATGACCCATCGGTATGCCCTGGTCGTCGCCGCCGATATGCCACTGCTTCGGCACGAACTGCTGGCGGCCATGCTGGCCTACCCGCGTACCTATGATGCGCTGGTGCCGCGTTCCTTGCATCCCGGCGCGGTACGTAATGCCGCCGGACTGGAACCACTGCACGCGATCTACAGCCGCGCCTGCTGTGTGCCGCTGCGCCGCATGCTTGACCAGGGGCAGCGGCGGATTGCCGATTTTCTGGCAGGTGTACGGATAGAAACGATTGCACCGGCAGTGATCGCCTGCTATGATCCGGCGGGGCAGGCGTTCCTCAATATCAACACGCCGGACGATCTGGCAATGGCACGCCGGGTACTTGCGGCGGAATGAAGAAGAACAAACCGCAACAGAGCGGTACCTCCTTCCTTCGCTTGCGTTGAAACTGGCACCCACGAACACATGCCGCCGGACCCGCGATGTCTGATGCACGAGCTATTCAGAGCAATCTCTGGAAGTAGAGAGTAAAATGCTCTGTCTTCTTCCAGGATGTAACCAGATTTTAATATACATGCATCTGGTGACACAAACGTTGGGTTTGGGCCTGTCATCCGTACATTGCCTCTTTCTTTACAGCAAACATCTGTGCTGTCCATCCCTAAAGGCTGCACGCGTGCTCGTCACTGTTCGGCGTCGATCTCCAGCACCTTGTTACGATATTTGACCGCCGCACACCTGTATACTGGGTATAGTCAGGTTTGGAAATATTACCTAGTCGTCATCGTCGTCATCATCGTCGTCGTCATCATCGTCGTCGTCATCATCATCGTCATCATCATCATCGTCATCATCATCGTCGTCATCATCATCATCGTCATCATCGTCACCCGGATCCACGATGATAACCAGTTCAGGCGGGGGTGGTGTGACAATGATGACAGCATCAAAAGAACTATAGGTCCAGACATCTGCGATAATGAATGTCACATTGCTATCATCGATTTGGCGCAGGCTGAGTTCGTCTTTCAACACCAGACCATCGGCTGTCACAAACACATCGTACACCAGCGCGCCACTGCCACCTTCGGGGCGATATTGGTACTGCGTTGTTGTCACCCCATTGATGATGACCGTGCCAAGATTGATAACGGTCACATCACCCAGGTTGTTGATGCGCGACTGGAACAGCAGATTGATAGTATTACCCGCAAAGCCCAGTTCGGGCATTTCTTCCGCAAACCAGGTATCATCATCATCCACACGCAGATACAAGACGCCATCATACAGGACGGTTTCCCGCACACGACCAGCGACCAGTTCCAGATCATCATCTGTTATCAGGTCTTCGCAGGTGAGGTGCCGCCGGTTGGCTGTTTCCCAGCGGGCCTGACAGACCTGTACCGCAACCCCATTGACCGACAGTGCATATTCTCCTTGCATACTGGTCACCGGCGCAAAGACAACATCCTCTTCATCTTGCGCCTGCACCGATACCGACCCGAACAAGCCAGCCATACCTATGGCAAGCAAGAGCACGACACCTGTTACGACTCGCATCATTCTTCTTCCTTTCCTGTCCTACAAAAGGCAGAGTAGCTTTCCTGTCCTGCCAGATTGTGTCGAGGCATGCCTGCCACCAATCAGAACCTGTGTTTGTATTCCTGAACGATAGGCACATGCTGCTGGAAGGCAAACCGTGTATATTATAGCATTAAAAATCCCCAATTAAACAACTTTGAAACTCTCTGAAAAGGTGACGGTCGGCTCACTCGAAGGCTTTCTGATGCCCTATAGCCACAAATGTAACGTACAGGCACCTGGTGACACGTATGTTGGGGTTGGGCCTCGTTCTTCTGCCACCCGATTTTGACGTTGTGTTGACGCTTGCCTGCTACACTGGAGCGTACTTACCCAGTTATGAACCCAAGGAGTGAGTACCCCTATGACTATTTCTCCGCTGTCCGTTCTGTCGCTCCGCCACTGGTTGATCCTGGTCGTTCTGCTCGGAGGCGTCTGTGTGGTGCTGACCGCGCTGCCTACAATCTCCACCCAGGCCCAGGGAACGCTGCCAACACCCACCAGAATCATCTGCGAGGGCTATGCCCGCGACGAGTTGGTCTTACTCTGGAACGATAACGCCAATGACGAAACCGGCTATATCATCGAGCGTTCACCTACTTCGCGCAACGAGGACTTTAGCGAGATTGCACGGGTTGTGCCGCGTGAAGACGGGATGTATGATCGCTTTTCGGAACGCATCAATCCCGATGAACGATTATACTACCGCCTGCGGGCTTTCCGCGCATCGAACAACGCGGTGTCCGAACCGAGCGAGATGTGTATCGCGCCGCGCATCTATGAAACCGAGCACTTCCGCTACTTCTATCGCCTGCGCGATCAAGCTGTCCCCTGCCCGCTGGTTGACAATCAACAGCCATGTCTGAATGACTTGTATCTCCCACGCACGCTGGAGTGCTCAGCAGCAGCAATGGAAGATGCACGCCTGTCGTTTGCGCGCATGGGCTTCGACGAAGATGCCGGCGTCCATCGCCCGGGCCTCGACAAAGTGCCCGTCATTATCTCCTGGTGCGATGCCGGTGGCTGTGCGACCTCGAATCAACATCTTATGGCCCTGGCCCCGCGCTATCTGGAATACTGGTTCGACGAAGAACAACGGGAGGGTGACCCGGCGAATGAAATCCTCTCCATTCATGAACTATTCCACCTTCAGCAGTACTGGTATCCCTGGCCCAACGACCCGGATAACAACTGGATTGTGGAGGGACAGGCCCGCCTGAGTCAGGACAAAACATGTCTGGGAGCCGCTCCTAACACGTGCAGTCACTTTGATGATATGGATGAGGGGTACCTCGGCTATGTCGGAGAAGTCCGGAACTACCTGAGCACTCCCGGACAGAACCTGTTGACCAGTTCCTACTCGGCGGCGCTGTTCTGGGCCTACCTCACCGAGCAGTACGGCACCAGTCCGACCAACGATGTCGAATATGGTTAGGACTTTCGCTTGAGCCACGCATGTGGTAGTCTATGGCTATGATTACCAAACAACAGTATGTCGAATATTTGCTGGCAACGCCAGTGAATTATACCTGTACCAATTTGGCGGATCATCTGGACGATGTGAGCCACGACGCCGTGAGTGACTACCTGCGCCGCGAGCGCCACACCGCTCGCACGCTGTGGGAACTCGCGCAACCACTCAT
>DAOTVB010000026.1:0-5020 GCA_034436755.1 Chloroflexaceae bacterium | reverse complement strand
CGATGGTACACCTTCGAAAACGGTGCGGGCAACGCACCCTACTACTACTACTACAACGATTATGCCAAACTATCGACGCCCAAACATACGAGGTGGTACCTATTTCTTCACGGTTGTGACATACCGACGGCGACACATTTTATGTAATGAAGCTGTTCGGACTGCCTTGCGCAATGCTATCCGCAATACGCAAACAACCCATCCCTTCACTATCGACGCCTGGGTGTTGTTGCCGGATCATTTACACTGCATCTGGACACTTCCACCGGATGATGCGAATATCGGTGTGCGATGGGCAATGATTAAACGGTTTGTGACTAAAGAATGTGGTAGTACCTTACACCGTGAGGATTGGATGAATGTATCAAAACGACGCAGGAAAGAATCCACTATCTGGCAACGTCGCTTTTGGGAACACCTTATTAGCAATGATCACGATTACGAAACACATATGGACTACCTACATTATAACCTTGTCAAACATGGATTAGTGACGCGTGTTAGAGATTGGCCGCATTCGACCTTCCATCGATATGTACATCAAGGTGTTTATACAGAAGACTGGGCCGGGATAACCGATGTGCAAGTAGACGGAAGCTATGGAGAACCGTGAGTAGGTATGCGTGCAATGTATTCTACGGCTGTGGCACAAAAATGGTGCCATCCGTAGGTGCTGCTTGCAGCCAGACCATGGAGGGTGCATTCGATGCACCGCATGACTTACCGGACTGCTGCTGCGTGCATCGCACCCGACCCCTCCGGCTGGCCTACTGGTGCGTACAACGCACCCTACTATGCTGTGGCACAAAAATGGTGCCATCCGTAGGTGCTGCTTGCAGCCAGACCATGGAGGGTGCATTCGGTGCATCGCATGACTTACCGGACTGCTGCTGCGTGCATCGCACCCGACCCCTCCCGCTGGCCTACTGGTGCGTACAACGCACCCTACTATGCTATGCTATGCTACTATGCTACTGCTGCGTGCATCGCATCCTACTATGCGCCACCCGGCGGACCCGATTGAAACCGGCCACTTCTGCCACGCAAATCCTACGCAAGCACTTATACTCCGCCCATTGTAAAACCTGCCGTCCCGGCTTATGCTGTTAACTACATGTGATACTACAGCGCGGAATGAGCCGCACCACTGGCAGAGCTGGCCTGATGCGAAATCCGGTCGTCGTACGCTGCTATTCCGACTGCTGTCACCTGTATGAAGCTCACTATGTTGTATCAGACTATTCGGGAGGCAAGTATGAACGACAACGCGACCAGCGTAGCAACACTCCAGGCAGAAATCGCCCAACTCCGGGAGGAGAGTAGCCGGTTGGGGCAGCGCCTGACAACCGCAGAACAGCACGTTGCCTTTTTACAGGGCTTTCTCGACGACTCACCCGCCGTGGTCTTTGCCAAAGATCTGGAGGGGCGGTACCTGCTGGTCAATGAACACATGACCGTGTTAACCCATATTTCCGCCGAGGAATTTATGGGCAAAACCGATCAAGAACTGTTTTCCGACGAGATTTCTACCCAGGTACGCGCCAATGACCAGCAGGTTGTCATGGCCGGTAAGGCGATTGAGTTTGAAGAGGACATCCCGCTTGACGACGAACTACATACCTACCTCACGCTAAAATTCCCACTCTACAACGAGCAGGGACAGATCGTTGCCACGGGCGGTATCGCCGCCGATATCACCGCCCGCAAGCAGGCCGAGGCTGCGCTGCAGGCGGAACTGGCCCAGGCCATCAGCGCCCGAGACGAGGTGCCGGCAGTATAACCCATGCAGAGCATACGCGGCCCGATGTGCTGATCGGGTGTGACGTTTGGGCATGATGATCAGGCAGGGGCGCAACGTGCTGCGCCCCTATTTTTTGTGCGCTGAAGTTGAACCACGCATAACACGCATCTTCACTCATCCGGACATGCGCCCCCACACAGCAGGCGCAGCTTACAACCGGCACGCCCCCGCCCCCGCTGCACCTCTGGACACCAGCATGCTATAATAGCTACGAGTTGCGCGGTCACTGACCTGGCAGAGCATTTCGCCTCCAGCAGGGCGGAAGATGCCCTGCTTTTTCACAAAAATTTGCACAAAGTGCAAATTTTTGTGAAAAAGCAAAAAGAGTACCATGCTGTCGCAGGCGAATCGGGCCGTTCATCCAGACAAATGCCTGATTTGAATGCCCATCGCGTAAGTCGTGTAATAGCCGCATAGCGCCCTGACGTGACAGACCAGACAGGTCTTCGGAGACCTGTCTGGTCTTTAGTCGCATTGCCTTTCATTGTCGAACTTTATCCGTTAGAATACCGTACCAGTACACACTGATGGAAGGAGCATAGCGCGATGCCTTCACCCTTTCCGGGCATGGATCTGTTAAAGAGACCCTTCAGTCCATCAGAACTTCTCTAAACCTTTGACATGTGCGGGTAAAGTGACTATACTTCTGGTCATAAGCCAGGAAGTTACAAGGATACGGTATGTCACCACAGACACCATACCATATC
Organism: Chloroflexaceae bacterium; assembly: GCA_034436755.1. Taxonomy (GTDB): domain Bacteria; phylum Chloroflexota; class Chloroflexia; order Chloroflexales; family Chloroflexaceae; genus CAKZQX01. Next base: position 2,512 of record DAOTVB010000026.1, on the reverse strand, counting down.
ATTTATGCACCTATAACCCGAGGACATTTGTGCTTCATTGACAGAAAATATTACTCATTGATACAAAATACCATAGCGGAGCGTTTATCCCACGATCCAATGGAAGAAAATCGTAATCGTAAACCGCTCAAACAACCAATATTTGAGGAGGCCACCTGGGAGATACGTTTTGGTCCAGAAAATACCTTTCGCGTGTTTTATGACATAAAGGTGAGTGAACGAGAAGTACATATCCTTGCTATTGGCATAAAATCCAGGAATAAGCTTTCTATTGGAGGAGAGGAAATCAACCTATGAAAATCGCATCGGTCGCGGATATAAAGGCGAAACTCAGCGCATATCTCAAAGCCAGTGAGGACGAACTCGTTGTTATTACCCGTAATGGAAAAGCCATTGCAGCCATTGTGCCGATTGAAGATGATGCGGAATTGGAGCAGTTGGTACTGGCCTACTCCCGGCGATTCCAATACCTCGTGCAGACCGCACGTCAAGAAATTGCCGAGGGGAAGGGTATTTCACACGACGACTTCTGGCGCGAGGTAGAGCAGGAGTCAGAGGAGGCATAAGCCGTCAACGTTCAGCTTCCAGCCATCGCCAATCTGTAGGTGTGGCTTGCAACTGCCCGCCCCGCTCCTACCGCGCCTTCGTGTACCAGCATGCTATAATAGCCGCATAGCGCCCTGACGTGCCAGACCAGACAGGTCTGCAGAGACCTGTCTGGTCTTTATTCGCAGGTCTTTCATTGCCAGATTTATCTGGTAAGATACCACACCAGTATGCACTGGTGGAAGGAGCATAGCGCGATGCCCTCACCCTTCCCAGGCATGGACCCGTTTTTGGAAGAACCGGGCCGCTGGTCGGATTTTCATCACCGGATGATCAATCAGATCAGTGATCTGCTTATGGAGCAGATTGTGCCAGACTTCTTTGTTCGGATTGCCGAACGGGTGTATCGTTTCTTTCCTGAAGCGGTGCAACACCAACTCTTTCTGCCCAATCTGTATTTTGCGCGGGAACAGCCAGACGAAGCGGCAGCATTTCCGGCGAGTAGCCTAACGCCCCCGACGCTGGTCGTGCCGCTCTATGACCTGGATCTACACGACTACTACCTGGAAATTCGCACCACTGCGGGCCGGGAAGTTGTTACCACCATCGAACTGCTCGCGCCGTTCAACAAGTTCCCCGGCATCCAGGGATTTGCGGCATTCCAACGGAAGCGACAGGCTGTGCTGGCCTCACCCACCCACTGGCTGGAGATTGATCTGCTGCGGGCAGGTGAACGTCCGCGCGAGGTCGCCGGCCAGAGCGACTACTACGCCCTGCTGAAGCGCGGCGGCGGCCCTGGTCCCTTCGCGGTCTGGTATATTGACCTGCGTGACCGCCTGCCCACCATTGCGGTGCCGCTCCGACCACCATTCCCCGATGTGCCGCTTGATCTGCAGGCCGCTTTCAACACCCTCTACACCCGCGCCTACTACGCCCTGAGTATCGACTACTCCCGTCCGGTACCGCCGCCACCTCTGCCGCCCGCCGATGCGGACTGGGTAGCAGCCTGTCTGCAACGGTGGCAGGAGCAGCCGGGCTAATACGACAACACCCGCCTGAATCTGGTATCATACAGAAGCAGCGCCGGGTCCGCTTCGCAGCCCACCAGATGCGCTCGCCGGCCAAAAAGCCCGCACATGACCGTTCATGTCACCAACCAGCACAGGCATCACCCATGACGCAATACCTTGCAAACCCCTCGCGCAAAGGCGCAAAGCCACACAGGACATGCAGTTCTTTGCGCCCTTTGCGCGTTTGCGCGGGCCAATAATGCCGAACCAGCCAGGTAGGGTGCATTCAATGCACCGCATGACGGTTGACGTGGCGCTAACACATGCATTGTGATGAATGTACCTGGTGCGTCCAACGCACCCTACTATGCTACTACCCAGGTAGGGTGCGTTCCACGCACCGCACGATGGTACACCCTCGAAACCGGTGCGTTCCACGCCCCCTACTATGCTCAACCAGCCAGTAGTACTTGGTGCGTGGAACACACCCTACTATGCTCAACCCGCCAGTAGTACTTGGTGCGTGGAACGCACCCTACTATGCTCAACCCGCCAGTAGTACTTGGTGCGTGGAACGCACCCTACTACGCTCAACCCGCCAGGTAGGGTGCATTCGATGCACCGCATGACATTGTGATGAAAGGTATTTGGTGCGTGGAACGCACCCTACGCCTACTGCTGCCGGACTGCTGGTGCTGTGGCAAAAATGTGGCAAAATACGCCCTCAGTGGGCTCTGTGCTCTCTGTGGCAAAAATGTGGCAAACCACGCCCTCCGTGTTCTCTGTGTTCTCTGTGGCAAAACAAAATGGAGTAAGCGATGGACGAACGTGAAACCCTGCGCCAGATGCTGGAGACCTCCCGGCAAATCCTGATGATCCTGGAGCAGCAGGCCGCCGGGTTTGGCGCATTGCATATGCCCGCCCATCTAAAGATCCAACTGGACGAGAAGCGCCAG
>DAOTVB010000025.1:0-100353 GCA_034436755.1 Chloroflexaceae bacterium | reverse complement strand
GCTGGCTCAGCCAGATCGGACAGTGGGCGCCCGAAATCGAGTTGGATCGGCGGCTGCCACCTGATGAGCAGATTCCCCTGGGTGAGTTAAGCCCAGCCGCGATTGACCGGGTGCTCCGCGAAGCGGTCAGCGGCCGGATCGGCTGCCACGCCGATGGGCTGACCTATGTTGTCCCGATCTTCTATGCCTACGACGGTCACTACATCTATGGGCATACCGGCGAGGGCATGAAGGTCGCTATGATGCGTGCCAACCCGGAGGTCTGCTTCGAGGTTGATTATGTCAACTCGTTGACCGATTGGGAGAGTGTCATCGCCTGGGGCCGTTTCGAGGAGCTTACCGGTGCAGCGGCAGAAGAAGCCACCCAACACCTGATCAACCGGTTTAAGCCATTTATGGAAGACCAGATGATTGTGCCCTCCCTGGAACATGCGGCTGATGCCGCAAAACGCAAGGTGGTTGTCTACCGAATTGCGTTGAGTCGGCGCACCGGACGGTACGAAAAGCGTCAGGGTTAGGTGATAGGGCACAGGGCACAGGTTGTATGCATCAGTTGCGTGGCGGCGGCTGGTCGCCGCCGCCGCTACTTCGTTGGAACAGCAGATGTAACCCCGCCGTTTATAATATCCACGCAGACGGTTCAACTTTTGTGCATATCATACGGAGTACGCGATGCGTAACAACCCAACTCACCGGGTGGTGATTACCGGCATGGGCGCGATCTCACCGCTAGGCAACTCGGTGGCTGACATGTGGGAGGGGCTGATCGCCGGGCATTCGGGGATCGATTATATTACCCGGTTTGATATTACCGATTTTCCCTACGTTATCGGCGGCGAGGTGCATAATTTTGACCCGCGCAACCATATGGATGCCAAAGCTGCCCGGCGAATGGCCCGTTTTGCCCAGTTTGCCGTAGCTGCAACCGGCGAGGCGCTACGCGATAGCGACCTGAACCTGGATAGTGTTGACCGCACCCGCGTGGCAGTGGATATCGGCACCGGGCTGGGTGGCGCGGAAACTACCGAGGCCGAGGCGCTCTACTTTGAGCGGAAGGAGCGCAAGCGTCTGAGTAGCGCGCTCTACCTGCCGACCTACATCGCAAATATGGCCGCCTGCCAGGTCGCCATGACCTATAAACTGCACGGTCCGACCACCACGCCGGTTGCGGCCTGTGCCACGGGCACCTATGCCATTGGCGAAGCGGCCCGGATGGTCCACCGGGGCGAGGTGTTGGTAGCCCTGGCCGGTGGCACGGACGCCAGCCTCACGGCGATCAACACCATGGCCTTTGGCGTGATTGGCGCAATTGCCCCCCCCGGCGATGATCCGAAGCAGGCGATCAAGCCGTTTGATGCCAACCGCAGCGGTACGGCGGGTGCGGAGGGCTGCGGCGTGCTGGTGCTGGAGAGCATGGAGCATGCCCTGAGCCGGGGTGCGCGCATCTATGCCGAGGTGGTTGGCTTTGGCGCAACCGAAGATGCCTACCATGTCACCGCACCGGAACCGGGAGCCGCTTACACCAGCCTGGCGATGCAACGCGCCATCGAGGATGCCGAACTGCTGCCCCAGGATGTGGATCATATCAGCGCGCACGCCACCGGCACGCCTATGAATGATGAAGCCGAGACTGCCGCGATCAAGCTGGCGCTGGGTGAACATGCTTCTCGAGTGGCGATCAGTGGGATCAAGGCGATGCTGGGGCATACGGCGGGCGCGGCGGGCGCACTGGCACTGATCGGCTGTGTCAAATCCATCGAGACGGGCATTATTCCGCCCACGATCAACTACAGCACACCGGACCCCAAATGCGACCTGGACTATGTCCCCAACGCAGCCCGCCACACAAAGGTTGATGTCGCGCTGGCGAATGCCTTTGGCTTTGGTGGTCAGAATGCAGTTGTGGCAGTGAAGCGGTTTGATGAGTAGGGTAGGGACGCGCTTCTGCGCGTCCGCATTCCTGCCTGATATTGGCTAACCCGCCCTGGGATAGGGCAGAGCAACGGCCGGCACGGTAAACGTGCCGGCCGTTGCATTGAGGTCGATAAACCAGGCAGATCGCTGCTACCTGACAACCAGCGGCAGGTAGAGCCGCTCATCACCGGCACCAACGTTCACATTGGTTGAGTTGGTACCGAAATTCTGGCGGGTGGTCGCAACCAGAGCAAATGGCTGCGAGCCGTACGTCGGCACAACCTGCTGTGCCTCGACCACAACCGTGTAGGTACCGGGAAGCGGATTTTGCAGGCGCACCGTTTCAACATTATTCACCGTGTCCGCGCTGGTTCCGCCATTACCGTAAGTAATCGTTCCCCCTGGCGCAATCACCCGCAGATTCAGGTTATTGACCAGCGCTTTAGCCGTTCCCTCCCGTGCGGGCGGATCGGTCCAGGCCAGGGTTACAAACAGACCCGTGTCACCGGGTTGCGGGTCAGTGCCACCCCCGGTAATCTGGAAGCTGGCCGAAGCCTGCGCACTTCCCTGACCGGCAACCAGCGTGTACCTCCCCGGCGCGATATCACTTGCGGTTTGCAGGGTCACCACAAACCCGCCAGAGCCATTTGTGTCGACTTCGCCCACCGGCTGCCCATCCAGGCTGAAACTCACGGCGGCATTGGGCGCAAAGTTCCTGCCGGTAAAGGTAAACTCGGCTCCCGGCGGTCCGGACGCGGGCGTAACGCTCATCGTCGGGCTACCGCTGGGCAGCGCAGTTACGTCAAACGTGGTTGTCGCCCTGCGATCAGCACTATCCGTCACCTGCACATCGTAGGTTCCCGGCAGAATATCTGAGGTAGTCCGCAGGGTAAACCCGACCGCACCGTTAGCATCACTGCCGGTGACACCCAGGAACTCCCCATTGATCTCGACAGCAACCTCGGTATCATTTGGCAGGAAATCCGTTCCGGAGAAGGTAAAGGTGCTGCCCGCCGGTCCCGTTGGTGGCGTAACGGTCAAGGTCGGGTCACTATTCCCCAGCAGCGTGATCGTCGTCGTTGCGCTGCGTCCAAAGATATTGACCGACTCAATGGTATAGGTACCGGGAAGATAAGTCGCCGGCGAGGTTGGCAGGTAGGCGGCAATATCGCCCCGGGCATCGGCATACACCGTGCCGAGATAGTTATCCGGGGTACTACACGCGGTCAGGCAGATATCGACCGGACCATAGGGCGCATTGTTGCTGCCTGTCAACAGGAAGGTTGTACCGGGAGGGCCGGCCGGCGGGGTCGCCTCCAGGGTGACATCGGCAAAGTCGATGCCCAGCACAATATCATCGACATAGGTGGACATGTGCGGCACGACACCATCGCTAAAGATGCCGAGAACCAGGTAGCCCGTCTCGCCCTCCAGTGCGGCCTTCTCCGCCGGGGTAAATACCCGCTCATACACAAACGGTTCCCCAGGCGAAATGTTGTCGTAACAATCCTCAATACCTGCATTCCCCCCAATCAAATACCCCGATGCATCAACCAGACCGACACAGAAGAAGTCATAGGTAGGATCGAGATTTTCCATCTGGAAGAGGAAAGAAAGCGAACTGGGAAAATCCGAGGCAATCGTTTCCGGGAAGCTGAGCGGGTACCAGATTGAGTCCTCAGTTGGTGTGCCTCCCAGCCAGACGGAATGGTTGCCATTCAACACCACCCCGCCTTCAAAAACGCTGGTGCGCACCGGAATGCCATACCCCAGCCAGACATCGGACCAGATATTGGTCCAGTCGGGATCTTCAAAATCGCCACCGCCGACCATGCCCTGCAAGAAGCTCTGCGGAGCCGCGCCATCGCCGGCAGGTCGGGGGGTAACGCTGGCCGTTGTCTGCTCCGGTTGGGACAGCGCCCGGCCCCGCACCGGCACGAGATCCGCTTTCTCATCCGCCGTTGCGGTGCGAATGGTGGCCGCTTCGGCCGGAGCATCAAAACCGGGGATGGTCTGGAGGCTAAAGGGATTCTCACCAGTTGTTACGGTCGCTTGCAGCGGCGCGGTTGCCACCAGCGTGACAACTTCATCCGCCGGAACACCGGCCAGGCGGGGCGCGGCTGTATTCCCCGCGAAGAGCGTCCCGGCAGCATTTGCGCCTACCACTTCGACGGTGTAGGTCAGCACATCACTGGTTACTAACCCTTCGGCATGATCATCAAAGATGGCATAGCGCGCACCGATGGTGTTTTTCAGATCGACCCGTCCCCAGCCGCTATCAAAGTTAGGCGTAACCGAGCCCGGCAACTGGGCCGCGCCATGGATCATCAACGCCTTCATCAAGGCCGCGCTTGGGTTGGTCAGATCCCGATCTTTCACCAGCCACTCCCGCACCAGAGCGGCCGCGCCGGCCGTCAGTGGGGTTGCCATCGAGGTGCCCCGCGAATAGGCATAGTTCGGATTGGTGGGCTGGGGCTGGAAGAGCCCGAAGAACTCCACGGTGTCCAGCGAAGCCTGCGCTGCACGCACCGACAGGACTGACGTACCCGGGGCAACCACATCAGGCTTCACGCGCCCATCGTCCGTGGGACCACGGCTGGAGAAACTGATCATGCGATCCGGATCGCTCGACTCCGGGCGACCATTGAATGTGACATCCGGACGGTTATTCTCCGATGCACCCACCGTGAGGATATTCTTGGCAACGCCGGGCGAGCCGATCGTGTCCGGGTTGGGGCCACTATTTCCGGCCGCATAGAGCACCAGATAATCCTTGTGATTCCAGAGATAGTTGTCCACGATACTCGCCAGAATATCGTAGCCGCCAAACTCCGGCTGGGAGAATGTTCCGCCCGTCGGCCCACCCCAGCTATTGGTCGAGATCCGCGCACCCTCCTGATAGCCGCGGGCAATAAAGTCGCCATTGTCGTCAACGCACTGAATACCGGAACTGCCATCCGTGTTCAGCGCCATAAACACCAGTTCAGCCTCGGGCGCTACCCCGGCAAAAGAATTCGTGTACTGGCTCGCTTCCGGATTACTCCCCGAGTTGGCCCCGTTCCCCAGCACCGAACCGGCCACATGGGTACCATGCCCATTGGTATCCGTCCAGGTGGTTTTGGCCTGGCAGTCGGGGTTGGCAAGATTCATCTGACTTGGCGCAAATGCCCGCCGCAGACGTCCCGCGAAGTCGGCATTCAACGCCTCCTGGACGCTCAGGCCAGAGTCAGACACGGCCACGATCTGTCCCGCGCCAAAGTAGCCGTTGTCCGTCCAGACACTCTCGGCATTCATCACCCGCCGGGCTTCAAGGTTCATTTGCTGCGGCATGAAGTAGGGCTCGATCCAGCTTATCCCCGGCAGCGTCGCTAGCTGCGGGATGGCCTCCTCGGGGGCCGTCACCCGGAAAACCGTCCCCAGGTCGGTTTCGGCTACCTGGCTAATGGTTGCACCCGCAGCACGTAGCGCCTGCCGGGTCGCGGCAACCGGCTCACCGGGGAAGGCGACGATGCGCAGTTCAACCTCGCCGCTGCTACTGAGCCGCGCACCGTCCGGTTGTACCAGCGAAGGGGCAACTTTGTACCCCGAGCGGTACGCCCCGATCCAGCGCACCGCCGGGATGCTGCGGATCTTCGGAACATCGTCGGGCGCTATCCGCATAAGATAGGCATTATCGGGAATGTACCCCAGCGCTGTCGCCCCCAGTTTCTCGGCCTGGGACAACCAGGCTGCCTCAATCAACCCATTGAACTGGACAATGTAGTAGGGCGTATCGTCCGGCGTGGCCGGGGCGGCCGGCCCGGCAAGTGCGGGCGGTTCGCCATCCAGCAGCGGATCAAACGTAGCCACCTGAAGTTGGAGCAGTGACCGCTCCCCCGTCTCCTGTCCCTGCACCAGCAGGGGCAGCAGTCCAACCAGCAGCGTAAGGCCCACGAGATACAAGAGCCTTTTCATGGGTTCTCCATTCTATGCAAGCCCATGCTTGCAACTGCGATGTACGTCACGGCAGATCCGGACAGATCGGGCTACCGGGAGAAAGTGGCTGATATTTCTTCGCTTGTCAGGGTGTTGAGACCGGGAACGAGAGCTATTGTAGCAGAACGGCCGGTTAAAAATCTATAGATGGATGCGGGTGGAACATATTATCTCACGCGCATCTCCATCACCTCTCCATATTTGTCTGCTACACTCAGAGTAAGTGACAAGGACAAAGGACAAAAAACAAAGAACAAAGAACAAACAGATTTGCAGACTAAGGAGGCTATGATGGGTACACGAATCTGGATGCTTATGGCAGGCGTCGCAATGGTGCTGTTGATCGTCGTGGTTGTCGCGCTGACACCTTCGGGCGGAGCACCCCGGAGCGCCAACAGCTTCAGCCCCGGCAGCACCGCCAGTGCTGCTCCGGCCACAACTGCACAGACGCCGGCACCAACCGCACCAACCACGACAACCGCGACAACGATGTGGCAGGCCGAGTTGAACAACATGCTGACCGTGGCTGCCGAAGAGCTTGACATGACCCCGGCGGAGTTAACTGCCGAACTGCAGGCCGGCAAGAGCATTGCTGCGGTCGCCAACGAGCGCGGCGCTGACGTGGCCGTCATCCTGGATGCACTGCTGGCCCCGCGCATCGCCGAACTGGAGGCGCAGGTTGCCGATGAGCAGATTACGCAGGCCATCGCTGACCGCCGCATCTCGATGATGCGCACCACCATGGCAGAACAACTCAGCCGGGCCGGTGGGCCCCAACCGCAGGAACCAGGTCAGGGACCGGGAAGGGGGCCAGGGATGGGACCGGGCCAGGGCATGCAGCCGGGCCAGGGACGCGGACCAGGCATGGGACGCGGACCAGGCATGGGACGCGGACCGGGCATGGGACGCGGACCGGGCATGGGACCGGGTCAGGGACAATGCAGCGGGCCGGGCTATGCCGACAGCGATGGCGACGGTATCTGCGATAATGCCGGGACGGGCCGCCCGACGCCGTAGTGCTGGCGGATCACCTGATACGCAACAGCAACACTCCATACCGGCAGTGCGGGCTGGTGTGGGGTGTTTTGGGAGTGGCGAGTGGCGAGTGGCGAGTGGCGAGTGGGGAGCACCGCGCAGCAGTGCAACGATTACTGCTGCGAGACGGAAACGCCCACGAATGGAACCACGAATACCGCATAGATTGCCGCCTCGTCCCAACCTTGAAAATCAATGTCATAGTGAGCCCTTCACTGCGTTCGAGGGTAAACTCCGCGAACTATCTCGCTGATTGCGCCATGCAACGCCTTGTGAATCTGCGTTGCAATGCCGTATGCCATCGCTCGTTGCTGCGTCCCAACCTTGAAAATCAATGTCATAGTGAGCCCTTCACTGCGTTCGAGGGTAAACTCCGCGAACTATCTCACCGATTCTCCAGAGCAACCGCACTGTAACCACGCTGGGGCATGGCGCGCCATGGCTCCCGGTGCCATGCGGTGAGATACCTCCCGGAGCATGCCCTGAGCTTCGCCGCAGGGGTCAGTATGACATGAGTTTTCGGCGCGGCACGATGTGCCATGGAACGCGATGCCATCCGGCGCGATACCTCCCGGAGCATGCCCTGAGCTTTGCCGCAGGGGTCAGTATGACATGGGTTTTCGCTGCGCCACGCTGCGCCATGGAACGCGATGCCGCCCGCCGGTCAGGATGACCATGAGTTTCACTGCGGCACCCTGCAAACCACGAACGGCCCAAACCTGGCAACGATCCCGCCAATTTGCACGGCGACCCGGTTGACACAACGGTTTCGCGCCCTTCACCCCTTATCCAGTGGTTCTTCGTGTCTATGCACCTTACTTTGGCACAAAGCACAACTGCCACATCAGCCCGTCGCCGCGGCCATTGACACGCCACCCCCCATCAACTATGCTTAGGAACATTGAACATAAAGCCTGGACATCCAGGGTACATAGTTCTATCCTGGTAAGCAGCAGGACTTCAGACGCACAGAACGAGTTTGCTCACGCGGGAAGCGGAGGATGTATGACCACACCAGCAGCCGCAACCATACCGGAAACCGAGACCGCAACGACCGAGACCGATCCCTTTCGCTATGGCTGGCGCTTTGTGCAGCGCGAACTGCCCGACGGTAATGTCGAAATTGAACAGATACCACTGACCCTCGAAGATCTGTTGCATCCCGAAGAAGGTGATCAGGTGACCCACAGCACTGCCCATCAACGCCGCGTACGGTACCTCTGCAATGTTTTTGCCGCCCGTCTTGCGCATGACCCGACGGCAGTCGTGCTGGACGATGTGCGGGTCAAGTGGGATGTGCCCGAACTGAAGCCGCATGGCCCGGATATCATGGTCATCTTTGGCGTGCGCGAACAGAAAAACTGGAGCACCTTCGATGTGGCGGCAGAAGGCACCCGCCCGGCCCTGATTATTGAGGTGACCTCGCCAGAGACCGGCGGCAATGATCGCCTGATCAAACTGGAAGAGTATGACCTGGCCGGCGTGCCGCTCTACATCATCGTGGATAGTGTGCAGCGGCAGGGGCAGTCATTCCTGCGGCTGCTGGGTTATCAGCGGGTGGGGATGGCCTACACCGTGCTGGCTCCCGATGAACGTGGCTGGTTCTGGCTCGAACCGCTGGGGCTCTGGATGGGCCTGCAGGAAAATGAAGTCTACCTGTTTGACCAGGACGGCACACCGATGGGTGACTATGCCAAGGTGGTTGCGACCCTGAATGCCGAGCGGGAAGCGCTGGCTACCGAGCGGCAGGCGCGCGCCGATGCCGAAGCCCGTGCCGCCGACGCTGAGGCCCGCCTGCGTGATCTGGAAGCCGAACTTCGCCGCCTGCGTGAAGCAAGCTGACCAACCCAGGAACGGGAGGGGCCGGCGACGGGGCCGGCCCGGTAACTTGTTCTTGAAGGCAACGAGTGCATGCAAAACATTCCGACCGGAAACTATTCGTTGTGAAATTATACACGTAGTGCAAATATTTCGGCTCATGCAAACCTATCAGATCTTTTACTTTAGCCCAACCCTGGCGTATACTGTGCTCTTAAGCAGACCACGAACAAAAGCAAATGTTGTTCTGATGCCATAGCATCACCAGAACCCGGTTCTGGGAGCGCTCTTTCTGCGGAGAAAGTTGTGCAAAATGTGGAATGATATCAACCGGCTTCTTCGGCGTGTCATGACAAATACGACATGAGACCGTACATAACATGGCGGTCAGGCCGGGGAAGGGTGGCGCTGCACCGTATGACCCTGGAGGTTTTTGCCGGTATAGCAACGGCGAACATGTGAACAAAGCCCGTGAGGAAAGAAAGGACAGATCTGATGAATGCCACACGCCAACTTGAGCAACTGCTGACCGACCTGGTTGTCACCTGGCCCAGCGACACGGAGAACCCGGCCGTCAAGGCCGCCTGTGACTACCTGGAGGCTAACTGCGGTATTTCGATCCAGCCCGGTGAGGGTACCGAGGTGATGACTGCCAACCATCACTTTGACAACCTGACCGAGCAGTGGTACTCGATCTAATGCGCTAGTATGCAACCGTCTTCAGACTGCACAACGGCGTGCAGGATGTTCCAATCCCCGGGAGGCTACCAGCCGCTGTCTGGTAGTCTTTTTTTTGCCCACCCCTTTGTTGCCTGCACAAGGTGCCCCTGTCGGTGAGGCGGGCGGCGGACGCGCAGAAGCGCCTCCCTACAACCAACCGCCGGCCCCTGAGCATCTCCTCCGTTGCCCTGGTCATATGACCAGGAGCAAGACTCGCCAAATGTCCAGCGCTTTTCCATCCAAATGATTGACGCCGGCTGCGCGGTTTTAAGGCATACTAATGGCGAACGAGCACTCCCTCGTTCAAACCTGATCCTCCTGGTGACATGCCTGGAACAGCGTAGTATGCCGACTCCGGATGACGCCGCCGTCATCCAACCGGGCATCCGCGAACCGGGTATACGCAGGCACACCCTGCCTGAAGGAAGAATGTCAACGATGCAGCTTCAAAACCTGGTAAACCTGGAAGGCAAGCAGGGCCTGGTGGTCGGCGTCTCAAATGCGCGCAGTATTGCCTATGGGTGTGCCCGCGTCTTTCACGCCTGTGGCGCTGAACTGGCGATTACCTATGGGCATCCCCGCAGCGCGGAGTTTGTCCGGCCCCTGGCCGAAGAACTGGAATGCCCAATCGTTGCGCCCTGCAACGTGGAGTATTCCGAGCAGATTGATGCGCTGTTTGCGCAGATTGGCGCGCAGTGGGGGCGGCTGGACTTCCTGCTGCACTCGATTGCCTTTGTGCCGCGTGAGGATCTCTGCAACCGGGTGCTCGACTGCTCCCCGGCCGGCTTTGCGCGCGCGATGCACATCTCCTGCTACTCCTTCATTCATATGGCCCGTCTGGCTGCGCCGTTGATGCGCGATGGCGGCTGTCTGCTGACCATTTCGCACTACGGGGCAGAAAAGTTTATTGAGCATTATAATATCATGGGGCCGATCAAAGCGGCCCTGGAGAGCGTGGTGCGCTACCTCACGGTGGAGCTTGGTTCCACCGGCATCCGCGCACATGTGCTCTCCCCCGGCCCGCTGAGCACCCGCTCGGGCAATGGTATCGCCCACTTTGATGATGTAATCCGGAGCGCCGTTGAGCGCGCCCCACAACATCATGGCGTCTCGACCGAGGATGTCGGCGCAATGGCCGCCTTCCTGGTCAGCGATGCCGCCCGCTGGGTGACTGGAAATACGGCGTATGTGGATGCAGGCTACCACGTTATGGGCTGAGAGGAATTACTCATGGATTACATCGAGAATCGTACCTTTGACGAGATCAATATTGGTGATACGGCGAAACTACAACGGACGCTGACGCGGAAGGATATTGACCTCTTTGCCGTCATGTCGGGCGATGTTAACCCCGCCCATGTGGACGAAGAGTATGCTCGGAGCGATATTTTCCACGAGATTATTGCCCACGGTATGTGGGGCGGGGCGCTGATCTCTACACTGCTCGGTACCAAACTGCCCGGACCCGGCACGATCTACCTGGGACAAACCCTGCGCTTCCGGCGGCCGGTCTCCCCCGGCGATACGATTACCGTTTCGGTGACGGCGCAGGAGAAAAACGCTGAGAAGAACCGCATCACCTTCGACTGCCGCTGTATGAACCAGCATGGCGACCTGGTCATCAGTGGGAGCGCCGAGGTGGTCGCCCCGACCGAGAAGGTCAAGCGCCCGCGCATCATTCTGCCGGAGGTGCGCTTCCACAGCAATGGTGAGCGTCTGCGGCAACTGATCGCCATGGCCGAGGGGCTGGAGCCGGTACGCGCGGCAGTGGTCTACCCGGTGGGGCCGCACTCGCTGCTCGGTGCAATCGACGCGGCCCAGGCCAACCTGATCCGGCCGGTGCTGCTCGGTCCCGCCGACCATATTCGCGCCGTCGCCGACGCGGAAGGGCTGGATCTGTCGCCCTACCCGCTGCTCGATATCGAGCAGAGCCAGGATGCGGCCGCCCGGGCGGTCGCCATGGCGCGCGCGGGCGAGGTGGACATGCTGGTGTCGGGCACGCTGCCCCCGGAAGAAGTCATGCTGGAGGCGATGTCCCACGCGCACGGCCTCGGCACTGAACGGCGCATGAGCCATGTCTTTGCCCTGGATGTGCCAACCTACCCGCGCCTGCTGCTGATTACCGACGCCGGGGTCAATATCTACCCAAATCTAGAGATCAAGCGCGATATTGTGCAAAATGCGATTGACCTGGCGCACGTCCTGGGCATAGCCATGCCGAAAGTGGCGATCCTCTCGGCAGTGGAGACGATCAAGCCGCGCATTCACTCGACAATGGAGGCGGCCGCGCTCTGCAAGATGGTGGACCGCAAACAGATCACTGGCGGCCTGGTCGATGGACCGCTGGGATTTGATAGCGCGGTTTCGAAGGATGCCGCCGATATCAAGGGCATTGTCTCCGACGTGGCAGGGGAGGCCGATATTCTGATGGTCCCCGATCTGGAGTCGGGCACGATGCTGGTCAAGCAGCAGCAGCATCTGGCGGACGCCTACTCCGCCGGGGTGGTGATGGGCGCGCGGGTACCGATTGCCCTGACCAGCCGCTCGGAGCATCCGCTGGGCCTGATGGCCTCCTGCGCCATGGCGCTGCTGATGGCCCACCGGCATACGCCCCAGATCGACGACGCAGAACCGCCCCTGGTCGCCATGCCCCGCACAACCCACAATGGCATCGCGGAACCGGCATCCTGATCGGGATTGTGTGGAGGGTAGCAACAATGCTGCCTGATGCAGGTTGAAACATTTATCCAGGCAGGAGAGAGCTGACAGGTCTGCGCAGACCTGTCAGCTTTCTGCATATTCAGGTGGTTTTCATGGTTTTAAGCAGTAGGGTGCATCCGATGCACCGTTCTGCAATCGCACGCATCGCCTCGCAGGAGTCCCGGCTTATGAACGTTGAAATTTTAATCCGGACATCACTGGACGGGAGTCCCGGCTTTAGCCGGATCAGGCGTTCCCGGCAGTATGCTGCGGCCCCGGCAGGTATCCCACCGGCTGAAGCCGGGATTCCAGTGAATTGCGTATCCGGACCTATTTTTTCAACATTCATAAAGCGGCACTACGACTATGCCGGCGTACGAGCATTATCGACGCAGCGACGACAGCAGTTCAGCGCTGTCGTCCGCCGGGGGTGGTTCCTGCACAAGATCATCGCTAAAGTGTAGCAGGGCTTCCCAGGGGTCGCCACCTATATCAGTATCTTCCGGCAGCACGGCGACCAGATGCGGGGCCAGGCGCGCAATCAGCCGAAGCTGATCCGCTGCCGACAGGCGCTGTGCAAGGGTTACTATCTGATCAAGGGTGACTGGTTCGGAGATGGTCATGCGCTGAATCCTCTCATCCTCGCGTATATTTGTCAGTTCTTTGATTACCTGGTAGCGGCATACTCCACGCCTTTGTCTGACCGGGCCGGGTAGCTCTGCGGGTCGGGCCTCAGTATAGCATACCCACGGGCGAAGGTGGTAAAAGCCCGCCGCTGTGCTGAACAAAGCCATCGTAGGGTGCATTTTATGCACCGTTCATCAGCCCGCCGTAGGGGCAAAACATCTTTCGCCCCCGGCCGGAGAGTGCTGACAGGTCTCTGCAGACCTGTCAGCACTGCCATCTGCGCAGCCAGGCGTAGGGTGCATTTTATGCACCGTTCATCAGCCCGCCGTAGCCGTAGGGTGCATTTTATGCACCATTTTCTGCCGCACGCCAGACCCGCAGGATCTTCTCACCGTTCCTCAGGCGGGGTTCCCAGTTCTTCAACCGTTTCGCATCTTTCGCCCCCGGCCGGAGAGTGCTGACAGGTCTCTGCAGACCTGTCAGCACTGCCATCTGCGCAGCCAGGCGTAGGGTGCATTCGATGCACCGTTCATCAGGCGGTTTTCCCGCAGCAGGACCGCCTGAAGGCGGCACTACGACTATGCCGGCGTACGAGCATTATCGACGCAACGACGACAGCAGTTCAGCGCTGTCTTCCGCCCATTCGTGCATTCGTGGTCCTATTCGTGGACGGTTCCACCAGCCGTAAGGTGCGTTCTACGCACCAGACCCCAGACCGCCGTAGGGTGCGTTCTACGCACCAGACCCCAGACCGCCGTAGTTCTACGCACCAGACTCCAGACCGCCGTAGGGTGCGTTCTACGCACCAGCGATATAGCAATCCTACATGTGTCTCAGTATAGCAAACCCACCGCCGCGCGTCTCGACCCACTCCCCAATCGCCACTCCCCGTTGATGCGGAGACGGTGTTTCAGGCCTTCTATCAGGGGGCGATTGCGCACGCGGACTGGGGCCGCGCCCCGTTCGCAGATTACGAGCGGTTAAAACAGCGGCGCGAAGAAGTTGACGCGCAGGTGGCGCGCCTGCAGAGCGGTGACGCGCAGCGCGGCAGTAGCTCTCCGCTGTCCGGCCTGCCCCTGCACGATCTGGCGCTGTTCCTGCGCGATGAAGCCGATACGCCGCGCCTCTGTCGTCTGCTGGGGGTTGCGCCCGATGACCGCACGAAGTTGCAGACGCTGCGCGGCATGGCGGAAAACCACCTGCGGGCTAACCTCGCCCCAGAGGAGTTTGCACTCTTCTATGATCCGGCCGGGGAGCTGGCGCACGCCCTGGCGGCCGGGTTGCGCCGCCTCTCCGCCCCGCAGCCGCTGGTGATCCTGATGGATACCTACGAACTGGTTGACCGGGCCGACCCGCTGATGCGCAGCCTGATCCGGGCCAGCGGGCCGCAACTGCTCTGGGTGATCGCTGGGCGAAATGACCTGCGCCGCAGCCGCCAGGATGAGCGCGGTTATGTGCCCGGCTATGAAGGCGACTTCCCCGCCCGCCTGATCGCCTACGACATTGGCGAACTGGCGCGCGACGATATCCGGCGCTATTTTGCGGCGCAGTCGCCCACTATCACCCTGGAAGATGCGGAACTGGATGCACTGGCCCAGGCCACGCGCGGGATTCCGCTGGCGGTGCGCCAGGCCGCGCAGATCTACCGGCAGCAGGGTGGGCTGGAGGCGGTGGTGGCCGACCTGCCCGGGGGCATTCCGCACTACCAGATTATCGAAGAGATGACCCGGCGCTACACCCGCTACTGCCTGCAGCATGCCCCCGACCGGGAGGCACTCTACATGCTGGCGCTGGCGAACGGCAGCGAGCGCGTGCTACGGGCGATGAAGCTGGAAGCGGGCACCGGCCTGGATTTCAGCGCCTACATGCGCCGCCTGGAGCGGGACTATGCCTCGGTCTATCGCCACACCGGGCGAAGTACGCAGCAGAGCTACCAACTGCATGAGGCACCGGCCATGTTCTTCCGCGAGGATCTGCGGACGCTGCGGGCGGAAAGCTGGGTGCAGACGCGGATTGAACGGGCGGTAACGGCGCTGCGGCAGGAACTGGCCCGCCAGGAGCAGTTGGAGCCGCTGATCGAGGAGCGCTGCGCCGACGACGAAGCGCATGGCTGGGTTGCCACCACCCTGGAACTGGCGCGCTTCCTGCTCTGGCAGGATGAAGGAGCCGCGCTGGACTGGATCATCCCGCGCTTTGTCGAGGGTCTGGCCTACAGCACGCAACTGCGCGACGGGCTAATGCAGGCGCTTGAGGAAGAGCGGGCATTGCTGGGGAAGCGTGGCAAAACCTGGCTCAGGGCGCTGGCGAGTGCCGGCTCTGCTGCCTTTGTACCGGAAACCGAAGCAGCGTTGCACGAAGAACTGCGCCGCCCGCGCCACCAGCGCTACCTGGCCGGTGCCGATGAGGCTGAACGCCGGGCGATTATTGCCCTGCGCCAGGGCCGGTTGTGCGCCGACCGCAAGCAGTACATCCAGGCACAGCAGTTCTACACCGAGGCCGAGCAGGGTTTGCCGGAGGAGGGCGAGAAACTGCGGGAGCAGTTGGGACAACGCTGGAAGGCGCTGGGGGATACGTTACATGAAGATAACCTGCTTGATGCTGCATTGATAGTCTACCAGCGGGCAGTAGTGCTCGACCCGGAAAACCCCTGGCCGTACAATGGTATGGGCAATGTGTACAACGATCAGCGCGCCTGAGAAGCGGCCCTGACCACCTACCAGCAGGCGTTGGAGCACTGCACTTCTGATAGTGACCGGGCTGTCGTTACACGCAATATCGGGGGGGTGTACCGTCGGCAAGGAAACAACGCGCAGGCGTTACAGCTCTATCAGCAAGCACTGGAACTTGATCCCCGCAATGGCTGGGCACACACCAACATCGGGCTGATATACGCAGTCCAGGGAGCCTGGGAACCGGCCCGCGCCGCCTTTCGGCAGGCAACCACCCTTGACCCGAATAATGGTTCGTTCCACGCCAGCCTGGCCAACGCCTGCTACCACCTGGGCGACCGGGAAGCGGGCGATCACCATCTGGCCCTGGCCCGCCCGCTAATGGAGCGGAAAGATGAGTACGACCACGCCTGCTTCGCGGCTATCGCGGGCAACCGCCGCGCTGCCCTGGATCTGCTGCGCGTGGCCCTGGAGAAGGCTCCGGGGCAGATGGAGTGGGCACAGCGCGACCCGGATTTCGCCGCCCTGCGCGCCGATGCCGAGTTCCGCGCGCTGGTGGGGCTTGACCCGCCGTCCGCCACGCCGGGCGCTGGGTGAGGGGTGGCTGCTGCGGGCGGGGGTTCCTGCACAGGGCAGGGCGGACGCGCTGCTGCGCGTCCCTACCTGCAACCTGTCCCCTGCAACCTGTCCCCTGTCCCCTATCCCCTATCCCCTGTCCCCTAAGCCTCAAGTAGCGCCAGCACCTGATCGCGGGCCGACTCGTGCGGCTCGGCCAGCATGTAGCGCCGGCAGGCGTGCCAGTAGCAGGTCAGGATCTGAAAAAGCCGCAGCCGTTCGCGTTCAATAGGAGTGAGGGGCATTACCGCCGCATATCCCTCCAGCAGACCCGTCCGCCACTCATCCGGGTAGGCCGGGTCCATGCCCAGCGCCAGGTCAAGCAGTCCATCGCCGCCGACCGTTGCGCCGGGGTCAAACAGGGCTTCGAGTTGCACATGTTCGCCCGTGGTGCAGCGCACGGTATGCGGCCCGAGATTGCCATGCATCACGTTGGGTTTGCTGCAGTTCAGGTCGGGATGCTCCAGCAGCGCTGTCACCGCCGCGCGTTCCGCTTCAGCGAAGACCAGCGCATCGGCGGGCTCCAGGACAAAGGTCGCGTGCAGATGCCGCAGGACGGTGTGCCAGTCGGGAGTAGGCCAGCGCCCCACCGCATTCGGGCGGCCCCAGCCATGCGCCCCGATCCGGTGGATACGCCGCAGCGTACGCCCAACCTGGCGCGCCACATCCCGGACAAAGTGCGGTTCGTGCAGTTGCAGCGCACTGACACCGCCGATGTAACTCTCCAGCATATAGTTGAACGGTACCAGTCCCCCCGTCAGATCATAGTGAACAATCCGCACCGTGGGTAACTGGTGAGCCGTCAACATCCGTCCAAAGTAGATTTCGCCGCCCAGGTCTACTTCGGGCGCGATGCGCAGGACGACATGCTCGCTGGGGGTAGTGAGGCGCACCAGCACATGGCTACTGGTCTGAGCCAGGAGGGTGACAGCACTGGGCCGCATATTCAGCGACTGTACAATGATAGCGGTATAATCACCCAGGCGGGCCAGCACACGCCGCCAGGCATCACTGTAGCGCTCGTCGTCGGGCGCAATATCATAGCGGTTGAGATGCTCATACTTCATAGCCGTGCTTATTATACTCGAAACTTTCCCACAGCCTGACATTGCAGATTGCCAGCAACCAACGCTGCTGCTACAATCACCGCGTGAAGCACTACAAGGAATTGCGTAACAAAAGCTATGTCACACCATGTCTCCGCAATTGTGGTTCCGGTACGAGGTCATCACCGCATGGACTCATTTGCTGTGCGCCGTCTGCGCTGGTCACGCCTGGTGCTGCCGCTGCTGGTATTGCTGCTGGGCATGTCGGCCTACGGCTACCGCTGGTATGCGCCCACGCTCCCCTTTGCCGGCGGCAGCGATCCGCGGATTGTCGGCGCGTTTATGTATCGGGAGAGCCGTCTGCAGCCGGGCGACCGGGTTGTTGAACTGAATGGACAGTCGCCGGAGGCATGGCAGCGCGCCGGCCTGGCAGCCCTGGCCGATTTCCAGCGTGAGCAGTGGTACCGGGTCACGGTTGTCCGGGATGGTCACACGATCTCGAACATTATCGTACCCGCCGTGCGTACCCCGCCGGGTCTGGCGCTGCTCTGGTGGAGTAGCGCGATCCTGCTGGGGTTGGCGGCGCTGGTGGTTGCGGCGCTGATCGGCGTGCTGGGGCGGGACAGCCCGGCGGAGGAGGGGGTGAATCTGGCATTTCTGGGACTGGCGCTCTATCTGTTGTGCGCAATCCCGCTGGTTGGTGCGCCACCGCTCTCCTGGGTGCTTGAGCCGCTGCTGGTGCCGCTCCAGATCGTTGGTATCGGGTTGACCAGCGGCTTCCTGGTCTTCTTTCTGGGATATCCGCAGCCGGTGCGGTTCTGGCATCCGCGCCGGCTACCCCTGGTGGTCTACGGCGCGAGTATGCTGCTGGCGACAGTAATCTTTGTGCTGACACCGGGCGACCTGCTGCGGCGCTCGGCGGTCGTTAGCGGCGCAATCGTCAACGGTATGGCGGGGCTGCATGCGCTCCTGGGAATTGGCCTCGGCGTGCGCGCCTACCACCGAACGCGTGATCCGCTGGTGCGCGCCCAGTTCCGCTGGCTTGTCTGGGGCGGCATTGTCGGTCTGGTGCCCTGGCTGCTGCTCTGGGCGCTGCCGACTGCCCTGGCAACCGGGCCGGTTGTGCCCTTTCTAACGCTGGTCTACCTGCCGATGCCGGCAATTCCCTTCAGTTTTGCCATGGCAATTCTGCGCTACCGCCTGCTCGATGTGGATACGGTCTTGAGCCGCACCCTGGTCTACCTGGTGCTGACGCTGGGGCTGAGTCTGGTGTACATTATTGTCACCGCGCTGGTCAGCCAGGCGATTCCGCAGATGTTTGATTTTGATAGTAGCGACAGTTTTGTTATCTTCATGACGACGCTGGCGCTGGCAGCCCTCTTCAACCCGGCGCTGCATCTCGCACGCAACCTGGTTGAGCGTATCTTCTATCACGGGCGGCATCTGCTGCTCCACGAGATCGAACTGCTCCAGCGCGAACTGCGCAATGTCGAGGGCTGGGAGACACTGCTCCCGCTGCTCAACCAGGAGATCCCACGGCGGTTAGGGATCAGTGGCGCACAGGTTCTGGTATGGGCCGATGGGCATTTTGTGCCACCGGGATCTGGTCAACAATATCTGGTGAATGTGCGCGCGGAAGCGGAAGACCAGCCCACCGCCTGCATTATCCGGTTAACGCCGCCATCTGACTGGCCGCTGGATCGGCCATTGATTCTGCAGAACTGGGCATATGCGCAACGGCAGGACCGGCAGATGGGTCGGCGCACCTACACCCGGCTGGATGACCAGTGGTCGCGCGTTCTGTGGGAGGCGGGCTTTCATCTGGCCTTTACCCTGATCGCGGGTGGGCGGCCGGTCGGGCTCTATGCGCTGGGCCGGCAGATCAGCGGCGACTGGTATGAACGCAGCTCGATTACGGCCCTGGATGACCTCACCGACCGGATTGCCGTGGCGGTTGAGAATGCGCGGCTCCTGGAGCAGACGGCAACCCAAGCACGGTTACACCATGAGTTGACCATCGCCCGGACGATTCAGGAGAGCCTGCTGCCGGAGAATTACCTGCGCCACGGCAGCTTCGAAGTCGCCGCGCTGACGCTGCCGGCCAGCGATGTTGGTGGCGATCTCTACATGTTTGAACCGCTCTCGGCGCAGAGCCTGGCGGCGGCGGTTGGCGATGTCTCCGGGAAGGGCATTGGCGCAGCACTACTTATGGCCGTCACCAGCACGATGTTGACCACGCTCGCCGGCCAGGAAGATATGGCCCCGGCACAGCATCTGGAGCGGCTGGATCGGCTGTTGTGCCACTACACTGCACAGAACTATCAGAATGTGGCGCTCTGCTACCTGCATCTGCACGCCAACGGCACGCAGGAGTATCAGCTCCAGGCCGCGAGTGCGGGCGCTATTCCGCTGCTGCTCCGGCGGGCCGATGGGCATCTGGAGTGGCTGGAGATGCAGGGGCTCCCGCTGGGCACGGCGCTGCTGACTCCCCGCTATCAGTCGGTGATGACGACTCTCCATCCCGGCGACCTGCTGCTGATCGTGACCGACGGCTTTACGGAGGCCCACGATGCCACCGGCACGCTGCTGGGGTTTACCGGGGTGGAACAGGTTCTGGCCGCCGCGCCCTTCGACCAGGATGCCCGGGCGGTACTGCACTACCTGATGGAGGCATTGCGCAACCATACCAACGGCAGCGAAGTTGCCGACGATGTCACCCTGCTGGTGATCCGTTGCGCCAATCCAGTCTTCTAGGGGGTATTTTGATGAACGTTGAGGAAATAGTCCGGATATGTCATCCGGGAGTCCCGGCTTGAGCCGGTGGGAGGTCTGCCGGGACAGGGCCGACTGCCGGGAACGCCTGATCCGGTTGATGAACGTTGAGGAAATAGTCCGGATATGTCATCCGGGAGTCCCGGCTTGAGCCGGTGGGATGCCTGCCGGGACAGGGCCGACTGCCGGGAACGCCTGATCCGGCTGAAGCCGGGACTCCTGTTCGGTGGTATCCGGATTAAAAATTCAAACTTCATAAGCCGGATCCTGTTCGGTGGTATCCGGATTGTAAAATATCGGGCTTTCGGCATTGGATTGAAACAGAGTAAACAGCTATGCCACTACTTGTTGGAGTTGATACCGGCGGAACATTCACCGATCTCGTGATTTTTCAGGATGGCGCGCTGCGGGTTCACAAGCTGCTCTCGACCCCCGATGATCCTTCGCGGGCGATCCTGACCGGGCTCAAAGATCTGGGCGTGTTGGAGCAGCCGAATGCCATGGTTGTGCATGGCTCAACCGTGGCAACCAACGCAGTGCTGGAACACAAAGGTGTGCGCACCGGACTGATCACCACGGCAGGCTTTCGGGATGTGCTGGAGATTGGCCGCCAGATCCGCCCGAAACTCTATGATCTGCGCGTGCAGCGGGAGCCGCCGCTGGTTCCGCAGGCGCTACGGGTGGAGGTACGCGAGCGGCTCAGCGAGCAGGGCGCGGTACTCATCCCGCTTGATGACACTTCGCTGGAGGCGGCCCTGGCAACCCTCCAGGAAGCGGAGGTTGCCGCGATTGCGATCTGCCTGCTCTTCAGCTTTGCCAACCCGGAGCATGAGCGCCGCGTGGCGGAAGCGGCTCGCCGCACCGGGGTCTATGTCTCGGCCTCGGCTGAGGTGCTGCCGGAGTTCCGCGAGTACGAACGCACCAGCACCGTCGTCCTGAATGCCTACGTCGGGCCGCTGATCGAACGCTACCTGCAGCGGCTCGAGGCCGCCCTGCCCGCCGGAACAGCACTCCGCATCATGCAGTCGAACGGCGGCTCAATCTCCAGCGCAGTGGCCCGGCGTGAGGCGGCGCGGACGCTGCTCTCCGGCCCGGCGGCGGGGGTGGTGGGGGCAGCTTTTGTGGCCCGGGCCTCCGGGTTTGAGCGAGTCGTCAGCCTGGATATCGGCGGCACCTCAACCGACGTGGCATTGATCGATGGCGATCTCAAGGAGACCACCGACGGACGGATCGGCGGCTACCCCTCAAAACTGCCCATGATCGATATTCACACGGTGGGGGCGGGTGGCGGCAGCATTGCCTGGTTTGATGCCGGTGGTGCCCTGCGCGTCGGGCCGGTCTCGGCCGGAGCTGATCCGGGACCGGCGGCCTATGGCAGCGGTGGCAACGCGGCGACGCTTACCGATGCGAATGTTGTGCTGGGGCGGCTGCTGCCGGAGGCGTTCCTCGGCGGCGCGATGGCGCTGGATGCCGACCGTGCGCGGCAGGTGGTGGCGCAGATTGCCGCGCAGATGGACAAAACCGTTGCGGAGACCGCGCTGGGCATCATCCGCATTGTTGTCGCCAACATGGAAGCGGCCGTACGCGTCATCACGGTTGAGCGGGGCATTGATCAGCGCCAGTGTACGCTGGTCGCCTTTGGGGGCGCGGGTCCGCTGCACGCCTGCGAACTGGCGGCCGCCCTCAGCATGCCGCGCGTGCTCATCCCGACGACGCCGGGGGTGCTCTCGGCCCTGGGCATGCTGGCCGCCGATATCCTCAAGGATTATGTGCATACCCTGATGCTGCCCGCCGACGCCGCGCAGGAACAGGTAACAGCGCTCTTTAACGATCTGGAGTCACAGGGCCGCGCTGATCTGCAGCAGGAGGGCTTCGCACCCGAGCAGATTACGCTTGAGCATTTTCTCGATCTGCGCTACCAGGGGCAGTCATACGAGTTGATGATTCCCTACACCGCTGCGGTTGCGGAAGCCGTCGCGCATTTCCACACGGCGCATGCGCAACGCTTCGGCTACAGCAGTCCGGGCGAGCCGGTCCAGGTGGTGAATGTGCGGCTCAAGACCCACGCGGCGGCGACCCGGCCGGAACTGGCGCGGCGCGAGTTGGACCCCACCGCGACCGCCACGCCCACCCACACGCAGCCGGTGGTCTTTGCCGGGCCTGCCGGGGCCGAGCAGTACGACACGCCGATCTATGCGCGCGACACGCTGGTGCCGGGCGTCACCCTGACCGGCCCGGCTGTGATTACCCAGTATGACACCACAACGGTGATCCCACCGCGCTGGCACGCGTGGATCGACGCGGTCAGCAACCTGATTGCCGCACCAGTTGCAAAGGAGCAGAACGATGCCTGACGCGCACCGACCCACCGTTGATCCGGTCAGTCTGGAGATCTTCCGCAGCGCGCTGATTGCGATTGCCGAGGAGATGGGCGCTGTTCTGACGCGCACCAGCTATTCGCCCAATATCAAGGAGCGCCGCGACTTCTCCTGCGCCCTGTTTGATCCGCAGGGACGGCTGCTGGCCCAGGCCGCCCACATCCCGGTGCATCTCGGCGCGATGCCCGACTCGGTCGCCGCCGCGCTACACGCCTTTGACGAACTCGCGCCGGGAGATGTGGTGGTGCTGAATGATCCCTTCCTCGGCGGCTCACATCTGCCGGACATCACTATGATTGCGCCGATCTATGTGCAGGTTGCGGGGGAGCAGACGCTTGCCGGGTATGCTGCCAGCCGCGCGCATCATGCCGATGTCGGTGGTATGTCGCCGGGCTCAATGCCGATGGCGACCGAACTCTACCAGGAGGGGCTGATTATCCCGCCAACGAAGATCTGGCGCGAGGGTGAGGTTGACGAAGCGGTGCTAAACCTGATCCTGCGTAATGTGCGCACACCGGGAGAGCGGCGGGGCGATCTGCTGGCGCAGATTGCCACCAACCGCGTGGCCGGCCGGCGCATGCAGGAGCTGATTGACCGCTGGGGACAGGCGCTGGTGGAAGCGCACAGCACCGAACTGCTGGCCTACACCGAGCGCATTACCCGCGCGACTATCGCGGCGATTCCTGATGGTCGCTACAGCTTTACCGATCAGCTTGACGATGATGGCGTGAGTGACACGCCGGTAGCAATCACGGTCACGGTGACGGTTGACGGCAGCGATCTGACGGTCGATTTTAGCGGGAGTGCGGCGCAGGTGCGAGGCAATGTCAACACCGTCGCCGCCGTCACCCGGTCCGCCGTCTACTACGTCGTGCGCTGCCTGATGCCCGACGATGCGCCGATGAACCATGGCACCTTCCGGCCCGTCACCGTGATCGCGCCCGAAGGGACAGTCGTGAATGCGCGCCCTCCGGCAGCCGTGGCCCAGGGCAATGTCGAAACCTCGCAGCGCATTACGGATGTGGTGCTGGGGGCGCTGGCGCAGGCGCTCCCGGAGGTGATCCCGGCGGCCAGCCAGGGCACGATGAACAATCTCACCGCCGGGGGGATCGATCCGCGTACCGGCCAGCCCTTCGCCTACTACGAGACGATGGGCGGTGGTATGGGCGCGCGGCCCGACATCGATGGGTTATCCGGGATGCATACGCACATGAGCAACACCCTGAATACGCCGATAGAAGCATTTGAGTTTGCCTACCCGATGCGGATTACGGCCTACCGCTTGCGGAGCGGTTCCGGTGGTGCGGGGAAGCAGCGCGGCGGGGATGGCTTAGAGCGCGAAATCACCTTTGAAGTCCCGACCGATGTCACGCTCTTGACGGAGCGGCGGCGCTACCCGCCCTATGGTCTGCAAGGCGGCGCGGCGGGTGCGCCTGGCGTGAACCGCCTGCTACACAACGATGAAGAAACCGAACTGCGCGGGAAGGTGCGCTTTCGGGCGCAACCCGGCGACCGCCTGACGATTGCCTCACCCGGCGGCGGCGGCTGGGGCCAGGCGGATGCGGAGGAGGATGCAAGATAAAAAAAGATGGCGGGGCGAAAAGATATTTCGCCCCGCCATCTTTTTGTGTCACTTTATGTCACTCCTCGCCCTCGGTTTCGGTCTCCGGCAGGAGGGATGGTAGCGCAAACCGCAGCACCCGATTGCTGTTGCGGTCGGCCACATAGACCTGCCCGCCGGGGCCAACCGCAACACCGCTGGGTGAGTTGAGCGACGCCAGATCTTCACCGCGCCCACCCCAGCGCAGGATAACTTCACCCCGTAAGTTAGCGGCTACCACCCGATTCTGAAGCGGTACGCCGACATAGATCTCCCCATCCGGGCTGACGGCAATAGACGGGTCTTCGTAGGTGTTGGCCTGCCAGCCGCCGACGTCCCAGGTGGCGATGGGCAGCGCAATCTCTCGCTCATCGTCGGCGGGCTGGAAGATCTGCACCCGGCCATTCCAGGTATCGGCAACGTAGATCCGGCCGGCACGGTCAACCGCGACCCCGGTTGGCTCATTGAACTGCCCGGCTTCAGTCCCCGCCGAACCGAACTGGTAGAGATACTCGCCCTCGTCGTCCGTGACCACAACCCGCTTGTTGCCGGTATCGGCGATGTAAACATTACCCTGGGCATCTACCGCCACACCGCGCGGTCCGTAAAAGCTCAACGGGTTTTCGGCGTTGCCCTCGGCCGTGCCGCCCGTATCGGTGAAGCGGCGACCATCAAGCGTCTCATCACCGCTGCCCCAGGTCGCCAGCCACTCGCCGGTCGAGTTGAGTTTCACAATGCGCGCATTCCAGGTATCGGCAACATAGATATTGCCGGCGCGGTCAACGGCCACACCACGCGGCTCGTAGAACTCGCCTTCACCGCTGCCCTGGCTGCCAATGGTACTGGTCAGTTCACCATCAACATCAAAGACCTGAATGCGATGGTTTAACGTATCCGCCACATATACATTCCCCTGGCGATCCGTCGCCAGGCCGGTGGGACTGGTCAACTCCTCCGCCCCGCCGATGACCTGGTTGGCCAGCAGGCGCAGGTTGCCGCTGCTCACGCTACTGCCGGTCGCTGTAGTAACCTCATCAGCGCCGCTGACCAGATCCTGGCGCAGCCAGACTTCCATCTCGCGCGCGCCGGGTTGCAGCGGTGACGGCAAGTCTCGGTAGAGCACAAAGTTCCACAGCGTTTCGCCGTTCTGCGGGTTGAGCGGCCAGGTCAGCGGTCCCCAGGGCGCGTGCAGTTCCTCCGAGATATCGCGGTCACACCCTTTGGGGCCGGGCTGGGTATAGTCCTCGCTACGCATCCATGAGTTGAAGTAGAACTTCTTATACCCGGCACTCTGCGGCGAACACTTATCGCCCTCCGGGAACCACCAGTTAAAGACACCGCCCTCGCCATAGGGCTGCACATATGCCTCGCGCAGCACCTCGCGCACCTCCGGGGTGACGTGCGGCTTGCTCAACATCACGACCGGCGCTAACCCGGTTGAGCCATCCGGCATCTCGACCTCCAGGCTGTTGAGGCTGGGATTATCCCGGAACTCGCTGCCATTGCGCCAGACCAGCCGTTGGAAATCGCGTAGATACCACTGGAGCGGCCATGCCAGCGAGCCTTCGCCCTCCGCATTGCCACTGTCGATAATAATCGGCATCGTCAGTCCACCCGCCACATCCTCGTCCGAGCGTTGATTGCGGGTCAGGTTGATCGCAATTTCGCGGATGTCTTCCACATACCGGGGAACATCGGGCGCGGTCTGGGTGTAGACCAGCAGTTCAATCGGCGTATCCGGGTGCCGGTAGACCGCCATCCAGGTGGCGCGGATCATGTACAGACCAAGCACGCCGGCAATCGTCAACGCACTCAGGCTAAGAACAATCCCCACACCCAGCCGTTGCGCCAGGGTCAGCAGTGCAAAGAGCAGACCACCCGCCAGCAGCAGCGGCACCATGCCCTGCAGGACGCTGCTCTGTCCCGCCAGTCCGCCCGCCTGCGGATCAAACCGCCAGAGCGCCACACCAAGGAAGGTGAACAGGAGCAGCAGTGCCGGTGGCACCAGCAGTGCCCAGCGCTGATCCGGCAGTTCCCGCCATTTGATCTTGCGCACCAGCCGTCCCAATACCCAGGCTGCCACCAGGTTGCCCGGCAGTGACATATGCACCAGCAGCCAGGGCATCTTCTCGCCGGCCCAGGAGAAGAGCACAATCGAGTTAAAATACCAGAAGACCAGCAGGATGGGAAAGAGCGTCTGCGTTACAGAAGCATAGGGTGACTCGGTCCGAGCGCTGGCCGCACTCCGCGACGTACCTGACGAGGTGACAGTTGTCGCAATCTGGTCACCGCGCATCCAGGGTTTGACCTTCTGCGACTGGTCGCCGCCGTCAGCCGGATCTGGCTGCCCGGCAGGATCGCCATCGCTCATTTGTGGAGCATTATTGGCGGCCGGTTCGCTCGTAACACGCGGCGGATCGCCGACGGTCGATTCGTCAGTAATGCGCGGTCGTCGCCGGCCAAAGAGATAGACCGCCGCGCCAATGCCGGTCAGCACGCCCAACGGCTCGTAGAGCGGCAGTTGCATCAGATAGTAGTACCAGGGCTGATCACCCCGGGCAAAATCGTGCTGACTGCCGAGCCAGTAGGCCAGACCGGCATAGAGCCCATCGATTGCACCACGCGGGTAAGCAAAAAAGGTACTGTAGAGCACCAGGTAGATCCCACCCAGAATACCCAGCGCAATCCAGAGCGTCGCCCGATCTTCCTGCCAGAGCGCTTTGAAGCGGGGAATGACCACCGGACGCGGATCCCAGACGCGCATCGAGAGCCAGGCCAGCAGCAGCGCCGCCGCAACCAGAAAAGCCTTCTCACCCAGGTGCAACCCCTGACCGACGGGCAGCGCCAGGTCTACCTGCCGCCCCAGCAGAACGACAACCGCGCCCACACCGATCAGGATGAGCAGTGCCCGATCAAGCTGTTTCTGGAAACCGAGTTCGACGATGAGCCGCACAAGCATGAAAATACCAAAGATAAAGAAGAGAATGTAGTAGAGTTCATGCGTGGCAACGGCCAGCGCCAGGCTTGCCGCCAGCAGGTAGAGGTATCTGGCGCGCCCGGTATCGATAAAGCGGAAGATAGCGACCACCATCCAGAGTTCCCACAGCACCATCAGCCCATCGTGGCGCGCAAAGCGGGTGAAGTAGAGCAGCGAGGGCGAGAAGCCCAGCAGCACCGCCGCAATCAGCGCGCCGCGTCGTCCCAGGTAGGGCCGCAGCATCCAACTGGAGGCCACCATGCCGATGCCGGCCAGGGCCATCGGCAGCCGCGCCTGAACATCGCCATCCCCAAACAGAAAGTATGACAGGAGCGTAAACACATACAGCGACGGTCCATGGTAGACCGGGTCATAGCAGTAGGTTGCTGACCGGCCACCATTGGCACACAGGAAATCGCCGCTGCCGGTATAAAAGCGCCAGCTTGTCCAGGCATGAATCGCTTCATCGTGGTGCATCGCCATGTTGCCCAGGCCCCAGAGGTGGGCAATCACGCTGAGAAAGACCACGACGACATACGCCACCACCTCCAGGTTGACGCGCGACAGGTCAAATGCACGATCCAGAACTGAGCGCTGTGGTGAGCGCGGAAATGTTTCTACGGCCATAACTGCCTCGTTAATTGCGTAATCTATAATTCTGGGTAATCTGTAACCTGAAATCCGTAATCCATGGACTACGGACGACTGTTCAACTCGGCTCCGGTTCCCAGGCCAATCTGATCGGCCAGCACCGGGCGTACAGCAAGGACAAAATCGGTGGAACCCAGGCGGGCATTTGTATCCCGATACATCAAAAAGTCCCACAAATTGATAATAGTTTCATCGGCAAACGGCGCACGCAATGCCTGCGCCAGCAGCGAAACCTCGTCAAGCGGAGCGGTGCGCCAGTGATCACTCTCGCCCAGGTTGTATATCTCCCCTTCGGGGAACCACCAGCGCAACGGTAACTGCTGCAACCGGAAATCTTGCAGATACTCGCTATTCTCCGGGTTGCGGCTAATATTTTCCTGCAGCATAAACACTGCCTGGATCTCTTCACCCGGCGGAGCGGTCAGGCGCGGTTCCACCCGGCGCGCATTCGTAAAGTCGCGGAAATACCACTGCCAGACCGTTTCGTTATCATACAGAATGGGAATATCCAGACCGCCGCCTCTGCGCCGCGATGCCTCCTCCAGCCGCCGCACCACATGCATCACGTCGGGTGATGTCTGCGTGTAGATCAGCATTTCGCGGGGCGTATCGCCGCTGAGGAAAGACAGGCGGTAGGCATTGCGGATGGTGTAGGCACTGCCCAGGAGCGTAACGCACAGCGCCAGCATACTGAGCGACCAGCGCCGGCTCCGGTACATACCTGCCGCCGCAACCAGCAGCCCCCAGAGTACCAGCAGAATCGACGGAATGATCCAGCCCGGTATAGCAATCTCGGTATCGGCATTGACATAGGTTGTCATCAACACAAACCCCAGCCCGGCAACTGCGATAAAAACGCCAATAAAGAGCGGTGGGGTAATCCGGCTGAAGCGCTCCTCAAGTGTCGCGTGATCAGGTATTTCTGCATCAACCGCCGCGCCACCGGTTGCCGTCCAGACGCCACGCAGCACCCGCTGGCAGGCCCAGGCCGCCAGCAGCACCATCGGCAGCGCCACATGGATGCTCAACCAGGGCATCTTCTCCCCGGCCCAGGAATAGATCCCAAACGCGCCGAGGGCCCACCACGCCAGGAAGAGCGGACCGAGGATCTGCTGCCCTTTGCGCTGCAGCAGATCTTTCCCAACCAGAATCAGACCAATGGTTGTCCAGAGCAGCAGCAGCGGCTCATAGACAATGAGCAGAACGAGATAGTAATAGGGCGGCTGTCCCCCGCGCTCAACATTGTGTTGCGCCAGCCAGTAGAGCAGCGACCCGGTGGTGCCGGTGACAACGCCCAGGATATTTGTCAGGAAGGCCGTGAAGAGCAGCGCATAGATCGTGAAAAAGATCCCCAGCGCCACCAGCCAGCGCCAGTCAGCAGTCAGGCCGGCAAAAGTAGCCAGCACCGTTGTGCTATCGCCGCTGCGCGCCCGCTGCCATGCCGTCTGACCATCCGCGCCCTTGCGCCACCAGATCAGCCAGAGCAGCAGGCCGGAACTACCCAGCAGCAGCGCAATCCCCGTCAAAATCGCGGGATGCCCAAAGAAGAGCCAGAGATCAGCAAAGTAGCTGCCGGTATTCGCCAGGAGCCCCTGCCCACCTTCGTTGTCGGGCTGGTGGCGGATGCGCAATGCATAGGCATTATCTGACGTTTCCAGCGGATACCAGCCAAACAGCGGGCCGGGAGTATACTCCATCCGCCCCGTCTCCGGGTCACGCGTCGCGGTGTGCGACCCATCGACCTGCGCCGTGCCGGGCAGAACAAAGACCAGCAGCGCCAGCGCGACGGCTAACCCGCCCAGGATCGCCACGCCGGGCCGGTACACCCGCCAGAGCAGCAGCAGCACCAGGGGTGTCCCGATCAGCAGCAGAAAGAGATAGCTGGTCTCCTGGTTGGTCAGCATCAGGCCAAACGCGGCTGCACCCAGGTAGAGCCAGCCGGCCTGGCGCGTTCTGGCATAGCGCACAATCGCCACAAACACCAGCATCTCAAAGACAATCGAGTACATATCGTGGCGGATAAAGCGCCCGACATAGAGAAATGCGGGTGAGATAAGCAGGTAGACCGCAGCCATCAGCGCCGCCGGTCGCCCCAGTTCCCGCCGGAGGAGCAGCGGTAGCAGCGTAAGCACCGTCCCGAACAGCGCTGCCCCCAGACGCGCGGTAAAGTCACTATCGCCAAACAAAAAGTAGATCAGCGCGCCAAAATAGTAGAGGAAAGGACCATGCAACAGCGGGTCGTGAATATACCCCTGGCCGGTATAAATCCGCCATGAATAGAATGCGTGCAGCGTTTCATCATGGTGGAGTGCGCGATCACCTAACCCCCACAGGTGTGCCAGCAGGGAAATGATCCCGATCAAAAGGTACGCCCCGGACTCGACGGTGAGAAATGTTCCACGTGGCGCGCGTTCAGCCAGACGGACAGTTGGGCCAGTCTGCGGTTCGGCGGTAGTAGTGGATGTTGGTGTTGGTACTTCAAGCGTTGACATCGCACCTCATGTGCGGTTGATGGACAGGTTTGTAAGCCGGGTTACTGATGACCGCAACTTTTTGCTCACACCCTGTGCCATACACCCTACGACGTTATATCGCGCCAGAGGGCGCGATTGACCGCAGGCATTGTACACGATTCGCAAGGTGGGAGCAAGGAAAAGCGAGGGGTTTTTTGTTGCTGTTGCGTTACCGGATCAGAACGTTTCTCCGGAGTGGAGCGTGCTACAGTGTGGCGTAAGCGACAGATACGGTCATCGGAAGCCGGACGCTGCCAGGGCATAACATTACGGCTGCCGGTCGGCAGCCGTAATCGGGAGAGGTACGGCATAAGAACATTGCAGCGTGGTGAAGTCCATCACGGTGAATGCCGTGCTGACCGTGACTGCCGTCAGCATACCACAGGAGTGAGCATCCTGCATCGGCGTTAAGTCGGATTAATCGCTCCATCATTTGGTTGATGGGCGAACATATCGACGTGCGAACATTTTAGACAGGGACTAGCGCGACGTAAGAGCGATGTACTATTGCTACTACTATTTGTCGTGTACTATTGTAAATGTGTACTACGAAATATCCTGCCGGGCAGGGCTGTGCCTGTTGTAGTTGCTCCGTTGTTCCCACAGGCACGGCCTTTGCCAATCTTCATCTGCATGTGCTCATTCACCACGTTGCGCGGTGGGCGTTCAAACCGAACAGTTTTCCACCTGAAAGACAGCCATCGCCTGCGGCAGCATGGTACTCTTTTTCTCTTGTTCACAGAAAATCGGCACAAAGTGCCGATTTTCTGTGAACAAGAATGGAATTTTCCGCCCTGCTGGAAATGCAATTTCCTGCCGGGTTCGGGGCTGCGTACCTCGTGTACTTCACACGACTTACGCAGTGCAGCCTTATTTCGGTCTATCTGATCGCTCTAAAAGCCGGCTTCGCCTGCGGCAGCATTGGTGCTTTTTTCCCAAAAAGGATGTCCTGGTCCGCCCTGCCGGAGGCGATATCCGCTTCTGCGGAAGAGACGGCGTACCTCGTATACTTCAGGTAATTCCTTCGTATGGCCCCAGGAATGTCGGGAGTGGGCGGGTAATGTGTACCTGCCAGAGTGCCTTGAGTGTCGCTAGAAACTCGCGCATGGTGTAGAAACTTACCACTTTTGAAGAGTAGGCTTCCCAGTCCGGGGTGCCCAGGCCAACTGCGTCAATGCCCAGGTGCCGGCAGGTGTAGACGGCACGCGGCAGATGAAATTGCTGCGTAATCAGCACTGCCCGCTCCACGCCAAAAATGGCGCGGGCCCGGTAACAGCTCTCGTAGGTGCTAAATCCGGCATAGTCAAGGGTAATGTCGCCGGCAGGTACGCCCCGATCTTCGGCATACCGCTGCATGGCGACTACTTCGTTATACTCCACCCGACTGTTATCACCCGTCATCAAGATTTTGCGTACGCGGCCCATCTCGTAGAGCCGAACGGCGGTCTGCACCCGATCCGCCAGCATTGGGGAGGGCGTTCCGTCCCGCCGCACCCCCGCGCCAAAGACCAGGGCTACCGGTTCGGCGGGCACCGCAGCGGGATCGGTATAGCGATGGGGACTGGTGCTTGCGGCGACGTAAGCGATCAGGGCCGGTGGTCCGACAATGGCGCTCACCAGCAGAATCAGGGCGATACGCCGCCAGCGTCGGTAGTTGTTACGCATGGCTGCTCCTGGGATGGTTCCAGGGTTAATATCCTCGTTGTATGCTGTTCTACCTGTGTACGGCTCCAGAGCAGCGGATGGTAGCCGCCGGTGCGCCAGGATCGATTCATATCATTGTAGTGGCGGCTGCCGGGATGCCCGCTCTGTCCACTGGATAAGACGCCCAGACTGCGGTCCCAGTTGCTAAGATCGCAGATCTGGCGGTACGACGGCGCGGTATAGGCGGGAACAGCAGGCGCGTCGCGTGGCACAAATCCCATCGAGATGGTATCAAAGTCGCCCCCGGTCGGCCAGGGCCCCCGATTGAAGAGCGGTGCCAGGGCGGGAATACTTCCCAACGCGTGGCGCAGCAGCAAGCGGTGCTGCCGTCCATACCGCCAGGTATGCGGATTTTTCCCCATACTCTGGCGCAGTTCCCGGACGGTGAGAGTCATGCATTCGCGCAGAACAGCGTTCCAGGTGCGCCCGGCTCCCAGCCAGGCATCATGGCGTTCGGCTCCCTCGGCAGTGCTGATGCGGGCAAGAATATCCGGCATGGTACGCGCCAGGTAGGTATTGCCGGGCAGCGTGCTGAACAGCCCCAGGCCGGTCGATGCGCTGAGCAACTCCCGCACATCAGCATAGGCATGCCG
The DNA here is from genome assembly GCA_034436755.1 of Chloroflexaceae bacterium. Classification (GTDB taxonomy): domain Bacteria; phylum Chloroflexota; class Chloroflexia; order Chloroflexales; family Chloroflexaceae; genus CAKZQX01. The sequence goes on along the minus strand of DAOTVB010000025.1, from coordinate 68,046 downwards.
TTCCAGATGGTACCGCAGGGTCGCATAGATCGCCGCGCCAACACTCGTCGGCGTCAGTTCGCCATCCCACGCACACAGCAACGCCTGCGCCTGCCGCTCCAACCGGTCATCCAGTGGCAGATCAGCCACCAGGCGAGCCAGTTCACGCCCCGGCAGACTTAGCTGATCCTGCTGGATGCGGGCAAAACTCTGGCGATCATGGTGGGGCGTTGCCTCCAGGAGTTCGCGGATACGCATTGCCCGGTAGCCATTTAGCCACTCACCCTGCAACGCGGCCTGATAGGTGTAACTGTCGCCGGCAATCCGGTTGTTGGCATTCAGCACAAATCCCTCCGGCGGATCATAGGCGGCGGGCAGTTCCGTTGCCGGAATATAGCCGTTCCACTCGTAGGCTCCATCCCAGCCGGGTACGGGTAGCCGTCCATCACCCTGCGCGCGCAACGGCACATTGCCCCCAAGCGCATAGCCGTAATGTCCATGCACATCGGCATACACAAAATTCTGCGGCGGAGCATCCCAGAGCGCCAGGGCAGTCCGAAACGCCTCCCAGTTCTGTGCCTGATTAATCTGCAAAATTGCCTGCAGAATGTGACTCGGCGCAAGCGCGGTCCAGCGCAGAGCCAGATCTTCCGTAGGATGCAGGGGGCTATCCGGGGCCGCAATGGACGAGATAACCGGGCCGTGACGGGTGATCCGCACCTCCTCAACCACTGGTTGCGGCTGCCCCTTGACCAGGATCTCTTCCCGGACCAGTTCGGCCTGCTCCCAACCGTCCTGCCAGGCATAGCGCAACGGATCATCAGGGTGGAAGCGTTCGATGTAGAGATCCTGCACATCGAGCATGCTGTTGGTGATGCTCCAGGCGATTGCCGCATTATGCCCGATCAGCACGCCCGGCACACCGGGGAATGTCACCCCGGCGACCGCATAGTCGCCACCCTCCAGGTGCGCCTCGTACCAGAGCGACGGCAGCGTCAGGTTGAGATGCGGGTCGCCGGCAAGCAGCGGATGCCCCGTTGTCGTGCGGCTGCCGCCAACCGCCCAGGCGTTGCTGCCCTGCGCGAATCCGGGGGTATGCAAAAAGGGCGCAGCCTCGGCGGCCGCTCGTAGTGCCTCTTCACCGATATGTTCACCGTAACTGATGCCGGCCGGAACGGTCATCGGGTGATCATCCGGGCAGCGCGGCAGCAGTTCCGCCGCCCGCTCTGCACCGACGGTCGCCACAATCCGGGCATTCAGCAGTTCGCTCGTCCAGTTACCGGACAGGGTCAGGGCGAGGACTTTACCCCACACCAGGATATCGGCAATCTCCCAGGGGCGGGGCGTGTGGCGCACCAGGCGAAACTCCAGCGGCAGTCGGCTATCCGGTGCCGTCAGGAAAGCATTGACCCCCTGGACATAGGCGGTAAGAACCTGGCGTGTCGGCGCATCCAGGCATTCCACCTCATGTTGCGTAATCCGGCTAAATCCCAGCACGCGCACAAAGCGGTCAGAACTCAGGGCAATTGAACCAAACAGTTCCGCCAGTTGTCCATGCGCCGTGCGGCGGTTGAGTTCCATCTGCCAGAGGCGATCCTGGGCATGCACATAACCGAGAGACAGAAAGAGATCATCGTTGTTTGCGGCGTAGATATGGGGAATGCCCCACTGATCGCGCCGTACCTCCACCGGCGCATGCAACCCGGGCAGGCGCAGTGTGCCTGATGTGCGCGGCAGGGAGCGGCGTAACGCTGCCAGCGTACCCAGACCCGCCAGCGCGCCCAGCCCGGCCATACCCGCCAGCGCGCCCCCAACGATTCGTCCCGCCCGTGCCCTGTTCATCATACGTCGCTCTCCATAAACATCGCAACTATTGTAGCTCTGCCGAGAATGCGGCTATTGTAGCGGGCAGGTGAGGGGACTGTCAATCTGGAGAGATGGGGGAGTAGCAGGCATGCAGTTTTGTCGAAGCTATGTATTGATGCAGCCCCAGGTCGTACAGGTGATATAAACACAGAAAACGCTGACATTTCAGGGTAATTTATCAATACTTTCATACTTTTATCAGGAACAGGCGAGATCGTTGTTGCAAGGCTAGAAGTGTGATATAATGTGGCGTAGAGATAGAGGAACTGCGATTACCCACTAGAAGTAAGGAGAGGTATATGTCCCTAGACACAAAACCTTCACGATACAGTACTATCTTAAATCCAGGGGAAACGGACATACTTCACCACGATGTACATTTTGCTGTTATAAGTGGTCTTTCTGCACTTGCTCAACTCTATGTTGATAGACTTACGCGTCTTGGTTCTACCTATACTCCAACTGCACAAATTATAATTATACTTGATGCACCCCATGGGTTTGCACTCCGTCTAATGGAGATGCCGGATAAGTTTGACGACACCACACGCTGTATTGTTGCAACCGCCAATACCTGCCCGGAGTATCTGCAAGATATTTGTGATACAAATGTCCATGGTCTCCTCGCTGGAGACCATGATTTCAATGTTATGTTAGCCGCCCTACTCCATGTAGTTGCGGGGCAACGGTATTCTACAATGCAAGTAGACACTATTCTGACGTCAGCGGAACGGCGTGTACTGCGATTGCTCGCCGATGGTCATACAAACAAGGAGATAGCCACAAATATTTTCACAACGCACCAATGTGTTAAAAATACAGTAGCAGCTCTTCTCTCCAAACTTGAGCTATACCACCGTCATGAAGCAATGTTGTACTATTGGGGTTTGCACCATTCCTACCTGACACAAGATGAACATATGGGTTCGTAAAAAACTTGTGTTCAACATGACGTTGGTTACTCCAGAACGCTTGCTTGAGCCATTTTGAAAATCGTGAAGGCTCTTGTGCAAATGGGCTGTCACCCTGGTCGTGCTCAGGGTGACAGCAGAGAACTGGTCGTGAAAACTTCCACAGGCGAATGTTCTGAATATATTACTGAAGTAACTTCACATGACTTACGGTACCTGTTATACTCAAAACCACTTTGTCCTTTGTTTCTCTGTTCTTTCTATAATTACTAGCTATGAGGAAGGAGTAAACTTAATGTTTATGAAAAAGATGGGACGGCTGCAGTTAACCCTATATGCACTGGCTGCACTCATACTTATAGTGCTAGGGCTTGGTATTGGTCACCGCCTGACTGCGCAGGCAGATAACCAACCCGACGTTTTATCGGATACCTTTCAAGCAGTACAGCAGGCAGAGGATCGATTGCCGGATGCGATAACCTCGGATTTCTCTGAAGTGCAGCCATTATCAACCCGCTTGCTTGTCCAGTACAACAATCGCACACACTGGGCTGCCTACAACCAGGATGGTGAAGTCTGCGTCATTAGTATGATTGGGACGTTTCCTCAAGACTATGTCGCTGCACTTGGATGTAATACAGTGGAACACTTTCGGAAACATGGTGTATTCGTCAGGGTATATAAAGACTTACATACGGACAAATCAGAAGTATCTACAGCGGTTCTCTTTCCGGATGGATACCAAGATGCTATCCGCGCTCAAATACCTGATGCAGAAGTTTTCGAAAACATCGTTGTTTTCGACAATGCCATGGCTGTCGATCTGCCGGATGCCACACTGACCGTTGTTCCTGATACAAACAAGTCAGATGAAGCCCTGGAATTGTTAATACCTGAACCTAGCGTAGATATAAAAGAGACCTCCTAGATCTGGCTCTATACATATTTGGCAAGACCAGGTTATAACTCTGGAGTGTGAGGGGCCTCCCCACACTCCAGAGTTATCTCATTCACGTTCTGGTTGCTTTTCATTAATTATTCACGTACAACTCGGACTTGGTTCCTAAAATCACCTCGGATACCTTACTGGATTTTTATGTGTAAATTATCTCATTATGTAAGTGTGATACTCGTGAAAAAGCTATTTCTCTCCCAGGCCTGCTGGCTGATTTGCGATAGTTGACCGCATTGTGTTGCAACATATTATCAGAAGAAAGAGTAGACGCAACCTTATGCCTATAAAAAAGATAGGACGGTTACGGCTAACGCTGTATGCCCTGGTTGCCCTGCTCCTTCTGGCGGCAGCGCTCATTGTCGGGCAGCGCCTGACCCCCCAGGCGAATAACCAGCCCGGCATTTTGACGGGTATGTTTGATGAGACGAAGCAACTATTGCCGATCTGGATTATGACGGCGGTTATCGAACCACCCAACATTTTGTCGGATATCTTTGCAACGGCGCAGCAGGCCGATGATCGCCTCCCGGACGATTTAACCTTCGCTGAAGTGCCGCCGTCAGCGACGCGCTTGCTTGCCCAGCACGACAATCGCACGCACTGGGTTGCCTACAACCAGGAGGGCGAAGTCTGTCTCATCAGTATGATCGGAACATTTCCCCAGGACTTTGTCGCCGGCATGGGGTGTAATCCAGTGGACCACTTCCGGAAGTATGGCGTCTTCGTTAGCGTGACCAAGAGCAACGAGGTTTCTACGGCGGTCCTGTTTCCCGACGGCTACCAGAAGTCTGTGCGTAAGGCCGTCCACGCAGAATTTGCGGCAGTAGATGTCTTTGATAACCTCATTGTTCTCAACGAGAAAACCGACATCGATCTGCCGGATGACACACTGCGCGTTACGCCCGATGCAAATGCAGCCAGCGAACCCCTGGAGTTACTCATACCCAAACCCGGCTTGTAAACAATCCGGCTCCCGGTGCAAGTTGACATCCCCTCCGATTTCGGGTATCTTACCCCAAAGTTATGTTTTGTCTCACACGAAATTCCATCCTGGCGGTACAACGCCCATGAAACAGTTACTCCTCCCCCCGGACCTGCTGGCCGATCTGCAACAGGTTGACCGCATTGTGTTGCAGCGGGTGCAATCCCACGCCGCCGTAATTACTGTAGCCGGGCAGCATCTGCTCAACTCGGGCGGCAAGCGGATACGCGCGGCGCTGACGCTGTTAGCGGCCCAGCTTGGTACCTACAACCTGGAGCGCGTGTTGCATGCGGCGACTGCTGTTGAGATCATTCATGCGGCCTCGCTGGTGCATGATGACCTGGTAGACGAAGCCGAGCGCCGCCGGGGTACGGTTACACATGCCAACTGGGATCACGGCGTCGCGCTGATGGTGGGTGACTACCTCTTTGCTATTGCCGCCGGTGAGATGGCGCTGGCTCCCGACGCCCGCATTATCACCTACCTCTCCGAAGCAGTTATGACCATCTGCGAGGGTGAACTGGCCCCGGTGATGCGGGTCACCCCACTGGAAACCGCCCTGGAACAGTATCACTACAAAGTCGGCTCCAAAACGGCGGCGCTATTTGCGGCCGCCTGCAAGTGTGGGATCGCCAGTGGTGGTGGTACGCCGGAGCAGATCGATGCGCTGGGGCAGTTTGGCTACGATCTCGGACTGGCATTTCAAATCATGGACGATATCCTCGACTTTACCGGCAATGAAAGCGCTCTGGGCAAACCGGCCGGGAGTGATCTGCGCCAGGGCATCATTACGCTCCCCCTGATTTACGCCGTTGATGCCGGTGGCGGCGCGGAACTGGCCGCAGTAGTTGATACAGCGGATGAGTCCCGTATTGCCTGGGCGATTGCCGAGGTGCAGCGCCTGGGGATTGATCGGGCGCAGGCCGAGGCGCAACGCCTGGTCGAGCGCGCGTTGCGCTACCTCGCCTCCTTCCCCGACAGTCCCGCGCACCGGATGCTCCGCACAATTGCCGCGTTTGTGCTGGAGCGGGAACAGCAGGCATAGCGCGCACAGAACACACAGCTACCCCGTCGTTATCCCCTCGGCTGCCGGTACCATCATCGGTTTACCGAATAGTCCTATGTATGTTCCTGGTCTGACATGCTATAGTCGATAGAGATCATTGTAGTACATTGTTCACATGTGACCAGGAGACCTCAACCATGTCTACAACGTTGACCAACTCTGTCTCGGTTGAACTGCTGACCGAACAGGGCATTGCGGCACTCAAAGCCGGCGATAAGCGCCGTGCCACCGAACTGCTGAACGAGGCCGTCCAGATTGATCCCCATAACGAACGGGCCTGGCTCTGGTTATCCGGGGCGGTTACGGATAACGCAGAACGTCGGCATTGCCTGGAGTGGGTGCTGGCAATCAACCCTGAAAATAGCGCGGCGCAGCGTGGCCTGGCAGCACTGCCGGCAAATACATCAGCGTCACCGCATGCGGATATTCCAACGCCGGTACCAGCGCCTGCGCCAACTCCCGCTACCAGCGCGTCCCCACCGGCACAGGATCTGCCGGATACGCCGATGCCGTCGGAAATAGTAGCAACATCAGCCACGGATGAAACCCAGCCGGGGAGGCGTGTACCACTCACAGATGGTTCTGTGCTGCGAGCACTATCCAGCGCTATTCCGCAACCGGCGAGTCCCCCTCAGGATGCCGGGCCGGAGACGGCCGTCACCTGTCGTTGTGGCAAAACCTACCATCTGCGCGACGAGTTTGTGGGCCGGACTATCACCTGCCCGGAGTGCCATGAGCAACTACGCGTCTTGCCGGACATGATGCGCCGGCAGACCGATAGCGCATTCGACCGGGATAAATTTCTTCTGCGCCAGAAGCATCTCTCGCTCTCGGAAAAATATTATATCTGGGATGAGCAGAACCACCCTATTCTCTTTATTGAACGCCCCCGACATCTGCTGCGGAATCTGGGGGCTACGCTGGCTGCGGCTGCCGTCGGTATGCTGGTGGTGACAGGGTTTATTGCCCTGGGAACGATCATCCCGATGGAAGTGCTGAGTATCCTTATCACCCTGTTCGGTGTTGCCGTCTTTATTCCAATTAGCCTGTTTATCTATCTTTCGCTTGCGCAAAAGCGACATATCACTTTCTATCGAGATGATAGCCGACAGGAGCCGTTGCTCCAGATCTTGCAAGATCAGAAGCTCTACTTTATCACAGCATCGTACACCGTTCATGATGCCCAGGGCGAAGTTGTCGCCCGCCTGCGCAAAAATCATCTCTACGATATCTTCCGCAAGCACTGGCATTGCCATGCACCGGATGGCTCGTTGATCTGCACGGCGAAGGAAGACTCAATTGTGCTGTCGCTCATGCGGCGCATTCTGAACAGTAATCTGTTTGGGCTTTTGCGCACCAATTTCATCATCGTGGCCGGGCCGGAGGCGCACCTCGTTGGTGAGTTCAACCGCAAGTTCACGATCCTGGATCGCTATGTGCTGGATATGAGCTATGATGCGCGCCGGATGATTGACCGCCGCATCGCGCTGGCCCTCGGGGTTATGCTCGATACCGGCGAACGACGCTAGAACAAGGGGACAGGGGATAGGGGATAGGGTAGAGGTTGCAGGTCAGATGCATCAGCAGGTGGCTTGCACATTCAGATTATTGCAAACCTTCAAAGCAGTTCACAGAGTGCCGCTTTATGAACTTTGAAAAAATAGTCCGGATATAAAATGACCGGGAGTCCCGGCTTCAGCCGGTGGGATGCCTGCCGGGGCCGTAGCCTCCCGGCATTGCATATGCAGGCGTGCGGCCTACTCCGTCCGTGACTCACCGCAGGATCGGCTTCATCTGAGTGCAAGCCTGGTCCGGCTAAAGCCGGGATTCCTGAAGATCGATATCGGGATTAATGCTTCAAAGTTCATCAAACGGTTTCAGACCGGCACAACCACCCAAAAGCGGCACTTCACGGATTACGGATTACGGGATACAGACTACCGACTACGGACTACCGACTACGGATTCTGCGGTGGCAGCACAAACCACCAGTCGCGCACCAGCCAGATTACCCCAACTATTCCGGCCAGCAAGAGGACAAAGCGCAGATCGCCCCAGCGCGGTCGCCAGCGATGGCGCGGCAACACCATATGCGAACTGATCCAGTAGAGTGTCACCGTGAGCAGGGCATAGAAGAGCAGGGTTGCGCGGTAGATCGGCAGCACCAGCGGGCCATTCGGACCATAATGCACCACACCGATGGAGAGTTGATTGATCAGCGGAAGATTCAACACATCGCCGCCCAGAAACATGCCACTGTTTGTATCCGGGGTGATGGTGACAATCGAGATCAGGGCACTAAACGGGTTGAGATAGAGTAGTTGGGGCGGGATGGCCTGCCCGGTGGGGGCATTGAAATAGCTCCAGAGAGCGCTCGCCATCGTTGTTGTGCCAATCAACAGCAGGATAAACACATAACTCAGCACGGTTGCCTGGGAAGTACGCCGTACAAATGCCGAGCAGAACATGCCGATGGTTCCGTAAGTTATCGCCGTAACCAGCAGCAGCAACAGCGTCTTGAACATATCTTTGGGCGCAACACCGCCAAACATCAACACCACGCTAAACACTGGGATCGATGCGAAAATCAGCAGAAAGATATAGCTCAACGCGGCAACCAGCTTCCCCCACAGAATGCGCGCCGGTCGTAGTGGCGTTGCCAGCAGCATCTCGTAGGTCAGTTGCTCCCGCTCACCACTAATCGCGCCGCTGGTCATTGCCGGCGCGAGAAAGACCATCAGCAACACCGCGCAGAGGGCCAACCCGCTAAACAGCGACTGCCCCACCTGGAAGCTCAACACCATGCCCCCAAAGCTCGCCTGGCGCAGCATAAGCAGATAAATGCCATACCCGGCTGCCGCCATCGCCACCAGAAACAGCGTCAGGATGGCGTAGGGTCGCACGCCGCGCATGCGTATGCGCACCTCTTTAACAATGATCGGATTGAGCTGCGGCGGAAACAGTCTGACAGCCTTCATTATGTCACCTCGGTCAAGCGCAGGAAGAGGTGTTCCAGGTCTTCGGCCTGCATGTGGTAGTCACTGACGGGAATGCCCTGGGCCAGCAGATGGGCCAGTAGCGCCGCCTGCTGCTCTTCGTTTGCCTGGCGCAGTTCGACATACAGCAGGTGGACATCGGCTTCGTCACGCCGGACCTGGACAATCTCCGGGAGGTTTGCGGCCGGCTCCAGGTCGCGTATCAGCGCTACGGCTGCTTCGGTCGTGCGGAGCACACGGATGCGCAGGGTATTCCCGCCCTGCAACTGGCGGCGTACCGCGTCCACCGTGCCACTGACCACCATCCGCCCGGAGTCGATAATGCCAATCTCGGTGCAGATCTCGGCCAGTTCGCTGAGAATATGCGAACTGAGAAAGATCGTCTTCTCCATATCACGTAACGTGCGCAGCAGTTCGCGCAGTTCGACGCGGGCGCGCGGGTCCAGGCCACTGGCGGGCTCGTCCAGCAGGAGGATCGGCGGGTCGTGGACGAGCGCATGCGCCAGGCAGAGGCGCTGCTGCATGCCGCGCGAGAGGCTCTGCACAAATGCCTCCCGTTTGGCGGTTAGATCGACCAGATCGAGCAACTGATCCACCGTGGATTGCCGCTGCTTGCCACCCAGACCATAGCAGCGGGCAAAGAAGTCCAGGTATTCCCAGACACGCAAATCATCGTATACGCCAAAGAAGTCGGGCATATACCCGACCAGATGCTGCCCTGCGCCGCCATCAGCGCGCAACCGCTCCCCCATCAGGCGAATCTCGCCGCCGGTCGGCTCCAGCAGACCGGCCAGCAGGCGCAGTGTAGTAGTCTTCCCGGCACCATTCGGCCCGATAAAGCCGTAGATGCTGCCGCGCGCCACCTGCAGGTTCAGATTATCCAGGGCCAGGGTCTTGCCATAGCGCCGGGTCAGGTTAACCGTCTCAATTGCATTTGTCATAGATATGGATTACACGCGTTACGCGGTACCGTTCGTTCTGGACTGGTGGCAGATCTGAAAGCCGGCTGCGCCGACGACCTGCCGGAGGCAACATGTCCTTCCGGGTTCGTGCCCGCGTAACTTGTGTAGATTATAGATTATGACCAGTGCTCCATACAGATAAACTATCCCTCGGTATCCGGCATCGTTCCCGCCAGCGTCGCATCAATCATCATACAGCCGGGAGCCTGCTGCATGCCGACTTCGCCGTTGATGCGCAGCCGAATCTCACCCCGGCTGCTAAGAAACCCTGCTGGTTGCTCCAGGGTCAGCGGCTGGGCATCCATTGGCTGCGTCATCCACTCCCCGGCGTTCCAGTCAAACAGTTCCACCGTGATATCGGCAGGCCATGGCCCATCAGCCAGCGGGATCAGCGTAATCTGCTCCGGCTGGAGCCCGGCCAGTTCGGGTGGTAGCTGCAGGGTTTCGATCACTGGTTGCCCAAACAGAGTAAAGCCAATACCCTGGCTGCCCATGCACTGGCTCTCCGGGTCGGCCTCGATCCGGCGTTCCATCCAGCCCTGCCCCAGCGTAAGTTGCCGGCTGGTAACCTGCAACTGGGGGTTGAAGGTAATCAGGGATAACTGCTGGCGGGCCACCCGCTGATCGACCACATCAACCGTAAGCAGGGACTGATCGGCCCATGCCAGCAGCATCGGCTGGGCATTGCGGGTGGTCGGACCGTAAGAGTAGAGTGCATCCAGCAGACCGGCGCGCAGTTGCTTATCCGGCGGGAGTGGCTGGGAGCGTGACTTCTGCATACGATCCATCTCGTCACCATAGATCAGGTAGCTCAACGGGGTGTGGCCCTGGAAGTTGTTGTGCGAGCTTGCCGGGTCAAGCGTCAACTCGGCCTGCCGCGCTTCCCCCGGCGCGAGATCACCCAGGTGGGCAACCTGTTCACCCTGGATCAGCACCACATCACGGAGCAGTAGATCACCAATATTGCGGACCACACCAGTCAGCTTCGCGCCATCCAGCGTAACCTGCGCGGTGACACTCTGATGTGGGCGCAGTTCATCGGCCATAACTGCGCGCATCGACCACTGCGGCACCTCCAGGTTGGTTGCCTGCGCACCGGATACCGCCGGCAGCGACTGATCCTGCAGGAAGACACCGTTCTGGCTACCCTGAACGGTATCCCACGGCCCTTGCAGCGAGATGGGACGCAGCAGTGCCGACCGGGGTGTTTCCAGGGTATAGCTGCGGCGCTCCGGGGAGAAAACACCAACAAATGAGCGCACGCGTGCAATATCTCCCGCCGAACCGGTGCGCACCGGCTCAACCAGGGAGATCTGATTGAGTACCACATCGCCCCCACGTTTTGCATAGCCCATGCCATAGGCAACCAGGGCAAAAATGATCGTGAGCGCGGGAACGACGATCCAACCGAGTGCCTGATGATCCAGTTTGCGCAGCAGCAGGTAGGTTACTGGCCCAACCAGCACGATGTAGGTCAGCAGCAGCAGCCCCAGCGTTGCCAGGGCGGGCAGTTCCAGGGCCGGCAGACGGGTCAGGGAGGTGGCGACATTGCTCTCGGTAAACATATCAAGATTGGGATTGCTTGGCCCAAAGCCGACCGGCAGGTTCTGCCGCTGACGCAGCAGGTTGCTCCAGAAACGCTGCTCGTCCGCAACATTATCCAGGGCGGGTACGTTCAGTGCTGCGGCAAAAAAGGTGACACTGCCGGACCCGGCGGGTCGCTCAACCAGCAGCGGCAGTTCGCCAACCGGGTTGATCCCGGTCACGGGCAGAATACGTGCTTCCGCAACCGGTTCAACCCGGGCCAGCGAGAGCGTTCCCAGGTCAGCGGTCGCGTCTCCCAGCAGGGTGGTGGCGGCTACCGGTTCCTGCCCCAGCACCTGAACCGGCTGAAGCTCCGGAGGTAAGCCCGCCAGCGTCTGCTCGGCACCCGGACCGCCGGCGACAACCAGATGCCCACCACGCAGCACCCACTCCCGCAGCGCTGTCCGGGCCGCTTCGTTCAGGGAGTGGGTCGGGACATTGTTCAACACCAGCGTATCAAACATTGCCAGTCCCAACGCATGATCGGGCAGATCGGTCGGATCGAGCGATACATTGACGACACGGGCGTCATGGGCTAAACGGTCAGGGAGGCGGACGCTGGTACCTTCGCCAGTCAGCAGAGCGACCATATGCACCCGGCTGTTCTGTGGATCAAGCGTCACCTGCTGCTGCGCCAGCGTGGAGGCCTGGTCAATCACCGGGGCCCCCTGCCGTACCAGATGCACCGTCATCCGGCGCGCGGAGTCGGGCACAAATACATAGACCGTCACGGTTTTGCGCGCACCATTGGGGAGATCAAGCGTCGTACCAAAGGTAGCGCTGGAGCGGGCAGTAATGCGCACTTCGGCGGCTATGTCGCTGCTATCATTTTGAACAGTGACATACACCGGCAACCAGCTTCCGGGACGGTAGATGCTGCCAAAAGCAGGCCGGGCCTCGAGGGTGATCCCGGCGATATGTTCAAGCGAAGGGTTGGCGGCCTCCGGTTCAACTGTTGGAATGGACCAGTTCCCCGCTTGCTGCCGGGCAGCGGCATTCAGCGCCGGGACAAGCATAAGTGCAACGACCCCGACCAGAATCAAGCCCAACAGGATGGATTTTTGGCGATGCTGAACCACAGCCAACACTCCTCTGTGCGTTTACCAGCCTACTTCGCTTATGGCAAACATACGCAGTCAGGGCGTTTTATGCGCCTGACCGATGGGTTGAATCGGATGGCATCGTGGCCTGCCGGCGGCACGACATCCGTACCCGGATATCCGGGACAGTGCGTATGTCCTGCTATGAAGTTACGACGATGGAGGTAATGTGTAAGTTCCCACTATTCAGTATAGCAGTGCCGGCGTGCGAGGCTAAATGATGCGCAGATGATAGGGGCGTGATATCGTACGGAGCGTGGCAGCCATGCCGCCGCCGAGCTGTTGCTACGGCTCAGGGTTGAGGTCATGCCGGCACGATGTGATAGACCGCCGTTGATTACCCACAGAACGACTCCAGACCTGACCAGGGTTCACGCCTGCTCAGGTCTGGAGTATAACCATATAATTGCGCTATCAGACAGTCATGTTGCCAGGAAGGAAGCGATTGGAGATGCCATACCATGACAATCTGTATCACGATGTATAGAGAAAGAACAGGTAAACAAAGAACGCAGAACAAACAGACAACCCGGTAGCGTTGCAACCGGCCTGTTTTATATTCTATCGCTTTGTTCGATGTTCCTTAAAAGCGTGGGAGCAGTCAGCGCCGGCGCCGCATGCGCTCCACGTCGTCGGTGCGTACCAGAACGGGAGATTCGGCGTGGCGTGCCTGAACCAGACGACCGATAATGAGCAGAACCAGCAGCAGCGCGCAGATAAACGCAATTGTCATGGGCATAGCCAGCTTCCTTTCAAGGTGTCTAGAGTTTTTACGACAACCAGTTACGACAACCAGTTACGACAACCAGATAGCCATCACAGGCTTCTCCTACAGTATAACGATTTTTTTGCGAGTCGTCCATAGAAAGCGGGTAGAGTTGCCAAAATTCGTATGGCAGGTGGGCGTGTGCGCGTTAATGTGAAAGGGCATTGGTTGCAAAAGCACTTTGGAAATGTTATACTGGTGTACAGGTTGGATACTATTGCCAGTGCAGGTTTCGGCTGCAAAGAGCGAAATGTTGGGGATAGAGCACTGCGCGAACTGGCTTAACCATCGTCCCGGAAGTTGATCTAAAGATATGTTCGTCAAGATCCAAAACCAAGCAGTGTGTGGCATCTGGCGTAGGGTGATGCTTCTTGTACCGCTGGTAGCACGCTGATGAACACCAGGGTTAGACAAGTTCGGCTGACTGCGTCAGTTTCAGTTGTGCAAGGTCTGGGAATGGCCGGCATGCGGGGTACGTGTGCCGGGTTCCATGCGCTGTTGCCGGGGCAGGCGCTGGATGAGTAGGCTAAGGGCTCTCCTCTCTATGCCGGTAGACGGCATTATCTCTGATGGACGTGCTAAGAAAAGTGGGTATCCCCCACTTTTCTTGTTGTAGGGCGAGTAAGGGCTATGAAGAGTGATTTTTATACGGCCATCTCGCAGATCGCTGCGGAGCGGGGTATCCCCAAAGAGGCCATCATAGATGTTATGGAAAAGGCGTTGATTACCGCGTACCGGCGTACGCTGGGTAATAATCCGCCGCCGCTGGAAGTATCGGTCAAGCTTGATCCGCAGACGGGTATGGCCCGCGTCTTCGCCGAGAAACAGGTGGTAGACGAGGTGTTCGACGACCGTTTTGAGATTGAGTATGAACGGGCCCGGCGCATCCAGCCCGATGTGCAGATAGGTGATACGATCTCGGTTGAGAGTACCCCGAATGACTTTGGGCGGATTGCCGCGCAGACGGCCAAGCAGGTGGTGCTCCAGGGCATCAAGGAAGTCGAACGTGAGTATATCTATGGCGAGTACATGGATCGCGAGGGCGAGCTGGTCACGGCGACGGTGCAGCGTACCGCCAAGGGCAATATTATTCTGGAGATGGGCAAGGCCGAGGCCATTCTACCGCCAAAGGAGCAGGTTGATAGTGACCGCTACTACCACGGGCAGCGGATCAAGGTCTACCTGGTAGAAATTCGGCGCGAGGAGCGCGGGCCACGGCTGATTGCGTCGCGCACGCACAAAAATCTGATTTTGCGTTTGTTTGAAATGGAAGTGCCGGAGATCTTCAATGGCACGGTAGAGATTAAGTCAATTGCGCGCGAGCCGGGGCTGCGCACCAAAGTTGCGGTTGCCGCACGCCAGGAAGGGATCGACCCGGTGGGCTCCTGCGTCGGTATGCGCGGTATTCGTATCCAGAATATTGTGAATGAACTCAATGGTGAGAAGATCGATGTGGTGCAGTGGTCACCCGATCCACGCGAGTTTATCGCCAATGCACTCTCGCCGGCGCAGGTGGTAGAAGTTCATCTGGATGAGATTGAACACTCGGCCCTGGTGATTGTGCCGGATAAGCAACTCTCGCTGGCGATTGGCAAGGAGGGTCAGAATGTGCGTCTGGCCGCCAAGTTGACCGGCTGGCGCATCGATATCAAGAGTGCGACGGCGCTGCTTGAGGAGGAACGTGCGGCGGCGGAGACCCGCGAGGTCGCCGAGGCCGAAGCACTGGCAACTGAGGTTGCGCTGGCAAATGCCCGGGTTGAGACGCGCAAGGTGCGGCCTGATGGTACCATCGTCTATCAGAATGCCTACTATGGGCCGCTGGGCGATGATTTTATCGGCGAGACGGTGCAACTGCGGGCTACACCGCATAAGTTGTATATCTACAATAATGATCGGCTGGTCGCCTCGTATATTTTGAGCGAGAGTGAGCATGCGCCCGAAGCGCTGACTGAGGAGCCGGCTGAGGCGGGTCTGCTAGCCGGCATGGATCTTCCCGGTCCGGAAACAGCCGCTACGGAAGTAGACGCGGAAGCGGAAGCTGTTGATCAGGACGAACCGGACGACGCGATCATTGCCGCGGAGTCTGGTGATACGGATGTCATGGGCGAAGCAGCCCCGGACGAGGCAACCGAAGACATAGATGACACGGAAACTGTGGATGAAACAGTCGAAGACACAGATGACACGGAAACTGTGGATGAAGCAGTCGAAGAAGCTGGTGATGCAGACGCCGTAGGCGAAGAAGTGGTTGACACAGAAGATGAACATCGGACGAATGGCGTGTGAAGTGGATTTTGTTCAGGATGTGTGTGATCAGGGTAGCACATCCTGATAGTGATAATACATACGTATGCCGAAACAGCATATGCAGACAGCACGGGAACCAATGAGTCCTGGGAAGCAATCCGGCCAACGACCGAAACATGTGCCGCAACGCACCTGTCTCTCCTGCCGCACAACGCAGTCCAAACGTGCGTTGCTGCGCCTTGTTCGTACCGCCGATGGACGGGTCGAAATGGATCCGACTGGGAAGCGGAATGGGCGCGGGGCATATCTCTGTCTCAATCGCGATTGTTGGGAGTTGGCCTTAAAACGTCGGAGTATCGAGCGCGCGCTGCGGCTGACGGCGTTGCATCCCGAGGATCGAGAGGTACTTGAGCAGTTTGCCCAGGAATTAGCGCGAGTGCCTGGCGATGATGCGGGCAGTACATAGACGTAAAATCAGGAAATTGACAATTGTTATGGATGAAGGCGGCGGATATTGTTGTTAACACGCAAATGCTATCCGCAGTCGCCTTCAGGGAGACTCCCTGATGCGCCGGGTCGGTGGTACGTACCTTACGTCCCCGGTCTGGTTGCGTCTGCTGGAGTGGAAAGGGATGCAGAATGGCGAAGGGTAAGACTTCTTCTGAAGAGCAGGTGACAACAACTCGCGGCGGTGGTTCGCGGGGTAGCGGTGGCGACACACGGGGCAATACCCGTGGGGGGCCTTCACGCACCGGATCCGGATCGGGATCCGGATCGGGATCTGAGACCAGGAATAACCGCAGCCGACCACATACGAATGGCGATGCAACGCCTGATGGACCATCAGGCCAGCGGAGTAGCCGTAATCGTGGTAGCCGTGCCCGGAGTGGGGGCGGCGGCGGGGGCGGTAGTGCCGGTGGTGGGACTGGTCGCCAGGGTGGCGGTGGTGCCGGGCGTCAAGGCGGCGGCGGTGCTGGACGCCAGGGTGGCGGCGGTGCCGGGCGTCAGGGCGGCGGCGGGGGCGGTCGTCAGGGTGGCGGTCGTCAGGGTGGCGGTCGTCAGGGCGGTGGAACTGCCCAGCGGCAGGCGGCTCCCCGGCCTCCCGTGCGCCCGCGTGGTCCGATTGAACTGCCGCCCAATATGACGGTGCGGGAGTTTTCGGAGGCAACTGGTATTGGTGCGGCCGAGATTCTTAAGGCGTTGATGAAGGGCGGTGTTATCGCCAATATTAACCAGCAGATTGATTATGAAACCGCAGCCGTGATTGCTGCCGATTTTGGCCTGGAAACCAAAGAACTGGTTCCTGAGAAAATTGCCAATGTGGTCGAGAATATTTCCGATGTTCTGGTGGCGCAAGATCCCAAGAAAATGCGTGTTCGTCCACCAGTTGTCACCATTATGGGACATGTTGACCACGGGAAGACCAAGTTGCTTGATGCCGTCCGCTCGGCGCGGGTTGCCGAAGGTGAGGCCGGGGGGATTACGCAGCATATCGGCGCATACCAGATCGAGGATCACGGGCGGAAAATTACCTTTCTGGATACACCCGGTCACGAGGCATTTACGGCGATGCGGGCCCGTGGCGCGCAGGCGACCGATATTGTTGTGCTGGTAGTTGCCGCCGACGACGGTGTAATGCCGCAGACGCTGGAGGCGATTGCTCACGTGAAAGCGGCGGGTGTCCCCATGATTGTTGCCATTAACAAAATTGATCTGGCGGCGGCTAATCCCGATCGGGTCAAGCAGGAACTGGCAATGAACGAGGTGGTGATTGAGGAGTATGGCGGGAATGTGCCCTGTGTTGAAGTATCGGCCCGCCAGAAGATCAACATCGATGGTCTGCTGGAAATTATCCTGCTCGTTGCCGACCTGGAAGATCTGAAGGCCAACCCCGATGCGCAGGCAGTCGGTACGATTATTGAGGCCGAGCTTGATAAGAACCGGGGGCCGGTTGCGACGGTACTGGTGCAGAATGGCACCCTCCGCCCGGAAGATAATGTGCTGGTTGGCGCGGTACCGGGTAAGATTAAGATGATGTTCAATGAGACCGGGAAGCGGCTCCGTTTCGCGGAACCGGCGATGCCGGTTGAGATCCTGGGCCTGGAAGGGGTGCCCCAGGCGGGGGATATCCTCCAGGTAATGGATGATCTGCAGATTGCGCGTGAGCTTGCGGTGCAGCGACAACGGCAGGAGCGGATGGAAGCGATTGCCAGCAGCAGTTCGCGCGGCCCCAGCCTGGATGAACTGTTCAGCAGTATTCAGCAGGGGCAGATAAAGGAGTTGAACCTGATCCTGAAGGCCGATGTGCAGGGCTCGATTGGGGCGATTGAACATCAGATCAACCAGTTGAACCAGAACCAGGATGAGGTGCAGATCCGGGTGATCCACAAGGGCACCGGGACGATCTCGCAGAGTGATGTGAACCTGGCGGTTGCCAGCCGGGCGATTATCGTTGGCTTTAACGCACGGCCGGATGTCACCGGGCGGCGCTCTGCCGAGCAGCATGGTGTAGATATCCGCTACTACGATGTTATCTACAAGCTCACTGAGGATATCAAGAAAGCCATGACCGGTCTGCTCGATCCCGAATATAAAGAGGTTATTGAGGGGTATGCTGAGGTACGCGAGACATTCCGGCTGCCTTCGCGGGAAGTTGTGGCTGGTCTCTTCGTCACCGATGGGCATGTCACGCGTAACCTGAGCGTGCGGGTGTTGCGCAGCGGTGTGGTGCAACATACCGGGCGGATTAGCAGTCTCAAGCGCTTCAAGGACGATGTGCGTGAAGTGTCGGCGGGCTACGAGTGTGGTCTGGTGGTGGAAGGGTTCCCCGGCGTCCAGGTGAGCGATACGATGGAGTTCTTCCGCACGGAGCGGGTTACGCGTACGGCCTGATCAAGGACAGCCGTTACGCGCTGGTCGCACAAGTGGTCGCACAAATGGTGCTTTTCTTTCACAAAAACTTTGCACTTTGTGCAAAGTTTTTGTGAAAAAGAATAGCTCCGCCACCCTACCGGCGGCGATATGCGCTTCCAGGCACAAAATCGCGTAAGTCGTACGAATTATGGATGTCATGTTCGCATGGCTATGCGGATATGGCAGATGTTGGGATAGACCATGTCACGACGGACAAAACAGGTTGCCGATAGTATCCAGCGCGTGCTGGGTGAAACGATCCAGTTTGAGTTGAAGGATCCGCGGGTCAGCTTCGCCACCGTTGTCGGTGTGGAAGTCAGCGCGGACCTGCAACGCGCGCGGGTACGTATCTCAGTAATGGGCGATGAGATGCAACGCACGGAGACGATGCAGGGTCTCCAGCGGGCGCGGGGATTTTTACGGCGGCGGGTGGCGGAAGAGTTACGCCACATGCGCTTTATTCCCGAATTGCACCTGGAACTCGATACTTCACTGGACTACTCGATGCACATTGATGAAGTGTTGCGTGAGGTTGCCCGCGAGCGTGAGCAGCGGGCAGCAGCCATGGAAGAAGTGCCGGGGACCGAAGAACCCGGTCTGGAGGAGGGTAGAGGTGAAGAGTAACCCTGCTGTCCGCCAGACTGCGGCCGCCGTGCGCTGCCCGGCTTTATGAATGGTCCTGATGTCTACTTCAAAAAGCGGATTGCGTACCGGGTGCGTGATCAGTCGTTTGCCTTTGATGTAGCGCATACATTGTTCTCTTCATTTCAGGTTGATGTGGGAACGGATCTGCTCCTGCGCACCCTGGATGTCATCGCACCCCGGCGCATCCTTGACCTGGGGTGCGGTGCCGGCGTCATCGGCATTGTTCTGGCGCACTGCTTCCCAGAGGCCGAAGTCATCATGGCCGACAGCAATCTCCTGGCGGTGCGTTATGCGCGGCACAACTGCACCCTGAATGAGACGCATAACACCCGGGTGCTGGGGAGTGTCGGATTGGAACAGGTGCCGGATGGAACATACGACCTGATTGTGTCGAACATCCCGGCAAAAATCGGCGATGAAGCCATTGAGCACGACTTTATCCTCGCGCCATTTGCGCGACTGGCTCCTGGTGGTGAATTCTGGTTTGTGGTTGTAAGTGGCCTGAATCGGTTGATACCCGGTATCGGTACCCGACACCAGCTTAAACTCAAGGAAGTTAAAAAACGTTCCGGCCACACGGTGTACCGTTTGCAGAAACCCGAGGAAGACAAAACAGTATGATCTACACAGACCCGACCGCTGCTGCGCCCGCGATTGCCGCCGAACTTGAGCGCGCCGGGCGCATTTTGCTGCTCTCACATATCAATCCCGATGGTGATGCCATTGGCTCGATGCTGGGCCTCTGGCATGCTCTGCGCGACCTGGGGAAGACGCCGATTGCGCTGGCGTCGTCGGATATTCCTTCCTATACCGAAACCCTGCCGGGGATTGAGCATGTGCAGGTCTACACGCCAGGCATGGCGCTGCCGGAAGCCGATCTGATCTGGATGGTGGATACCGCCAGCCTGGAGCGGGTTGGGCCGGTGCATACGGAACATGCCGAACATCTGCAAGCACAGCCGCTGGTGATTGTCGATCATCATGTGACGAATGACGGCGCGGGTCGGGTCAACCTGATTATGTCGCAGGCGGCCTCAACTGCCGAAGTGCTCTACCTGCTCCTGCGGGCGCTGGAAGCACCGATCTCACCCGAGGCGGCAACCTGTCTGCTGCTGGGGTTGACCACCGATACGCAGAGTTTTCAGACAAACAGCACCAACCCGCAGTCGCTGCATGTGGCGGCCGAACTGCTCAAGGCAGGCGCGCAGCATCGCGCAGTGGTTGATGCGGTCTACTATGCGACGCCCTACAGCACGGTGCAACTGATCGGGCAGGCACTCAGCCGGATCGAGCGGGATGGTGCGCTGATCTGGACCTATGTCTCACAGGAGATGCTGCGCCAGACGGGGGCCGAGGATGAGGCCAGCGATGATGTGGTCCAGGTGATGCAGCGGGTGGCCGGAGTGCGCGCCTGTATTCTCTTCAAGGAGCGTGCCGGCGGCGATATCAAGATCAGCCTGCGCTCATCGCCGGGGATTGATGTTGCTGCGATTGCCAAAACCTGGGGCGGCGGCGGGCATACGCAGGCAGCCGGCGCAACCCTGGCGATGGATCTCGACGCGGCCCGGCGGGAAGTGATCCCGGCGGTGCAGGCCGCACTGGCAGAGAAGCCATAGTCCGTAGTCCATAGTCCGTAGTCCGTAGTCCGTAGTCCGTAGTCTGTAGTCCGTAGCCCGTAGCCCGTAGTCCGTAGTCCGTAGTTCGTAGGCTGTATCCCGTACTCATCAGAATACGGATTACGGATTACGGATTACGGACTTCGCAATACAGTTCATGCAAGGTTTTCTCAATATTAATAAACCGCTGGGCATTACCTCCCACGATGTTGTTGCGCGGGTGCGGCGGCTGGTGGGGCGCGGCGTCAAGGTTGGACATGCCGGGACGCTGGACCCGGCGGCGACGGGCGTGCTGCCGCTGGCGCTTGGTCGAGCGACCCGCCTGATCGAGTATCTGGCCGATGCGCGCAAGGGCTACCGGGCGGTGGTGCGCCTGGGCCTGACCACTACCACGGACGATGCGGCGGGAGAGCCGCTGGAGCAGTATCCTGTGCCCACGCTGCACGCAGAGATGATCGAGGCAGCGCTGGCGCAGTTCCGGGGCGCGATTATGCAGGTACCGCCGATGTACTCGGCGCTGCATCACCAGGGGCAGCGGCTGTATGATCTGGCCCGCGCCGGCAAGACGGTGGAGCGCCCGCCGCGCCCGGTGACGATTGATCGCCTGGAACTGATTGCGCTCGATACTGACCAGGCACAGCCGGAACTTGTGCTTGATGTGGCGTGCAGCAAGGGTACCTACATTCGTGCGCTGGCGCGGGATCTGGGGGCGGCGCTGGGCACCGGTGCGCATCTGGCAGCACTGGAGCGTACCTTCGTCGGCTCCTTCACGTTGGGGCAGGCGACCACGTTGGATCTGCTCCAGGCCAACCCGGAGCTGCTACCACAGGTACTCCTGCCCCCCGAGATTGCCGTCGCCGACTGGCCCTCAATCACGCTGACGGCGGAGGAGAGCCGGCGGGTACGCAATGGCCTGCCCCTGACGCGGCCCGATCTGCCGGGCGACCATGTGCGGGTTCACCTGCCGGATGGTATGCTGCTGGCGCTGCTACGCCGCGTGGATGCCCAGGATGATCAGTGGCGGGCGGAGAAGGTGTTTGCGTAGTTGGCGATTGGGGAGTGGCGATTGGCGAGTGGGGATTTTCGCGGATTTCGGGTGATTTCGTGATTTGAAGCGTTGCGCTACACACGCCCATGTGTGCTACAATAGGCACTGGAAGCGGCGTATCCTTACCGAGGACACCTGATGAAAACGGATATTCCCCTGAAGCGGCTGACCGCGCTGCGCACGACCGATCTCATCCCGCTGCTGGGCTTGCCCGTTGCCGGTGTGCAGGCGGTCAGCATTCCCGAACTGCCGATGCAAAAGAAGTATCTGGATATCCTGCTGCGGGTACGTAGTCCCCAGGGGCAAGAGTATCTTCACCTGCTGGAGTGGCAAGGGTATTATGATGCGGCCGCCCTATGGCGGCTGGCGAGCTATATGGGCCTGCTGGGGCAAGATGAACCGCATATGACGATCATTGGCACCATCGTGTACCTGAAACCGGCGGATGATACGGGTGACACGCTCACGATGGCGATTGATGGGCAGGTGCAGCATCAGTGGCCGTTTCGCTGTGTCCGATTGTGGGAGCAGGACGCGGCGACCGCCGTGGCAACGGGCAACCTCGCGTTGACTACCCTCAGCCCGCTGATGCATGGAGCCGATATAACGCTGGTGGAACAGGCCGCCCGCACACTGCTAACGACGGCTCCGCTGCCGCAACAAGCCGATCTGCTGGCAATCCTGGGCGTGTTTGCCGCGCCGATCATGGCACCCACACGCTTTATCAATCTGGTAACGAGGGAGAAACTGATGAGTTCCGATCTGATTGAGTATCTGGCGAAGGATATTATTGCCGAGCAGGAAGCGAAGCAGGAAGCCAAATGGCAGGCGCAGGAAGCCAAATGGCAGGCGCAGGAAGCCAAATGGCAAGCGCGGATGGCGGAAACTGAAGCCCGGCTGCAAGCTGAACAGACGGCTCGTCTGCTGCAAACGGAACGTGAGACCCTTGAAGCCCTGCTTGCCCTGCGCTTCCCCGAGGCACCTATGCGCCTGACCAACCTGATCCGGAAGATTACGGATGTGACCCGCTTACAGGCGTTGCGCGCGGACATCCCGGATGTACCGGACTTGCCCACGCTAGAGCAGCGTTTGCGTGATGCGGCCGGGTAGGATGTGTTAACACGTTGCCACGTTGCACGTTTACCTGTTGGCGCATTATCGTGGGCACTCTGGATCAGGCCATTCAGGATTGAACTCAGGAAACTTGGTAAGCAATTGTTGAGCCCACGTTGGCGTAGAGGACGGCATTTGCGCCGCTGAAGTTGCATTTTTATCGGCTGCACTGCAGTTCTTCTGGCGAGTAGGTCATCGTTTTGCTCCAGGGAATGGTCTGTTTTACTGCTCAAATTGTTTAAGAGAATAATCTGATGAAGCTTTCTACCTGCGAGTGGCAAGCCGCTGCCGCAGTTCTACCAGCAGTGGTACCGGGTGTTGGGCATCATGCGCGGCGATGCGCCGGGCGACCAGGGCATCAAGCCGTGCCAGATAAGCATCCACTGCGGCACGGTTGTGCAGGTAGTAGGCGATGGTGCCATAGATCATTTCCAGACTCAGGCCGGGAAAGTCGAGCGCGATCTGTTCCGGGCTGGCCCCCAGATGATAGCGCTCGATAATCTGCTCCAACCCGATGCGATGGCCCTTCAGCCGAGTCACATCAGGGCTGACAAAATCGAGGTAATCTGCCAGTTGCATAGTCGCGGTCCTCTTGTGTAATCTGCCGTGCTCGTTTCACACCACTGGTGCGTGTCCATTGGTATTATAGGCATTTCTGGGATGTTTACAATGATCGTTACACACCAGCGCTGAGTCGGGAGCAGATAGCGGGGGTATCAATCAGGACTGGGCAGGCTGTCCGGGTCGGGCAGGTGGATGGTTTCGATCAGGGCGGGTTGCCGGGTGCGGGTGCGGCTCAGGTGGAGTGTACCGGTTACCTGAAATGCCAGTTGCAGGCGGAAGAGCCCGGCGCTGCGGTAGGGGGTGCCGGCCAGCAGGGTGATGTCGTTGAGGTGGTGATAACTGCGCACCGCCCCGGCCTGGTAGTCCGGCACGTCCGGTTTGCGGTCGCCCCGGAGCAACGCCTCCGGTTGTGTCAGGATGACGCTGCTGACCAGGGCGGCCCACCGTTCGCTCTCGGTCATTGTTGCCGCGTAGACATCGACCCACAACTGCTGCTGAAACTCGCGCACGCGCAGTTCGGCGTTGGCCGCGGTCGGGCGTGACTGGCCGGCAGCGCTATCCTTGTAGCGCTGGTTGATCTCTAGTTGCCCCATGGCGATAACGATGGCGGGCACCGCTTCCGGTTCCTGCTCCGGTGGTAGCGGCCCGGCGATGATGCTCCCGGTGGTGGGGAAATCCGTCCCCAGGCCAATCTCGCGGGAGGAGAGGGTTTCGATAATCCGGGTAATGAGTTTCTGGATCACCGGCAGTCCTTTTCGCGCAAGTAGAGAGAACAGAGAACAGCGGAACAGAGTTTATCTGGCGCATGAATGGGTTTAAACACCCTGTTTGTTCTTTGTCCGATGGTTGTCTTTTTACTCGACCACCAGACCCGCGGCGTTGTTGGTTTTATCCGGCGGCGCGGTTTTAGCAGTAGTCTTGCCCAATTCCTCCTCCAGCACCTGGATTGCGCCGCTGATGCGCAGCAGCGTCTGGCGCAGGTTGGCCTGCTTCTGTTCCAGGTCGGTCAGCAGCTTTTGCCCCGCATCAAATTCGGCTTTGAGGGCAGCGAGGCGCTGTTCGAGTTGTTCGCGCATGATCGGTCAATCCTCTTTTTCGACTTCGACTTCAACTTCCAAAGGTGGCACATCGGCGCGGACGGCAGTGACATGCCAGGCAAACGCGCCTTCGGGATGGCTGCCGTAGACTGTAAACTGCCCATCTATAATCGGGGTGTAGCTGAGGAGAAACGGCTCCGGCCCCAGCGCGGTCAGTTGCACCGTGTGATCCTCCGGGCGGGTCAGCGCCGCGAAATAGGCGGGCAACTGCACCGTAGCACGTCCGTCCTGCAGGTGGGCAATGCCCCGGTAATAGACGCCATTTTCCGGACCTTCGATGCAGGCATGCACGAGGTCATACCCGGCTCTGGTCGGGTGGTCAATATGGAACTCTTTATTTTTGGCACTAAGCTTACCATTGACATAGCAGTCACTATCAATAGCGATTTCAGATGATCTTCCCCGCCGATGGCCAATCCAACTCTGGAATTCAGGCGCATCCTCGGTGCCGTCACCCCGGCCGGTCTGTTGAAATTGAATCCGTGGCGGGTCATCCTTGTCACTTATGATGAAATGTGGTGCCCCTGAATACTTCACCCATATACGCCCCCCATCGCCCCCCGGCCCCATGTCTAGCCAGTTACGGATACGCACATTGCCGTTCACATCCAGGGTGCTCTGCGGGTCCGTGGTGCCGATGCCGACGTTGCCGCTGACAATCAGCCCGTTTTCTGGTGTAGAGACACTAGAGTCATTAGCCCATTTACCAACATTCAGGTTGCCCATTATTCCGAGTTTCGCCCGTGGCACCCTGGTGCCAATGCCAACACCGCCCTCAATCGTCATCCCATTCTCCGGTGCAGGGTATTTCGCATCATTGGCATAGCCCTGACCAACAGCTATGCCCCCTGCAACCGACAGTTTGCTATTGGGGACGGTGGTGCCGATGCCGACGTTGCCACTAACCGTCAGGCCGGTCACGGTCAGCGCGCCTTCCAGATTGAACGTGTCGGTCACGGTCAACTCGGCCACAGTGAGCGGCCCCGTCAGATTAAATGCGCCATTCAGGTTCAAGGCACTGCTTACAGTAAGGTCGGTCACGGTCAACTCGGCCACGGTGAGCGTACCTTCCAGATTGAGCGTGTCGGTCACGGTCAGGTCGGCCACGGTGAGCGCGCCTTCCGGCTTCAATGCACCTTTCAAGGTCAAATCGCCGTTGATCGTCGCTGCATCCGCGACCGTGAGCGGTCCGGCCACGTTCAGGGCTGCGCCGGCCGTGAGATCTCCCTCCACATTGAATGCATCGGTGACCTGCAGTTGCCCGTTGATCGTGTCACCCGCCCGGTTCACCCGGTTCAGCATCGCCTGACCCAGGCGGGCAATCTCATCCATGGCGGCGTTCCAGTCGTTGGAACGAATCAGGTCGCCGGGTTTCTTCGGCTCCGGTATAAAGGTGGTATTCTGTTCGTCGGTCATGGTCTATTTCCTCTTTATACGGCGGGAGCATGGCTCCCGTACTCTATAGCGTTATTAACAGCAGTTACGCGGTGGGCGTTCAAATCAGACACATAGGCTCACAACAGCCGTCTTCGCCTGCGGCAGCATGGTACTTTTTTTCTTTTTCACAAAATTTTTGCACTATGTGCAAAAATTTTGTGAAAAAGCATGAAATCTTCCGCCCTGCCGGAGGCGGAATCTGCCGTCGGGTCAACGACCGCGTAACTCCTGTTATTAACACGAGTTACGTGGTGCGTATCCAAACCGGGCGTTTCACCAGATGGAAATCAGATTCGCCTGCGGCAGCATGGTACTTGATCTATCTTTTTCACAAAAAATACGTTGTAAATTTTTTGTGAAAAAGGCCAGGTTTCTTCCGCCCTGCCGGAGGCGATATCCCCTGCCAAACATGGGATCGCCGGATACATGTTCGTATTGACCGTTTCGCAATGTTCGCTCATTTCGTGTTCTTTCGTGGTCCAAACTCCCACCGCGTACGTCCTGTTATTAAAACAGGATTTCCCAGATCAGGGTCAGTTGAAAGTCGCCGGTTTTGTTGACCGGCGCAAAAACAACCCGGTTATACATCACGTCGTTGGCGGTGAAGAGGCCCGCCTCGGTCAGCGCATAGGGCTGGTTCTCGTTTGCGGCGGGATCGGGTTCGGCGAAATCCAGCAGCGCGCGGATGGTCAGTTTCCGGCGGGGCTGGTCGTTGACCAGTACATCCTGCAGGTCGCTGCTTGGATCAATCGGCTCAATCGGTTTGTGAAACACGCGCTGTTCCAGCGCTACCCGTTGCAGCGGGTTGTCCTTGCTTGTGCCGGTGCCGACGGCAACGTGGGAAATCGGCTGCACGCCCTCGGTGCCGATAAACATGTTCGCCACCAGATCGCGGCCCGACAGGACAATGTTGTTAGCGATGGTGCGCGTTTCGACCAGGACGAAGGCTATGTTGCGCCGCTGCAGGGTCAACTGTCCGCGCATCTCCAATGCTTCGCATATGCTCATGCCTGCTCTCCTGCTCTTATCCAAAAACTACGGCATCCAGGCGGGTGTAATCGAACACGCCCGGGATGCGCAGTCGGGCTTCCATGCCATGCTCTACACCGCCGGGGTAGCTGTTGACCTGGCTGCGGATATCGAAGTTGGCCTGTTCCAGTTGCTGGGCTTCCTGGGTATGCTGTTCGCCCACCAGTTTGAGCCGGGCATCCAGATCGTGGGTGTCTTCCAGGCGCAGTTCATACCGGATCGCGGCATGCACCCCGGCGGCTTTCACCCGGTTGACAATATAGCCAATCTGCCGGCGCGGATCGTCGCGGGTGGCATCAAACTGTTCGGTATAATTTTCGATGTGCCAGGGTACCCGCACGACAAATGTGCCGGGGGTCAGTTGCACGGCGATCACCCGCAGGGTCAGGCGCGGTGTCAGCATAAACCCGGCGTTATCGAACGGACTGTCGGTATGGTCAAACCGGCCCACCGGATGCGCTTGCCCGGCGGTGTCGCTGACCATAGCCTCAACCCGCCAGCGTGAGCCGGCCGGCGGTAGTTGCCGGGGCGTAAACCCGGCCTGGTCAAACCGGCCGGCGTCGTGGTCAAACCGGCCGGCGGGGCGCTGCTCTGCAGCTTCACCAACCAGTACAGTATAATCGTCTGTCGTGTCTGACGGCAGTTCGGGGGCGCTGCCCACAATCAGATGCGGCGGGATGGTCTGACCGTTCAGGGTAGCGCTCCCATCGGGAAAGAAGACCAGCACCGCACCGGGAGCGACGTTCCCGCGATAGGTGATCGCCTGGTCGGTACGTTCATCAACCACGCGCACATGGGTCAGCGTTACGCCGACGCTGTTATCCAAAGTCAGCCGGATCTCCGGCGTGACCCGGGTGTTGCTCGGGGGAATAACCACCGACTCAAACAGGCCCATTTCGTGCTGGACAAGTTGCTGCGGGCGGGGCGAAAACTCCTCGATGATGATCTTGCGGCGGGCCGCTGCAGCTTCCGGGGTATCGCCCACAATGCCCAGGTTGGCGGCCACAATGGTGATAATGCCTTCGCGGGTGGCCGCCCCCTGCCGCAGCACATTGATCAGCCCGGTAATCCGCCGCCGGTACAGCGCATCATCAGCAAGCCCCGCCGCCCCGCTACGCCGGTTCAGTTGCCGCAGTTGGGATGTCCCGCCCAGGCTCTCCAGGTAGAGCGCAAAGATCTGATCCAGATCGCCCCGCTGCCGCGCATCAAAGCCCTGCGCGCCGGCATTATCGGCGGTGTTGACCCAGTGGGCATGCATCACGCGCAGCAGGTCGCGCTCGGCCTGTTCCAAAACCTGCCCGAAGGCATCCATAAAGCGTCCGAACAGGCTGTCGGTATCGTGCGGGTCGAAGAAGTGCGGCAGACGGCGGATCAGTGTCGGCGTTTTGGCGCTAACTTTGCCGGGCTGTTCAGGCTGTTCAGGTTCTTTTGATTGTTCGGATTGTTCGCTCATGGGTTAATGCCTTTTACATAACACGACTTACGCGGTAGGTGTGCAAACTGGGCGTTTGCGCCCGGTAATGGCCCGATTCGCCTGCGGCAGCATGGTACTTGATCTATCTTTTCACGAAATTTTGGCTCTTCGAGCCAAAATTTCGTGAAAAGATCTGGTTTGCTCCGCCCTGCCAGAGGCGAATTTTCCTTTCAGGTTTGTGACCGCGTAACTTGTGTTACATAACGGGAGTTGCGCGGTCATTTCCAAACCAGGTGTTTGCCTGGATGAACGGCCCGATGCGCCTGCGTCAGCATGGTACTCTTTTTTCTAGTTCATAAAAAATTTGCACAAGGTGCAAATTTTTTATGAACTAGAAAAGAATCTTCCGCCTGGCCGGAGGCGATATCCCCCGCCAAACGCGGAATCGCCTGCTACATGGCAGCACCAGCAGGTTCGTGCTTTTCGCTCATTTCGTGGTGTTCGTGGTCCAAACACCCACCGCGTAACTCGTGTAAAAAAGGTACTCTATTTTCGATCTTAGATGCCGACTCATATTCCTGGCTACCCAGGTCTGTTGTCCGCAGAGCCGGGCAGCGTGATCCGCTCAACCCGGACCTCAACCCGGATAACGTCGGCGGGTACAGGGCGCAACCGGGCGCGCTCCACCGAGCGGATATGCACGGTACGCTGCGCCTCCAGCTTCCCGGCGATGATCAGCGGTGTCACCTGCACGCGCCCGTCACACTGCGCGGTGGCGCGTACTGCCATCTGCCGGACGGCATGCGTCATGTTCGATACATAGGGCTGGACCGGGTCGGGTGTTAGTTGCTGCTCAATCGCATCCTGCAGCGTGCTGTAGGCGATATCCTGCCCGGCGCCGACATTGGCCAGGGCGTGGTGCAGTGCCTGCTGCACATAGCTCCGGATGGCGGCGCCAGTCTGCGCCACGATTGCCGCCTCGTCAAAGTCGGCGGGCGGCGGATCGGTGACGGCCACGGTAACGGTGGCATCCAGCAGGAGTTGTTCTACATCCAGATGGACTGCCTCCTCGCCGCTGGTAATGCAGAGATGCGCCAGGGAGGGCTTCTCCAGGGATTGCACCCTGATCCGCTCGTCGGAGATGCGTCCCGGCTCCGGGCGCTCCTGCTCATCCAGGATGACCCGGAAATCGCCCGCCGGGTCAAGCGTGGCCCGGGTGCCGGGTTCTTCCATGGCAAGCTGTAGAATATCGGCAAATACGATATCGGTATCGGGCGGCAACCCGTCAATGTGGGCTTCCAGCCGCTGCCGGATGTGTTGCCGCCGTTCCTGCTGCTCGGACTCGCTCATCTCCGGAGGGAACGTAATCTGAATTGCCCCGATGATGTTGAGGCGTGTCCGGTAGCCAAAGATCTGGCCCGCCGTAGGCTGCTCAATAAAACTGAGGTCAATATCGCCGTCGGTGTAGGGTTCCAGATCGTACCAGCGCTCCGGTTTCAGGCGCAGTTGGTCAATCTTTCTGACCTTTGCTGCACGCTGAATGTGCTTGCGGATGTCGTCCAGGCTGATGGTAGTGCCACGGTCGAGGGATTTGAAATAGTCACCCAGCGCGGTCTTGACGGCATTGAGCCGCTCAGGGGTCAGGGTGGCAAGTTGAAACGCGATATGGATCGGCACCGGCTGGAACTGAGAGGCAACATAAATGCCGCGCTCCGGCACCTTGAGCCGCTCGGTCTCCGCAACGGTGATGCGGTTAATCGAAGCGGTGCGCGAGTCGAACTGCTCCGGCGTGCCGGTACTATCGGGCGGTGGACGGCGCACGCTGATGACGCTGGTTGCCAGGTTCTCCACCCCGCTGACATTCAGCACGGCGCGCATCACCTGGGACATCACAAAGGGCTGACCCATCTTGCGCCCGGCGATGTAGTGGCTGATGGTGTCGCGCACCTCGTCCTCAATCCGGGTGCGGTCCTGCGGCGTGAGTTGGATTTCCGGGTCAAGTTCAATCTGGAAGATGCCATACATCACAACGGGTTGAGTGGGCCGGATATTCACCAGCACTCCCGCCGCGCGCACCTGATCGATAGCGTCCTTCAGGCGCTGATGGGTCACGCTGTCGGTGGGATCAACGCCATCAACGAAGACATCCACACTACCGAAGCGCTCCTGATCGAAGTATTCGCTCACCCGGACATCTTTTACATCGGGCAGGCGCAGCAGCGCATCCTCAATCGAGATAATAGTCGCCTTGCCGGAAGCAATCAACGTATTTTTGGCGCGCTGACGCAGTTCGTCATCAGTTTCGCGGCGCTTGCCGGTAAAGCGCACTGCCTCAGGGTTGGTTACGGCCTTGACGCCGGGCACCGGGCGCGGCATCACGCTAATCGTCCCGGCGGGGGTGGCCTGCGTTTCGCCGCGTTCGAGCGCCTCGATCCGCGCGTCAACCGTAGCAGTAGCGCGTGGCAGAGCAACCGCCGCCGTGGTGCGGTAGACCTTGCGCGGGGCGGCGTCGGTCTCCTCGGTGGCAACCAGGGTGCCAATCGGGATCTGAATATCCGCGTTGCCCAGGTCGCGCTGAAATGTCACCATCCCCGTGGCAACATCGGGCTGCCCGCGCGTAATACCCAGCACCGCGACCACCTGATCCAACTGCTGCCCCTCTGCCGTGTCCACATAGGCTGCCAGGTAGACCTGGTGCATCTTCGCGTAGAGCAGCGCCATTTCATAGGCAAATGACTCATACATGGTGCGGGCGACGCTGCCCACTTCAAAGTCGGTCAGCGCCGGCTGGCTGCGTTCGCGCATCTCGGCGAAGATCTCGTCAAATGTGCGGGGTTTAAAGCTCACGCCTCAGCCCTCCAGATTCAAGCTTAGACTGACCGCCAGCAGGGTGTCAACGCCCACCGGCCTGACCGTGACGGTCACCTCGAGGCGGTTGCGCGCGCTGCCGCGGGCGGGTGGCGCTACCGCCACGCTGGTGACTTCGGCGATGCGGCGCTCCTGTGCCAGACTCTCACGGATGTAGGCTTCGGCCAGCAGATGGGTGCGGCTGTTGTTCAGGTTGCCGATCAACTGGTAGAGCCGCGAGCCATAGTCGGGATGGCCGAGCTGGGCCAATTCACCCTTGCGCGTGAAGAGCCGGTTGAGGATCGCCTGGGCCAGGTTGTCAATCCCGCGCGTGGTCATCACATCGCCCCGGGTGGTACGCTGGAGGTTGACCATGGTGCGGTCGCCGATCATCTGCCCGGTCTGACGTCCGGTCAATAGGAGATCAATCTGGTTGAGTTTATCGCTCATATGCTTGCCTTACACCGATTTGTTTGCATAGCCACAGAGCACACCGAGGACGCAGAGATGATATCCGGGAACGTGCTGCCGTTGCGCCCGTTGCGCCCATTTCCGTTGATTGCTGGTTTGCTGGCACATTGGTACTACTTACACGACGTATGCGGTACGGACTGTTCCGTCCGCGTGCCAGCCTCGGAAGACGGAACCTTCCGCCCTGCCGCAGGCGGTATCCCCCGTCAAATGTGGGATCGCCTGATCCATGGCAGCATTGGCAGTTTCGCGGGTTGCGCTCATTTCGTGTTGTTCGTGGTCCAGGCTGCCACCGCGTAACGCGCGTTACTTAGGACGACTCGTTCAGGCGCGCGACCAGATCAATATCGTCCACCCGCACGGTGCCGCCGCGCCCCGGTTTCAGGTTGATATTGCCCTGTTTGTCGATACTGATTGTGGCACCGTTGATGTTCATCTGCATTTCGTTCTCGGCAATAGTCAGCAGGGGCTGCTCGCTGTCCGCCTGCCGGATCTCTACCCGGTCCTGCGCCGCCAGAATAATCTTGCCCTGCTGATCGACGATCAGGCGCGTATGATTGTTGGTTTCCAGTTGGATGCCCTCGGTCTCGTGCAGGCGGATCAGGGCATGCCCGTCACCGGCATTCCCGGCGGGACACTGCGCGCCAGTGCCGTGGCACCAGGGCTGTTCCCCGGCAAGCGGTTGCTCGATCGGGCTGGGCATATTGTGCGGGCAGAGATAGATGCTCAAGGTGAGCTGATCCGGTGACTCGACCTCGGTGATACCGCCCGCCTCCACGGAATATTGGTAATCGCTGTTGGCTCCGTTGATGCGGCCCACCGCTCACCCCACCTTCGTATTGCGGATTTTTGCCTGGATCGAGTTAATCTTCTCCGTCGGCGTCATGATCGGGCAGGGCGCGCCCAGGTTGCCGACATGGGTGTGCGTTGCCAGGATGATATCGTCATTGTCGGCCACGGCGTTGCCCGGCATGCGCCCCCCGACTTCCACGACGGCGCTGGTGGCATCACCGACCTTGACCGTTCCGGTGCTCTTGATCGTGACATTGCTGGTGGCGGCATCGAGGGTAATCCCGCCACCTTCCACGGCAATCTTGAGCATGCCGTTATCAATGGTAATCGTGCTGCCGGAGAGCGCAATGGTACACTGGTCATTGGCAATTGTAATATCGCCGCCCTTGATTGTGATGTTGCAGGTGTCATTCACGAGAGTGATATCAGTGTCGTCGGCGACGGTAAGAATATTCGCCTCATTTTTGCTGGTCAGAATTACCGCGCCTTCAGCGTCGAGTTTGAGGCTGCCGCCCGCCTTAACCGAGTGCCGGATCAGCAGTTCCTGCTCGTTATTGAGCGGCGGGAGATCCTGATCATTGTAGAGCCGCCCGATAATCACCGGCGCGTTGATATTCCCGCCAATAAATGTCACCAGCACCAGATCGTCCACATTGGGGATGTTGACCTGCCCCATATGCGGCGTCATAACCGGCACGCGACGCAGTTCCAGCGGGCTGCCGTCGGGCTGCTTCCGGTTCTTTAGTGTGACCGAACACTGGTAGTTGTCCTTGTCGCTGTCGGCGGCATGCGGAAACAGGGTAGTCACGATGCCCAGTTCGGTGGTGTAGATTTTGCGGACCTCTTGCTCCGCGACTTTTTGCATAACCCCCACAATTGTATCCATCGGGTTTCTCCGGGTTGCTCTAAACTTCTTCTACCGCCGGCGCGGTGACAAATCCGGTGCAGTTGTTCAAGGTATGCTGCACGCCGGTAATCTTGTAGGTGCCGTTTTGCGCCGGCACGGGCATATCCGTTACCTCCACCGCGTCACCCAGGCGGATACCAGGCGCGCCCGGCAGGGTCAACCGGCCACGTCGCCGCCGGCGCTGGTCCGCCAGCAGTGCTGTGGCAATCTGCCCGGCGACTTCCTGCGTGCGCGCGGTCGGGTCTACCCGGCGGATCACCCGGCCGCCCTTGTTGCCCGCGCTGCCGGTAATCTCCTTTTTGGTCAGCCAGGTGGCGGCATCGGCACCCTGCCCGGTGCTGACGGGACTCTCCCCGTACACCTCCGCACCACTGACCGGCGTATCCGACATATCCAGGTTGCATGCCAGGATATTGACGGCATAGGCCAGCGTGTGTGTTGTGGCCGGGCTGTAACGGGCAAATACCAACTTATCTTCCGGATCGGCATACAGGTCAAAGCCGCACTGCAACGCCAGTTCACGCAACTGGTCGTAGGCGCTACGGTTTGCGCCAAGGGTGTAACCGGCAAAGGTCAGGCCCGCCTCAACCTTGCCCTGAGCCAGCTTCAGCCGCCCGGCAATGTCCGCAACAATATCGTTTGCCGCCGGCTGCGTAAATGCCAGGTTCAGCCGCGCCGCCAGCAACGCCCGAAACGCCCCGGTTGCGTGAACCACCACCCGGCTGATCGCCCACTCTACTGTGGCAACCAGGCCGGTAAAGACCAGGGAGCGCGTATCACCATAGCCCAACTCCACTGTGACGCGATCCTGGGGCGCGATGGTCAGGCCCGTCGGCGGACTCAGCACCAGCCGGCAGCTATTCACCGGCACATCCAGTGCGGCCTGGTGGCGCAGGTCTACCAGGCGGGTCGGTTGCCCCGCGCTGTAGGTCGCCGCGCCGATGGTAATGCGGTAGGTGACCGGTTGCATCATTCCTCGCTAGAGTGGCATGGCCGCCAGCATCCCGCCAAGCGCCGCGCCGGCGCGGTTCATCTCCTCGTTCATCTCCTGATCCAGCCGTTGGAAGCGCTCAAACAGCGCATCTAGCAGCCGTTCCAGGCCCAGTTCATCCAGCCGGGCGACGATCTGCGCATAGATAGCGTTGAGCGGCTCGGCCAGCAGCTTATCGGGATGCAGCGCATCCAGTTGGGCAAAGACAATCTGTTGCACCCGGGTCAGCAGGCTCAGGAGCGGTTCAGGATTGACCGGCGTCAACCCGGCCAGTTCCGGCGGGCTATCGGCGGCAATCTGCCAGGTTACTTCGTCGCTCTCCGCACTACTGCGAATGATATTGCCCGTCGCACCCGCTGTGTCGGCCTGGACCAGCAGGCTGATCTCCGCCGCATCCGGCGCGAGGGTGCCGCCCTGAATGGCGCGGAACGGCACCGTCCCGACGGGAGTAGTTGCCACAAACTGTGTCCCCGGCGGGATGGTTTGCTCGCCCGTGGCATCACCACGCTGCAGCGTCAGCCTGCCCCGGGCCGCGTCAATGATCTGTTCCGGGTTGAGAGTTTCCAGCATGCCCAGGATCTGCCGATAGAGCGCTGTCAGTTCATCGATCAGGAACTGCGGGTTCAGTTCTGCCAGCGGTTGCGTTACCGTCTTGATCAGATCTTGCAGGCCCTCGGTGAGAAAGCCCAGGTTGAATGCCGCCAGGTCACGCTGGAGCCCCGCAATGCTCCCGCCAATCCGATCAATAGTCTCCGGGATCTTCGTCAGGACGCCGAGATAATCCTGCAAGCCGAGGAAGGTTGCGACTGCGCGGCGGATACCCGCCAGCGGTTCGTTCAGCAGGTTGACGACCCGGGCCAGCGGACCCGCGACCAGGGTATCCAGCAGTTGCCGCAGGAAGTCTTGCAGGGCGGCGGCTCCCTCGCTGAGCAATCGCTCCACGAAGGCGCTGCCCTGTGCCAGTTGTTGCTGCAAGGTCTGCCAGAGCTGCCGGAGGGATGCCAGCATACTGCGCCCGGCCTGGCGCATCTGATCAAGCCGGCGTGTCACCGGCCCTAGCAGTTGCAATGGTTGGAGGGTTTGCAGGCGGGCTTGCAGGGCGGCGGGAAGGTTCCGGCGTGTGGCGTCTTCCCATTTGCTTTGCAACCCGGTAAGCGTGCGCACGACCTGGCGCTGCACGCCTTCAATGGTGGTGATAATGCGTTCTACCGCGTCGGGAAGCTGGTTCTGCGTGATGGTGCCGGTGATGGCATCCAGTGCCGGTCGCAGGCCCGCCATTACCGGCTCCAGCGCGGCGAGGTCGATCTGATTAATGGTCTGCCGGATCTGCTGCATAAAATTGTCAAGCAGTTCCTGCGGCTGGATATCCAGCACCCGCTGCACCGGCTCCCAGAAGGGTTGCTCCTCCAGGCGGAAAGCGGTAATCTGCTGCACCACCGCGGCGACCGGCGCTTTGATCTGCCGGATGAGCCCTTTCACGTCCAGGCCGGCAATCTGGTTGCGCACAACGTCGAGCAGTTCTTCCAGCGGGGCAAGCAGCGTTTGCGGGTTCAACTGGTCGATGAACTCCTGCAATGTGTTATAGCAGGTCAGCAGCGGAGCCAGCAATTTCTCCGGGTTGGCATGCGTGTCAATCGTTGTGATAAGTGACGCATAGAAGGTCGTCACCCCGCCGAGTTGCTGCATGATCTGCTCCCGATCCAGCCAGGCGCGCACGCGGCCCGCCAGTTCATCGTAGAAGGGGGTAATCTCCCGGCTGACCAGCGTGCCGGGCTCAAGGGTGTGAATGATATCCAGGATCGCGGTAATCTGGGCCTGTACCGGCTCCAGCAGGGTCGCTACCGGCTGCATCACATGCTCATCGAACTGCGCCAGAATCGGTTGAGTGATCTTTGTGCTGGGCGGATCGATCTGCTCCTGCACCAGGTCAAGCGCGGTACTCAGCGCCTGCCGCAGGAGGGCATTCAGTTGGGAAACATCCACCGCCGCGAGGGTCGCCTTCATCTGGTCGGCCTGCGTGACCACCTGATCGACAATCAGATTGAAGCCGATCTGATCCAGATGCTGAATCACCAGGTCAATCCCGGCCTTCACCTGGTCAGTCACCTGACGCACCTGCGGATCGTCCAGCACCCCTACCACGCGGTAGAGCACCGTGTGCAGTTGCTGAATCAAGGGACGAAAATCCAGGGCTTGAAGCTGGTCAATCACCTGGTCAATAAAGTCGAAGACCTGGACAATCACCCCATTTACTTGATCCAGCACACCGCTAATCGTGGTGGCGAATGAACTGAACGCCTGTTTGCCCTGGGCGATTGTTTCGCTGATGTTGAGATTACCGATAAAATCGGTCAGTTGCCCGATCAGGTCGGTGGCAATTGCCTGCACTTTGACCAGCAGTTGGCGCGCCTGCCCGATGCCCCCGACGATAAAGGCGATGCCCTGGTCAATCAGGTCGATCACCTGATCCAATTGCTGACCGAGCAGCGCATCAACGGTTGTGGCGGCCTGCTCAATCGGCGCGATAAAATTGCCAAACTGGAGGTTTTCCAGTTGCTGGAGTGCCTGCTCAACCATGGGCGGCATCTGCAGCAGGTTGTGCGGATCGAGCCGGGCCAGCACCTGTTCCAGCGTCGTGGTCATGCTGTGGCTGAAGCGCTCCAGGCCGGTGCTGAACTGCCCCAGCGTCGTGGCGGCCCCCGCGATCTGCCCATTCAGACTGCCCACTGCGGCATGCAGCGATTCCACCAGCGCCGGATCTTCCAGCGCGGCCGGTTCGCCGTTGATCACCTGCTGGAGCAGGTCGGCATACCCGGTCAGCCAGGGCTGGTCGGCCAGGTTGTCCAGCGGCTCCACCAGACTGGTCAGCGTGTCGAGTTGCTCCAGCGGGGCCTGCAGCGGGGCGGTAAACTGCTGCTGGAGTGTGTCTCCCAGGGTCTGCAGGTGAAACATGTCAATGATGGCCGTGGCATCCGTCGGCTGCTGCTGGAACTGCTCAAACAGGGGGACAATCTCGCCGCCAAACTGTTCAAACGCGCCGAGCAACTGCTGAGGCAACTGGTCCAGGTTACCCGTCACCGCGCTGATGGCACCGCAGCGGCTGGTGATATCGACCGAGCCGTTGCGCATGTCGTCCAGCAGGCCGCGCAGGTCGCCGATCAACGCTTCCGGCCCCCCGCCGAAAGTCTGCGTCATCTGCTCAAAGCCACCGACCAACTCGGTCAGCATGCTGAGGTCGGGCAGGCTCACGTCGCCGGAGGTCGGCAGGCCATCCAGCGCGGGGAAGGAAAGGCCGGCGATTTCGGTAATCTGGTTTTTTAAGACATCTATACCAAGCTTCTCAGGTGTAATTTCATTTGGTATGGTCGTCAGTTGTTGCAGTGACATACAGTCCCCTGGTTATTGCTGCGGCCAGGTGAGCGGTGCCGGCTTACCCCAGTCGTCCGGCAGTTCAAGCGGCGGCGGCTCCGGTGGTGGCGCTTCGGACGGGCCGAACAGTCCCGCAATACCCTGCGTCACCTGGTCCAGTTCCCCGGTGACTGCCTGCATCTGGCTGACGGCCCCCGTGAGCGGCGTGGTGGGGTCGGTAATTTCGGGGATGGAGCCGGTCTGCAACGCATCGGGCAGGGTGGCAACATCCATAAATGCCTGCGCATCGGCCTGGATCGCCGCATCAACACTGGCCGTGGCCGTAGTTGGTTGCGGCGGCGCGACATACTCGACCAGCGTGAGCGTGTAGCTAAACTGATCCGGGTCGCGGGCCAGTTGAAATACCTCAAACTGATCCAGGATGACCTGCCCAAAGTAGGCGCGGCCTACAATATCGGCCAGGAAGTCCACCGGCTGACGTTGTTGGTAGACCTTGCGCAATTCTTCCATATCCGCCACGGCTTCGGCTCCATAGAAGATACCCTCGATCTGCAGGCGCACCGAGGCACGCCCCAGGTCTTGCGCAACGGCACCCTCCAGACCGGGAATCCGGTGGTAGACGAACGCCGCCTGCTCCTGGGTAGCGATCTTGTGGATGCGCTTCAATTGGATACCGGCCAGATCAACAGGCATGCGTGTGCTCCTGCTTACGAGTCTTCATAGAACAGCGTGTATTCGCGCTGAATTTCGCGGGCCAGCGCTTCCAGGATGCGATCCAGGTCCGGTGTCTGCATACGGTCGAATGCGCTGACCGTCGGGCCGGGCTGCGTCGCCGACGGTTCCGGCGGTACGACCGGTGTCGGTTGCGGGTTGGCTGCATCGGTTGCCGAGACCGGGGGCAGGTTGGTCGGCGGCGCAACTGAAGGCATTCCCACCGACGCGAGTGACGGTACGGCAGGCGGCGGCGACTGGACCGCCGGCAGGGTCGGATGTTCCTCCGCCGGGAAGCGTTGTTCCGTGTCGGCAGGATACCCCGACAGCGGCGGCGTTTCCCGGGCAACTGGTGGGAGCAGCGTTGCGCTGGAGTGGAGGCGTTGCTGCGCATGCACCGGGGGTGCCGCATCGGGTAGCCGCGG
Source organism: Chloroflexaceae bacterium (assembly GCA_034436755.1). GTDB lineage: Bacteria > Chloroflexota > Chloroflexia > Chloroflexales > Chloroflexaceae > CAKZQX01. The sequence goes on along the minus strand of DAOTVB010000025.1, from coordinate 29,243 downwards.
CCCACCGTCCGCCGGGGTTGGAATGTCATTGAACGGGTGCTGCGATTGCCGAGTGGCAACCTGAGCCATACCGGGTAGTAGCTCCTCACCGTCCGGTGGCGTTGGAATATCGTTTGATGGGTGCTGCGGTTGCGCATCCGCTTCCCGCGAGGCGGCGGCAATGCCGGAGAGAGCGGTCGTTTCCGGGTTGCCGGTTGCCGGCAGATGCGCCAGATCGCGCAGTGACCCCAGTGGAGCCCGAAGCGCATGTGCAGATTGCTCGAACGCCATGGCTGACGGCGGATCGGCGGCGGGTGGGTCCGGCAGGGCGGAGCGCTGCTCACTCGGCGTGACTGGTGCCGCAGATGATCGAGGCTGTGCCGCGCCGGGTTGATCGGGAGCAACCTGCGCCGGGTAGACCAGTTTGGACTGGTCAGGCATGTCTCCGGGTGGGGCAGCATGCGCCGGTGGGCTGCCGACGGATAGCGGCGGACTGGTTGCTGCATGCGCCTGATCTGGTGGTAGCGGCGCAGGCCGGGCCGGCTGATCCTCCCGCTCAGCGGACCAGGCCGCAACACTGCTGCCGGTGGGAGGTGTCAACTCACGCACCATGTCCGTGGCGGTGACAGTAGCGGCGGGCGGAAGCGCCGATTGCGGGCCGGACCGGGCCGGCGCGTCTGGCGTGGAAGTGTCAGATGGATCGACCGGCGGTAGAAAGCCCTGAGTGAACCACTGCTCCAGGGCCAGCAATGCCTCCGGCAGGGCGGCAACCTGCTGCACCGCCGCATCCACGCGCTGGAGTTCCTGCCCATCGGCGGCGGGGAGTATCGCATCCACCGGCCAGTCGGCGTTCCAGGCATGCAGGCGCATCTCCAGTGCGGCCTGAATTGATCGTCCCAGATCGGCTAATGACTGCTGTTCCATCTTATGTATCCTGCTCGGCATCCAACAGCGTGAGATAGAGCTTCACCTGCGCCATCGTCATCGACTGCACCTGCTGCGGGGTCCAGCCAAAGGCACGCGCCAGGCGGAAACTGGCCTGTGCCAGGGGCGCGGCTGTCAATCCAGCGGGAGGCTTTTTTTTTCATCCAGACCGCTGATCGTGCGGATATGGGCAATCAGGAAGTTGACCATGCCCAGATGCATGCGCTTCACCTGTTCCAGCGTCAGTGTGGGCTGCACCAGCGCTTCCTTGATCATCAGCAGGGGAATAAGCCCCGGATCGTTGCGCGCCGCCTTCATGATCAACTGAAATGTGCCGATGGTAATAGGCCGCAGTTGCACCACCAGTTCCGTTGCGGTGGCCGCGGCATCCGGCGCGTGCGCCGAACCGCTGCCCGCCGGATAGAGCACCTGCGGCGGAATCGTCACATCAAAAGTTATGCCGGCTCCGGCCAGCAGATCATCGGCGGTGGGTGTAACTATGTTCATACGGCCCCTGGGTTATGCAGCATGATCCGGCTATCCGGCGCTTGCCTCGGTCTCTTCACTGCTGATACGCAGTGCCTTAAACGTGATTGACTCCATCACAAAATCGTCCTCGGGCAGGACAAAACTCCAGGTGTCGAACTTGACCCCGAAGACCGTCAGGGTGCTGGTTGCGCCGGGTTGGGCCGGGTTGGCAATATTGACCACGATATTGAAGGCGGGTTGCGCCATTCCCTCAGTCGGGGGCGGACTGGTTGCCCCGTCGCCGAGCAGCAGGCGCAGCATGGCCCCGTTAATGTGGGCGCGTTCGATGGTGCCGGTTACATTAATGTTCCCCGGGCGCAATTCGGTAGCGAAGCGCTGCCCAATCTCGTGATAGGGTTTGAGTTCATTCTGGACAAACACCCGTACATTCTGCAAGCGCCCCACAACGGAGGAGAGTTCATACTCGCCAATCAGCGCATCGGCCAGCGAGCCTTCGACCGTGGCGTTGTCATCAACCGCCAGCACCAGCGCCGCGTCCGAGCCACGGAATACATTCACATTTGGCATGGTTCTTTATCTCCTTAAAGCGTAGTGCTGCAACCTGCAACCTAATAACCTGTCAGCTACCCCAGATACAGCGTGACCTGAATAAAGTCAATGCTAAAAGTAGGCTGCAACGTCAGCGTTACCATCACCTGTCCGGCAATCTGCTGGGCACGGGTGGCGGTGACACTCAGTTGATAACTGACCAGCGCCTCACTCTGCACCATGCGGGTCAGGAAAGCATCGAGCGTGGCTTTCATAGCACTGCGCACCCGCTCGTTATTGAGTTTGCCGATGTAGGGATTGCATGCTGAACGCACGCCATAGATGGCATAGTCAACAATGCGCCGGGTGGTGATCTGGTGCCAGGCCGAGTTGGTGGCAGTGGTAATTCCCTTCACCACACGGAAGCCCGCTCGTTTTTCCACCGCCAGCACCCGATGTTGCACCAGGTTTGCCAGTTCTGCCGCGCTAAACTCGCTGCTGACATCTTCAATCGCCAGCGTTTTGTTCGTGGGGCTGGCCTGCACCGGCAGGGCGGCAACCAGCCCGGCAACCGCAGCAGCCATATAGCTACCCGGCAACGCAACCTGCGCCGTGACGCGGGTCTGCGGATCGGTCTGGGTAAGGCGCAGACCGGGGGCGACGAAGATCAGCCGGTCACTGGCAAAGTCGTGGTCCGCGATGGTTGCCACAGCATCGGTGCCATTGCTACCCATAATGCCGATGCGCTCGCGCCGGACGGCTGCTGTGCGCTGGAGGTGGCCCTGAAGCGCGGCACCCATGCCGTTAGCGGCATCCTGCCCGGCCAGTAGCACAATATTGACGATAGGCTTCTCCAGCAGTTCCAGGCCACGCGCATAATCCTCGCTGGTAGCAGCCGCTCCGTCGTTGCCACCGCTCAGCGGCGTACCGGCCTCACCCAGATCCGCCAGGGCGGTACTGGTTTCCCCTTCGGCGGCGTAGGTGGCGGTGACCAGAGTTGAGTTGGCCTGCACCTGGGCAATCAGTTCATCAGCCGTGGTCGCCGGGTAGGTTTCGCTGGTATTCCCAGCGCCAATCTCGATGAGTTGTGCGGCGGGGTCGCCGGTCGGTTTCACCCGGATGGCGTTGCCGGCGGTGCCGGGGGTTTTCGCTGCCAGCTTCACTGCCGGTTGCGCATCGAGCGCGAGCACCAGCGTTGCCGGCGCCAGCGCATCCGGATTAGCCACCCGTACCGCATAGACCGTGCGCCCACCGTTGTTATAGATCTGCTCCAGGGCGCGTACCAGCGTCAACGCAGGCTGATCGCCACCCGGCCAGGGGTCCGGTTCGCCAAACTCCTGGCGGGCCTCGGTAAAGCTCCCCAGGATCTTCACCTCGTTGACCGGCCCGGCCGCAGCAGTGCCCACAATGCCGATATTGCCGGAGGCCACACGCCCGGCACTAATTAACCCCTCGTCGCGTACGGTGATATAGGTGCCCGGTAAGATCATTTCTTGTGCCATGCAAACCTGCTACTTTCCCCTGCTACTTTCCATAGTTGAACGGTATCCGCAGGTACACGGATAGCCTGAGTATCTTGCGGCATGGATGACCGCCTGCGCAGGCAGGTGTATCCAAATTATGACAGGCGATATGTTCGTTGCAGTAGATAGCCATTGAAACACAGCCGGCGTGGAATACCCTGTACCGTTAGTTGTTCAGGAGATAGGCGCGGAAGCGGGTCCAGGCTACAGGGCAGCACTTCACATAACACGTCCAGGCGTGATTATACTATTATATGAAGAAGGAACTATTCTTAAGGTCAAAATCTGTGTAGATAATAGCGTATGCCAGACTGTCTGTCAACCCCGGCTGGTAGCCTGGGAGTCAGGGACAGTACCTTTCAGATATGACCGGATTAGCTCGCGCAACGTCGCAACGTTTATACGGTTCCTGGCGACCTCTGCGTCTTTGCGCAAGCTTCATGGACCGATGTCATTCTATTGTAATAAACCTGGTCAATCGACCAGTCTGGCGCTCCCTCTGTTGTGTGATCTGCAAACCCCACTTCCGCCTGATGAACATGCCCCCTGTTCGTGTAACCATGCATGTACAGCGGAGAGGCCGGACCACGGAAGTTGCGAAACCGCTGGTGCCGGCTGCTTTGCGTTTTGTCCATCACACGAGAGGAGAAGTTCCAATGCGACTACGTGCATATCACGGTGTTATTCTTCTGCTGGGGCTGGTCGTTCTGGGTATCGCCGGGCTGACGGTCTGGGATGCCCTGAACTACCACCGGATCGGCTTCGCCGGGACGAATATACCCGGCCATATGGCGGCAAGCTATCAGTATCTCGATGATACGGTTGACACTGGGCTGACCGTCGCCGCGGACGAGATGATTGTGCTGGAGTATGAACTGCAGACGGAAGAAGGGCAACTGCTGCTGGAGATTCAAGCCCCGGATGGTACAACATTGATGCGGATGGAGGGCAATGAGGCGGGCCGCGCCGAGGTCGAAGTACCGCAGGCGGGAACCTATCGCCTGGTTGTCCAGGGCGATGAGACGCGCGGCGCATATGATATCCACTGGGAGGTGGTGCCGCGACAGATCGAGGACGCAATGGGTGCTACTGCTGATCTTATAGCCGGCAGGTAAGTAAGCACGGTTAATGAACGTTGAGAAAATAGTCCAGATATGCATGACCGATACCCGGCGTGCGGTTGCACGCCGCACCTACTGCAGCCCGGTACTCAGGGTGTTTTGTTCTCTGGTTCTTTGTTCGTTGTTCTTACAGGAGAAGGAGTGTTTACCCATGTTTCGTCTTCCCACACGCGCGAGCGTGTTTCTACTAATCGTAATCGTTCTTGCGCTGGGTGGTTGTACCGCCATCACGCAACCAGAGGCCCCCGCCGGGTTATTTGTGCAGGGACAGCAGCAACCATTGCCCGGCAATAACACAGCTACACCCATCGCGCAGCTTACGCCGACAGAGGTGAGTGATGCGTGGCAGTCGCTGGCGCTCAACGACGAGGGCATTCTGCTCCGGTTTGAACTGCCTGCCGACTGGCAGCGGTATGGAATGGATCAGGTCTGGTCGCCCGATTTCGCCAGTGACCAGCGTATCGGTGTGCGCTGGAGCGATGTTCCACCGGGGGGCAGCATCCAGGGAGCCTTGCTGCCCAACCATTCGGAACCGCAGCAGATCGAGCCGTTTGACCTGGGCGAAATCGACGCACAGATGTATCACCTGGTGGTTTATGCTCCGGCGGCTGCCGGCGAGGGGATTGCCGGATTCGAGCAGCATGTCGTCTTTGAACTGAACCGGGGCGGAGTGCGGCGCGCCTACAGTATCTTTGTGGCCGCCCCCACGCGCGAACGGCTGGATGCAACCCTCCCGATATTTCAGCATGCGCTCGATAGCTTTACGCTGGATGATAGCGCCATCGCGCCCACGTCAACCGGGGAAGTCGTGCCGCCCGGTTCCACGCTGCCGCTGGATGATCCGGCTGCGGTCGCGCCCAACCTGGATGGTCCTGAGCAGACGGTACGCAATTTCTATAGTTGGTATCTCAAGCAGGCCAATGCGTCGGGCAACCTGGACGACTATCAGCTCACGCCCTATCACACAGGCGTTTACCAGGAGAGCCCCTACCTGACCGAAGCGCTGATCCAGCAGATCGATGACCGCCGTACATCGCCCGCGCCCGGCGATCACGATCCGCTGACCTGCTCAATGGGTTATCCAAAGCAGTTCCGACCCGGTGAAGCGCAGGTTGCGGGCGACGCTGCCAGCGTCGAGATGGAGAGCAGCATGCCCAACCACGCAGTCACGGTCAGGCTGTTGCGTGTGGATGGAATGTGGAAGATCAACGAGGTGGTTTGCCGGCACGTTGGGGTGTAGCAATAGTTTGATACCGATTTGTTATCATAGCCCCAGAGAACACAGAGAACACAGAAATGATATACAGGAGTGCCGCCATTGCGTCCGTTGCGCTCGTTCTCGTTGATTGCTGGTTTGCCGGCACATTGGTATGATAGCTTGGGGCGCAGCACCATGCTACGCCCCAACCACCCGGTTTACACCGGCACGCTCTCCAGGATGTTGAGCGGGGTCGCAGAAACGGGCAGCACCCGCTGCAGGTTAAACCCGGCGTCCGCAAGCAACCCACGAAACTCCTCCTCGGTACGCTCGCGCCCGCCGTGCGAGGTCAGCAGCATATCCACATCCAGCAACTTGATGAAGTCCGTCTCGCGTTCGGCGGGGATCAGCATATCGACCGTCAGGAGCCGCCCGGTGCTGGGAATAACCTTACGCACATGCGCAAGAATCCGCGCCACGCTCTCGTCGCCCCAGTTGTGCAGGCAGCGATGGATAATATACATATCTGCCCCGCCCGGTGCCGCCTCCAGGAAGCTGCCGCCGATCAGTGTGGTGCGGTCGCTCACGCCGTGGCGCTCCAGCAGGTGCCGGGCATAGTGCATCGCGGCGGGCAGTTCGTAGAGAATGCCCCGCGCCTGGGGATATTTTGTCAGGATCGCGGCGAGCAGACTGCCGTCCCCGCCACCCAGATCGGCAATCGTTTGCGCCTGGGAGAAGTCGTAGCTCCGGGTGATGGCATCGTAGAAAACACTGGAATACATCCCCATCGCCTCATCAAAATGTTGCCGGCTCTCCGGGTTCTGCTCCAGGTAGTCGAAGCGCTCCATCTTGAAGAGATGTTCCAGGGCCGGTTCTCCCGTAGTGACACTGTAGAGGAGGTTTTCCCAGGGGCGAAACTCCCAGTCATCGTAGACCATCAGGGCCATGGCGTGCATCGAGTTGGGCACATCACGCCGCAAACACTCGGCCAGCGGCGTAAGCGCAAACCGCCCATCCGGTTGCTCAACAAACAGGCCCTCATTCGCCAACGCGCGCAACACGCGATACAGCGAGGGAGCGTGGGTGCCGGTCGCCTCGGACAGCATTTCACTGCTCAATGGACCATGTTTCAGCCGGTCGGCAATTTCCAGCTTTGCCGCCACATAGATCAGACGTGAGCGCCAGAGCCCCAACAGCATGTCCAGCACGATCAGCGGGGCCGGTCGCTCGGCGGATGGGTGTGCCTGGTCAGTCATAATCGTTGCCTCCTCCCTGGGTGTAACTAAACGCGTCGTCCGACGTGATATCCCTCGTGCATGGCGTCCAGCACCTTGCGGGCCTGCACTGCATCGCCAATCACCAGCACCTCGCGGGCAGGTTCCCGGAGCCGGGCAGCCAGATTCTCGCCGGCAGTCAGATCCAGCGCCAGCACCACCGCGTCGCCGGTCAGCTCTCCGGCGGCAGTCTGCACCCGGTCGGGACTCAGGGCGGTGATCGGCTGGTTGAGTTGCACCCGCACCCCCGCTTCGGCCAGCCGCGCCTGCACCGTCCAGCGGGTAAAGATCTCGACGTTGGGCAGTAGCAGCGCCCCCGGATCGATCAGCGTAACCTGCTTGCCATGCTGTTCCGCCAGCCACAACCCGACCGCAGTGCCGACAAACCCGGCTCCACAGACCAGGATCTCCCGGCCTGGCGGAACCTGCCCCTCCAGCACCACCAGCGCGGCATACAGACCGGGAGCATCTGCGCCGGGTAGCGCCGGTCGTGCCGGGCGCGCACCCGTGGCAATGATCACCACCTCCGGCTGTTCCTGCTGCACCAGTTCAACTGTCACCGTTGTATTCAGCCGGACCGCTACTTCCTGGCGCTCCAGTTCCTGCTGCTGCCAGGTCAGCAGAGCACGATAGTCCTGCTTAAACTCGGGGATTGCGGCATAGCGCAGCATCCCGCCCAGCTGCGCCTGCTGTTCGTACAACGTCACCCGATGGCCGCGCAGTGCGGCAACCCGGGCCGCTTCCATCCCGGCCGGGCCGCCGCCCACCACCATTACCCTGCGGGGATGGGGCGCAGGGGTCAGCGGGGTAAAGCGCTCATGCTCACGACCGGTTTCAGCATTGATCGCACAGACCAGCCCGCGATAACTGAGCACACTGCCCAGACACTCATTGCAGCGCACACAACGCCGGATCTGCTGTGCCTGGCCGCGCATGACCTTCTGCGGCGTATCGGGGTCGGCCAGCATCTGCCGGCCCAGCGCAACCAGATCCGCTTTGCCGGTGGCGATAATCTCCTCGCCCATGCCCGGCGCAATGCCCCCGGCCGCGATCACCGGAATTGACACCTCCGCTTTGATCGCAGCCGCCAGCGGCACCAGATTGCCGCGGGGAACATACATCGGTGGCACCCACATGCCGATACTCACGCCGTGGCTCAGGCGCTGTTCCCCCGGTACGGCTTGCCCGGCCAGCATCTGCCCAAACGCAGCGATGCGCGAGTCCCAGGTGCCCGCCGATATGCTGAGCGCATCCACTCCTGCCGCCTGCGCCCAGCGCGCAAATGGAACCGCTTCCGCCAGCGTGATGCCGTTGGGGACATCCTCCGCAGCAGAGAGCCGATAGATCAGCGGAAAGTCGGCCCCCGCCTGCTGCTTGATCGCGCGGATCAACTCCAGGGCAAAGCGCGCTCGCCCTTCCAGGCTGCCGCCGTAGGCATCCGTGCGCCGGTTGGTGTAGGCCGAGAGGAACTGCAGCGGCAGGTAGCCGTGCGCGCCATGGATCTCCACCGCGTCAAAGCCGATCATGCGGGCGCGCTGGGCCGCCAGTGCATAGGACTGGATCAACTGCTCAATCTCGGCGATGGTCATGGCGCGTGGCTGATCCTCGGGCAGGAGTGCGGTGCCGATACCCGAGGGGCTGATGGGGGGCACCCCGGTGACGCTCTCACTGGCGAAGCAACCCCCATGCGCCAGTTGCAGCGCAATCCGCGCACCCCCCGCGTGGGCGGCTACAACCAGCCGCGACAGTCCCGGTAGCAGCGCGCTACGCGAAATGTCCAGTTCACCCGGGATCACCCGACCGCCGGGATCGGGACTACAGACCTCGGTGACGATCAGGCCGATCCCGCCCTGGGACCGCCGGGCATAGTAGGCCACGATGGTATCGGATACACTGCCGTCAGACGCCGCCAGATTGGTGCCCATCGCCGGCTGAACCATCCGATTACGGAGCGTGAGGGAGCCAATGCTGATCGGTCGGGAGAGATGTTGGAACACGGGCAACCTCCTCGCTGCAAAGCATCTTATCCAGCAGTAGCGCCGGGGAGATAAAGCGGAACACGCGGGTATCATACACCATAATTTGCATTTGGGGTACATCGGCGTGGATGTGCATTTGGCGTGCGGGAGCCATGTTCACATCAGCCATCGAGTGTTTGACGTGGAGATGCTGCGCCGCGAGCAGTTTAACTTTCCCGTAGCACTTCCAGCGGGCGCACATGTACCGTGCGCCAGGTTACCAGTATAGCACTCAGCGCAGCAGTGGCAATGGTGATTGTGGCGATAAGCAGGCTTAGTTCAGGCGGGAATATAAGTTGGGCCGACGGCTGAAGGGTATTGATAAGCGCTGTCGTTACTACCAATGCACCAATTGCACCGCCCGCAGCCGTCAGACCTAACAGTGCGTACTCCAGCACGAGCATGATCAAAACCTGCCCACGGCTAAACCCGACTGCCTTTTGTATCGCAAACTCGCGCCGCCGTTCGGCCAACGTCAGGCTAACCATATTGGTGATAAGAACAACCGCCGCGATAAACGCAAAACTGGTCACGGCAACGACAAAGATGAACAGGTTTTGCAATGCACGCTGCCGCACATTACTAATATCCGATGATTGGACAACCAATGCCTCCGGTGCAACGGTCTGGATTTGCGCGGACAGGATTTCTACTTGATCGGTTGGTATCGTTCCGGCAAACGTCACCGCCGTTTTGTTGCCACCAAGCTGATCAACAACCTCGCGTGCAACCAGTGGCCCTGCTGGTGGATCGATAACCTCGCGTGCAACATTCATAGCGCGATAAAATCCGGCAACGCTGAATATCTGCTCCTGTCCATCTGCAGTCTGCAAGATTATCTGGTCATTGCGCTTGATATCCCATGGCGCTGTTTGAAACTGCTCTGGTAAGTAGATGCTATCGGTATCCAGGTTTGGGGCCGCATCAAACTGAACATTCCAATCTATATTGTCTATATCGTTACGTTCACGCCCTTCTAACACGAATGCACCTTCCAGCAGCAAGCCACCGCTGGTGTAGACCCGAATAGGCAACCGATCTAAGCGATGCAGTGCATACTGTCCGGTTCCAAAACGTGCTGCAACAGCGTCTGCATCACCTGCACGGGTGTAGATAGCAACACTGGTGGTAGCGGTTTGCTCGTTATCGACCTGTGTTTGCGCCTGTGCATTCCAGAATACTACGGTACTCAGACCAACAGCAAACGCTCCAGTGCAGAGTGCCGTCAGCGGCAGCATGATACGTAGTCCAGTACGGTTAAGATTTTGCTGTGCTACGAATAGCAGGCGCGGGTAAACCAACGGAATACTCATCAGCAACCGGAAGAGCAGAATGAGCAACGCGCCCACCAGAACGAAGCCAACGGCACTTACGAGCACCACGATAAGACCAACTGGCAGTGATTGTATAATCAGGCTGCTCAAACCAATTATAATCAGTAGCAGTAGAGCATATAACCCACCCATACTCGCATGGGTAGTACCGGTTTGCTCGCCTGGAAACTGACGCAACAACCGCGCCGGACGCACAACCGCTGCTATCAGGACGGCACGCAACCCGGCAATAATGGTCGCTACTGTTCCGGCGGCAAGTGCTCCGCCAACAAGCCAGGGATCAAACGCCCACTCTACAAGTTGTGCATTAGTACGTCCCAGCAGTGTGACAAACGGAACTGAGAGGGCAATACCCAGGCTGACACCGAGAACGCTGCCTAGACCGCCCAGTATACCAATTTCGATGCCCAGCAGCACCGCCAGATGCCTGCGGTTATAGCCGAGAGTCTTCAAAACTGCCAGTTCGCTGGTACGGCGTGTCAGCACAGTCTGGATCGTCGTTGCTACGCCCAATCCGCCAATGAGCAGGCCGAGCAAACCGGCTCCACGAAACATGAAGGTAAAGAGCCGCACCTGAGTTGAACGGTCAATTGCTACCTGCTCGTCCGTCTCGACATACCATCCCATTCGGCGCAACTGCGCTGTCTGGTCGCCCTGCGAGTCCCAGATGACGGCGACACTTGTCACTACATCAGGCTGACCGGCAAGATGCTGCGCCGTCGCCAGGTTGTAAAACAACCGATCACCACGCTGATCCGGCATTGACTGAATAATACCGGTCAGGCGCAGTCGTAACGGTGCGGTACCTGGCTGCCCGCCGAGCAGAAATGTGTCATCGATCTGCATGCCGAACTTATCGGCAAGATCACGCGTTAAAACGGCACTATCTGGCTCTGCCAGCACATCAGCCAGGGTAGCACCTACTGGCGCACGCAGGCGTATCTCACCAACCAGGGGAAAGGTTGCGGGATCAATACCGCGAGCGCGATTGACCACATAGACCTGCGGATCATCGGTGGGTTTGAGCAGTCCCCCCTGTCCTTGCGCGAACGGGGTGTAAGCGGCAATTATACCACGCGTGTGTAACCGCTCAACCTCGGCAAGTTCGGCGGGTGAAAGCGGAATGCCGCCATCAGCAATCAGAGCATCACCACCCAGCATAGCGCGCGAGTCCGACACCACTGCACGACGCATTGTTGTCGCCAGGGTTTGCATCACGACCAGTGATAGCGTGCCAGACGCAATACAGATGAGAGCCAGCATTGTATTCAAACCGCCCCGGCGCAGTATGCGAATGGCATGCCTCACGGCAAAAAAGAGAAACATGGTCCTGCTCCGTGGTACTATCCGCACGATATGGCGGACGCCGACGCATGATCTGATGAAACAAGCCGCCCATCATGTAATGTCAATACACGATCAGCATGGACGGCAACCTGCATATCGTGGGTAGCGACTATCAGGGTAATGCCGAGTTGCGCGCGCAACTCGGCAAATAGATTGAGTATCTGAGTGCTGGTTGCTGAGTCAAGATTGCCAGTCGGTTCATCAGCGACCAGCAGTGTCGGCTCAGTAACCAGCGCACGCGCAATAGCAACACGCTGCTGCTGCCCACCAGAAAGCTGGTGTGGGCGATGATGGCGGCGCTGATCGAGGCCAACCAGGTGCAGCATCTCACGGGCACGGTTGCGTGCATGGCGTCGTCCGAAACGCACATACAATGGCACCTCGACATTCTCCTGTGCTGTTAATCCTGGCAACAGATTAAACGATTGAAAGACAACCCCGATTTTCTGATTGCGAATACGGGCCAGTTGACGCTCATCCAGATGGGTAATATCTACACCATCCAGCAGGAGTTGACCGGCAGTTGGCGTGTCAAGCCCGGCTACGAGACCGAGCAAGGTTGACTTTCCCGATCCGGATGGTCCCATCAATATTATCCACTCACCGCGATAAACATCGAAACTGATACCGTTCAAAATATGGAGTTGTGTGTTGCCAAGGGGCAGTGTGAGTTTCAGCGCAGTAGCACGAACAAGCGGCGCGCGAGTCGCTGACGGAAGAGCGTCAGACATATCTACTCCTCTAGAAAAACGCGCTGTTTGGCAGGTTCACCACCAGAACAGCGCATATAAAAAGACAAAGAACAAATCCGCAAAATAAATCACAAGCACGTTTCTTGATAGACATACAATGTCGGCATGCTTTTGGCAGATAATGCCGGCGTGAAAGGCTTATTCCCGGAGAGCCTGCCAACCTTCATACGTAGGGTCAACCTGAGTTGCGCAGATGCCGCCCAGACCACCAGCTTCAACACAGCTCAGGTAACGCTCGGTTACTTCCTGGGCCTCATCGAGTTCTTGTTCAAGATCTGACCCTGTCATTGCCTGGTCGATTGCCCGAAAGAACCAGAAATAGTCCATAACAATCAGGCTATTACCACCCGATGTTGTATGTGTGGGTGCCTGCGTCAGCACATCGCGGTAAGCTGCGTAGACCTGGTCAGCCCCTGGAAATGCGGTGTTGAGCACTGCTCCATCCTCCGCCTGTGACAGACGTGCCGGAAAGCGTCCTGGATACCAGGAGGTATCGGCAGCAAGCTGTTTGAGCCAAACCCAGCAGGCATCGGCATGGTCACTCTCAGCAGAAATGTACAGGCCGCGCACATGGAAATCATCCGGACTCAACGGTTGATCGTTGAGCGGCGGTGGAGCAATTGCGGTTTCGACGAGTGGATTAGCTATCGGGTTAAGCCCTGTTCCATAGATCGGCAGTTCCAGCCACATGCCGACCTGTCCTGCTTGAATAAACTGATAGATACTACTTGCCATTGGCTCCTGTGTATAGCCTTTCAGCTCTTCGTGGGGTGAACTATTCTGCAACAAATCAAGGTAGAGACGTATGGCCTGTACAACCTGGCTGTCTGTAAAGTCAGGTTGCGGGCGGCCATCCTGCTGCTTCACCGGCGCGGCACCAAGGCGGCTCAGGAAGAAAAACAGATCATCGGTCTGGTCGCCCGTCGTGGCAAAGCCGTAGGTACGCGTTGGTTCATCACCGCTGGTCATCTGTTGTGCAGCTACCTGCAGTTCGTCCAGTGTCCAGGTACTATCAGGATAGTCTAGTCCAAACTCGTCGAATATGCGTTTATTATATATAAGTACACGAAAATCAACTGCAAATGGAAGTCCATAGATACCAGTATTAAACTCGAATGGCGCAAGCAAAGCTGGTGGGTAATCTGCACGGGTTAAACTCGGGTCGGCATCGACAAACGGACGCAGATCAAGCATTGCCGGCAGATCCAGCGGCTCCGGTGGAGAGAACCAGGAGAAGCAGTCAACGCTCGCAGCAACATCCTGGGGTTGTTGCCCACCACTGGCATCCAGACGCTGAACCTGAACGAAGATATCGGTCTGCTGCTGGTTGAATTCTTCAGCAAGCCGTTCAACCTGTTCTGCATCAACGCCCCCCGGCATAAATGTGATAACCGTTGCTCCCGGTGCCGCAGACAGGGGGGCTGGGGTCGCAAGGCTGATCGGCGCACTGGTTGGTGTCGGTTCAGCCTGAGCCAGTTGAGTGTCGCGGAGAGCCTGTGCATCGGCGAAGGCCTGTTCGACCGGCTGATCGTTGTTGATCACCTGTTGCAAAGCCGCTCCGAGCAGTTCCAGGACCGCGGTATCCAGCATGCCTTCGGCGGTATTCGCTGACAGATTGTCGAGATATGCTTGAAGTGCTGCCGCTGTTACAGTGTCGAGCTGCTCCCAGTAGTCACTCTGCTCGGCAAATGAGGCGCGGGCCGGCAAGCGACTCGCAGGCATTGCCCCGATCGCTGTCAGGTGAACTGGCTGATCGTTGAGAAACGTCAGCCACCGCCATGCCTCCTGCGGATAGGCGGTACCGCTACTGATGACATAGCCCTCAATACTGTAGAGTGGTGATAGCGGCGATTGTGGCATCACACTGGTACCGATTGCGAACGATGGTGGATCTGGCAATGTATCGGATACCAGATATTCGCCATACCATATCCCAATACGCTCATCACGAATCAGGCGTTGAAGCGCATCTGGGGATGCTGCGGCATCGGTTGGTGCGTAGATAACGCCCTGATCGATCAGGTCAGCGACCCGTCTGGCCGCAGTAATAAGATCGGGCTGATCCAGCCGTAGCTCCATAATGGGGCGTTCAAGCAACGGCATGCCGCCTTCAACTGCCATGCTTATAAGGGTTGAGACGCCGCCAGTCGTATCCAGCAAGCCATACACATCAACGGTATTATCGCGCTGCCGGGTAAGTTGTTCGGCCGCTGCCAGTAGCGCATCCCAGTTCCAGCCGTCATCTGGTAGCTGAAGTCCATTCATCTCCCACAGCCGCTCGTTGTAGAAGAAGAGCGGAATATGCAGGGTGTGCGGTAACATATACAGGCCATCATCCTGTCGTGCCGCCTCCAGAACCCCCGGCACATAATCGTCATCGGGGAAATCCGGGTTGGCAGCAATTAGTGGGGCCATATCGACCAGGTATCCGCGCCGGATATCGTTCGGGCTCACCTGTGCAACCGCAGCAGTATCAGCCATACTGACGATTGTGCGTATTGCCGAGCCATCAGTTTCGCGGGTAAGGCTGGTGGGATTATAGGTGACAAGCTGCACATAAATATCGGAGTTCTCCTGGTTGAACGCATTGACGAGGGGACCATAGCGAGCGCGATCAGTTTCAGGTACCGCAAAACTCAGTTGTGCCGGTCCATCCACATCATTAACGCCGCGCTCTGCTGCTATTGGCGTTATCGTACCAGTTCCCTCCTGTGTACTTCGATTGGGAAGACACGCGCTGAGCACACTCACCAGCAATCCGCATAGCAATAGCCTGGCAATATGTCGTAACATCTTTTTGCTCCTTTTCTCCTGACGTAGAGTAAGAACAGACATATAAAGAACAGCGAACAAACGTATTGTTCAGTAAAGCTATGTACAAAACGCTTTATTCTCTGTTCCTTTGCTTTAAGTTCCCGCTCTGTCAGCGCAATCTGGCACAGATGTGATATCCACGCCGCAGTGATATTTCATCTGGGCTGAAGAATCAGTCTAAGTCACCCCGCCGTCACCGGCCGGTGTATAACGCACCAGGTTTAATCTACAAATAGGAAACAGGTGTTTTCGGAAACAGGTATGACCGTTCGAGAATACTGTTAAAACTGCTCTGACTCTGACGGAAGAGCATAACGTAAAGCGTCATACTTCCGATAGAAATGGCACCAACAAGCGTCCGTACGATAATCCAGGCATAAGCGGCGTAGAAACTGACAACAGATATCAGCCCCCAACCGAGCGTTGCGATACCACGCCGCCGGAGTAACGTGGCATCTTCGCGGAACATCGTCCAAAACATCGCATTATAGCGTTTGATCAGCGCCTCACCAATTCCCAGAATCTTCACTTCCTTGACACTGTCGTTAACCGTCAAGAGGTGGCCAAAGTAGTGCATACGCCGCGATTTACCCGCGCGCCGGGTCATCATCTGGTAGAGTGCGCCGCTGTATTTACCCTGAACAATAAACGACGGAATGGTCGCACCACACAGTAGGATGGCAATTAGTGGATTAAAGGTTAAAGCAAGTAGAACTGATCCAGATACAAAAACACCGTACCAATCGATTTCGAGAATACCATCAATAACCAGTCTTGCAATGGCTTCGTTTGCTCCTGGGCCATGGATCTCTGTCAGGTATGCCGGCAGCTTACCTGGCTGTTGAAGGGTAAAAAATAGCAGTGCCGTTTCCCGGCAAATTGACTTAATGCTCAGGTGTGGATGAGTTGGACGTGGGTGGAGGATGCCATAGAGATCAGGATCGTCCTGCAGACTGCCCAGCAATCGTCCTGCAGACTGCCCAGCATCTGTTTATTCTCAAATGAAAGTCGATCAAAGAGAATGATTTCATAATCGGGGCTGGCACGGAAAGTCGCATCGAGAATACTATTTAGCATAATGTACTATCCGTATTTCTATAGATAATAGGATACCATGTACGTATACTGTCGGCTCTCAGCCGCAGCAAACATATATCCTCCAGGACAGCTTTTCGCCGGCCTGGAGGTGAGTGTGACAACAGCATACAACTATCGGCGCAGCAATCGCCTGCGGCCTATGCCGAGCATAGTATTGTCTGATGATCAGAGGAGCATCGGCTCGATAACCGCAGCATTAAGCCGGGCGCAAAGCTGAACTGAGCAGGCTCTGTAGAACGGGGAGATCGTCTTTCGAAATCTTCTTTCCGACAATACATCCGAATGTGAGGAAGGCACAGGGTGTACAACTGGTACAGCCGGTGCAACTGGTACAGCCAGTACAATTGGTACAAGCGGTGCAACTGGTACAACCGGTGCAACTGGTACAACCGGTACATGTGGTACAGCCACCACACTGCATTTTAACTGATTCAAAGCCATCAGACTTACCCGGCATGAATTTCCCCGGGTTATGCACCATGGTGAGAGAAACCATTAGTTCCTTGACCTTGAAAACTATAATGATTTCTCCTTTCTAATAACCTACTACTAGAAGCATGAAAGCTGACTTGCTGACAGACAAAGTATACAACCTGTTATATACCTTGTCTAGTAGGCAGATGCCTACTCTTTACAATTCACCTCCCGCCACCGCTAATACCACAGGGTAGACATCTGTCTACTTTTTGCCTGATACAGCTATACAACGCGGAGTACATAGATCATAGCCCATGCGTATGCTGGAGATACTGTATCAAAGAGTGATAATTTCTGGTATACTATCCCTAAATATGGGCTGAAGTCGCGGCCAGTTTCCCTCAAGGTCATACCGCCAGCGGAGACACCTGCGGCTGCATCGCTGAGTTCACTCGTGTGGACCGCCAGGACAGCCACGCCTGGACGATTGCGCCACGTTCCGGATTGGTTCTCAGTGCTCAGTTCTTGCTGCTTGCTTCTCACTACAGGAGGTCACATGGACTCATTCGACAGCCGTAAGCTTGATCTGGATAAACCAAATCCCTCGCGCATGTATGACTATGCGCTGGGGGGAGATCATAACTTTGAGATTGATCGCCAGGCACTGGATAAGTTATTGGAAATCAATCCGGATGCTATTGCAATTGCTCGGACAAACCGGACCTTTCTCCGCCGCGCCGTGGAGTTTCTGCTAGCGCAGGGTATTGATCAGTTCCTGGATATTGGATCGGGGATTCCCACCGTGGCAAATGTGCATGAAGTGGCCCACCGGACCAACCCGCAGGCGCGTGTGGTCTATGTCGATATTGATCCGATTGCCATCGCCCACAGCCGCGACATCCTGAAGAATGAACCGCATGCCACGGCCATCCAGGGCGATGCCCGCCGGCCCAATGCGATCCTGGCCCACCCGGAGGTGCAGCGGCTGCTGGACTTTAGCCGACCAATCGGCCTGCTGCTGGTCACGGTGCTGCACTATATTACGGATGATGCGCAGGCGGAAGCGGCAGTGCAGGCGTTGCGTGCGCCGCTGGCCTCCGGCAGCTTCATGGCTGTCTCGCACTACACCTATGAAAACGTGCCCGCCGATATCGTCGCACACAACGAGCATCTGATGAAAACAACCACTAATCCGGTAATAGGACGCAGTCGCGCGGAAATCGCCCGCTTCTTCGATGGTCTGGAGCTGCTCGAACCCGGCCTGGTGTATCTGCCGCAGTGGCGGCCCGATGTGCATCCAGTGCCGAATACACCACCAGGACCGCTCGAACTGGAGCCCGAACGCTCCACGGTTCTCGGCGGTGTTGCCCGTATACCCTAACTTCACCCGATCAGGAGGAGCTGCCATGGATAATAGCCTGAGTGCGCGTATACGGCAGTTTGTCCAGGACCGGCGGGACGCCCTGGTCACTGACTGGTACCACCAGATGATTCTGTGCAGTTGTATTGCCTATGCTCCTACCAGCCTGATGCAAACCCTGACCAGTCTGGTAGATCAAATTGGCGACCTGCTGGTGGCCGAGCCGTTTACCCCGGAGCCGGCCAGGGCGATTGGCCGCACGCTGGTGGATCTGCGCAGTCTCTCGTCGGATGCATTGAGCGCCACCCTGGATGTGCTACAACAGCATCTGCTCACGGACCTGCCGGAGGAGTTGAAAAGTGCGCTCTTCACGCGTAGCATTACCCTGTTTAATGCGATTACTATTGGTTTTTTACAGCAGAAGCATAGACGGGCCATCGCTGCCCAGGGAACCCTGCACCGGGCGGTGATGACGGCCTACCAGCAGGCCGAGGCGGCCCGGCAGGCCAGCGACGAGCGGTTGCGACTGGTCATCAACCATGCTCCGCTGGGACTGTTTGTACTCGATCTGAACGGCACAATCCTCCTGGCGGGCGGGAAGAGTCTGGAGGTACTTCACACCCCCGCCGAAGCTCTGGTGAACTCCTCCTGCTTTACCCGGTTTGCGGATCAGCCGGCGATTGTCGCCGCCTGCCGGCAGGCCCTCGCCGGCGAGCTGGTGACACAGACCTGCGATGTTGCCGGCCGACACTACGAAGTGCGCACCCTGCCGCTGCATGATTCACACGGCAGCGTAACCGGCGCACTGCTGCTCTGGATCGATGTCACCGCACGGGTAGCAGCCCAGGCCGCACTGGAGGCGGAACGGGCCAGTCTGGCGGATCGGGTGGCGGAGCGCACCGCCGCGCTGAGTCAGACCAATGCCGAGTTGCAGCGGGCCAACCGCCGCAAAGACGAGTTTCTGGCAACGATGTCGCATGAGCTACGCACGCCGCTGACCGCAATCCTGGGCCACACCGAGGTGCTGCTGGAAGAGGTCTACGGCACGTTGACCTCCCGGCAATCCACCTCACTGCAGCAGATCAGCCAGAGCGGGCAGCATCTGCTGGCCCTGATCAACGACATCCTGGACTTCAGCCGACTCGACGGCAGCCCGGATGGGTTGCATCTGGCACCCGTCAATGTCTTCAATGTCTGCCAGAACAGCCTGAAACTGGTGGAGCAGGTAGTGCGTACCCGCCAGGTGCAGGTTGACCTGGCGCTGAATATGGCGGTTGAAACGGTGCTGGCAGACGAGCATCGCCTGGTGCAGATCCTGGTCAATCTGCTCAGCAACGCTATCAAGTTCACGCCGGAGGGGGGCCGGGTCGGGCTGGAGGTGCAGGGCGACCCGGCCAACGAACTGGTGCAGTTCACGGTCTGGGACACGGGCATCGGCATTGCGGCAGTGGATCTGCCGCGCCTGTTTCAGCCCTTTGTGCAACTGGACAGCCGGCTCTCCCGGCGCTACGAGGGCACCGGCCTGGGATTGGCCCTTGTCGCCCGCCTGACCAGTATGCACGGCGGCAGTGTCACCGTAGACAGCGAGGTGGGGCAGGGCAGTCGCTTCACCGTCACGCTGCCCTGGCAGCCCGCCATCACATCTGAACCGGCGGCAGGTCCAGCGGCCGAAGAGCCCGCTGGACCACCGACCGCCCCGCCGGTCGTTTCCGACCAGCCGATGATTGTCCTGGCGGAGGATCACCCGGCTACGGTGGAGTTACTCACCCACTATCTGCAGCAGCAGGGCTACCAGGTGGTCGTAGCCTGGGATGGCGTTGCCGCCGTCGCACGCACGCAGGAACTGCACCCGGCGGCGGTGATCATGGACATCCAGATGCCGGAGATGGATGGGATCGAGGCCACACGCCGTATCCGCGCCAACCCGGCCCTGGCCTATATCCCGATAATTGCCGTGACCGCCCTGGCCATGCCCGGCGATGAGGAGCGCTGCCGGGCGGCCGGAGCCGATGTCTATCTGAGTAAACCGGTCAGCCTGCGCCGGCTGGTGACAACCATTGCGGACGTTCGGGGAACCGCAGCTTCCCGGAAGCTCTAGCTTCCGGGAAGCTAGGGACGGGGGCTGCGGGAAGCAGGGGAAAAGCTATGCCACGTCGTAACCTTCGATTTGCTCAGGGCAGTTATTATCACATCTATAATCGCGGCGCCGGGCGGCAGGCGATTGTCCGCGAGGAGCGCAACTATCATTATCTGCTGCGCTTGCTGGCAACGGTGACTGCGGAGTGTCAGGTGTCGGTAATTGCCTACTGCCTGTTGCCCAATCACTATCACTGGCTGTTACGCCAGGATGGGGAAACATCGGCGGGCGAGGTGCCGAAACGCGTCTTCGGAAGTTATACGCAGGCCTTTAATAAGGCCTACCAGCGGAGCGGGACGCTCTTTGAGGGGCCGTTTCAGGCGATCCTGGTTGATACCCATGCGTATCTGTGGAACCTTTGTCGCTACATCCATCGCAATCCGGTTGCCCATGGTATCGTGAAAGCAGCAGCAGATTGGCCATATTCTAATTATCTCGAATGGGTCGAGCGGCGTTCGGGCAAACTGGTTGATCGGTCACTTGTACGGGATCATTTTCCAACTGCTGCCGACTATATGGACTTTATGCGACGGGATGGGTCTGACTGGGGCGCAATGCTGCCGTAGTAGTTTTCCGCAAGCTTTGGGGTAAAACACACCATTTACCCATCAGGGTCACCAATGCACCAATGGCCGCGCCTGCTGTAACTGGTTCCATCGTTCACGCCTCCTCTGTTCAATGTGGATAACCCCCAGATTTCCAAAAAATCGCTTCGCGCACAGCGCGGTTGGGGGGAACCCATGCGCCCCCGAAACGTTTTACACTTCCCCCAACGCGCCGATGCAGAACAGAGGATTCAGAACACAGAATTAAGAACATTTGTTCTGCACACAAGGGGAGAACAGCACGCGCAACCCGGAGTCGTCGTCGACCCAGTCGTACGGGTAGTTCACGAACCGCGCCGCGCAACGAACATATGTGCTATTATTCCACCATGACCCGCCCCGGCGCGGTACGTCAAACTCGTCAGGTGTAAAGTCTTCCTGGGCAGCATCCGCCGCCTGGGGATAGGCCTGATGGCTGCTGCGACAATATTCCCACACCTGCCCACCCATGTCCAGTGCGCCACAGGCGGCCGCCCCCGCCGGGCACACTCCTACCGGCGCGGGCGCGCCCAGGTTATTGCCCTGGTCGTCTTCAAAGATCGCATGCTCCGGGGTTGGTGCGTCTGCGCCCCAGGGGAAACTGCGCCGCTCCATCTGCCGGTCATACGCCGCCGCTGCCTCCCACTCGGCTTCCGTTGGCAGGCGTACCGCATAGCCCGTATCTGCCAGGTGTGCCGTCAGCCAGGCGCAGAAGGCCATGCATTCATACCAGGTGACGCCGACCAGCGCCTGGTTGGGGCTATTGTAGTGTGCATCACTCCAGAAACGCGGCTGCGTGCGGTTGTGCTTCTGCTGCCATTTCCAGCCCTCCGGGGTCCAGTAGCGCTGCTCGTTATAACCGCCGGCCGCGATGAACGCCGCATACTGCGCGACTGTGATGGGATAGCGCGCGATCCAGAAGCCCGGCAGGACGATGTCGGCGCTCGTTTCACCGTCCTCCCACCCACCGATGCGGTAGCTGCCGGGACGGACGTAGCAGCCGTAGCCGTGCGGTTGCCCAAACTGCTCGCTCCGTCGGGTTATCTCCTTCCGCCACTCATCCAGCGTCACCGGGAAGCGCGGGTCGCCCAGGTCGGCCAGCACATGCGCGGCGGTCAACCGGTCTTCCAACACCACGCCGCTGTCGGGGGTGTGCAGCAGGTCTACGATGGCGGCGCGCAGCGGGGCTTCAATCTTCGCCTCCACATCAAGCTGGGTGCCTGCCAGGGCTGTCGGCCCACCCAGTTCGCGGTAGCTCAACGCCGCCAGTGCCGCATCGTGGGCGCGCTGCACCGGGTCTTTGCGTTGCTTCCCCAGCTTCACGGCACTCAACCGTTCCAGCCATGGCACCGCATACTGCTCAACACTGAGCGACCCCTGCTGCCGCAGCCGCCCCACAAACAGCAGCAGCACTTCCCGCCAGCGGGTTACATCACTGCCCGTCCAGTAGCCATACGCGGCGTTCACCATATCCGGGCGGCCGGCCAGCCCACACGCCGCCAGATATTCCTGAAAGGTCAGGTGCGGGAAGGCATAACGATCATCGGCCGGGGCCTGGAGCAACCCGGCTTCCCGGACCAGGCCGTCAATGAAGAGGTTGACCTGCGCCAGGGGATCGGGACAGCGCAGTCGGGCAAAAAACTCCACCAGCCGGCCCGTCAACATATAGCGATCCAGCATCCCGCGCCCGTCGTCTGCCGGTGGTTGCACCTGCGCCTGGAGTGCCAACTTGTGCAGCTCCTCGCGCAACTGCTCCAGCTTCAGGTCGGGGATCGCCAGCCGTGCCAGCAGTCCCTCGCGTTGCACCCCGGGCGTACGGCGGGGCTCCCAGCGATCGAGCAGTAGTTCCACACACTGCTCATAGACTTCGACCCGATCATCCGGCAGTTCGTTGCGGTTGTAGTGCAAAATTGCCAGCATCGTCAGCAGCAGCGGCGACTCAATCAGCTTCTGAATGCGGTCATTGCGCGTGTCCTGTAGCGCCGCGATCAACCGCCCGGCCCGCGCGGCGGCCGGCTCATCGAACGTGTCTGCCAGTTCGGTATACCACTGCTGGACAAACTGGCGCACCTGCCCAAAGGCCAGCGGCGCGATAGTGCGCACCTGCCAGCCCTCTGCGGCCGGCAGGTGCCACGCCGCCGATTCCTGGTAGGGTTTGGTGCGACTCGTGACGACGATTGGTGTAGCCGGGGCCGTCTGGATGGCAAACCGGCATACAGCCTGCGCCACCTGCCGGCGCGGATTGTCACCGCTGGTCGGCAACTCGTCCAGGCCATCAAACAGCAGCAGCACCCCCCCGCGCCGGATGGCCTCAAGCAGATGGTCGCGCAGGCCGGCGCGGCTCTGCTGCCGGTCGTCAAGCGCCCGCGTGATCGCCTGCCACAACGCCTGGTCGGGGTCAGGCTGATCGTTGCGCAGCAGTTCGGCGACCGTCCCCAGCGGACAGAAGACCGGCACGGGTGGGGCCGTCGCCGCCCAACCGGCGGGCAACTCGACCGCCTGGCCCTGAATGCGCAGTGCCAGCAGGAGCGCCAGATAGCGTAAAACGGTGCTTTTCCCGCTCCCCGGCTCACCGAGCAGGACCAGCCGGGGATGCTTCTGGAGCGCCTCGGTCGCCAGTTCGGGCCGGGCAATCGTCAGACGCAGCGGCATATCCTCCGGCAGATCATCACGATCATCAAAGGTCAACGCCCCGCCGCGCTGCTTACCAATCCGCGCATAGAAGGCCGCATCCGGCGCATCGCAGAAGTCGATCTTGATCGTGCGTACCTCGGCTGGGGGCACCTGGTCGGCTGGTCGTTCGCGCAGCCGTTTGCCCAGACGAGCCATTCGCGCCGCCGGGTACGTGCGCGTGTGCAGCGTAACTGACTCCCCACCCGTTGTCAGCCCGGTGTAGACCGCCTGGAGCTTGAGTTGGGGTACGGCGTGCTGTTCACCGCCCGTCTGCGCCTGATCGACCAGCCGTTGCAGGCGGAGTTGCTGGCACTCGCTGATCAGGCTCGTCAGGTAGGCAGCCAGCAGCTTCGCGCCATCGACGGGTGGCGCGGCACCAAAGAACTGCTGCACCGTGCCGCTGTTCACGCCGATATTCTGGCCGGAGTTGTCGCCGCCAATGTCGGCACTGCCATAGGTCGTACCGGCAGGCTGCGGCGACGTGTCGCCGGCGAGTGCCTGTTCGACCGCCGCGCGAATCTCCGGTTGCATGGTGTCCAGCATCATCTGCCGGGCTGCGCGGGGAAGCTGCCGCAGTTGCTCGACGATCGCCTGGATGTTGGTGTCCATAATGCCCTCTGCCTCTCCTGCTTTCAGCGTATCCCTGATACTGTATCGATCAGATAGCCGTAGGGTGCGTTTTACGCACCCTCCCGATAATCCATCAGACAGCCGTAGGGTGCGTTTTACGCACCCGCCCGTAGCCATGGTCGTGCAGCGCCGCTCTGGAGTCCCGGCTTCAGCCGGATCAGCCGTAGGGTGCGTTTTACGCACCCGCCCGTAGCCATGGTCGTGCAGCGCCACTCTGGAGTCCCGGCTTCAGCCGGATCAGGTGTTCCGGCAGTATGCCCTGTCCCGACAGGTATTCCACCGGCTGTTGAACGTTGACTGTTTCATCCGAACATCACTGCTCTGGAGCCGTAGGGTGCGTTTTACGCACCCGCCCGTAGCCATGGTCGTGCAGCGCCACTCTGGAGTCCCGGCTCAAGCCGGTCCAGGCGTTCCCGGTAGTATGCCCTGTCCCGGCCGGTATTCCACCGGCTGTTGAACGTTGACTGTTTCATCCGAACATCACTGCTCTGGAGCCGTAGGGTGCGTTTTACGCACCCGCCCGTAGCCATGGTCGTGCAGACAGCCGTAGGGTGCGTTTTACGCACCTGCCCGTAGCCATGGTCGTGCAGCGCCACTCTGGAGTCCCGGCTTCAGCCGGATCAGGTGTTCCCGGCAGTATGCCCTGTCCCGACAGACATTCACCGGCTCAAGCCGGGACTCCCGGATGGTATTTCCAGACTATCTTTTCCACCGGCTCAAGCCGGGACTCCCGGATGGCATTTCCGGGCTATCTTTTCCACCGGCTCAAGCCGGTCCAGGCGTTCCCGGCAGTATGCCCTGTCCCGACAGGCATTCACCGGCTCAAGCCGGGACTCCCGGATGGTAGTTCCGGTTACTTGCTCAAAGTTCAGCAGCCGTAGGATGGAGCCGCTCGCCGCTCCATCCGTCATACGGTGCATAGAATGCACCCTACTGCCGGGCAGTAGCCGTAGGGTGCGTTTTACGCACCGGCCTGCGTAGCCGTAGGGTGCGTTTTACGCACCGGCCTGCGTAGCCGTAGTCATGCGGTGCATAGCATGCACCCTACTGCCGGGCAGCCGTAGCCGTAGCCGTAGGGTGCGTTTTACGCACCAGCCTGCGTAGCCGTAGGGTGCATTTTACGCACCCGCCTGCGTAGCCGTAGGGTGCGTTTTACGCACCCGCCTGCGTAGCCGTAGTTTTACGCACCGGCCAGCCGTAACCATCAGTTGTGCGGTGCATAGCATGCACCCTACCTGACTATGCTATTCGTTATCGGATTTGCGGCTATGCGCCGGCACACGCGGGGAGAGCAACACCCGCAAGCCGATGTTGTCAATCCTGTAGGTCGGGAGAACCCAGTTCCGCGCCCCACAGCGCACCAATGTCCTGTTACTGTCGTATCCCCCGCCCTTGCGGGTAAAGCGTTTCGCGTCGTCTGCGAGTTCCTGGCTCCGGGGCGGAAGGTGGCTTTCCGTCCACGGCGTATGGGTCCACTCCCAGACATTGCCGGCCATATCCAGGGCACCGCTGGGGGCCGCGCCCTGCGGGTAGCAGCCTACCGGCGTACTCCGGCGCGTGCCGCGTATCTCCCGGTCGTCTGCGGTTGCCGCCTGGTCGTCCCGCCAGTCATCGCCCCAGGGATAGCGCCGCCCGACGCTGCCACGGGCCGCCGCTTCCCACTCCGCCTCGTTCGGCAGCCGGAGCGTCAGCCCGGTCGCGGTACTCAGCCAGCGACAGAAGTCCCGGCACCAGTACCACTTCACACCAACGACCGGCTGGTTGGGGTAGTTCCGATTGCTCCTGTCAGCATAGTATGACGGCTTGCCGCCCTGGGAGACCCATGCCTGCCACTGCGCATTGGTAATGGGCAGACGCGCAATCCAGAAGGGCGCATTAAACGTGACCGTGTGCTGCGGTTGCTCCGCGTCGCGCGCGTCCGGGTCGGCGGCGCTGCTGCCGATGGTGTAGCTGCCTGGCGCTACCTTGCAGAAGTAGCCGCTCGTGTCGCCTGCCAGGGCTTTCGCGGCCTCCTGTTGCCACTCCGCCAGCGTCACCGGGAAGCGAGGATCGCCCAGGTCGCCCAGCAGGAAGCCGGCCCGCACGCGCTCGTTGACCGGGAGGGGCTGCGTGGCGTCATTCAGCAGGGTGGTCAGGCCGATGCGCAGATCATGCTGGATGGCGGGCACATCCAATCCCTGCTCCTGCAAATAGGCCCAGTCGCGGTCTGAGCCAATCTCCGCCGCCAGGATCAGGTCACGGTACCAGCGGGCAATTTCATCCTGCGCATCATGCCGGATCAGTCGCCGCAGTACGCTCTCGATCAGCCAGGGGTTGCCCTCCTGGATTGTGCCCAACCCCAGCAAGATCGGCTCGCGCCAGCGGTCATCGTCCCGATGTTCCAGTATCAACGCCATTGCCTTGCTCTGCCGCACCAGATGCCGCCCCGCGCAGTATTCCTGCAGCGTCAGGTGGGCAAATTCGTAATCGTCGGCCGCCGGTTGCAACAGGCCGCTGCGCTGCTCCATGTAGTGCGCGACCCGCGTTGCCGCACTGGCTGCCGCATCCTCCGACATCTCGGCCGCCGCCAGATGTTGCCGCAGCGCCCACTCCACCGCCATCTTTGACAGCCGCCCACGCCCATCTGCCGAGGTTGCATCGCGGTGGGCTTCGTAGGAGAGGCGGTCCAGCACCGGGCGGATGCGCTCACTCGTCCAGTCGCGCCAGCCAACGACATCCGTCAGCGTCTGCCCCTCACGTACGCGATCCCACTGCCCCAGCAGCAATTCAAGGATCGCCTCGTAGAGTTTTGGGCGGTCACGCGGCAGTTCCCCTTTGTTGTAGAGCACCAGCGCCATCATCGTCAGCAGCAGCGGGGTCTGCGCCATATCCCGCACTCGCTCACGACGCTGAATATCCGCGCTGAGCATCTGTTTCAGCCCGCTGATCGTGGTCGCATCAATCGGCGTATGGACTGCCAGTTCGTCATACCAGACCTCCACAAAATGGCGGATCTGGCCCAGCGTGAAGGGGGCCAGCGTGCTGACGTGCCAGTCGCCGGGCAGTGTGGCCTGGAGCGCAACAAAGGCATGCGTGCGGCAGGTCAGCACTAGCCGCGCCTGCCGGTTGTGGTGGGCAAATGCCTGCACGGCGTGCAGGGTACCGGCGCGGTCGGCCCGCTGACCGGGCTCCGGTGCGGTAGGCACTTCGTCCAGGCCATCAAACAGCAGCAGCGCCACCCCCCGATGCAGCATCTTGCTGAGCTGGTCCGTCAGGTCACCGGCTGCATACTCCTGCATCACGGCCATCAGCGTATCGCTGACGATAGCCGCCGGCGAACGGTCGGGCGTCTGCGGCCGGGCCAGCGCCCGCGCCAGGCGCAGCAGCGGCACAAACAGGGGCAGGGCCGTCTGCAACGCAGTCGGGAGCAATTGCTGTTCCGCTGCTGAAGCCGGTTCCAGCGTCTGCTGCGCGACCAGCCAGCCCAGGTGCCGCAGAAATGTCGATTTGCCGCCCCCGGATCGCCCAGCAGCACCAGACGCTGAGAATGGGCCACGGCTTCGGCCGCCGTCCGGGCCCGCCAGAGCGTGATCGGCGCATCATCGTCGTGGCGGGATCGCGGCGTGGCTGCGGAGGCGTCCGGCTCAACCGCAACAATTGCCTGATCCGGCAGCACCTGCTCGGGAGCAAACTGGGCGCGTAGTTTGCCTTTCTCCAGGTAGGTAGTCAACTCCGCCGGCCGGCCCTGCGCGACCCGGACGCGCTCGGTAGTTGCCAGCAGGGTATAGACCTTGGGCAGCGAGACGGTATCCTGCTGCCGGGCCGTGCGCTGGTACAATCCCCGCAGCGGCACATGGTCAAACGAACAGGCCAGCCGATCCAGGTAGCGCACAATGCGCCGCCGCTCCTCCTCTTTGGGGTCGCGTCCCAAAATAGCAATGCCCAGATTCACGCCGATAGTCTGCCCGTAGTTGTCGCCGCCAATGGTGGCCGTGCCGGGCGGTGCATGCACCTCCGGCGGTAGCTGGGCCCGCAGAGCGGCGATGGCCCTATCCAGGGCGGCTTGTTCTTCCGGGTCGGTGGCGGCATCCCGCAGATCGAGCAGGGTGGCAAGCCGCGCGTTGATCTCGTTGGTCATGACGCATGCTCCACGGGCTATAGCCATCAGGCGTTTCATTATATGCACATCGGCATTATCTGCACAAACGTGATATGCTACCAACCATGAACGTTGCGCCTTTGCGCCTTTGCGCGCAATCGTCCTAAAAAGCCTGCACCTGCGCGGTTTCCACACCCCACCCGCAAGGCGATGATAAGGCGCTTGTGTATTACACTGTCCCCGTTACCCGGTAACATCCGGCTCACCATGCCCAAATTACCAGTTCTCAGTTCTTTGTTCTATGATAAGGACCAGCTACCCATGTCACTCGTCGGAAAGGTTCAACGCATGCTGCCGGCGGTGAGCAGCAGCGCTCAACGGTATCTTCCCAGAAAACCCCTCGTCCAGAAGCTAATCCCCGATGAAGCGAAGCCGAACCCGCCATCAGTCGGTTCACTGACTGAGCGCGTCAACGAGTGGCAGGATGCGCTGCCCGACTTGTATCAGAAACAGCAGACCGCGCTGGTCAAGCGTATCCGGAAAACTTACCAGCAGGTGCGCAGTCCGGCCGCCCAACGGCGCGCCCGGCGGACCCGCCAGTGGCTGGGGGTCACTCGCCCGACCCGGCGCAAACAGAGTTCCCTGGGGTTAACCGAGCAGGAGGTCAACCGTAACCGGCTGGTCTCGTCAACGATTGTCGGGGTGAATCTGCTCGGCACGTTGATCTTCCCACCGCTGAGCGTGCTGACCGTGCCGGTTATTCTGGTGGCGACCTACCCGGTCTTTAAGATCACCTGGCGCTACATGGTGCGCAACCGCCGTCCCAATGTCAGCTTCATGGTCTGCCTGACGATCCTCGCCAGCATTGCCACCGGGCACTATGCCCTGGCGATCATGAATGCCCTGGTGAACCAGCTTGCCTCCAAGTTGCAGTTTCGCATCCAGGACGACTCGCAGCATCGCCT
>DAOTVB010000024.1:0-42542 GCA_034436755.1 Chloroflexaceae bacterium | reverse complement strand
GATGCCCCGGTTGCTGAGTATGGTCAGGCGAAGTTCTACCAGGGCGAGACCTTCACCGGGGTGAAAGTCGTGCATGGCTGGATCTGGGTGACAAGTGGTGTTGGCTTTGTGCCGGAGGAGTATGTCCAGGTGCAGGCGAATGTCTACACGGTGCAGCCCAATGATAATCTCTCGGCTATCGCCCACAAGTTCTATGGCGTCCCGGAGCGCTTGCCGGATATCTACGCGGCCAATCGCGTGGTCATTGGGGCTGATCCCAGCTTTATTCAGGTGGGACAAAACCTGCTGATTCCGTAGCAGCGGAAGTGCCACGAGCGCCGGTTCGCCACTGTCACGCCGCCCCTTTCAGCAGGGATGGCGTGACGGCTTTTTTGCATGATGTGTGTCACTGTCTTTGAATAAATAGGTCGGATATGGAATGCGGCCGACGAACGGTGCATGGCATGCACCCTACGGCTGCGGCCTTTGAACGAATAGTTTGGATATGGAACGCGGTCGACGAACGGTGCATGGCATGCACCCTACAGCTACGGCCTGTGAGCAAATAGGTCGGATATGGAATGCGGCCGACGAACGGTGCATGGAATGCACCCTACGGCTGCGGCCTTTGAACGCATAGTTTGGATATGGAACGCGGTCGACGAACGGTGCATGGCATGCACCCTACGGCTGCGGCCTTTGAACGAATAGTTTGGATATGGAACGCGGTCGACGAACGGTGCATGGCATGCACCCTACAGCTACGGCCTGTGAGCAAATAGGTCGGATATGGAATGCGGCCGACGAACGGTGCATGGCATGCACCCTACGGCTGCGGCCTTTGAACGAATAGTTTGGATATGGAACGCGGTCGACGAACGGTGCATGGCATGCACCCTACGGCTGCGGCCTTTGAACGAATAGTTTGGATATGGAACGCGGTCGTCGAACGGTGCATGGCATGCACCCTACGGCTGTCTGCTGTCACCATCCAGGTTAACGGGTCGAGTGGCGCATGCCTGAAGGCTGTTCCGTGACCGCACGCGCCGTATCCGGTGCATCACCACGCGGGTGCTTGCTGCGACCCGACCGCAGGCTGATTGCCCGATCAGCAGTTGCGCTCATCGGTCAGTGGGTCGCTTGTTGCGCCCGGCACTCCATTCGGGACGAAACCAGATGAAAGAGGCGCTCGTATGCGGACTGACCGGCAACAACCTGTCGCTGTGCAGCCGCCAGCAGTTGGGGCCTCACCGTCTCGGCGGAGTTCCACGCATGCGTGATAGCGCATGCCAGTTTCGCACTAACCTCAGCATCATCCAGGAAGAGCACCGCGCACCCCGCGCCGAACTGATCCGCAAGCCCCAGAAATTTGTGCGTATAATATCTTGACTTTGTCAGGCATACCGTGGGAATGCCCTGAGCCAGGGCAAACACGGCCGCGTGGTAGCTGCCGGTGACGACAATCCGACACTCGCTGATCTGGGCAATAACCGCTTCTGGTCGATCAAAACGCTGGTTTGTCGCTAAACCTTCCGCCTCACCAAGCAGTGACTGTATAGACTGGAGATCGCCCTGGCCAAACTTACTATTCTCCGTCTCGCCACCAGCGATAGGGATGGGTAGCAATGGTGCGTTGTAGGTATGCGCTGCGTGGTGCAACTCGTTGCGAACGATAGTCATCATGGACGGATTGACTTCTGCGTATGGTGCGACACGAATATTTACCCCAATTCCCTGCCCCAGGCGCGCCTGGCGCGCGTCATACGCCAGGCTGATCGCGTCGTCACCCGTCACAGCAATACGCTCCGCCGCGATGCCCAGTTCGTCGAGCAGAGGCTTGCTGAAACGACTCTCGCGCAGGGCAATCAGATCGGCCAGTGGTAAGACCTGCCGCGCCAGCGCATAGAGAGCCGGTTGCTGCCAGGGCCCAAGGCCTTGACCGAACAGTGCAATCGGTTTACCCAGGCGTGCGGCAATTCCCAGCGTATCAAGCACCAGCAGCGCCGGTATCGCAAAACTGTCGGCCAGATACCCCCCGCCGGTCGCAACCACGAGATCCGCTTGCAGAAAATGGGTCTTATCACCGTGCAGTGCAGCATTCCATAGATCGACCTGGTGTGCCAGCGGGGGTAGATACTTTCGTGTGCTCCGATCCGTCTGGGCTATCATCTTCCACGTTATTGACGGCAGTGCTGCATAGAGCCGGGTCCGCAGCGACTGTTTATACCAGCCGGGGGCAGCATGCAATGTTAACGGTGTGGCACAGGGGCAGAACCGGGACAGGCGTTCGGGCGACCGGGTGACGACCTGGATGGTTGCATCAGGCCAGATGGCATGCAGCCGGGACACGGCCACTTGCAGCATAGATACGTCACCCATATTCATGAGATCATAATCGCCGGTTTCGACCAGAATACGCATAGTATAGTCCTGACTAATAACATCTCACAGGTATAAGGACACTGTTAACCGTACACTTTTTTAGATCTGCGACGAGAACGGGCCGTTGTGTTGTCACTATCGGTGGTAGATCCGCCAGCGGGCCATCGCCGTCAATAAAGTAGCATTGCTATATTTTGCGCGAACAGAACGGAACAGGCGTCGTACAGGGCCGGCCTTTCTGGTTGCGGCCCGAATAGCCGCTTCCAACGCCGGTGATGAACCGCGTTGTTTCACGGCGGCCAGATTCTCCTTCCAATAGGCAAGAATATCATCACCAACCCGCATCCGCGCGATACGCCGGGGATCCAGCGCAACTTCGAAGGTGGGGCATCGATTGAGCGCACCGACGGCATATAAATTCACCATCGTGCGCAAACATTTCTCGCAGCGGCCACAGTTGTATGCGCTATCCGGATTTTTCCAGCAGACACGGAGCGTTTGCAACGCCACGTCGTTCTGAGCAACTATCGCGGCTTTTTGTACCCGTTTCGCCTCACAGCCGTCGTGGATAATCTGGAGTGCTTCTGTACTCCAGAGCGGATCGAGCAGTGGATGGGAACCACAGGGCATAAGATCAGCATAGGAATCTGAAGCCGGAATATAGATTTTGTGCATCTCTGCGCCCAACAGAAGCGCCACGCTGGCCAGAGCAGCGCCGTGCGCCAGATCCCAGGACACATACCGATCACTAAAGTCTCGCAGGTTGGTTTCAACCTCGATCAGCGGCAGGTTGAACTGCTCCGCCGCCTGGCGGATTGCGGTAGTTACTTTCTGTTTCAGGTGGTGGTTATCGAGTGCAACATCAAATCCCAGCACAAAGATAAGTGCATCAACGCGGTCCTTGTTCTTTAAGAATGTATAAAAAGAATCCATACCGCCCGAGAAGAACACGCCGGTTCCTCGATCATTTCGTGTACTGTTAATATATGAAGTATCTGGCAAAATCAACGAAACTTTTTTGTAACTGCTGTCCCAGGCATGAATGATATCTTCGATATCTGGGATGGCTGCGCGAACGCGTGCGGAAATCGGCTCTTCCGTCTGGATCGCCCACCCCTGACGCATCGCCGGGAGCAAGGCTGCCGCGACGGCTGCGGTCATATCGGCCGTAACAGCACTGCCTCGGATATGATAGAAGAGTTCAAACGGTCCATCCGGAGTATCCAGCGTAAATGATACCCGGGTGGCATCAGACAATACGGTAGTTACAGGGGCGCTGATTGTTACTGCTGGTGTCATACTCATTGGCGGATCAAATGATGGTTGTTGCAGAGTCTGTCCGTGACTGTTCAACTGGTGCCTCCAATGCAGGTAAGGATTGAAATATCTCATATCTATGATCAACCGGCATCCGCCACCCGGCGCAAAAGCCTTTTATCAGACTGATAGTACGGCCCCAGACCGGCGGAATGCGCAGGGAGAAGAGATCATATATGGTTGGATAGACGACAGTACGCCAGAACTCATACAGAATCACGATGATAAGTTTTAGATACCCCCACCGCAGCAGTTTAGCATACATTGCCGCAATTCCATACATGTAGCCGCGCATAAGCTGACGGCCTTCTTCAAAGGTGCGAAAGCCATGATGTACGACACTCGTACTTGTCGTTCGATAGACTTGATAGCCATGCAGCAGGGCGCGGAGGGCCAGATCGGTCTCCTCGGCGCAATAGAGGGCTGTTCCGGCACCGAGACAGGTATCGAAACTGCCAATTGTCTGTACCAGGGAGCGACGTACGCCGATGCCTGCACCGATCCCGATATTGGCAGCGCCGGCCTGACACCATTCCCGCACGTTCGTGATCAGGTTGTCCTGAGACGCAATCGTAACCGGGATGAATCCCTTGTCCCGATCATATGGACCGGGGAGCACGTCGCAGAAGACGACCGCCGCCTGCGGGTAGGCTCTGTGTATCGCTACCATCTGGGCAATCCAGTTCGGATCTACTTCGCAATCATCGTCGGTCATCAGCACGATCTCGCTTGTCGCAAGTTCAAGACTCAGGCGACGCGCAGGGCCCAGCCCGCTGGTTGCGGTGCGGATGTAGCGCACACGGGGATCAGTGCGGAATGGCGCAATCGCGCGCTCGGTCTCGTCATTGCTGCTTTGATCCACGATAAGCAGTTCAAATGCGGAATATCTGTTTTTTAGCACACTCTCTATGGTCTGAATGATCTGTGAACCGCGGTTACGGGTACATATAACCACTGAGATCTGTTCATTGACCGGTTTTAATGACCTGATGAACGTCATAGTAAAAACTTTCTGCGTTCTGAGTATGACTATAGAGAACCTTGAACCAGGGAACAGAGCACAAGAAGTGTTTGTCACATCCTGATGGGCTATCCTGGCTATTCTTTGTTTGTTCTGTGTTTATACTGTGTGCGGCGCGTTGCGACGAAACTTCCGCAATAACGAATGCCTGAACTGACCGATTAACTTCAGGTCTTCCTCAGGAATGATGCGTAATACCAGAACCAGCGCAGTGTAGACAATTACGCCGACCATAATTGGTACTAACACAAACAGGTCGTAGAAAAGCCATACGACAGCCGCCATGAGTATTCCCGATACGATGATTTTCGCATTCGTGGCAATATTCTCGCTGGTGAATGTTCCTTTGGGCATAAGACTGATGCCAATGATCGTCATGAACCCTTCTGTGATAATATTGCCGAACGCTGCTCCGAGTGCCCCATTCCCGAACAGATTTTGAAACCAGGGAATGAACAGCAAGCCGAGCGGGATTTTCAGCAGCGCTGCGCCCAGCATGACTCCGACCCAGGAGCGCTGCCGGTCTATCGCAAACATATACCTGCCAAAGAGCGCATTAAGATAGGTAAAGATTGCCGCGATACCCATAATCGAGAGAATAGGGCCACCTGGCGCATACTTCGGGCCATACAACAGTTCCATCACTGGTCGTCCCACAATGAAGAGCCCGAGACCTACCGGCACACTCACCAGGAGGAGCATATCAAAGCCACGCCGGATAAGCTGGAGCAGTTTTTCCGGGTCGGTTGTATGCAACCGTGCGAGTGCCGGGAAGAGCACCGTCATAAAGATAGTGGGAATGAACAGCGAAGTTGCAAAGAGTTTGCCGGCGGCTCCGTACCAGCCGACCGCCTGAGCATCGAGCAGGTGTGAAATCAGCCAGATATCAATAATTGCATAGAGGCCCAGCGCGGCTTTCGAGAAGAGATAAGGTACACTCTGTTGCAGCAGCGCAACCGCAGATGCCATATTCGTCTGGAACATAAGCGGAAACCGGCGCAGGACCGCAAAAAACATGGTGATCAGGTACGCCAGGGCGACGATGATAGCCACAAACACAAAGGCCCGCAGACCATAGCCCAGGAGTACCGCTGCAATCGCTAGAACCATATGAATCGCCTTGGTGATAATATCCACCAGCGCGATAGACTGCATCGACTCGATCCCCTCCAGGACCGACCGAAAGGCTCCGCCGAGGAGTAGGAGGAACTGCGCGATGCCGATTAAGAAAATGATCTCTATGACCTCTGCCGTGTAGCCGACAACATAGGTATAGATAGCTACCAGGCCGCACCCGATCACGAAAAAGATAAGCCGTAGTAACAGGGTTGTACCAAGTACATTGGGGGTAATGTCAGGTGTCCGTGCGACCTCTTTGACCATGGCGGTGTCCATGCCAAACTCTGTCATCAGGACGACAACCGCCCAGATGGCATACCCAATGATCAGTTGCCCCGACAGGGTCGGCCCCAGATAACGTGGCACAATCACCGTGACCAGCAGGGTTACGGTCCAGGTGATGAGTTGTGCCCCGAAGAGACTGAAGGCATTCTTCAGGATTGTTATTCTGGTGCTTTTCATTTGCCGTTGTCGTCCTTTCCGCCGATTGGTCTAAACCAGGTTGAGACTCTCGTGTGTGTGTGCTACTTCGATATCAGTTAAGCTCTCGACTGTGTATTCAGCCGGCTGTGGGTCCGGCATTATCTCGGTGATCCATCCCTGGATGACCTCAACCAGCCGCTGCTGACTGGCAAGCAGGGTGTAGATGTGATCGGTTTCGGGAATAGTGGTGACCTGCACCCGGCCGGCAGCACTCAGTCGGTCGATTTCGTCGCCGGCAACGGTGCGCAGATGTTCATACCCGGTACTGCCCTCGGTATGGATGAAGAGCAGCGGGACACGCTCCCCCGCAGCACGGAGGATCGCGCGTGCCTGCGCCTGTTCATCAGTGTCATTCGCTGCGGCAGCGGGAATATGTTTGGTAAGCCTGGCCCGTACGCGAAAAGCTAACGCTGCAAGCCGATTCCGGAGCACGAATTTGAAAATGTTATGGGCGATGGTGCGGTAATCGGCTTTGCCTGTAAGGAGCCGGCGCAGTCGCTCGGGGTTCATCAGCGCCGCCCGACCATAGAAGTTGGCATAGTAGGTAGCTTCCTTCCGTTGCCGGTCGAACTCTTTCCAGTCGTCGTTCCCGCCTTCGGGATTAATCAGCGCCGCCGCCGTGACCCGTGGTTCCTGAGAGGCCAGCAGCAGCGAGAAAATTGCCCCTGCACAATGGCCCATGAGTATGAATCGCTGCGCGCCATGCGTCCGGGCCAGCGTGTCCATAGCGTCACGCACATCAGCCACCACCCGCTGCTGGGTGGGCAGGTTGTCCACCCGGGGCATACTCTCACCGATGCCGGAAAGATCCAGCCGCAACACCCGGAACCCCTGCGCCGCCAGCGCGCGGGCAATTTTGACATAGATGCGATTTGGTCCGACGCGATGGATCAGACCGGCATTCAACAGGATTACAACCGGCAACTCGGTGTTGTCTACGGGAGTGCCAGGAGTCGTCAGGATGCCAACGAGTGATTGGGTATTGCCGCAAAGCAAAATATCTTCTTTCATTGATGTACCTCACTCATCCAGGAGACAATTGCCGATAGAACATTATGGGGCACCAGGCCCTTGTCGGTATGTTCGGTCCAGATGCGGAAACCCGGGATGTGTTGATAGTCAACCTGCGCAGCGAATGGCTGGATCTGCTCGGCCAGTTGCTGCGCCGGCTCGCCGGTATGGCTCTCAACGATCAACAGGTTCCGCGTCAGTCTGCGCCTGATGGTCAGCAGATCAAGCTCCTCCAGCCCCTCAATCAGGCGTGGGCTGAGCGGAAACCCGAGTAACTCGGATGGGCGTTGCTCCTCCGTTCCCTGCTTCGGCTGCGTGAAAAAGAAGCGGATCGCGTTCTGATGCAGGTGTGTCGTTTCTGCAAGGTAGTGCCGCCCGTTTACCACCGGATCCCAGAGCACCAGGGAGGCAATGTTCTGGTATTCGGTGGCGACCATAGCCGCCAGGCTTGCGCCCAGACGTAACCCGACGAGGCTGATCATACTGACACCTGCCCGCTCACGCAGTTCGTTGATTGCCTGGACAATGTCGGCCTTCCAATGGTCGAGATCGACTCCCTCGGCATCACCCGCCGAGTCACCGCTGCCGGC
Organism: Chloroflexaceae bacterium; assembly: GCA_034436755.1. Taxonomy (GTDB): domain Bacteria; phylum Chloroflexota; class Chloroflexia; order Chloroflexales; family Chloroflexaceae; genus CAKZQX01. Next base: position 34,640 of record DAOTVB010000024.1, on the reverse strand, counting down.
GTAGTCAAAGCGCAGGACCGGGAACCCTGCTCTTGCCAGGTTTTGCGCCAGGTTAAAGCAGGCCCGGTGCGAGCGAATGTACTCTTGCCAGATCGGGTAGCAGATCACCACGCCACAATCGCGTGCGGGTTCGGCTGGTTCGTGATAACAGGCAAAGAGTCGCTGGTCACTCGAACCGCAGAAGAACGGCTCAAGCGCCATTGATGTTGTCGTTGAATGAGTCATCGCTATCTCCTCTATGACTGGCGACCAGTGACGAGGCGCTTAAAGGCCCCGCGCATACGTTTTACCGGGTGTTCCTGTGCAGGTTCCTGCGGTTGCGGTTTGTCCTGCGATTTATCCTGCGGATTGCTCTGTGCGCTGGCCTGTTGCGCGGTATACATCGCGGCAATTTGCCCCAGCGTCTGGGCGCGCAGTGTGGCCGGGTTAAGCATGATCCCGGTCTGCTGCTCGATCTGCGCCATTATCTGGACGGCCAGGAGTGAGTGGCCGCCGAGGTCAAAGAAGTTGTCATGCACGCCGATCTGTTCAACCCCAAGCGCTTCCCGCCAGATCTGGGCAATGATACGTTCCATTGCGGTGGATGGTGCCACAACCTGCGATCTGCCGGTAGCCCGAGTATGTTCGGGATCTGGCAAGGCGCGTCGATCAACCTTGCCGTTCGGTGTCAGCGGGATGGCCTCCAGCGTGATGAAGCGTGCCGGCACCATATAATCCGGCAGCCGTGCCCGCAGATGCCGGCGCAGTTCGCTTGACGCCGGGGGTTGCTCGCCGGCTGCCGTCAGGTAGGCCAGCAACCGCCGCCCACCCGCAGGTGCCGCGCCATCTACCACGACCGCCTCGCGCACCGCCGGGTGTTCGCGCAGCACGCTCTCAATCTCGCCTAACTCGATGCGGAAGCCGCGGATCTTCACCTGCTGGTCGTTACGCCCACTGAACATTACACTACCGTCAGGCAGATAGCGACCCAGGTCGCCGGTGCGGTAGAGCCGGTCCCCGGCAGCGCCCGTGAACGGATTGGTGATAAAGCGCTCGGTGGTCAGGGCATCGTCGCCCAGGTAGCCGCGCGCAAGATACGGGCTACGGATGTAGATCTCCCCCGGCTCCCCCACCCCGCTGATCTGACCAGTTGCGTTCAGCACCAGCAGTTGCACGCCCTCGATACCGCGCCCCACAGGAACGGTGGCGCTATCCGTCAGGGCGTCGTGTACCAGGTAGTATCCCATCGCCTGGGGGGTTTCGGTCGCGCCGTAGAAGTTGACGCATGTGATCTCCGGGGCCGCCGCGCGCAGTTGTGCTACATGGTGTCCGGTCAGTTGGTCACCGCCAAAGAAGGCGTAGCGTAGCGCCGGGAGGACGTCGCGTGTCTGTTCAGTACTGCCCGGTAGCATGATCTGGCTCAACGGTGGTGTCAGGTGGGCGATGCTGACCGCCTGCGCCTGCATCCAGTGCAGCAGCCGGTCGGGCTGCTCGATGTCATCCGGGTCAGGGATGCAGAGGGTTGCGCCGATGCTGAGCGGGGTAAAAATATCGCGCAGCAGCGGGTCGTGGGCCAGGCCGGAAAGCATACTGAAGCGGTCATCCGCATGCAGGCCAAAGGTCTCGACATGCCAGGTGATGAAGTGCGCCAGCGGCTGGTGCGTACCGATGATCGCTTTCTGCCGGCCCATCGAACCGGATGTGAACGCAATATATGCTTGATCGTCGGGACCAACCGGAACCGGCGTGTACCCAGCCGCCTCAGCCAGGAGCGCTCCGCTCGCCTCAACGCCTGCGGGCAGCGTATGCCGGCTGGTGCATCCCAGCTCATCGAGGCAGTTGAGAAGCGCTGCGGGCGGTGGGCCGCCGGCTTCGAGTTGGAGCCATACGTCCGGTTGGGCCAGTGTCAGGCTGTCGATCAGGCGGGCCGCCGGGTAACGCGGGTCAAGGATGATAAAGGTACCCCCCGCCTTCCAGATAGCGAGTAATGCCCAGGCGAGTGCCGCGCTACGGTGGGCATACACCGCAACGATCCCACCCGGCTGCAAGCCACTCACTTGCAGCACACCGGCGAGCCGGTCGGCGTACTGGTTGAGATCGCCATAGGTCCAGCTCCCGGCGCGGTCGGTGATGGCGATGCGTGCCGGTGTGGAGTGGGCCTGGCGCGCGATGCGCTCGTGAACAGGTTCCGTCCACCCCGGGTGGAGCGGCGCAGTCGGATCGGGCAGGCATAGTCGGACGTGATCGCTCACCAGCGACAGTTCCGCAATGGGGGTGTCGGGGTGTTGCGTAACCTGTTCGAGCAACTGGCGGTATTGTGCGGCGATATCGCGCATCCGCTCGGCGGTGAAAAGCTCACCGTTGTACACCAGACGCATGGTGTAGTCATGCTCCCCGGCGTAAAGGTAGAGCGACAGATCATACTTGGCATCGGCCTCCGGCGGAGGTAGAACTTCGGCCTCGAGGTGCTGCAGGTTGAGCCGCTCAACCTGGGGAATCAGGTTAAACTGCACCTGGAACATCACCGACCGGCTGGGGTCGCGCTGTGGCTTCAGTTCCGCGACAAGTTTGTCGAACGGCAGATCCTGATGCTCGTAGGCTCCCAGTGCGGTGGCACGCACCCGCTGTAGCACTTCCCGAAAGGTCGGATTGCCGGCGAGATCGGTGCGCAGCACCAGGTTATTGATGAAAAACCCGATCAGCCCCTCGGTCTCGACCCGCGTGCGCCCGGCAATCGGCAGGCCGATCACAATATCCTCCTGACCGGATTGGCGCGCCAGCAGCAGCTTGAAGACGGCCAGCAGGGTCATGAAGCTGGTCGCCCCGGCGGCCCGACTCATCGCCTCGACCTGCTTGACCAGCGCTGCCGGCAGTGTAAGGGTCTGGTGCGCCCCGGCAAAGGTCTGGACCGCCGGTCGCGGGAAATCGGTGGGCAGCTCCAGGTGCGGCGGCGCGCCGGCCAGTTGCTGCCGCCAGTAGGTGAGCAGGCGCTCCAGCGCAGGGCCCTGAAGTTGCTCCCGCTGCCAGTGGGCAAAGTCCGCATACTGGATGGGCAGATCCGCTACCTCTGGCGTCTCACCGCGCGCGAAACCGTTATAGAAGCGCTCCAACTCGCGCAGGAGCACGCCAACCGACCAGCCGTCCGAGACAATATGGTGCATGGTGAACAGCAGGAGATGTTCCTCCGGCCCGACGCGGATCAGGCGGAGCCGGTAGAGTGGCCGGGCCAGGTCGAATGGCGGCTGGATCTCGTTGACCATGCACTGGTGCAACGCGGCGTCATGCTCGTCCGGTGGCAGATCTGTCAGGTCTGTCCGGGCCAGTGCGACGGGGGCGTAGGGTGTCACCTGGGCGACCGGACGGCCCCGCTCGCTGGTGAAGGTGGTCCGCAGGCCCTCGTGACGGCGGACAATCAGATTGAGCGCCTGTTCCAGCGCGGCTACGTCCAGTGCGCCGTGCAGACGGAGCGACACCGGAATAGTATAGGCGGAACTGCCGGGCGACTCCTGGTCAAAGAACCAGAGCCGCTGCTGGGAGAACGAGACCGGCAGCGGCCCGTCCCGGGGGATGGGCTGGATCGGTTGCATATCCGGGCTGGTGTCGCCGGCCAGTGCCTGCGAAATGTGGTGGGCCAGTTCGGCAATGGTCGGCCCCTCGAACAGGGTCCGCACCGGCAGTTCGATCTGAAAGACCTCTTGCACACGCGCAATGATCTGGGCTGCCAGGAGCGAGTGCCCGCCCAGGTCAAAGAAGTTGCTGTGGATGCCGACCGCTGTAATCCCCAGCACCTCGGTCCATATGCCGCAGAGCAACTGCTCCACGCTCGTGCGGGGCGCGGTCACGTCCTGCTCGTCGGCGGGCGCATCGTCAGGTGCCGGCAGGGCGCGCCGATCAATCTTGCCGTTCGGCGTCAGCGGGATCACTGCCAGGGTTGTGAAGGCAGCCGGCACCATGTAGTCCGGCAGCCGTGCTCGCAGGTGTTGGCGCAGGTCGCTCGATGCCGGGGTCTGCTCACCGGCCGCCGTCAGGTAGGCCAGCAACCGCCGGCCACCTGCAGGTGCCGCACCATCCACCACGACCGCCTCACGCACCGCCGGGTGTTCCCGTAGCGCAGTCTCAATCTCGCCTAATTCAATGCGGAAGCCGCGAATCTTCACCTGGTGATCGGTACGGCCAAGGAACTCGACATTGCCGTCCGGCAGGTAGCGTGCCAGATCGCCAGTGCGGTAGAGCCGACCCGCCGCGAAGGGGTTGGCGACGAACCGCTCGGCGGTGAGGTCCGGTCGGTTCAAATACCCCCGGGCCACCCCGGCGCCGCCGATGTAGAGTTCACCCGGCACGCCAACGGGGACCGGCTGCATGGTATGGTCAAGGATATAGAGGCTGGTGTTAGCAATCGGTCGGCCGATGGGCACAGGCTGGCCGGATGCCAGATGCGTGTTTGTGTCGGGCTCGTACAGGCCGGCAATTACCGTCGTCTCGGTAGGGCCGTAGGTGTTCAGCCAGCGCGTTCCGGGCGCGAGGCGTTGCCATGTGGTGAGATGCTCGGCCAGCGCCGCCTCCCCGCCGACAATGACAAGGCGTAGCGCAGCCGGCAACTGCACTCCGCTCCGCGCCAACTCAATGGTCCAGGTGTGCCAGTAGGCGGTGGGCAGATTGAGGACGGTTAGCCGCTCGTCCTCAACCAGACGCAACAGTTCGACCATATCCGGGGCCGGCCCGTCGGGTCGCAGCACGAGGGTCGCACCGCTGATCCAGGTCGGAAAAATCTCCTCGACCGCTGTATCAAAGTTGATGGTCGCAAATTGCAGCACCCGGTCAGCGGGGGTCAGCGCAAAGGCCTGGGCGACGGCGCAGTTGTGGTTGACGACGCCCCCATGCTGAACCATCACGCCCTTCGGCTGGCCGGTTGAGCCGGAGGTGTAGATGACATATGCCAGTCTCGCTGGCGTTACCTCATTGGTTGGCTCCGTCACTGGCTCACAAGCGATTGCGTCTGCCTCCGCCACCAGATCGACCAGCGCGAGTTCGTGCTGGAGGTGGGACGGAATGTGCGCCAGCGAACCGCCACTATTCTGCGCCAGTGCGGTCGGCTGATCGGCCGTGACGACCACCTTTGTCCCGGAGTCCTCCAGCATAAAGGCGAGGCGCTCGGCCGGGTAGCTCGGGTCTAACGGGAGGTATGCACCACCCGCCTTGAGGATACCGAGCAATGCGACGGGTAACTCCAGTGTTCGCCCGATGGCGAGACCAACCAGTGTCTCCGGGCCGACGCCACGGTGACGCAAGTAGTGGGCAAGTTGATTGGCGCGGCGGTTCAGCTCCCCATAGGTCAGTTCCTGATCCTGATAGACCACAGCGACGGCCTCGGGGGTACGGGTCGCCTGGGCGCTGATCAGGTCGTGGACACACTGATCTGCCGGGTAGGGCACATGGGTTGCATTCCAGTCAACCAGCAGCGTCTGCTGTTCGGCAGGAGTGAGCAACGGCAACGCGCCAATCGCCTGATCCGGGTCGGCAACCAGCCCCGCAAGCAGGCGCTGAAAGTGGTCCAGCATACGCGTGATTGTCGCTGCCGCGAACAGGTCGGTGTTGTAGTGCATCACCAGATGGAGCGAAGGCCCAACTTCAAATGCGTCAACCATCAGATCGAACGGCGTATCTTGTTGCAGCAGGGGGTAAGGCTCCATCGGCAGCGTGGGCCGGTTCCCTGGCTGCTGGCGGGCTCCGTCCATATCCCCAGTGATACCCAGGCGGCGGACCTTCTGCAAGTTAAAAGTCGTCTCGATGATGGCCGGGCGACCGGGATCGCGTGCCGGCTTGAGCTCCTCGACCAGCAGCGGGAAGGGGTAATCCTGATGACTCAGCGCTGCCTGCACTAACTGGTGGGTGGCGGCAAGCAGGTGGCGGAAGGATGTCGCTCCCGCCGGGTGCGTCCGAATGGCAACAAGGTTGATCAGATAGCCGACGGTGCGCCGAAACTCCGCGTGACTCCGGGCGGCAAACGGAGCGCCGACAATGATATCCTCCTGGCCGGTATACCGCTGGAGGAGTGCCGTATACCCGGCGAGCAGAACCGTAAAGAGCGTTGTTTGCTCGGCGTGGGCCAGATCGCGCAACTGCTGGAACAGTTCGGAACCGAGATCGATCCGGCCGGTCGCGCCCCGGAAGGTCTGACGTGCCGGGCGGGGGTAATCCGTCGGCAGGTTCAGCGCCGGTAGTTCACCGCTCAACTGCTCATGCCAGTAGTGGCGCAGGCGGGTACCCTCTGGCCCGGCAAGCATGCCGGTCTGCCAGTTGACATAATCGGTATACTGCATCGCCGGAGGAGCCAGACGCGCCGACGCCCCACCCGTCTCGGCGATATACAGGGCGTGTAATTCACGCGCCAGCAGCCCCACCGACCATCCATCGACAACGGCGTGATGCCACATCATAAGCAGAACATGATCTTCCGGCGCACATGTAAAAAGGTATGTGCGCATCAGCGGGCCTGATGCAAGATCGAAGGGCCGATCCTGCATGCGCGCTATCTGCGCGGTCAACTCGTCAGCAGTCCAACCCGTTGCATCGATGCACTCGAAGTGCGCATCTACCTGGCCTGGTATCTGCTGCACGACATTCTCATCGGTAGCGGCAAACGTTGTACGCAGGGCGGCATGCCGTTCGGTGAGCGTCTGGATGACCCGCTGCAGCGCCTGCGTATCGAGCGGCGCGCGTATCCGCACCGGAAAAGCAACGTTATAGGCCGACATGGGTGGTGTCATTTGCTCAATATACCAGAGCGCCCGCTGCCCATACGAGGATGGATGTGTGGTTAACGTCGCGTCTGCCTGGTTGCTGAACCGGGCGCGCTGCTGTTCATGCCCGGATTGTGCGGAAGGGTTCATCATACGTGTATCCTTGCTATTCTGGCATTGCGTAGAGTAGTGCTGCGACCGTGTCATCGACCGGCTGATCAACCGTTGTTAACACGAGATCGGGCGACAGCGAGTGCTGGAACGGGCAGGTCGGCAGATCGAGCCGGTGGTTCTGCCCGCCCCGGTGGAACGCCTCCCAGTTTACCGGCGCACCGGCAACATAGAGCAGGGCCAGGCTTTCCAGGATCTGCTGCCGGTCCGCGCAGTTACGGCGCAGTGAAGGCAGCCAGGCGGCGGTTCCGGCAGACAGACAGCTCTGCCCCATTCCCAGAAGCACCGGATGCGGGCCGATTTCGATGAACGTGTTGTAGCCTTCAGCGTGCAACGCCGTCATCCCGGCGGTGAATTGGACCGGCGCAAGCATATGCTGTACCCAGTAGTCAGGTGTTGCGATAGTCTCGTCTGCCAGGCGACCAGTGACATTCGAGATGATGGGCAAACGCGGTGGCGCGTAGCTAATACTCGCCGCAACCCGGGCAAACGCATCGATCATCGGTTCCATCAGGGGCGAGTGGCAGGCGTGTGACACGCCCAGGCGTCGCGCCCGCACCCGGTTGGAGGCTAACGCCTCAACCACCGCCGCTACGGCCGTGTCTAAACCAGAAATGACCGTATGTCTGGGACCATTGATTGCAGCGATAGCAAGCTGGTTGGCGTACGGCTCAATCGCGGCCCGCACCTGCGCTTCCGGCGCGAGGATCGCGGCCATCGTCCCACCGGGGGGCAGTTGCTGCATCAACCGACCGCGCGCCGCAATCAGCCGCAGGCCATCCTCCAGACTGAAGACACCGGCGATGACTGCCGCGACATACTCACCGAACGAGTGCCCCATCAGGGCTTGCGGCACAATCCCCCAGGAACGCCACAACTCGGTAAGCGCATATTCCACTGCGAAGAGTGCAGGCTGAGTGTAGCCCGTCTGGTGCAGCGGGGAGGTGTCCGACGCTGCGGCTTCCGCAAATAGCAGGTCGAGCAGCGGACGGTCGAGTTGCGGTTGCAACAGGTCTGCGCAGCGGTCAAGCGCCGCTCGGAAGACTGGTTGGGTTGTGTAGAGTTGGCGGGCCATGCCTGGATACTGCGCGCCCTGCCCGGTAAAGAGAAAGGCAATGCGCGGGCGACCAGCCTGGCCCCGGGTCAGACCGGCAACCTCCTGCCCGGCGGCGAACGCGGTGAGGCGCTCGTGTAATGGCCCGTGGGCATCGACAGTGAGTGCCAGGCGCTGAGTGAAATGGGTCCGCCCGGTATTGGTGGTATAGCAGACGTCTGCCAGCGGCAGTTCGGGGTTCCGGGAGAGATGTTCAGCAAAGCGGGCCGCCAGTTCGTGGAGCGCCGCTTCACTCTTCGCCGACAGCGTCAGCAGGTATGGCGGCATTGCATCACTCCTGCCTGGAACTATGTTGTCTGTTTGTGGTTGCACGTTTACCCCCAATTTTATTAAAAATAGGTTTTATTTACATTGCAGAATCAAATCAGGTCAGACCGTTAGAATTCCACAGCAAAGATTTTAGTGATACCAGTTGAGTTTCTAATTACTTCATGCTGATGAGGCTTGTATATTTTGTCATTTACGCGGTTTCTTAGTACCCCAACCGAGAGCCGGCGGGTGGGCGGTGCGGAACCAGGCCGAAAATCGATGCCTGCGTTAAACGTAATTAAGCTCGCGTAATAGCGGCGGACATACGGTATAGATGCAGTTCCTCCATCGCCGGCCAGCCCCCAACACCTACAGGAGTTTCCCGGCATCATACTGCTGCACGATGCGTTCCAGGAGCGTAACGCTTTCCGGCAGGCGCGCCAGCACGACCCGCTCCAGATTATCGGTGGGCCGGTGAAGACCGCCGCTGCCCATCTGCCGGTCACAACTGCCGAGGACACAGGTCGGGATACCCGCTGCGAGAAATGAGTAGCCGTCGCTGTTGATACCACCGCCGCGCTGCACCGGTGTGCCGGTCACGTCTGCGACCAGCGCCGCAACGGCCGTCGTGAGGCGCGCAGTTGTCGGGACACTCGTCAGGGCATTGCCCTCCCGTTGCCAGGTGACATAGGGTCCATCTTGCCCCAGCAGTTCCAGGTTAATCGCAATGGTTGGCTGCGTCCAATCGGTGTCACGCACATAGGCGCGCGAGCCCTGCATACTGACCTCTTCCCCCGTGAAAAAGGCCAGAATCACCCGGGTGCGCTGCAATGCCGCCGGCCGGTGGGCCAAACGCGCGGCCAGTCCCAGCAGAATCACGCAAGCCGCGCCATTATCAACTGCACCCTGGCTCTGGCGGATAAACCGACCGGGCAGCAGGTTGAGCCCGATCCCCCAGATGATGTAGAACGCCGGCAAGAGCAACAGCAGACTGCCTCCCCAGATCAGCGCCGTCCCGACCGCGTCGGCGGGTAACCAGAGCCGGTCAATCAGCCCAACCAGCAGCACCAGCAGGGCAGCTTTGATGCAGAAGCCCAGATGTCGCAGCAGGAAGCCCTGGCGCACATGATCAAGTAGCTCGGTTTTGCTGTCGTAGTGCGTTGCCAGAATGATGGTCTGGTCAGTCTGATCGGGACCGAGCATTACCAGGATATTCTCTCCCCGGCAGGCTCCCGGCCAGGTCAGCAGAGGCCAGCCACGGGCTACGTTCAAAATGCCCGCCAGCATACTGGCCCCCACCAGCAGCAGCGTCCACGCGGGCCAGCGCAGCGCGGTTGCCAGCAGCAGCAGTGTCGCCGTTGCCGGCAGCCAGCAGCCCAGCACTTCGTTAAAGTAGGGATAGAGGCGAAAGGTATGCGTCTGGTAGGGGATCTGCCGGGCAGATAACCAGTTCCGCAGGAATGCGGCTGTCGCGCGCATGGCGGCACTCCCATTCGGGCGCGGGACCGCAAACTGCCGCATCAACTCGACATAATCAATCATGGTCGGGGTTCCTCTGCGCCGGCTGTGTGCGTTGCTCCGCTATGCCGGCACTATACAATCACCGCCAGGATAAACCAGTGTGCCAGCTCCAGATTGCGGGCATCCAGCAGTTCCACCCGATCGCTATCCTGTTCCCAGACCAGGCCCAGGTAGTAGATATTGCTGCTGCTGATGCAGACCGTAGGCAGCCCGGCCGCCTGGAAGACCCCGGAGTCGGAGCGCGCGGTAAAGTGCCGGTAGACCAGCAACTTCCGGCCTGCCAGTTGTTGCAAGCGGCGAACCAGCGCCTGATCAGGGTGCGGGTAGGCGCTTCCCCGCCGCAGCCGCTGCCCATCATAGACCAGCCGGTCCAACCAGGGAAGCCGGAAGGCAAACCCTGGCACGGCATCGGGCCGGATAGCCAGGCGGTCACGCCCCAGCATATCCAGGTTGATCACCTCGGACAGGATCATATCTTGCCGTTGCGCCCAGGCGAGAAAGGCATGCGCTCCCAGGCAACCGCGCTCCTCCGCCGCACTGAAGAGCAACGCAACCGGACGGCGGGGGGGATGGGCTGCCAGATCATGCGCCACCGTCAGCAAGACACTCACGGCCGCACTGTTATCGGAAGCTCCCTGATAGGTCGGGGTTTCGCGGGACTTGTCGTAGTGGGCGACGAACAGCATGCAATCACCTGTCGGGCCCAGGCGCAGCAACAGGTTGGGCCAGGGTTCACCCGGAACCGGGATCTGCTCCGGCTCCAGCCCTGGTTCGCGCAGGGTCGCCAGAATGTAAGCATAGCGGCCGGCATTATCCCGGCAGACCAGGGCATGGCAGTGACCGAACCGTCCAGCGGGCGTGATCGGCACAACCGCTCCAGGCCGCCAGGTACACATCTGCCAGAGGTAGCGCAACCCCTCGGCGATGCCCCGGCTTATCCCGGATAGCGCACCACGCAGCATCCGTATGATCCGCAGACAAAACATACACTCTTCCGGGTTATCGGTCAACTTCGGTTGCATCCGCACACCCACGGCGGCGGTAGCAGATCCATCAGCCTGCATGGTACCACTGCGGGCACATCCTGTTAGCTTTTGATCAGCAAACAGTAGGACTGCTGTTAGTTTCTCATAAGTTTTCTCCCCGATGATATGCACATCCCTACACACACTGGTACACGGCTCTCATACCGATTTGTTGTCATCGCCACAGAGCACACAAAGATGATACACGGGAACGTGCCGCCGTTGCGCTCGTTGCGCCCGTTCCTGTTGATAGCTGGTGTGATGGCAAATTCCTCTGAAAATAGGCTGTATTCAGCACGCATGTACTGACCGCTCATTTTCATGCTTCCTGGTGGCTCGTAGAGCCATGACTATTGGTATCAAGTACGGGCTTTTGCGGTAGGCACGCGCTTTTGTGCATCCACAGCCTGCCCTGATGCGAAACATCCCCACCTGACCGATAGCATGCCGGTCGCACCAATGGCATTTCTGGGCAATCTGCTGCACAAGCCTGCACCGGAGAGGTGGCTGGCTCTCAAGTGTAGACTTTTTTGGATAGATCGCGTCCCAATGGGATCAGTAGGGACAACCCCCAGTGGTTGCTCTGGATAGTGTTTTCCGCGTCAGAACGCCATAGGCAGGCACGGAGCGCGGCATGGGCCTCACCCCTAACAGTCAGTGACGGCGCAATCCCCGCCTGCAAACGCCTCGGATCGTTGCTATCGCCTACCCTTGACCGGACCATCCCCACCTGCTAGAATCGGCCAGGTGCATGCTGCTACAAAGCGAAAACCTGTTCGTGCGTGTTTGGGGAGGAACCGAGTTATGCTCTACCTCCAGCTTGATGTCAATGGACACTATTCGGTCGAAGTCAAGCAGCGGCTGGCGCGCAGGCTGTGCGCAACCTACGACTACCTGATGAACGCGGACATTCGCCGCATCAGCATTGCAATCCGTGAGTTGGGCGAAGGCAGCGTGTGGCGCATGAACGATGGTGAGTTGACTCCCGTGTCGCTGCTGATGTGCGATATCCGGCGCGGACGCTCGGCCGAACAGTGGTTAGCCATCGCCCGGGCACTCTGCCAGGATTGCGTTGAGGTACTCGGCCTGCAGGAGGACTGACTGAATGTGGAGTTTACGCAGCATGCGGGCGACGAGATGTATCACCCGGCCCCGGGTGGCTACAGCCCGGAATGGTCGGACGGTGAAACATAGGTTGCATGCCTGGCGTGCATCAGCAGCCTTGAACCCAGGCTGACCGTATCACAGGAAACCGAGAACGAACGATGCCGATATTCCGGATCGCCCAACTGATCCAACGGGTCTGGCAACGCGACGTGCCGGCCCGACCGACGGCGGCATACGCCCGCTGTCCGCACTGTGCGGCCGCACTCCGCCCCACCGACAGCCTATGTCCGCAGTGTGATGCCCGGCGCTCCAGTGCCGGGATGGTCACCCGGCGGCTGACGCCACCCGCCCCCGGTCTGCAGCAGTGGGCCACGGCGGGGGCGTATGTCGTCTGTATCTTCGGTATCCAGGATCGGATCGTCCGGTCAGGATCCGGAGCGCGGGCAACGCCCGAACGTAGCATCTGCATTGAGGTGGGTTATACCAACAAAACAACCAAGGTGCAGAAGCACCGCTGTAGTCAGTGGCTCCTCACAGATACAGAGGGATACCGCTATACCATGCGTATGGAGTCATATATGTATCAGGAGCTTCAGGCCCGGCGCTTACCCGAAGGCTGGCTCAGTCCAGGGCGGCAGGTGCGCGGATGGGTGGCGTTTGGTGTCCCTGAATCCGCAGTCATCGACTATGTGCAGTTTATGACGGGTTACCTCGACGGGCATGTGGTTGATTTTGTGCTGCCACGGGAAGAGTGAGCGGGGAACGTTCCTGGAGGTGCTGTCTGATCCTGCCGGGATGCACGGCTGCCGATGGCCTCGATATCGATATCAACGAGATCATCTTTCATAGAACCGAAGGCAGTTACCCCTCGGTTGTGAACCACTTCCAGAACCCGCAGGCATATGTCAGTTCGCACTATTTCACCCGCTCCACTGATGGCTATATCGTCCAGATGGTCAGGAACAACGATGTTGCCTGGCATTTGAAGATGAAACCGTGGAGATGAGCAACTGACTAATGCGCATGGAATAGCAGCAGTGATGCGTCGGGAGAACTGCGATGCCTGAACCACAACCCTTCATTGTTGGTCGTCAGTCGGAGGTTGATTGCTTTGCGGCCCTGATCGGCAACCGCACCGATCACTGGCTGCTAAATGTGTACGGCCCCGGCGGTATTGGCAAGACGGTCGTCTGTCAGAAACTTGCGGCCTATGCACGTCAATCCCAACTGCTCTATGCCACCGTCGATGGATTCCGCCCGGACTTAACGCCAGACCGCATCCTCTATGCCGTCAAGGAAGGTCTGGCGGCGCATGCAGACCTCGCTGACGCATTCGGTGCGTTTGAGCATCAATTCCAGGAGTACTTGATCGTCCAGGAGATACTCCAGCGCGGTGGGGGTGTGCCGGCACTCTTCGATGTTGTTGGCAATATCAAAGATCCGGCCGGCTTTGCTCAGATCCTCGGCAATCTCGGTAAGACTATGACGGAGGGCGTGCAACGAACGGTGAGCAACCGCTTTGCGCTGGAGCGCTACCTGCGGGGTGTGGAAAAGACCTTGACAGCCAGTTTGTGTGATGGTGTCAGCAGCGCGCTCGCGCAAACGGGAAAGCCGGTAGCACTGCTGCTCGATACCTATAAGGAGATGGAAGGGTTGGACGATTGGGTCTGCCGGACCTTTGTCCCCAGGCTGCCCGAAGGTGTGAAGATTGTTGTCTTCGGTCGCAATGCCCTGCCGAAGGTCAACTTCGACTGGAGCGAGTTCAGCGAAGCTCTGCATACGATGGAACTCCCCGAACTGGCAGAAGCAGATGCCCGGCGATACCTGGAACATCATGGCCTGCGCGACCCGGCAGCACTCGATCAGGTCTATCGCTTCACCGGCGGTTACCCACTGCTGCTGGTGCTGGTTGTACATCTAGCCCGCGAAGCCGGAGGTTGGGACCAGATCGGAGCACTCGAGTCGGAGGCGGATCGGGATCGGGTAGCATCAAAACTTCTGGATCGGATACTCCGTGAGGAACGGGCACGCGAGGTGCGCGCATTCCTGGAGCAAGGGGTAATTGCCCGCTGGTTCAATGCCGAGGTTATTCGCGTCATCCTGGAGATCAGCCTGGACGAAGCGCGGTCCATCTACGACAAGCTCCAGCGCCACTCGTTTGTTGAACGTCATCCCTACGGACTAAAGTTCCACGACAAGATCCGCGAGTTGCTGGTGGATCGGTTGAAGTTCACCAGTAATGCCGAGTATCAGCGCCTGACGAAGCGCCTGATGGCCTACTATGCCGAAAAGGCCGGGATCGAGCCGGCGGATGCTGCTGCAGCAACTCCACCCGCACAGCCGACCGGGACGCCAGAGGCTCCGGCGGGAAAGTATACGATCACCATTCAGTCGGGGCAGGGCATTGTCATTGGCGATCATGCCCAGGTCGTGCAAACATTTCCCGTAGCGTCATCTCCCGCTTCATCATCCGGTGAAGCTGCCGAGTCCGAAGTACGGGAGCGACAACGTACGGCACGCTTGCGCCAGATCATAACCGAGCGGTTAAGCCTGGAAGAGTTGTGTACGCTCTGCTTCGATCTCGGTGTCGATTTCGACAGTCTGCGTGGCGAGGGAAAAGCTGCAAATGTCCGTGAACTCATGCTCTATCTCGAACGGCGCAATGATATTCAGCAGTTGGAAGCGTGGCTACGGCAGAACCGGCCGGATATTACACTGCCGGAGCATAATCACGCTTGACTTACAAGCAAAGATCTCTCAATACCACTTTGGAGAATGCCTGGAAGCAGATCTGTACGCTGTTGCCAGTTACAAACCTTCGACAGCGCAGAACTGCTGTCGCGGTATACAACAATCAGCAGCGTATTGATTATGGAGAGGATCTGACCGACATATGCTATCAACCAGTGCGAAGGCGCTTGCCCTACGCGCCGTACCGATCTTTGCCGAGTTGCCCATGGATCAGCTCTCCCAGGTGGCGATGTTGATGGAAGAGGTAGAACTTACTGCCGGGGAGATGCTTTTTGAACAGGGCGATATGGGTGATTGCCTCTATGTCATTGTCACCGGCAAGATGCGCATTCATCAGGCCGCGCATACCCTGGCCTACCTGGGGGAGCATGAGGTTTTTGGCGGAATGGCGTTGCTGGCAGCCGCCCCACGGGTGGCCAGTGCTACGGCGGCCGCCGACAGTCTGCTGCTACGTCTGGATCAAGCGCCGTTTTACGAACTGCTTGAAGGGAACAGTGTGGTCATTCGGGGCATTATGCAGGTGCTGACCCGCCACCTCCATCGGGTGACGGCGGATACCGACCGCTCGCAATGAGTACGAATGCGAATGATACTTTTTTATTTTTGTTACCACAACATTTGCACTTCGTGCAGATGTTGTGGTAACAAGGATGGTCTCTTCCCCCTTGCCGGAGGCGAAATGTTCTTCCGGCTCAGGAACCGCGTACGTCGTGTTACTGAAAAAACCGGATCTTGCCCGGCCTGCCTGGATTGCCAAAGGTGTAGACATAGCCGGGTTCATGCAGATAGACGAGTAAGACGCCACTCTCGAAGAGTTGGTAATCGGCGCGGTCGGGACGAGCTTCGACGCCTGACGTGATCGGATAGCCGAAGCGTTCCAGGCCGCCGTTGCGCTCCCAGTAGCCCAGGATCCAGCCACAGACGTTATAGCCCGTCTGGGGGAAGAACCGACATTCCGGTGAGTTAATCGGTGTCTCGTTGCCCGGAAGCCAGGTACGTCCGCTAATGGTCAGCCACTCAGCGCCCAGACGCCCTGCCAGCACGCCTCGTCCGTCGGTTGTCGAGCACCAGCAGCATGGTGCGGTCACGCAGGGCGGTCAGCAGGCGCTCCTCCAGGGTCAGCGCCGATTGGTGGGGAAGCTGCAGGGCATCGACGAGCGCGGCGGCGACATGTTCAGCCGCGGCAACCGGGGCCAGCGACACCCAGACCACCCCGGCAGGAAAGGCCGGGTGGTCGTGTAGGTCCGTAGACACCTGGAGGGCCAGGCGGGTCTTGCCGATGCCGCCGGGGCCGAGCAGCGTCAGCAAGCGGCAGGCGGGGTCAACCAGGTGGGCGTTCAGGTCGGCCAACTCCTGGGCACGACCAATCAGGGCCGTGGGGGGCATGGCCTGGATCGTCTCAATCGTGGCTTCAACCGAAGGACTCCTGGGCACGACCAATCAGGGCCGTGGGGGGCATGGGCAGGCGCAGCGGCGGTGGGGCAGATTGGGATGGGAAGAGGGGTGAACTATCGTCGGCAGACGAACCGCCGTTCGGTCCTACGCCGGGGGCTGCCGGCGGGGCGGGCACGTCGCGGATCTGCGCGTAGACCTGCGTCGTTTCGGGCGATGGCGCGATGCCCAGTTCCGTTTCCAGCACGCGGTGGCAGGTGGCATACTGCGCCAGCGCCGCGCTGCGTTCGCCAGTGCGGGCCAGCAGGCGCATCAGGGCGCGGTGGGCTTCCTCGCGCCAGGGCTCCAGGTCCAGTTGCCGCGCCAGGAAGTCGCGTGCCTGCGCATCATCGCCGCGCTGTTGCGCCAGGTCGGCCAGTGTGCCAAAGAGCCGCACCGCCTGCTGGTGCAGCTTTTCGCGCCAGTGGAGCGCCCATTCATCGAAGGGACTGTCGTCGCCCAGGGTCAACTGGGGCAAGAAGTCACCCTGATAGAGCGCAGCGGCCTGCTGCAAGCGCGGCAGACAGACCGCGCAGGTCGCCAGGGTTGTCGCGCGGCAGGTCTCGCACCCCGTCAGCAGCGCGGTAAAGGCGGTGACATCGACGGACAGGCTGCGCTGGGGGTTGCGCTGGACCGTGTCGCGGCTGGTCAGCAACAGCGGCGTGGCCGTCTCCCGCTCAGCCAGTGCCTGCCGCAGATGCCAGAGCGCCTGGCTCAGGTTGTGGCGGGCATCGCGGTCGGGCAGGTCGGGCCAGAGGAGGTGGGCCAGCGTTTCGCGGCGATGCGGGTGGGCATCTTCCACCCGGGATGTGGATCTTCTCGCGTGTCTGCGGATTACAGCGTTTCGCGGCGATGCGGGTGGGCATCTTCCACGGCTAGATAGACCAGCAAGGCACGCACCTTGTCGGTAGCAAAGCTGGTGACGGGGACGCCATCCAGGGTCACTTCCAGGGTGCCGAAGGTGGTCAGGGTCAGGTGGGTCATAGATAAGCTGGTCCCCCAATACCGGCAGCATTTGGACGATAATTATGGGCGAATACGTCGTAGTATACACGGAAATTGGCAAATGTGCATTATGCTGGGGGCGCAGCCTGACGAGTAATGCGCGATGTGGAAGGAGGTAACATTATGCCCGTTTACAAGCCATATCGGTTGCCCGGGGCAGCCTGGTCAATCAAGTCGATGCAACGTCGTGCAACACTGGTCGGACATCACCGGGCAAATGTATAGTCGATAGCAACAATATGGCCGCGCCAGTAGGGTTGCGTGCGCTCCGGCAGCACCCATGCGACCTCACCGTCGCGTGGTACCAGCATGCCGTTCCGCTCCGCATAGTTCCAGAATCGCCCGCGCCACGGGGTTGGCACCGTTTCACCGCCCACCGTGCGCCCGCGCGCCGCCGCTTGCACGGTGTCGATGAGGTTCTGGTCGTTGAACGTGAACAACAACGTAATGTCGATATTGCCGTCGGTCAATGTGCCGTAGGCCGAGCGGTCATCTACGGCCTCCCACGTCACGCCCTGACCTGGCAGTAACGCGGTGGGGTACCAGGTCGCCTCCGCGAAGTAGCGCATCAACTCACCCTCCGCCAATTCGCCCGCGCCCCGGAGGTCCGTGACCGTGACGAGACCGAGCAGCGCGACGTGCAGGATACCCTCCCCGGCGATGTAGGCGTCGTGGGCGCGGGCGGGGAACCCCGGCAGCACACTAACCCGGCCGTTCCAGACGAAGCCGGGCCGGGCGGTCACCACCCACTGATCCGAGGTAAAGGGCTGCCACTGCTCCGCTGTCTCACTCATATTGAAGGTGCCCTGGTGCTGCACCGTTACGCCTGTGACGATGGGTTGCCCATCCGTGAGCACCGTGCGGAAGTAGCGCTGCACCGGAGCGGGCAACTCTGCGAGTTGGCTGAAATCGACCGTCTGCGGCGGGGTTGGCGCGCGGGCTGCGTCGAGTCGCGCCCGTAGCCCGCGCGTCTGCGCCGCCCAGCGCGCGGCACCGTAAGCGTAGGCCGCCGCATAGATGGCCGCCAGCGCAAGCACAACAATAATACCAATTCGTAACCGCATATCGGGAGAACCTCAGGGTATGCTGGCGGTAAAACTATCCGTAGACTGACGTGTGTCGCTCTCATACTACCACGAGATTTCTTGCTCCCCGCAGCGATGCAGAGTGCGCGGTGATGATCAGAACCGGATGGGCGGGGCAGCCTGTTCTGTAGTTTTGGCGCGCATAGTTGCAGCAAATTCTCGTTGTAGTATTAGATAATACTTCTTCTGACGTGTGAGCGTATATAGAAAAGCTTACGGTGCAAATCGTACATGAGGGTATTGACGGATTTTTTCGTCGATAGTGAGGAGTGGTACATCATAAACACGCGCTGTTGCCACAATGATTTGATCAGCGGGATCTTTATGAAAAGGGGGCGGCAATTGGGTTGATTCGACCGCAATGGGTGGAGTCAGGCCCAACAGGCGTACGCCAGGGTAGGCAAGTGCTTGATCAAACCAATCGGTAATCGCTATTGGCAACGTCAACCGTCCATATTCGACAAGTTTCGCAACTTCCCAGCACGAAATAGCACTTATTCCAATATCGCTCTGTTCGATATATTCTTTGTGCTCTTTCGACAGTTGCTGGTCATCGTGAACCCACCACACCCAAATGTGGGTTTCAAGTACGATCATGGTAGCATATTCCATTCATCTTCTGCAACTGGTTCTGTTGGATTGTGATAGGTAATGGGTATTCCTTTCAGCGGGTAGTTCTTCTTTGCTTCTTTTTTGGGTTCTTGTACCAGCACGATGACTTCAACCACATTTCCGGGAGTGAGTGGTAATTGACGAATAACAACTGAACCGTCTGGCGCAACAGTTGTTTCAACACGATATGCCTGCATACGACAGCCCTCCATAGGCGTTCCTGTGTACCTCTACACGTCATTATACTACTCCCTGTTGACCGCAGGGTCAAGGGTTGTTATCATAAAACGAACGTTCCGAAAGACCTCTGCTCCCCGCTGACGGAATGCTCCCCACGCCCGCCCAACTTTCCTCTCTACCTATTCGGATGCAGCCAGGTCGCGCGATTACCCGACCGATCTCGTGATCGTCATCCGTGCGGCTGTTCACGCTGACCTGCCGCTCGCTACGCCGGATGCACGCAGACCCCCGCCGCTCCCATTCTGGCAGGTTTGGACGGAGCAACCGCACGGGTGAACACCGTCCCATAGCAGCGGCATACCAGGAAGGAGGAGCAGCACAATGCCGAACCAACGGTTCCATGATGACCGGGAACGCCTCGTAATTATTGCGATTCTGGTGCTTACGGCGCTGGTGACCATTGTGGTCACGCATAGCTGGCACCCTGGAGTTGATATCTGTAGTCATTTTTCGGACACCGTTAGTGGCGATACCGGGAGATTGGCGAGGCCATGTCTGGTCAAATTGAGCAGTTGGCACGATTCGATGAAAGGGATGGTTGAGTCGGAGGTACCGCGTAGCATTTTGTCAGGGAGATCCATAATCGTGACGTTCACACCACCATCCACAAACCCCCACGGCTCGCTCAACTCTGGCTACATGATTGGCTACACAAAACGCCGCTGTGATGGTCAGGTTGATCGTCACAGCGGCGTTTTATGGCTTTGCAATGCTGGTGCCGGAGACGGGACTCGAACCCGTACGGGGTTGCCCCCAACGGTTTTTAAGACCGCAGCGTCTGCCATTCCGCCACTCCGGCACTGGTTCTATTATACCGCATCAATGCAAGATGTGTAGTCTCTAGTCTGTAGTCCGTAATCCGTAGTCTGTAGTCTGGGTGCTGCCGGTGTGGTTCTCCGGGATACGAGATACGAGATACGGGATACGGGATACGGGATACGGGATACGAGATACGGGATACGAGATACGGACTTCGGCAACTTACATTGCCGTTACCGCCTTCAGCATAAAGTTGAACGGTCGTGAAGGCTTATCAAACTGGTTGAACGTCCCTGCTAGATACAGCTTCGCGCGCGGGGCATAGAATGCGAATGATCCGCTTGACCCGGAATGGCCGATCAACTCCGGCGTTTCACGGAACAGTGTCATCCAGCGCGGCAGCTTGAAGCGCATCAAGCCATAACCGTACTGCAAGGGGAAAAATAGTGCATTCCAGGACATCATGCGCTTGAAGTGTGCGGAGTCGAACATTTCGCCGTTGAAGTAAGCCCGCAGGAAGCGCAGACTATCCGCCAGGGTGGAAACGATTCCGCCTGCGCCGCGCTCCGATGTGAGTGCCAGCCGCAACAACAGCCGCATGTCTTTGTAGTACAGTGGTAGGGGTGCGACTGACTGCGGGTCATTGCAGTCGAACAGATAGGTATCCGCCAGGCCCAGCCGGTCGAAGATCTGCGTTTGAAATACATCCGCCAGTGATTGCCCGGTGATCGCCTCGATAATCGCGCCGAGGAGTTGGTAGTTGGTGTCGGAATAGTGGGATTTGCCGCTGTCCGGCGCGGCTGCCGGTGACTGCCGGCGGGCAATTGCCAGCGCATCGGCGACACTGTAGGCCTGGTCACGGTTCTGCTTGAAGTCTTCCGCGAGACTGCCCGCAAAGTAATCCGGCATGCCGGATGTCTGGTGGATCAACTGGTAGACCTTGAGGCGGTGGCTGTGATCCTTGCCCTTGTGGACATGAACCCCGTCCAGCAGATCACCCGGCAGATAGTCGATAATCGGTACGTCGAGGTTGAGCTTGCCCTCGTCGGCGAGACTCATCAGCAAGGCAACCGTGTACATCTTGGTGACACTGGCAATGAAGTAGGGACTGTTCGGGACGGCATCCCCCGCCGCCCCCTGAAAGTTTACGCGATCATCGGCGGATTGCACACCGAGTACAACGCTGTGCGTGTTGGCTTTGCGGCTCTCCTTGTCGATGAGATTTTGTAACTGCTGATTGATGGTGTTCATGGCGCGATTTTCTTTATCTATTGAGTTGCCGTCAGCCGCTTGTAGTGATCGCCGAGACAATATGCCGTATGCCGTGTTCTGTAGTCCGTATGACGTATCCCGTATTCCGTGTTTCGTCGTCCGGGTGCCGCTGGTGTGTTTCTACGGATTACGGATTACGAACTTCGGACTTCGGCGGTACCGTAAGTCCGGGTGCTGCCGGTGTCTTTCTACGGACGCCGGACGCCGGACGCCGGACGCCGGATTACGGACTTCGGAGTCACGGATTACGGACTTCGGAGTCATCGTACCTCCAGAAACTCCCCGGCGCACCAGCCCTCCTGGTTGGCAGTGCGGACCTGCCACCAGGTATAGCCATCAGCCTCGATTGGGCCGTCCAGCACGCGCACCGCCGTGTTCCCGCTCAGATAGGTCTGGATCGGCACATCGGGGTTACTGCTCGGCGCGGCCCGTAGCGCCAGCCCACCGCTGATATCGGGGCGCACAAATGCGGTGCGCCCGGGAGTCAGGCCATCAACTGGGGGTGCGGTTGGCGTTGGTGCTACGTCCGGCGGCGCTGCCGGGTCCGGGCCGGTGGTCGAGATCTGCACATTCACGGTCATCGTTGGGGGTACCACGGCTGCCGGTTGGTTTGAACGAGCCTGCTGCAAAAAGACGGTTGCGGTTGCGCCGATTAGGAAAATCAGGACAATCATCAGGCTGGGGGCCAGGTGAACCCGGTAGCGCCGCCAGAATGCCGGTTTGCTTCCCGAAAGGTTGGGGAAGTGCTGTGGCAGCAGGCTATTTGGAACACTCTCCGGCGGAATCACCACAACGCCATAGCGCGCCAGCAACTCGGCCACAAACTGCTGATACTGCACAATCGTATCATAGGTCAGCGTCACCGACTCGCCCCGCACAATCCGCGTGCGCAGACGGTGCATACGGTAGAGCCGGGCAACTTCATCGCGCGACAGGGGTTGGGCTGCATCAACACAGAGCGCCTCCAGCAGCTTAAACCAGTCCGTGGCGGCGGTTTGCTGGTGCAGCAGCAGATGCGCGCGCAGGACATCTTCCAGGCTGCCCAGCAGACTGAGCAGCGCCAGTTCCGTCTGGCGCTGGCGCAGGCGGGCCTGGCTCAGGGCAAACTTATCGCGCCCGGTGGCAATTAACTCCGCCGGGGTGTTACTGTCGGGCGATGGGCTACCGGTTTCTCTGTTATCCACGCGTCTGCTTTTTCCTGACGTTATGCTTCACCGTCATCTTGCAACTCGGTCTCCAGGACTGACCGGGCCGTCTGTGGATTGGCCTGCCCACGTGTGGCCTTCATGATCTGACCCACCAGAAACTGGATGGCGCTGGTCTTGCCCTTGCGATACTCGGTTACAGGTTTGGGATTGTTCGCAATCACCTCGCGTGCCAGGGAGGTCAAGGCATCGGTGTCACTGATCTGCGTCAGCCCTTTGTCCGCCACAATCTGCGCCGGTTTGTTGCCGCTGCGGAAGCTCTCCTCAAAGACCTGCTTGGCGACGGTGCGGGTGATGCTGCCCTTTGCCAGCAGATCCAGCAGTTCGGCGATATGCTGCGGGGGCAGCCGCGTCGCCATGCTGTCGGTTGGCGCGCTGCTCTCGTTCAGCAGGCGGAAGAGTTCGCCCACCACCCAGTTGGCGACATCCTTGGCGCTGCCATTGACGGCCTGCGCCTCGGCCACAGCCGCCTCGTAGTAGTCGGCAACCGGCCGCTCGCTTGTCAGCAGTTCGGCATCCTGCGTACTCAGGCCATACGCGGTCTCGAAGCGCACCCGCCGCGCGTCGGGTAGTTCGGGCAGTTCGGCCTTGCGTGCCGCCAGCCACTCCTCATCCAGCATCAGCGGCGGGATATCCGGCTCCGGGAAGTAGCGGTAGTCGTGGGCAAACTCCTTGCTACGCTGCCCCACGGTTACGCCCTGTGCCTCATTCCACCCCCGGGTCTCCTGAAGGATTCGCTCGCCCGCCTGGAGTGCTTTGATCTGGCGCTCTACCTCGTAGGTCAGCGCGCGCTCGACGGCGCGGAACGAGTTCATGTTTTTGATCTCAACCTTGACGCCATACTCCTGCTGGGTTGCTGGACGGATGCTCACGTTCGCATCGCAGCGCAGTTCGCCATGCTCCATATCGCCATTGTTGACGCCGATCCACATCAGGATCTGGCGCAGCTTCTGGAAGTAGCGCCGCGCCTCCTCCGGCGAGGCGATATCCGGCGCACTGACGATCTCCATCAGCGGCACACCGCTGCGGTTATAGTCGATCAGCGAAGTGCCGTCACCCGCATGCACCAGTCGCCCGGTGTCCTCCTCGATATGCAGGCGCTCAATGCCGACCCGCTTGGGGCTGCCGTCATCGCCCTGGATTTCAATCCAGCCGTCGCTGCAGAGCGGCTGATCATACTGCGTGATCTGATAGCCCTTGGGCAGGTCCGGGTAGATATAGGATTTCCGTGCAAAGATCGAATGCAGATTAATCGTACAGTTAATTGCCAGACCGGAGAGGGCAGCCATCTCGATGGCGCGCTGGTTGACGACCGGCAGCGATCCCGGCAACCCCAGGCTCACAACGGAGGTACGCGAGTTGGGATCACCCCCGGCATAGTCGGCGCTACAGGCATCAAACATCTTTGACGCGGTGCGCGCCTGGGCGTGAACTTCTAAACCAATTGTGGTAAGGTATTCTGTCATCGGGGCATTCCCTGGGTTGGTTCAATAACTGGCACAAACCCGCCGGTAGCGGTGACGACTGCGCGCGGTTATGGACGTTGAGCACATAACCCGGAGTCCCGGCTTTCGCCGGTGGATGTCTACCGTGACAGGGCAGACTGCCGGGAACACCTGATCCGGCTGAAGCCGGGACTCCTGAGCGGCGATATCTGGATGAAACATTCACATTTCATAAGCCGGAACGCCGCTTCTGCGATGTCCGGATGTATATGGTCAACGTTCATAAACGCAGCATGTAGCGAACAAGATCGGGCACAGGCTGATTGCTAAATATTGTACCACATGCGCCCGCCGTTACCAGGTTGCATACGATTGTCGGAAGTGGCAGTTGTTGTGGTAGACTGATTGTAACACCAGTTATTTCACCAACCGGGAGCGGCGATGATACGACGGAGCGGATATAGACCGTGGCGTGTTACTCTGGCTGTTGGCGGGCTGTTCCTGGCAGCCGTCGTCCTCGCTATCGTTAGCAGCCTGCATCTGGATGCCTGGCGGTTTGGCCTGGCCCGGCAGCGCTGGGAGGCGCGCCCCTTTTCCCGCTACCAACTGGTGCTGGAGCGCCGTTTTATTGCCGCCGAGCGCGGGCAGGTTGTGTTGCACTGCCGCCAGACGGTTGAGGTTGAAGCCGAGCAGATTCGGCGCATTGTGAGCAGTACTTGCGCGCCCCACATGACCGTCAGCACTATTTTTACCCGCTTTGAACCGCATGTGACCGGCCCGGTGACATTGCGCCGCTGTGGGCATGGTGGCTGCACCTGTTATGCCGGCCAGGTGACAGCCGACTATGATCCGGAGTTGGGCTATCCCCGGCAAATTCGGCTGGTCTGGCGCAATGTAACGCCCGGCGCAGGGCAGCGCCGGCAGCAACTGCTGTCCCATCTGCCGGGCATCTGGCGCAGGCAGGCACAGGCGCTGGTTCAGGCACGCAACCCCTGTGATGCCGGCAGCCTCTCGCACCCTTCCTTTTTCCAGTCGGCCCACAACGAAGATCTGCGCATCATCTCGCTGACGCCCCTGCCGTGACGCCGGCCTCACTGCCCGCCCGGCGCATCCGTACAGCCAAGCTCACGGGTAATCCAGTTGCTGACAACCGGGTGAATCTCGTCGGCCACTTCGTCGAGGACGTGCCCCGCATCCGGATAGAGGATAAGCTGCTTGGGTTCGTTCGCAATGCCGTAGGTGTACTCGGAGCAGCGCGGTGAGAGGACCGGGTCTGCCGTGCCATGCAGGAGCAGGAGGGAGCAGCCTGGAGCCAGATGCATAACCGCGTCGACGCCATAGCTCTGCGTTGCCAGGGTGACAACGGTGCGGACAGCCGGCTCTGCCACTGCGGCCTGGATGACCACCGCCCCGCCGAAGGAGTGCCCCGTCAACGCAATCCGATCAATGCCGCGCTCCTGCAGGTAGCTCACGCCCACACGTACATCGAAGACCGCTTCCGGCAGGCTGCGGGGATCGCGAAACTGAATGCGTAGCGAGGTGATGCCCCGATCCACAAACTGCTCACACAAGCGGGGATAGAGGTCGTCCGCCGGGGTGTCCCAGCCACCGCCGACGCCCCCCACCCAGATCGCCCCGCACCGGGTTGATCGGGAGGCCGGGTAGAAGCGGCCCGGCACTACGCCGCGTGATGTCGAGAGCAGGAGTGGTTGCATAGCGCCTTGCACCTCTCCCGCCTGCACATTGCTGATACATTCAGTTGAACGTCCCATAATAATTCTCCCTGATATGTGATGCAGATGCGCTGGACGCACGTTGTTCCCGGTTCATTTGTACTCTGCTGCTTTGTTCTCTGTTCTTTTTGTTCTCTGTTCTTTTTGTGTTCACAGGAAACAGCTTTACAAAAAACTGTGCAAGCTGTTGACAATTGCTGAAAAATTGTTTATACTGATTCTTAGGTTGTAGTCATACGTGGTACCCACTCACACGACCATAATGTAGAAGCATACCTCAGGAGGAAATAGAAATGACCACGACACGTACTTCCGAGAAGACCATGGAGCTTGTCCGCAGCAATAATGTCAACATTGGCCTGGCGGATGAGAATGTGCAGGCGGTTGCCGCGATCCTGAACCGCGTTCTGGCCGATGCGCATATTCTCTATATCAAGACCCGCAACTACCACTGGAATGTCACCGGGCCGCTCTTCCATAGCCTGCACGAGATGTTCGAGGAGCAGTATGACGGTCTGGCCGACGATATTGACGATATCGCCGAGCGGACGCGCGCCATCGGTGCGCCGGCCATCGGCACCATGACTGAGTTTCTCCAGCATACTACCCTCAAAGAGCAGCCGGGTGACTATCCCGACGCGATGACCATGGTCGCCAATCTGCTGGCGGACCACGAGGCCATCATCCGCAGCCTGCGCAAAGATCTGGGTGCCTGTGATGAGCAGTACGATGACATGGGCACCAGCGGTTTCCTGACCGGCCTGATGGAGAAGCACGAGAAGACCGCCTGGATGCTGCGTGCGCTGCTGGAGGAGCGCGCCTGAGTGTAGCTGGAACAGACAAGTAGAGAATAAACGTTACACTCACGCGGAGCTATTGTCACCGACGGTAGCTCCGCGTCTGGCTGTTTAATGGTGGCGCTTGCCGGCTATGCCCGGTCCCCGGCCATAATCACACTCCCCGCCTGTAACTGCACAATCTGGGCCAACGTAGCGATGGGCAGCCCGCGCTGCACCAGGCCCGCACGCCCATCCTGAAACTGCTTCTCGACCACAAACCCGGTTACCACCAGTTCCGCGCCCGCCTCGGCGACAATATCGGCCAACGCCAGAGCTGTCCCGCCCCGTGCCAGGAAATCATCAACCAGAGCGACCCGCATTCCCGGTGTGAGATAGCCCTCCGCCACCCGTAGCATGATCTCCCCGCCGCGCGTGGGTGAGGCGATAATCCGTGCCAGGGGCGGTGGTGGACCGTCAGGTGAATATTTCTTTGCATAGACCAGCGGCAGGTTGAGCACGCCGGCGGTTGCCAGGGCCGGCGCAATCCCACTCGACTCGGCGGTCAGGATCAGGTTCGGTTGAAAGCGGTGGATGCGTTCGGCCATGGCCTGTCCCAGATCGCGCATAAACAGCGGTTCGATCCGGTGGTTCAGGAAATGGTCAATCCGCACAATCCGGTTGTCCACAACGGTTGCTTCCCGTCGAATACGTTGCACCAGGGGCAGAAAGGGTGTATCGCAGGGAACGATGGGCAGTTGCATACGCAGAGTAGCCTGAGTCATCATCACCTCTTCTTTATAGTTCAATCCGGTCCAATCCCCGAATGCCCAGGTAGAATCCGCCCCAGACCGCCAGCACGGTCAGGCCAATTCCGACAATCCAGCCGACAAAGGTCAACAGCAGCGGCAGGCGTGGGTCAGCCCCAAAGCTGCCGACCAGGAACGTTCCCAGGAAGGGCAGCCCCACGATAGCGGCAACGACCAGCAGCAGGTAGAACGAGTAGAGCAGCATTGAGAGACACCCCGCCTGAAAGGTCGTCTGCTGTTGCGGGTTTTCCCAGTCGAGTTTGGGGAAGGCCGCGCCCAGGCCCAGCGAAATCGAGGTAGTGCCGAGGCCCAACAGTAATAGCAGCCCCCAACCAGTCAGGAAGCTCCCCGCAGTTGCGCCGCGCAGCACCGCCAGCAGCACCAGAAAGAGCGTCCCGACCGTCGGAAAGGGCAGGTAGGCCAGGGCCAGCTTGCCCAGCAGAATGCGCAATCCGCTGATCGGGGCCAGCTTGAGCAGCCAGAAGGCGCGCCCCTCGCGCCCGATGCCGGCCCCCGCAATCGCGTTTGCCAGCGTCAGGCAGACGAAGAAGGCGATCCCCGCGCTGCCGGTATTCTCGATGGTGCGAACAAGTTGCGCATCTTCCCCTGAAAATGCCGCCGAAGAGGTGCCATCAACCGTCACCAGGCGGAATGTCCAGATAGCGGCCAGCGCCAGCGGGAAGATCAACTGCTGCAGGTTCCGCAGGTCACGCGGAAAGAGCCGCCAGTCCTTCCAAAACACCGCCCGCGCCTGATCCGGCAGCAGCGCGCCCCAGAGCCCGGCCCCCCTGAAGCGCGCCGGGTGTGTCTGCTGCCCCACTTCTTTCTTCGGCGTTTTGGGGCGCACACGCCCACCCTGCACGGCCATGTTGCTCCAGCCGATGTAGTAGAGGCGTGCGGCCAGCAGCAGACACCCGATAAAGGTGACAAGCGAGAGCAGCGTAAAGAGCCCGCCGTAGACCAGCAGGGTGGGGAGATCGCGTTCGCCCGCCGCCGTCAGCGCCCGCCCGGCCCAGGCGGAGGGTAGCAGCGGCAGGTTCAACTGCAGCAGCGTCTCTAGATTCTGCACATTGGCAACGCGGGGGGCAACCTCGGGCACAAACTGCGTGATCACATAGAAGCCCACACCCAGCAACCCCCCCAGGATGCTCACAATATCCCGTGCCCGGCGCGCCGGGATGATCCGCACCACAATCATCACCAGGAGCGCCCCCAGTCCGGCGGGCAGTAGCGGCAGCAGCAACAGGAAGAGCAGCGCGGTAAAAATATAGAACAGGCCATAATCCATGCCCTGTCCATAGCCCAGCAGCACCGGCCCCAGCAGCGCAAAGAGCAGCAGATATTGCGGCAGCAACCCGTCAAAAAACTTGACAATAAAGACCGCGCGCATCGGGACCGGCGCAACCAGCAGCATATCGATATCGCCCGCCAGATAGAGCGAACTCAGAACGCTGCTAAAGCTGGAGAAGACCAGCATAAGCAGTGCGGCAAACAGCACCACGCTCGGTACCAACTGCAGGAAGGGCGTGATATCCGCCGGCAGGTTGAGGGTTGGATCTTGCGCCGCCGCCTCGCGCAGCAGTGTCGCAAACTGCGGGCTACTGATGCCGCGCACCACAAAGCCGGTAACATTGTAGAGCCCCCACGCCGCCACACTGACCAGCAGCAGCAGCAGGCCGATCCCGATTTTGCGCCGCACTTTGCCCCGCCAGAAGGTGTTGCGGGCAATCAGCAGACGGGCGCGTACCAACACCCAGATAGCATTGAGCATTCCGTAGTCCGTAATTCGTAGTTACGAGAGCGCTTCGGCGATGGCGGCCTCTTCCGCGCCGCCGGTCAGCTCCAGGAAGATATCTTCCAGGGAGCCCGCGCCACCGGCCCGCAGTTCTTCCAGCGTACCTGCCGCGATAATCCGGCCCTTGTCGATAATGAAGACGCGGTCACACATGCGCTCGGCAATTTCCAGGATGTGGGTTGACATAAACACCGAGGTGCCCCGGTCGGCGACCCCCCGCAGGATGTCCTTGATCAACCGGGCGCTGCGCGGGTCCAGCCCTACCGTCGGCTCATCCAGGAAGAAGGCGCGCGGGTTGTGTAGCAGCGCCCCGGCCAGGGCGGCTTTCTGCCGCATCCCGTGGGAGTAGCCCCCCAGCAACTCATCCGCCCGTTGGGTCAGATTGAAGAGGCGCAGCAACTCCTCGCCGCGCTGGGCCGCGGCCGCCGGGTCAACCTGGTAGAGCCCGGCCATAAATTGTAGAAACTCATACGCGGTCAGCTTCTCCGGCAGGTAGGGCTGATCCGGCACATAGCCAATCAGGGCTTTGGCCTGCAGCGGCCGGCGCTGGATATCAAAGCCGCCGATCCGCGCCACTCCCGCTGAGGGCCGGAGCAGGCCAATCAGCATCTTGATCGTGGTCGTCTTGCCCGCGCCGTTGGGCCCCAGAAAGCCCACAATCTCGCCCGGATAGACCGCCAGGTTGATGCCTGCCACCGCCAGCGTATCGCCGTACTGTTTTTGTAGCTCACTGGCCTCGATCATCGGAGCCGTCCCGCCGTTATCGCCGATCATAGACTTTTCCTGGTTTTCATCAATTTGGCGTGTGCTACGGTCATTGTAGCATGCAAATTTGGGCAGCCTGCCCGCCGGGAGAAGAACTGGAACCTTTCTGGTAATGGTACGTATACATAAAGCGACTATAATTCTTCCAGGTGTAGACCATATCCGCAAGACTGAGACCGATTTGTTGTCATAGCCACAGAGAACACCGAGGACGCAGAGGTGATATACAGGAATGTGCCGCCGTTACGTCCGTTGCGCTCGTTCTCGTTGATTGCTGTTTTGATGGCACATTCCTCTGAAAATAGGCTGTATTCAGCACGCATGTACTGACCGCTCATTTTCATGCTTCCTGGTGGCTCGTAGAGCCATGACTATTGGTATGAAGAAGGGGCCTTGCCGTGCTCCAACCAGATACCTGCCTGCAAAACCGCTACCGCATCGAATGCCTGATTGGTCAGGGTGGCATGGGGGCGGTCTATCGTGCGCTTGATCTGCGACTGAACAACCCGGTGGCGCTCAAGCATAAACATGCCACCGGGACCGCAACCGATGCCGCCTTCGCTCGTGAGGCGCAATTGCTGCATGCCCTGCGCCATCCCGTGCTGCCCAATGTGATGGACTATTTTACCGATGAAGCCGGTCAGTTCCTGGTGATGGAGTTTATTCCCGGCGATGATCTGGCTATGCAGTTGACCCACCGCGATCAGCCCTTTGCCGTTGCCGAGGTGTTGCGCTGGGCCGACCAGTTACTGGATGCGCTGGACTATCTGCACACCTGGCAGCCGCCAATTATCCACCGCGACATCAAGCCGCAGAACGTGAAGCTGACCCCGCGCGGCGATATTGTGCTGCTCGATTTTGGCCTGGCAAAAGGGGGATCTGGGCAACCGGCGGACGTGGCCGGCCAGAGCGTTCCCTGGTACACGCCGGAGTATGCGCCGCTGGAGCAGATTCGCGGTGGCAGTAGCAGCCCCCGGAGCGACCTGTATGCCCTGGCAGCCACGCTGCACCATCTGCTGACCGGTCGGCCTCCCGAAGGCGCGCTCACCCGGATTGCGGTCCTGGTTGCGCGTGGACCGGACCCGCAGCGGCCAGCCCACGCGCTCAACTCGCAGGTGCCGACTGCCGTTGGCGATCTGCTGCGGCAGGCGCTGGCGTTGCGCCCCGCTGACCGTCCGGCGAGTGCCGCCGCGATGCGGCAGGCGCTGCAATTGGCTGCGGGTCAGCGACAGACCGGCGCGACGCCCGCCTACACCGGCGTGACGGTTGCGGCAACATCAACAGCACCAGCGCACGATCTACCCGTCACTCAGCGAAAGGGAACGACCATGAGCTATACCCGTCTTGAAGAGATTGAGTTTGAGGATAATCCTGAGCCCCGCTGCGCCGTGATGCTCCTGCTGGATACGTCCACGTCAATGACGGGCGGGCCGATCAAGCAGTTGAATATCGGCCTCCAGATGTTTGACCGCGATCTGAAGGCTGACCGGCTGGCTGCGCTGCGGGTTGAGGTTGGCATTCTCACCTTCGGCAGAGAGGTGCAGGTAATCAGCGGGCGTGATGGGCGGGCGCTCCCCTTTGATGCGCGCCAGGCGTTTGTCACCGTTGACCAACTGGTGCCGCCGACGCTGGTGGCGGGTGGTGCCACTCCGCTGGGGGAGGCGGTGCGCTGGGGGCTGACGCTGCTGCAAGAGCGCAAGGAGATCTACAAAAACAACGGTATCGACTACTTCCGCCCCTGGATGTTCCTGATAACCGATGGCGCGCCCACCGACGAGTGGCTGGGGGCCGCCGCACTGGTGCGCGAGGAAGAGGAGCGCAAAGGGTTATCGTTCTACGGAATTGGCGTGGACCGGGCGCATATGCAGACGCTGGCGCGCTTCTCCACGCAACGGCCGCCGCTCAAACTGCGCGGGCTGGCCTTCCACGAGCTATTCCAGTGGCTCTCGCGCAGCCTCTCAACCGTTTCGCATTCGCGGCCCGGCGAACAGATCCCGCTGCCGCCGGTTGGTTGGGCCCAGTTTGAAGGGTGAGAAAGGGTGAGAAAGGATGATCATGGCTGACTCTGCATGGCGTGTGATTGGCGCATCGGTCCCCGGCACCGCGCACCAGGAGACGCAGCGGCCCTGCCAGGATGCGCATGCCTGTCGCCTCTCCGCCCAGGGCGATCTGCTGATTGCCATCGCCGATGGTGCCGGTTCGGCTGCCCGCGCCCACGAGGGGGCAGCGCTGGCGGTGGCGCATGCGCTCAACGTGCTGGCGGCGCACCTGGAACCGCCGCCCGGGTTGCCCGCTGCAGACGTATGGCCGACGCTGCTGCAAACCGTCTTTGCGGCGACGCGCCAGGCGCTACTGGATCATGCCGCCGACGCCCAGGCCGAGGTGCGCGACTTTGCCACGACCCTGACCTGCGTGGTGGCAACCGGCAGCATGCTGGTCGTCGGGCAGATTGGCGACGGCGTGGTCATCGCGGCAACCGAGCATAACGACCTCTTCACAGCGGCACATCCGCAGCGGGGCGAGTATGCCAATGAAACCACATTCCTCACCTGCGAAGCGGCCCTGGAAACGCTGCTGGTGCAGGTGCATCCTGTGGCGGTGCCGGCGCTGGCAGTGATGACCGATGGTTTGATCCGGCTGGCGATGCAACTGCCGGCATACCAGCCCGCGCCGCGTTTCTTCCAGCCGCTGCTGGCCTTTATCGCCGAGGCCGGGGATGCTGCGCAGGCCGAGCAGGATCTGGCGGCTTTTCTGGCTTCGGAACGGGTAGCGCGCCGCACCGATGACGACAAAACGCTGGTACTGGCCCGCCGACAGGGATCACAGTGAAGTGCATCTATGACTCACATGGCAACCCGGTCACGCTGGATGACCAGTTGGCGGAGGGCGGCGAGGCGACGGTCTACCGGGTGGCCGGTCGGCCGGAACTGCTGGCAAAGATCTACAAAACCCCACGCGCCGGCTATGATCAGAAACTCGCCTGGATGATCGCGCATCCGCCGGCCGCTGCGCCCCAGGCGCGGCAGCACGCAGCCCTGGCCTGGCCAACGGCGCTGCTCTATGCGGCTGATGGCACCTTTGCCGGCTACCAGATGCCCTACATTCGCCATACCGTGGCGCTGCTGGAGGTCTTCAATCCTCGGTTGCGCCGCCAGCCGCTGCCTGGCTTCACCGGGCGCTACCTCTACCGGGCGGCCCGCAACCTGGCGGCGAGTCTGCACGCGCTGCATGCGCGGGGCTATGTGATCGGCGACCTGAGCGAGAGCAATGTGCTGGTTACGCCTACGGCTCTGGTGACGATCATTGATGCGGACTCGTTCCAGGTGCAGGGCGACGGACAGGTCTTCTTCTGTCCGGTGGGCAAGCTGGAATACACGCCGCCGGAGTTGCAGGGTAAAGACCTGCAGGAAACGCTGCAGTCGCCGTTGCATGACAACTTCGGCCTGGCCGTGTTGATCTTCCAACTGCTGATGGCGGGCAGTCACCCGTTCCGCAGCCGCTGGCTGGGTGCCGGTGATGCGCCGCCGCTGGCGGAGAAGATCCGGCAGGGGCTCTATCCCTATGCCACGCCCGCGCCGAAGCTGGTTGCGCCGCCGCCGCGCCACACCCTGGATCATCTGCCGCCGGAAGTTGGACAACTCTTTCAGCGCTGCTTTGTGGCCGGGCATACCCAGCCGGAAGTGCGCCCCGGTGCGCGGGAGTGGGCGCAAACCCTGGCAGCCGCCGAACAGTCCCTGGTGCAGTGTGCCGAGGGACATGACTATGCCGGTCATCTGCCGGAGTGCCCGGAGTGCCGGCAGGCACTGGTCCGGGTAGAGCGCGTCCGGTCAGCGCCGGCGGCGGTTGCTGCCCGCCCCGCTCCGCCCGCCGTTACAGCTCCCGTCGGTCCGGCCCCCTCCACGCCGAAGGCGCCACCCGTAACAACGCTGACCTGGGAGCAAAAACAGGCAATGGCCGATGACGAGGTGCTGGACGTAGTCGGTCAAAAGCTGGCGTTTCTCTGTGGCGCTACGCTTTTCGTGATACCGGTCGTATTCATGTTGATCTTGAATGATTGGTCATTTTTCCTGAGCTGGTCTCTGATATTCCTCATCTGCCATATGGTCCGGCTCATAAAATTCACCCCCCTGGTGCGTCCCCTCGTGCGGCCGTTCTGGCTCCGCTTGCATGCCCCGGCGCGGCGCTTTCAGCGCGAGAGTCTGGCAACGCAGGGCAGTGTGATTAGTCGGAAGAAAGGCATCACGGATGGCGACTACTGGATCACCTATCGGTTTACCACCCGGCTGGCGAACGGCACAACGAAAGAGTGGACCCGTACCGAGCGCGTGACCGAGGAGATGTATTCTCACCTTCAGATGGGCCGGGATGTAGCGGTGCGCTATGCCCCCTACGATCCGGGGCTGATCCGCCTGGAACTGCCACCGGTTTGCTCTTCCACAAAGACATTGTGGGAGTTGTTAAAAACCCATCCGCTGACGGCTCTGGGGCCGCCGGTCATATCACACAAAGCAGTCCGAAAACGCGCCCTGGCGCATACTGGCGTCTTAACCCAGGGCACGGTGATTGACCTGAGTTATGATCAGGTCAGCCGGGCGCATCTGGTTTCCTACTCCTTCACCAGCCGCATGGCCGATGGTACATTTCAGCCCTGGTTCCGCACCGAGCGGGTGCCACGGAGGCTGTACCGGCGACTTCAGCAGGGGAGCCGGGTGCTGGTGCGCTACTCGCCGGCAAATATGGGGGAGGCGTGCATCGAGTTGCGCGGGTCGGATGCAATGCAGCAGCAGGGGGAGATGATGATCAAGATAGGTAGTGGCATTCTGCTGCTCCTGCTGGTGGGGAGCGTCCTGGTGCTCCTGCTTGCGCCAGAGCTATGCTACAATATGCGCCAGAGCGTCTCCCTACCGAACAATTCGCATACAACCGGAAGGAGTCACCCGCGTGGCCTATTTTGATCTGCCGCTTGACCAGCTCTGGAGTTACTGCCCGCCCCAGACGCGGCAACCCGACTGTGCGCAGTTCTGGCGCGATACGCTGGCGGAGGCGGTCCA
>DAOTVB010000023.1:0-7510 GCA_034436755.1 Chloroflexaceae bacterium | reverse complement strand
ACCAAGCGGATATGTACGCCCACAACGGCAGTCTTCGCCTGCGGCAGCGAGGATCTTCCGCCCTGCCCGCGGCGACATTCCCTGTCAGGTCAGGGACCGCGTAGCTCATGTCACTGATATGCGTTACGCCGTAGGTCTGCAAACTGGGCGTTTGCGCCCGGTAATGGCCCGATTCGCCTGCGGCAGCATGGTACGCTTTTTTCTTTTGCACCCTGCCGGAGGCGAAATTTCCTTTTGGGTGAGCAACCGCGTAACGCGTGCCACTGACAGAACTTACGCGGTGGTTCATCAAACCGGGTGTCTCACCCGGTGAACGGCAGAATCGCCTGCGGCAGCATGGTACTGTTTTTATCTTTTGCACAAAAATGTTGCACTTTGTGCAACATTTTTGTGCAAAAGATCTGATCTCTTCCACCCTGCCGGAGGCGAAACGGGGCGTTCATCCAGATGAACATCTGATTTGGAATCAACCGCGTAACTCCTGTCACTGACTCGAAAGGACATTTCGCCTCGCATGGGCAACCCGCATACGCCAGGACTCCGAGGTAGAACCGGCATTTGTAAACCATATGCACAGATTTGAGCCCTTGCGTAAATGATGGTACGATAGTATCGGGTACCAGGAGAGGGTTTCTGACCGGGAGGTCAGGCTAGGGTTTCTGACCGGGAGGTCAGGCTAGGAAGGGCCATTGGTATGGCAACGTTTGAGTCGGAAATGAGTGTGCGCAGGGCGGGTCGCAATCTGCGGCTCTCGGCCATTCATCTGGTCGGATTGGGTATCAGCACACTCCTGGGGTTGGTCGCCGGGTCTGCATTTTACTGGGCTGCACCGGAGCGGGCCTGGAATATTTTCCTGGCCGGGTTCTTGTGGACGATGCTCGTGGCGGCCGGGACGGCGCTGGTGCGTTGTGTGCGCGAGCGGTTGCCCCGGGGCGCCTGGGTGCGCGGTATCGCTATGGGATGTGAGATGACATTCCCGCTGACCACACTCTACATGCTGGCTGTCGGGTTGCTGACACTGGGCATACCGGCGGATGGAGCAACGCAGGTGGGGAGTGTGATGCTTGCCGCTCGACCGGATTTTCTGGCGGTTGCCCCGGTCTTCTACGCAGCCAGCCTGGTGCTGGGTGTGGTTGTCGGGCCGGTGTATGTGTTAACCTCGCCGTTTGGGCGCAAGTAATCCTCGATGCGACTTTCAGGTGATGACGGCAGGCGCGTGACCGAAGTTGGCAGGATTCCTGTCGGTTATCCGGTCCGCGTCTGCCATTATGGTATGGCATAAGGTATCTGCGATGAGTGTTGTCTCACTTGATACACTGCAAACGTTGCGCGCTACCTGGCGGCGTGATGGGTTGCGGCTCGTGCTGACGAACGGGGTGTTTGATCTGCTGCACAGCGGTCATGTGCGCTATCTGGAGCAGGCGCGGACGCTGGGTGATCTGCTGATTATCGGCATCAACAGCGATGCATCGGCCCGCGCGGTGAAGGGTTCGTTGCGCCCGCTGGTTTCTGAGGAGAATCGTGCCTATCTTCTGGCGGCACTGCGCTGGGTTGACTATGTCACCATCTTCTCGGAGTCTACCGCCGAGGTGCTGGTCGAAACCCTGCAGCCGGAGGTGTATGTGAAGGGCGGTGACTATGGGCGCACCGAGCAGAATACCCAGGTTGTTGATACCATGCGCCTGCCGGAAGCGCGCGTGGTGCAGGCGTATGGCGGGCAGGTTGTGCTGCTGCCGTACCTCCCCGGTCACTCCACAACGGCGTTGATCGGGCGGATTGTTGCACGGTTTGGGCATATGGATGAACATGAGTAATACTCTGCCCAAACGAACATGTATGCATGCTCCACATCATCAAGCCTTATTCACTGGCCTGCGCCAGTGCGCGCAACAGGCTTCCCTGTGACAGCTTCCCCAGTAATTTCCCGTCTTCATCGACAACCGGCATACTCTCCTCCCGTTGTGCCAGCAGCAACCGAATAGCATTCAGCATAATCTCGGTGGGTGCAATGGTCGAGAAGTCCCGCTCAAGTAGCGGGTAAAAGTCACGGTCCATCCCCGGCAGCGTCTGCACATCAACCGTACCACTCTGGAGAGCCGCCAGCAGCGTGGTACGCTCCTCCCCCTGCAGTCGGCGCAACACAGTGACAATACTCAAGCGCCCCTGCAGGCGGCCGGCAGCATCCACCACCATCAGGGTATGCTCACTCGAAGTGAGCAGTTGCTGCAGGGCAACGGCCATCGGCTCTGAGACGACCACCTGCGGAACGGCTTTCTGCATAACCAGGCTGACCGGCGTGGGTGGATCGGCGTCCCGGATTTCGTCACTGCCGGCCTGCTCGTGGGCAATAGCCGCACTAAGCACCTCCTCCTGGCCGAGCAACCCGACCAGCGCACCTCGATCATCCAGCACCGGGATCTGGTCATAGTTCCACTCGATCAGCGGCACCATCGCCTGCGGGATCGGCGCACCGGCATAAATACTGCGGGGATCGTGGCTCATAATCTCGGTGATCGGCCGGTCAGCAAGCGGTGCCAGCAGGGCCGCATACTCATCTTCGTTCAGCAGGCGCAGCAGCTTGGGCGGCAGGCGCAGACCTGTGCGGAGCACGATATCTTGCCCGGTGAGGGTACCCACGATCCGCCGCTGCTCATCAATGATGGGAATCGTAGTCTGATCAGCGTTCATCAAAATGACCAGTGCCTGACTGAGCGTGGCGGAAGCGGTCAGGGTGCGGAGCGTCGGCCGCATGTAATCGCGGACGCGATCCTCGCCGGCAAAGGGGCCACGCCCGCGCAGAACGGCCCGGTAGAGTTGCACATCTTCGATGGTGGTCAGCGCGTTGGGCAAGAGTTCATCCAGTTGGGGTAAGATGCTGGCAACCCGCTCAACCCGGTCGATCCACTCGATCACAACCGGGGGATGTGCATGCAGATCGACCACGCCGGTTGCGCGGGTAAGATGGCTGGGGCCAAACCCGGCCAGGCCCCGCATGGCCGTTGCGCCGGTTGCCCCGGTATGGCGTAAGCGATCAAGAATAACCTGGTAGAGGGGCAGTCCGCTCCACTCATCATGTTCGCTTAGATAGATGCGGACGCGTTGAACACTTGCAGTTGTTGACATAGAGCACTCGCTACTGTATGGATAAGCAGGATGCCGGCAACCGACAAATGACGCAATCGTCACCTCTGTCGGGCCGGGATAATGACGATTTCCTTATCTCTAGAAATTATAGCATCCAGGTATTGTTGCCGCAAAGCATAGCGAAAGGATTGTAACCGCGCCAGGGAGGAGGTAGCTAACAAGATTTTTATAAAATTGTCACAATGATATTATTGACAAGCGTGCGTGGGAATGTTACAACAGAAGTTACCCCTGCGGGTGCCCCCCGCACCATGCGTTATCTGACATACCTGTATCTTGTACCGGCTGCATGCTATGCAGGTTTTTTGACGTTCGGAGTAGCGAAAATCATGACGAAAGCACTTACCTTAAAAGGTATCAGCGGCTCACGCGTGGGTATGCGCGATCTACTCACCGGCCGCACAAACATTGTCGGGAGTAGTTCTGCATGTGACCTGGTATTGAAAGATCGGCTCATCTATCCCCGCCATGCCGAGATCCAGCAGGCGCTGGATCGCTGGTTTGTCAAACCGCTCGATCCGAATGCGGCTGTGTTTGTCAACAGTAAACCCGTCACGAGTCAGGGGCGCATTCAGGAAGGGGATATGGTGACATTTGGCGGCGCTTCATTTCAGGTCGGGTTTACTCAGGTGGTTGAACAGGCAGTCGGGGCGAATCAGTCACCGAGTAGAAGTGGTGTGCCCCAACTGGGGGAGTATCTACTGCGGCGGGGGATTGTGAGCCGGAGCCAGTTGGCGCATGCGGCGGAACAGCAGGAGATATTGCGACGACAGGGTCGCAAGGCAAATATTGGTGAGGTGCTGCACGAGTTAGGCTATGTCACCTCGCTCGAGATTGAACAGGCCGTGCAAGAGCAGCAGCGTGACTTTTTTGAGCGGTTCCGTGATTAAGTGGGTACATTCAGTGTTCGGCGAAGCAAACAGCAGAGGAACCTGAGCCAATCGGGTTCCTCTGCTGTTTGCTTTTTTTAGGCATCGTTCAGACGTACGTGACAGGTTGCATTCGGTAGTGCCGCCTGATGAACGTTGAATTTGTAATCCGAACATCAATACATCTGGAGTCCCGGCTTCAGCCGGATCAGGCGTTCCCGGCAGTGTCCCGCGGCCCTGGCAGATATTCACCGGCTAAAGCCGGGACTCCAGTGCATCACATATCCGGACTATGGTTTCAAACTTGATCAGACAGTGCATCGAATGCACCCAACGGCTGCCTCCCCGTGGTGATGATATCCGGGTTCCATGGTTGAAAGCGTACCCTACACGCCAATCGCCAATCGCCAATCGCTAATCCCCTATCCCCCAACATCAAACCAGAAACCGGGCCGCTAACAGCGGCAGTTGCTTGAGCGGACCCTGACGCACACGCGTGGTGGGCAGCGAGTGCAGGAAGATCTCTCCATACTTCTTGGTCAGCAGGCGCTTGTCGAGCACCACCACAATGCCGCGATCTTCCTTACTGCGGATCAGTCGGCCAAAGCCCTGCTTAAACCGCAGAATGCTCTGGGGTACGGCATATTCGTTGAACGGCTCTTTGAACTGCTCGCTGCGGGCCGCAAAGATCGGATCATTGGGTACACTGAAGGGCAGTTTGGTAATAACCAGCACCGACAGCGCATCGCCGACCACATCTACACCCTCCCAGAAGCTACTGGTCCCCAGCAGCACCGTACGCGGCGACTCCTTAAAGCGCTCCAGCAGCGTGCGCCGCGAGCCGTCAACACCCTGGCCCAGCACCGCAATCTCTTGCTCCTCCAGCGCATCCTGGATGCCGATGTAGGTCTGCTTGAGGACGCTGTTTGCGGTAAAGAGCGCCAGCGTCCGCCCGCCGGTTGCGGTGCAGAGGGAAATCAGCGCATCCTCGACTATCTGCTGATAGCCGCGCTGGTTGGGTTCGGGGATGTCGCTGGGAATGTAGACCAGCGCCTGCTGTTCGTAGTCGAACGGTGAGTCGAGTTGCAGTTCTTCAACTTCCGTCAGTCCCAGGCGTTCCTGGATAAACTCGAAGGAGTTGTTCACTGTCATGGTGGCCGATGCCAGAATATTAGTCTGTTTTTGCCCAAACAGTTGGGTCTGCAAGATCTCGGCCACGCTCAGCGGCGCGGCATTCAGGGTTAGTGTATCGTAGACGCGGTCGAGGTTCAGCCAGGTGACATACTTGTCGGCCTCGGTGCCAAAGATGATATGCCCGGTCTGCACGCGCACATCGGTGGCAAACCGGTGCAGCGACTCGACCCGCAGCAGGAGTTCGTCATACTCGATCATGTCCGACTCTTTCAGCTCGAGGAGCAGGGTATGCAGTTGGCCCAACCCGCTGCTGATCCGGGTCAGTAGCAGGGTGAGATTCTGCCAGACCTGCTCAACCTCGGCCCACGCCGGTTTTTGCCGCACCCCTGGTGTCAGGCGCAGGCGCGAGTCGTAGTTGTTCGGCTCAACCTGCTGGTTGATGAAGCCGCTGAGATGGTTAAAGCAGTCGTAAACAACCTGGTGCATGCGGGTAACATCCGGCTGCAGGGCATTGGCAATCGTCTGGGCCTGCTCCCGCTCGCTGTCGGTCGCGGCGCTGTTGCCGAGATGCATCGGCAACTCCGAGAGTAGCCCGCTGACCGTCTGGACGCCGCTGCTCTGGTAGAGATTATCGAGGAACTGCAGGAGGGCCGCCTGGTCAACGCGAAAGCTGAGCTGATCGGTAGCAACTTCCTCCAGGTTGTGCGCCTCGTCAATAACCAGATGATCGTAGGGCGGTAAGACGTTGGACTGGGCGGCCAGATCCGACAGCAGCAGGGCATGATTAACCACCACCATATGCGCAGCCTCAGCCTGACGCCGCGCCTTGAAGAAGAAGCAGTCGTGAAAATCGGGGCAGCGATGGCCGGTGCAGGTCTCGGCGGTGACATTCATGCGGCCCCAGGCGGCCGGCTCACGGTCCACCAGCAGCAGTTCGGCGCGGTCGCCGCTGCTGGTGGTCGGCAGCCAGAGTTGCACCTTGAGCAGGGCGCGGATCTCGTCCGGTTGCAGGTTTTCTTCCTGGCGCAGGCGCTTGTAGCGGCGCAGGCAGAGATAGTTGCCCCGTCCTTTGAGCAGTGCCGCCGTAAATGGCGGCTCGCTGTCGGGTGTGTGGGTGGCTGTACTCCCATTGCCATTGCTTCCGGCATCCGGCTCTTTGTCGTCCATCCGGGCCAGCATGCGTTGCAGATCGGGAATATCTTTGTAGAAGAGCTGATCCTGCAGGTTGATCGTGTTGGTCGAGATAACCACCCGCTCGCCGCGCCGGGCCGCAAAGAGCGCCGCCGGGACGAGGTAGGCCATACTCTTGCCGGTGCCGGTCCCGGCTTCAACCAGTAGCGTCTCGTTGGTGTTAAAGGTTCGGGCGACGGCCTGCGCCATGTCTATCTGCTGCGGGCGCTGTTCATAGCCGGGGAAGGTGCGCCCCAGGACACCATCGGCAGCAAAGAAAGCCGTGATCGTATCCAGTTCTAGCAGCGTGGTATCGCCAGTGGGCTTGAGCGGTGCCGGTTTCGCCGACGGTGCCCGCGTGGTTGCCGGTTGAACCGGGAGATCGAAGGCATCCGAACCGGCCGCCGCTTCAGGGCGCTGCGGTTGTTGCGCGCTATCCCAGACCGTCTGCATCCGGGCGCGCTGAACCTCGTTAAAGAGATCGCGCAGGGCCCAGTCTGTCCGGGCCATCAGGCGGGTAATCTCCCCCAGTTCATCTATGTCCAGCGTTTCGATCCGCTGGAGCAGGTGCAGAAAAACCTGACGGCAGACATCGGCATCATTCAGGGCGCGGTGATCATCGGGATGCGCAACGCCGAGACGATCGGCCAGCGCGCTCAACTTATAGATCGGTGCCTGGGGCAGCAGCAGCGTCGCCATATCAAACGTATCGTAGACCGGCTGGGCAAAGCGCATCCCCTGCGCGCGCAGCATGGTGACATCGAAGCCAATCGAGTGACCGACCAGCGGATAATTCTTGACAAAGCGCACGAAGTCGGGCGCAATGGCGTTAAAGCGCGGGGCGGCGGTCAGATCATCGGCGGTAATGCCGGTCAGCCGGGTAATCTTGAGGGGCAGCGCCTGGCGCGGTTTGACAAGCTGTGCAAACGTTTCCAGCACCTCGTGCCCGCGAAATTTCACAGCGCCAATCTCTATAATCTCATCCATGCCCGCTTCCAGGCCAGTTGTTTCAACGTCCAGGGCAACGTAGATGCGTTCCATAACAGTGTGCCTCACCTGATGTTCGATAATTGTGCTGGGAGCATTATAGCAGATAGCTTCCGCTTGAGAGGACGGGGAACCGAGAACCGAGAACCGAGAACCGAGAACCGAGAACCGAGAACCGAGAACCGAGAACTGAGAACTGAGAACCG
>DAOTVB010000022.1:0-80877 GCA_034436755.1 Chloroflexaceae bacterium | reverse complement strand
GACTGGTTTCATCCGCGTTGTACCCCTGACCAACTCCGGGAATCCCGCTTTGCCGCTTTCTGGCTGGATACGGGGACGGCCTTTGAGAATCTGCGCATTCCCAATCCCATGTTGGTGCTGGCAAGTGCCGAGCGCCAGTTTTCCCCGGAAGCGATTGAAAAACTGCGCAGTCTCCTGGTATCCAGCGGGATTGGTTCCGGCTCACGCATTGCTCTGTTGCTACTCTTCTGTGAGACTGATGCATTGAGTACAGCCCGCCGCCATATTGTGCGTGCTCTGGGTAGTGTCTTTGCCTATGATGTGGTGGTTGTCAACCACGGCGAGTTGCTGGCAGTCGGCGCGGCGGCGGATGCCCAACAATCGCTGCGCCGTACGGTGCTACCCCAGGTCAATCTGGTCACTGTTGCGCCCTATGTGACCAACGGCCCGACCCCGCCCCATTTTTTCTTTGGGCGTGAGCATGAACTTCGGGAAATTGTTGATCATGCCACCAGCGCTTCCTATGTAATTACCGGCGGACGGCGGGTTGGCAAGACATCGGTGCTGAACTGTCTGCATAGTATGCGTCTACCGGCGAAAAATCTTCGGACCCTCTATCATGACTGTTCGACTACACCGACCTTCGCTGATTTTCTGGCCGCGCCGCTCCGTGATTGGCAACCAGCAGCACCCGTGTCTGCTCCGGCAACCTTTGGCGATCTACTGCAAGCGCCCCCGCCTGATAAACCGCTGGTGCTGCTGTTAGACGAGGCCGATAAGCTCATTCCCGCTGATCGAGCTGCCGGCTGGCGGCTCTTCAACACGCTCCGGGCACTGGTCAACGCAGGCCATGCCCAGATTGTTCTCAGCGGTGAGCGGACGCTGCGCGATGCCATGCGTGACCCTACCAGTCCGCTCTTTAACTTTGTGAATGAGATTCTGCTGGGTCCGCTGGACTACCGCGCCGTTGAGGAACTGGTCACGCGACCAATGAAGCAGTTGGAGCTTTCCCTCTTTGAAGAGCAGACGCTGGTCCGGCAGATCTGGGCGTTTACGTCGGGGCATCCCAATGTAGTGCAGCGCCTCTGCCGTCGCCTGGTTGAGCGCATCAATCAGCAGGGTAAACGCAGTATCACGCCTGATGATGTGGATGCAGTGATTGCCGATCCGCAGTTTCAGGAGCAGGATTTTCTCGAAACCTACTGGTGGGCAGCTTCACCGCTTGAAAAGATCATTACTCTGCTGCTGGCGCAGCAAGCTAAGGTCTACCGGCTCAAAGAGGTGCGCCAGTTGCTGGAAATGCAGGCGGCGATCATCCCTGGCGCAGCCGAGACAAAAGCGGCCCTGGATCGCCTGGTCGAACTACGCTCGATCCTGCGCCGCTCCAGTGCCGGGTATGAGTTCGCCGTGGAAGCATTTCCCATGGTGCTTGCCAACACCACCACCGTCGAAGATCTGCTGGAAGTGTTCGTCGAAGAGTATCAGCAGGCGGAGCAGCCCGCATGAACGATATGCCCTTTCAGACGGGTGGGCCGGTGCAG
Organism: Chloroflexaceae bacterium; assembly: GCA_034436755.1. Taxonomy (GTDB): domain Bacteria; phylum Chloroflexota; class Chloroflexia; order Chloroflexales; family Chloroflexaceae; genus CAKZQX01. The sequence continues at coordinate 79,357 of DAOTVB010000022.1, read as the reverse complement.
GCCGACTCGCCGGTCTACATCCCCCGAGAGGCCGACACCCGCGCGTCACTGCATCTGCAGCGCATGGAATATATTACCCTGGTGGAGCCGCGACAGCATGGCAAAACCGGCTTGATTAACCGCCTGAAAAACCTGTTTGCGCCACAGGGTTACGCTTTTGCCATGCGCGATCTGACGCCGGACAAAGTGCATGCCGCTGAATGCGACTGGTACAGTTCGCTGGGAACCTGGCTGCTGCGCCAGTTGCATTTTATCCCCAGGGAACGGCGTCCCGCGCCACCGACCCACAGCGCCTCGTGGGAAGTGTTTCTGGCCGATATCGCCGAATTGGCCGAGCAGTCCGGGCAGCGGGTTGTGATCGTCTTGGACGAGATTGGCGCAATGCCTCCCGCCTGGGCTTCGCCTTTCTTCTCCGTTATTCGTAGTATCTATACCTCGCGCCAGAGCTTTTCGTTCTGGCAGCATCTGACCTTTATTATCGCGGGGGCATTTAACCCGAAAGATCTTATTCAGGATAAAACCGTTTCGGATTTCAATATTGACCAGCGTATTCCCCTGCGTGATTTTGATCTGCCGCAGGTGCGGCAACTGGCTGCCCACTTGCAGTTACCGGCGGATGTCACCGGGGTCGTGTCCGAGCGTATCTACTACTGGACCGACGGTCAACCCTACCTCTGCCAGCGGCTTTGTAGCTACCTGGTAGCCCGGACAGCGCAGATCAACCAGACAAGTGCGGTTGCAGCGGTGGAGGCAGCGGTTGATCAATTCTTCCGCGAAGATACCCATCACCTATCGCGGATCACTGACCTGAGTGATGCCCCGGATTTGCTGGATTACACCCGGCGCATTACCAGCAAAGCCGCACGCTTCACGCCGGGGTTGAATGTCAGACAGTTCCGTCTGGCGCATATCAACGGGGTAATCAAGGCCGGCCCCGGTGGCTACTGCCAGATCCGCAATCGCATCTATGAACGTGCCCTGGCCGATCTCGATCCTGCCGCTGCTCCGGCTGAAATACTACTACCGGAAGATACGTCTTATGAGGTCGTCGAGAGCGGTAACAACGTTGAAGGAGATAACGATATGCCAATAAACTATGAACGCGCATTAGAAACCCTGGCATCATTTATTAAACCAGAAGATAAAGCTGAACGGGAGGATTTTGAACTCTCCAAGAGTCAGTTGCAGGAAAATTTGGATGAGGAGCGTCGCTTTGGTTCAACTGACAAACTCCGCAGCGATCGTTCGCGCCTTATTTACAAACTCAATTCCTTGGCAATAGAGCGTACCGGCATCAGCTTCACCGACCTGGCAATGGGCAAAACACCGTTCCGTGCCCCAACTGCACCCGAAAAACCCGCCCCGGCAGAGCAACCACCCCATGAAACTGAACAACCTGCACCAGCGCAGGACGATTTCCACTACGATGTCTTTATCAGCTATAGCAGCAAGGATGGTGAGTGGGTGCAGAATGTGCTGCTTGACCGCCTGGAAAAGCAGGGTCTACGGGTCTGTATTGACTATCGTGACTTTGAAATCGGTGTGACAACGCTGGAGAATATCATAAATGCGACAAAACAGAGCCGCAGAACCCTGATCGTTATAACCCCGAACTGGCTGGAGAGCGAGTGGGCCACCTTTGAGCGATTTCTGCTCCAGACCCGCAGTCCGGCCAATCGTGAGCGGCGTTTCCTGTTGCTACTCTGGCAGAAGACGGAAGTTCCAGAGCATCTGCAGATCTTTACCTACCTTGATCTCACCGACAGGCGGTTGACATTTGAGGAACAGATGCAGCGCCTCCTCAAGGCAATTCGCACACCCCCAACGCAATAACCGCAAGATAGAAACCAGCGCGTTCATAGCGCATAGGGCAATAAATGGGCACAGAGCGCATCACTCTGTGCCCTCGGTGATCTCTGTGGCAACAAGGTGTAAAGAACGTTACCGCACCACCAGCGGCAGATACAACCGCTCATTCAGGTCGCGCTCCAGATCTTCCGCCGTGGAGCGGGCCACATAGACATTGCCGCGCTCCTCGTCCATCTGCGTGTCGCGCAGGAAGGCGACGATATCGTCGCGGTCATCGCCGTCAAAGTCACCCGTGCCGCAGACCTCATCATCGATGCAGAAGAGATCATGCCAGAGCCTGGTGCCCTGGAACTCCTCCTCATCTTCATCGGCGAGCGCAACATAGACATAGCCCCGCGCCTGGTCGAAGGCAACAATGTCGTCGCGTCCGTCGCCGTCAAAGTCGCCGACATCACACACCTGGTCCGCGTCGCAGAAGAAGTCATGCCAGACCTTGCTCTCCGCGAAGCCGCTGCCGGTGGACAGGGCCACATAGACATCGCCGCGCTCGTCGTCTAACTGGGTATCGCGCAGGAAGGTGATAATATCGTCGCGGCCGTCGCCGTTGACATCACCCACCTTACAGATCTCCTCATCCACACAGAAGAAATCATCCCAGGTTTCAGGATCGCCGAATTTCTCCTCCTCAGCCAGGGCCACATAGACATCGCCTTCGGCATCGTCGTCATCGTCGTCCTGACTGCTGCGCACAAAGGCTATCACATCGTCCCGCCCATCGCCGTTGAAGTCGCCCACGCCGCACACCTCCTCCTCGACGCAGAAGAATTCGGCCCACTGGTTGCCCGCGCCGACGAACGCGCTGCCATTGGACAGCGCCACGTAGACATCGCCTTCTCGCCCGTCGGTCTGCGTGCTGCGGACAAAGGTGATAACATCGTCCCGCCCATCGGCATTAAAGTCGCCCACCCCGCAGATCTCATCGCCAATGCAGAAGTAGTCCTGCCAGCGGTTGCCGGTTGCGATAAAATCTGTGCCGTCGGAGAGGGCTACGTAGATATTGCCCAACTGATCTTCATCACTACTGCGGACGAAGCGGATAATATCGTCCCGACCATCGGCATCAAAATCGCCCACGCCGCAGATCTGATCACCGATACAGAAGAAGTCTTGCCAGAGACTGGACTCCCCAGCGTTAAAACTGTCGGCCCGGGTAATCGGTACATGGGCCGGGATGCAGTTGAGCAGGAATGCCATTCCCAGCAAGGCCAGTATCCCGATGAGCAACTGGCTGCGTTTGCCTTGATTGTTGTGTGAAAACATACGTCGCCTCCATTTTGCGAACTCCCGGCACGTCCAGATGACCGCTACCGGCAGTAACGGTTATCCGGGACTGCCGGGTTAAGATAAGGTTTATACCTGGTATAGTAGAAGACGTTTGAGCGGTGAACGGCGTTGCGGCCGGTAAAACCGGCGCACGAAGCGCAGAATAGGCCAATCATGGACATAAATGCGTTGTGTGCTAGGATTCAGTTGCAACGTTTTGTCGAAAGCCGTAAGAAGGATTGCTTGTATGAAACTTCGTCCTGAACTTGCTTTAACATTTGATGATGTGCTGCTGGTTCCCCGTCGCTCGTCTATCCGCTCCCGTCGTGCCGTCAATACGCGGACGCAGTTTAGCCGCCGCATTGCGCTCTCGATTCCGATTGTCTCATCGAATATGGATACCGTTACCGAGTCTGCTATGGCGCTGGCAATGGCCCGGCTGGGTGGGGTTGGCGTTATCCACCGCTTTATGTCGGTTGAGCGCCAGGCCGCCGAGATCGAGCGGGTCAAGCGCGCCGAGGGTTTTATGGTTGAGCATCCGCTGAGTGTGCCCGCCGATGCATCGGTGCAGCAGGCCCGCAACATTCTGGCGGCGCACAATATCGGCGGTCTGCTGGTGCGTGGGAGTAACGGCGAGGTGCTCGGCCTCGTAACCACGCGGGATCTGCTCTTCGAGCGGGATGCCGACCGTCCGGTAACTACGGTGATGACGCCGCGCGACCAGTTGGTTACGCTGACACCGGGTACTTCACTGGATACGGCCCGCGAGACGCTGCACCGCCATCGGGTCGAGAAGCTGCCCGTGGTTGATGGCGCAGGCCAGTTGCAGGGACTGGTGACGGCCCGGGATATCATTCAGATTGAGCAGTGGCCTGACGCCACCAAAGACGACCGGGGTCGGCTGCGCGTTGCCGCCGCTGTGGGCGTGCGTCCCTCCGATGAAGACCGTGCTGCCGCCTGTGTCCAGGCCGGGGCGGATGCGCTGGTGGTAGATATTGCCCACGGTCACGCCGATACCGCTATCGGCATGATCCGCGCGCTGAAGGCCCACTTCCCGGACGTGGATGTGATCGGCGGCAATGTGGCGACGGCGGAGGGTGTGCATGACCTGGTTGACGCCGGGGCGGATGCGGTCAAGGTGGGCGTCGGTGCAGGATCGATCTGCATTACGCGGCTCGTAACCGGGTTTGGCGTGCCGCAACTGACGGCACTCGATGAGTGTGCTGCTGCCGGCCATGCGCTGAATATTCCGATCATTGCGGATGGTGGTATTCGGATCGCCGGCGATATCACCAAAGCCCTGGCGGTCGGATCGAGCACGGTGATGCTGGGCAGCCTGCTGGCGGGCACGGACGAGAGTCCCGGTGCAGCGGTGATCCGCAATGGTCGCCGCTATAAAGTTGTGCGCGGGATGGCCTCACTGAGCGCCAATATCAACCGGCAGGAGATCGAACAGCGGCGCGAGATCGATCCCGAAGATTGGGAACGCGTTGTGCCGGAGGGGGTCGAAGCGATGGTGCCGGCGCGCGGGCCGGTGCATGATGTGATCCATCAACTGGTGGGTGGGCTCTGCTCCGGGCTGAGTTATGCCGGGGCCGCCACCATTGAGGAACTCTGGGCCAACGCGGAGTTTATTCGCATCACAGCGGCAGGGCGGCACGAGAGCGAGGTGCATGATGTGACGACGTAACGCGTTACACAACCTGAGCTATAATTTGTGTCTATTCAAATATTCAGGGCAAGGGGCGGCAGCATGGTTGTTGTCCTCCTTCCCGTTGGTTAACCTGGAGAGGACAATAACGCAATGACCGAAACACCACTCAAAGCAGGCGATCCTGCCCCCGATTTTGAGCTGACGGACGAGAATGGCGAGACGGTTCGCCTGGCGGATTTCCGGGGACGGCGGGTGATACTCTACTTCTACCCCAAAGATGATACCAGCGGCTGCACTACCCAGGCGTGTGGGTTCCGCGACAACTACCCCGTCATCACGGAGAAAAACGCCGTCGTGCTGGGCATCAGTCCCGACGGGGTGAAGTCACATCAGAAGTTCAAGACGAAGCATGATCTGCCCTTCACCCTGCTGGTTGATGACCAGCATACCGCTGCTACGGCCTATGGCGTGTGGGGCGAGAAGAAGATGTATGGTAAAACCTACATGGGCATCATCCGTAGCCACTTTGTGATCGACGAGGAGGGTAAGATTGTCGCCGCGCAGGTGAATGTCAAGCCCAAAGATAGCGTGACGCAGGCACTGGCGGCGCTGGGGAGTTAACGCTTTTATGGAGTGCGCCCGGATATGAATAACCGGGAGTCCCGGCTTGCGTTGGTGGGATGCCTGCCGGGACAGGGCATCCTGCCGGGAACGCCTGATCCGGCTGAAGCCGGGACTCCTGAAAATCGCTATCTGGATTAAAAATTCAAACTTCATCCCCCATATCTCCGCCAGATACAGCCGTGTAACCGGGCTGTCCTCGTTCGTGGTACAATACTCATGCACTCCCAGAAGTAACATGGCCATAAACAACCGGAACCCGGCCATGGCAAGTGAATTGCGGAAAGTTTCCGGGCACGCGCCTGGATGTCTGCTTGCGGCCGGGCCAGGGCCGGAACAACTGGCACACGAGGTATGCCCACTATTTTACTAATCGAAGACGAGACAACGCTGGCCGAAACTCTTCGCTATAACCTGGAACGCGAAGGCTACACGGTGCTACATGCTGTCGATGGTGTACAGGGGCTGGAACTCGCGCGTCGCGATCGTCCGGATCTGCTGATTATCGATATTATGCTGCCGCGCCTTGATGGGTTTTCGGTCTGCCGCATCCTGCGCCAGGAAAGCGATGTGCCGATTATTATGCTCACAGCCCGTCAGGACGAGGTAGACCGGATTGCCGGGTTGGAACTGGGGGCCGATGACTATGTCACCAAGCCCTTCAGCTTTGGCGAACTGCTTGCGCGCATCCGCGCCATCCTGCGTCGTGCCGAACGTCAGCCCAGTGGCGGCAACCGCGAGATTCTCGATGCCGGAACGCTGCGGGTGGACACCAGCAGCCGCCGCGCCTGGCGTGACAATGGTGAACTCAATCTGCCCCAGAAAGAATTTGATCTGCTGACCTGTCTGATGCGGAATCGGGGCATTGCGCTTTCGCGGGATCTGCTGCTGGAGCGGGTGTGGGGCTTTGACTTTCTGGGCGATAGTCGCACGGTCGATGTGCATATTCGCTGGCTGCGGGAGAAGATCGAGCCGGACCCGGCGCGCCCGCGCTATATTCAGACGGTGCGCGGCGTTGGGTATCGCTTCGAGATACCTGCGGACGAGCCGCAAGGCGTTGAACGATGACAGTATTGGAACTGTTGCTGGCAATCGCCCTCCTGGTAAGTGTTAGTGTAACGATCCGGCTTGGTCTGCGTCTGCGCGCCTGCCGGCAGTCCCGGTCGCTCAGTCCGCCTGAGCGTGAGGTTGCCGGTAAGCCGGACGCGACGATGGGCATGCCCGCTGCGAACCGACTCTCATCCCTCTTCTATGCCGCTGCTACCGCCTTTGATGCCGGTCTGGTCCTCGCCGATGCCGACTGCCAGGTCTACTTCCTCAACAGCCATGCCCAGGATCTGCTGGGTGTGGATGCCGCCACCGCCTACGGTCAGGGGTTGATTGCCCTTCTGCGCGATTACCAGGTCGATGCCCTGGTGCGTGAGGTGCTGGCCGACGGCGAAGCGCGTGAGACCACGATCCATCCGCTGATGAGCGAGCGTACGTTGCGCCTGCGCTGCACGCCGCTCTTCCTGGAAGATCAGGCCGGCGGTGTGCTGCTGCTCATCCGCGATGTCACCCAGATTAGTATTCTCGAACGGGCCCGCCGTGATCTGGTGGCCAATGTCTCCCACGAACTACGTACGCCGCTGGCCTCGCTCAAACTCCTGGTCGAAACCCTGCTGTCGGAGCCGCCACCTGCAGTGGCCCACCGGATGCTGACGCAGGCGGCCCAGGAAGTTGATGTGGTGACGCAACTGGTTGACGAACTGCATGAACTCTCCCAGATCGAATCCGGCCGGGTAACGTTGCAACTGGCCGCCCGGAATATCGGCGATGTTGTGGAGCGTACCCTGCAGCGGATTCGCCCTCAGGTGGACCGCAAACAACTGCATCTTTCGGCCTATATTGCCCCGGAGCATCCAGCGGTTCTGATGGATGACAAACGGGTGGGTCAGGTGCTGATCAACCTGCTGCACAACGCCATCAAGTTTACGCCTGCCGGTGGTGATATTACGGTATGTGCCTGTGTGATCACGGTGGATGAAGCGACACCTCGCCAGGGATATATCGAGCGGTATGTGTTGCAGGCGGGCCGACATGCGGTGCCGCTGGCCCTGTTCCAGCGGCAGTTCCATCCGGTTCGCGCAGAGTCAGGCGGTCTCAGCATAAGTAAAACTGATAGTGAACCCAATGGTAATGGTGCGGACCGGGTGGTGATTGCATTGCCCACGCCGCATCCCTCCGGCCTCTGGATGCTGGTCAGTGTAAGCGATACGGGTATCGGCATCCCGGCCCGCGAGCTGCCACGCATCTTTGAGCGCTTCTACAAGGTGGATCGCTCACGCAATCGGAATGCCGGGGGGACCGGGTTGGGGCTTGCGATTGCCAAGCATCTGGTTGAAGGCCACGGCGGACGGCTCTGGGCCGACAGTGAAGAGGGTTGGGGTAGCACCTTTTTCTTTACGCTGCCGATTGCGTAGGGCAGACATCCGGGCTCTATGTTGTCATCAATCGTAATTCTACCCGCCCGACCCGAATAATATCGCCGGAGTTGACGCTGGTGGCGTCACGTACCTCAAACCCATTGACGAATGTACCATTCGTACTTTTCAGGTCGCGCAGAATCCACTCATCGTTCTGCAGTTCCAGCCGTGCATGATCCCCCGACATAAAGTTATCATTCAGGGAGACGCTACTCTCGGTGCTACGACCAATCGTGGTCACCGGGCTGAGCGGGAAAATCTTGCCGACCGGCAGGCCGGTCTGCCCGGCGTTCGTGACGACTAACTGCCCGTAAGGGCTTGCCATCGCGGACGACGGCGCGCCGCTACCACGCAGATCGCCAGTGACAACCCGTAAGACCTGCCAGAGAAAAAAATAGAGCAGGCCAACCACGGCAATCCGCAGAACCAGAATAATAACATTGAGCGAGACATTTGCAATATCGAACATAGCTTATGGTCCCGGATTGTTTTCACGGAAGGTCAGTTCCAGCCCACCCAGCGAAACGATATCGCCGTCACGCAGCGCTGCCTCCTGCGTGCGTTCGCCATTGACATAGGTACCATTGGTACTGCCCAGGTCCATCAGCCAGAAGCGGCGTGTCTTGTAGCGCAGTTGGGCATGATGCCGCGAGACGCGCGTATCCTCCAGGATAATATCGTTATTCAGGCCGCGCCCGATCCGCAGCATGGTGCTGGCAAGCGGGATCGATTGGGAACCGGCAGGCGTCTGCAGCAGCAGCACTGCACTACTCTGCGTCTGAGGCGGAGCTTTCTGGTACATCGTGGTTGACAACACCTGCGTACCGCCCGTGGCACCGGCGGCCGCCTCCACTGTCTCGGCGATGACCTGAATGCTGTGGCGGGACACCGCTGCATCTTCAACCAGTTCCACCCGGGGATGCTCCAGCATGGTGAAATTGCGCTCGCTCGCCAGTTCGCTCAGGTAATTTGCCATCTCACGTTCCATCTCGGTCTGGATCGGCTGGAACGTCGCAAAATCCTGCGGGTTCAGGCAGGCGCGGTAGACATTGGGCACAATCACGCGCTTCACACTGATGGTCTGCTGGCTCTCCATCGCCCGTTCGAGGCGTTTGGCGATCTCGGCCGGTTGCACCGGGTTACGAAAGATCCGCGCAACCGAGCCTTCAACCATGCTTTCCATAAATTGTTCAAACCGACTGAGCGCTGACATTGCGGCGCAACTCCTTCACGATCTGGTGTGCGGCAGCCATGCTGCCATCTGCTGCATGAACAACCCGCAGCATACCCTGCCGAGCGACTGCCTCAGGTTTCCCCGTCCTCATCTTCCGGCGCACTATCGTCGCTGTCCTGTTCCGCTGCTTCGGCGGCTTCGGCGGCTTCCGCTTCGTCTGGGGGCGGGGGCTCGGGTTTGATTTTCACTGGTTCGCCCAGATAGAGCGGCTCCAGGCGGGCCGGCTCATCCCGCTCGCCGGCTGCAAAGCGCTGCCAGGCCAGTTCTGCCAGGTAGCCGGGACGGCGCAGATTGGCAGCGGCAGACGGGAAGCCGGCGCGGTCGCCCAGTTCCTGCTGCAGATGCTCCCGCACATCCGGCTCAATATCGCCGCAGAAGAGTACCGGATCGTCAACTTCGGCACACAACTCGGCGAGAGAGACGTTGCGATAGTCATCCAGGCGCTGCCACTGTTCGTCGCGGCGGAACGCCGCCGTCGCAAAGCGGGCGCGTCCCAGGCGAATCAGCGGGTAGATGGTTGTCGTCACATACTGGTGCTGGTACGCCAGGGCGTCAAGGGTCGTGATGCCCAGCAGCGCCAGGTTGCCCGCCAGCGCCAGCCCTTTGGCAATGCTCATACCGACGCGCAGCCCACTCCAACTGCCGGGACCGAGGGCTACGGCAACAACCTGGACATCGGCCGGACTGCGTGAGATATGTTCAAACAGCATCTGGAGTTGGGGTAAGAGCTGGGCAGTATGGTTCCGCCCCGACTCCCACACACATTCACCACAGAGCCCCTGCTGATCATAGCAGGCCAGCCCCGTCAATGCGGTAGAGGTGTCAATTGCGAGTAGCATGCGTCTTTCGGGCTAAATTAGCCAAACGTAGTTCCCTTAAAGGTCTCAACCAGGTTCCGGTAGCGTTCACCTTCGGGCATAAAGCGCAGCACCCGCTTGGTTTCACTCAGATGCTTCATATGGATCGCCAGATGCTCCTCCGGCAGCCAGTCCTGCGCGCGCTCGGCCCACTCAATCAGGCAGACCCCCGTACCGCCCCAGATCTCTTCCAGGCCAATGCTGGTCACTTCTGCCGGGTCTTCGATGCGATAGAGATCAACATGATAGATCCGTATGCCGGCATGCTCTGAACCGGCCTGATACTCGTTAATCAACACAAAACTGGGACTGGTCACCAGATCGGTCGAGCCAAGACCCTCGGCCAACCCTTTAACCAGTTGCGTCTTGCCAACGCCAAAATCGCCCAGCAGGAGCAACAGGTCGCCGGATTGCACATGTTCACCCAGGCGCTGCCCAATGCGTACCGTCTGCGCGGGACTATGGCTGATGAAGTCGAGCATCTGCGGCGTTTGTACGGCTGTCAATAATTGTTTTCGCATCGTGCGTATTGTAGCATAGAATCCGGGAGCAGGCAGGCAGCGGATGCGCCCGCCGGAGAGCGGCGTCCACGGGAAGAGCGCAGCACCGGCAATAGGCGCTGGTTGCCGGTCCCTACCGCCCCTACCCTGTGCGGCGGCTGGTTCAAACCGGCAAACGCATAAGCTGTGGTCGCTGCCGGCTCCTAGGCGGACTCAAACGCCGGTTGCATCTGGGGGACCGACGGATTGGTGGGCAGACTCGTGCAAAGATGGATCTGCGTCTGGCGTAGTTCGTGGGCGGTGCGCTGTGCATCCGCACTGAAGCGGCCGCCAAGCGCCAGCAGAATGCCGCGATCCGAGCGCCGCAGGTGCAGCAGTTCTGCCAGATCCTGCACATCGGCCGAGCTGACCAGTGGTCGCTGCTGCACGAGGGCAAGAATAATCGCGTCATCACTATCTTTAAGGGTCAGCAACCAGCGATTGCTGCGCACCTGTTCAACTTTCTCAACCTGATAGCCAGTTTCCTGCGCCTGGGTGACAATGTTCGTCATGGTCATGCTCAAAATTCACCTCTCTCTTGCATGTGTGGCCCCAATCCTTGCCGTGGGAACAACCGCAGCCGAACTTGCTCGCCTGACCAGACCGGGTGTATCCATAAGTGGTGTAGTACGTATGCCAGTAGTATGTCTGTTGTCCGCAAAAGTCGTTCAATGGCTATAGTGGGTATGGTACAGACATATCGGCTATTTTATCCCAGTATACCACACCTCTTCCGGCACCTGTCTCTATAATCGGCCAGAATGAGTTCTGTTGCCAGAATGCAACATTACAAACGGTTGACATAAGGATAGCAGGTTGTAGGACCGGCCTCACTGTGTGTGCCGCAGTGCTGTTTGCAAATCGCCATACGCGGGCATCTCTCCCAGATCAAGCCCCAGGCCGACGATGGCCTGAGCCACCTCAGGCCGCACGCCGACCAGCAGCACTTCAGCGCCAAGCAAGCGGGCCGCCTGAACCAGGCGCAGGATCCCGGCGGCGACCTGGCTGTCGATGACCGGCACGCCGGTAATATCGAGCAGCACCTGGCGGGCCGCACTCCGCTGAATGGCATGCAGCGCGCGCTCCTCCAGCATGAGCAGCCGTTCGCTGTCGAGGGTGCCGACCAGCGGCATCACCATCGTGCTTGCGCTGACCGGCAGCACCGGCACGCTCAGTTCTCGAATCGCCAGGCGTTGTTGTTCATTTTCTGCCAGCAGCCGCTCCTGTTCGGCGGCGCGGGCCTGCACTTCATCCAGCACGCGCCGCAGTTCGGTTGTCCGGCGGTCCACGGTATACTCCAGCGACTCGCGCAACCCCTCCAGTTCCTGTTCGCGGGTCTGAGCATCAACCAGCGCCTGCCGCAACACGATGCTAAATCGGTCCACAAACAGGCCAATAACCATGGCCGTGATAACAAAGCCGCCAAGCATCCCGATGAAGTTGTTCTGTCCCGTGGCGAGTGCTCCCGCCAGGGGGAACCGCAGCATGAGCATAATCACGGCGATACTCACACCAACAATGCTCAGTCCAACCGCCAGCACCAACTCGCGCCGCCCGGCCAGCAGACCGGCCAGCGTGATCGGGATGGCAAATGCAAACAAGAGCGCCCCCCCCCGCTCAATACTGGTAAGAAATAGGAGGATGGTGAGAATGAAAATGAGGCCAGTAGTCGTCAGCAATACCGAGGTCGTAAAATGGTGCCGCCGCAGGATAATCAGGGCAACCAGGGCAACCGGTACATTTGCCAGGATCAGCGCCGTCAGGACCAGCCCATAGCTGAGTGGAACTGCGGCGATGAAGGGAATGGTGGCACCCAGACACGAGATACCGACCAGACTCAACAGCATCATCTGCATCAGGGCTGCCTGGCGCTGCTTGAGCGGATCGTGAAAAGTAAGATTGTGCAGCCAGTGGTGGAACCGGGCCAACATGAAGCACACCTCCTGAAATCGGTTTTGCGCAGGTTATCTGTGTGCTGTGCGGCTCCCCCATAGTTTGTAATCCCTGCTCCGACGCACAGCCCACCACGTTGTGTTGAGTATAGCATATGCAGCCAATATGTGGCTGGTGTGGTGTCATTGTGGTGTAATCTCAGGGGTTTTATGGCGTGTAGCTTACTACCCTGCCGGCGGCGAAATTTCCTTTCGGGTCAGTGACCGCGTAAGTCCTATCAGTTGACACGAGTTACGCGGTGAACACGCAAACCGAACGTTTGACCAGTTGGAAGCCTGATTCGCCTGCGGCAGCATGGTACTTGATCGATCTTTTTCACGAAATGTTGGCTCGAAGAGCCAACATTTCGTGAAAAAGATCTGGGTTCTTCCACCCTGCCGGCGGCGAAATTTCCTTTCGGGTCAGCGACCCCGTAACTCCTATCAGTTGAAAAACATGCGGCTCTATGCTACACTGATCGGTTAGAACGGCCGGCGTGCTTTACGTCGGTCGCTTGTTGTGGTAGATTATCGGGATACAGTGCGGCGATTGCGGCAAAAAGTGTTAACCCAGTTTGAGGAGTAACTGAGAGAATGGAAACGAAGCATATGCTGGATATGCAACTGCGGGAGGTCGTCGGCAAAAAGGTGAAGCGCCTGCGACGCCAGGGGTTGCTACCGGCAACGGTCTATGGTAAGGGCATTGGTCCTTTCACAGTTCAACTGGACGAGCGGAATTTTACGAAAATGTACCGCGATATCGGGCGGACAACGCTGGTGGAGTTGAACATCCCCGGGCAGCCGCGCCAGTCGGCATTTGTGCATGATATCCAGCGCCATCCGGTCAGTCGGGATATTCTGCACGCCGATTTTTATGTGGTGAACCTGCGGGAGCGGATGACGGTCGAAGTACCGCTGGCGTTGACGGGGACGTCCCCCGTGGCGGAGCGGGGCGATGGGGTTGTCAACCAGGTACGCTCGACAGTTGAAGTGGAGGCGCTGCCCTCGGATATGCCCTCGTACATCAATGTCGATCTGAGCCTCCTGACCACGATGGATAAGATGATCCATGTGGGGGATCTGGCGGGTGCCGTGGAATATACCATCACGACCGATCCGGAAGATCTGGTCGTGTCGCTCACGCCAACCCGCGCAGCCCGAACTGGTGCGGAAGAGGCGGAAGAGGCGGAAGAGGAAGTTCCTACGGGCGAGCCGACCCTCATCCGCGAGGAGCGCCCGTCACACCAGGACGAGCAAGAGTAATCCGCCGGGTAGCAGCGTTACACCATGCGTCAGAGTTACCGAAAGCCCACACTGCAACGTGTGGGCTTTCGCTATGAAACTGCTGCCAGCATGTGGTCTCTTTAAAACACCTACCAGAACCCGACAGCCATACCTACAAAATAAACCGCGGCCAGTGCGCCTGCGCCAACCATCAGCAACTGCAACCGGATGGCGCGCTGCAGCGTGGCCCGCGCATCCGGTGACAGATCGGGGCGCATCATGACATTCGACGACCAGACCCAGAACCCGATTCCCATACTGATGGCTCCCAGCGATGGGATGCCCCAGAGGTAGCCCTCCGTCCAGAGATTCAAACGTGAGGCCACAATGCCGGCCAACAGCAACACCATGCAGATCGCCAGTGTACGCGGAGTGCGCTTCGCCAACGCATACGCCATTCCGTCCACTGTGCGGATGTTGGGGATAGCGCGATCCACGGCCTTCCCAAACTTCACAAAGGGAGCCGACATCTTCTTGAGGCTGTTTTTGACGTTTGAGCCGCTGGTTGGCTCTTCGTCCGGTTGTGCAACCTCAAAGTTCCCATACCCGTAGCGCTTACTTTCCGACATAGTTCCGCCCTTTCCAGATGACACCGCGTCCACTGTGTACTCTCCACAGGCTGTGCAGCGCAATAAAACTATAGGATAATACCCCCAGCGGCCAGAGCAAGGCGTAGCCCCAGGGCAGTTCATAAAACCGGCGGAGTAGCCAGATCCAGAAGCTGATGGCTATCACCGTCACCAGCAGGCCGTGCAGCACGATGGCCCAGGCCCGCACATCGCCTTGTATTGCCAGTAACACACTGCCCCAGATCAGCAGATCCGGTGGGCCGACCGCCAGTCCAACCTGACGGGCTCCGGCCCAGAAGGAGCGACTGCCGCCACTGCGGTAGCCCGCCACGGCATTCTTGGTCAACCCCTCCAGCACCTCGCGCCCATTAGTATACATCCGCACGCGCAGGTCTTGCTGTCCCATCGCTGCGCCAACCCGAAAGCCGGCCGCGCGCGCGGCTTGCGCCAGACGGACATCTTCCAGTACTTCGCTGCGGACGGCACCATGCCCACCAATCTGTTGATACACCTCGCGGCGTACCAGGATGCACTGACCATTGGCGACAATCTCGTCCGGTCGGGCATCGGGCGCATTCAGGCGCGCAATCGGGAAGATTGTATGGATCAACGCCTGAAATGGCGGCATCACCAGCCGTTCCCAGAAGCTGCCCAACTCCAGAAATGGAAAAATCGTTAGCATGTCAAAGTTCTGGCGCTGCGCATGCGTTAACAATGCCGCAATCAACGTTGGCTGGGGCACCGTATCAGCATCCAGGAAGAGGAGCCATTCGCCGCGTGCGGCGGTTGCTGCTTGCTGGCAGGCATGACACTTCCCGATCCATCCGGGTGGCAGTGGTACACTCTCCACCACCCGCAACTGGCGTTCACGTTCAGCATACCGGGTCAGGATCAGTGGCGTGGCATCGGTAGAGCCATCGTCAACCACAATTACCTCGTAGGCGGTGTAGCTCTGCCTGAGCGCACCGTCGAGACAGCGTGCGATGGTGTGGGCTTCGTTGCGTGCCGGAATGAGTAGTGATACGTAGGGTTGTGGCGCGGTTGAGATATCTGGACGCGCCAGGCGTGGCAAACATCGCAGCCGCATATAATCCTGAATGAACCCGGTCAGCAGGAGTAGTGTCGCCGCACTCGCAAACAACACTCCGATCATTGAACACAACTCAGTTTAAACGAATGGTCACCTTGAATTGGATTGTACTCAGGTCGTCTCTTACTGTCAATGCGAAAACCCTCGGATTGCCCGGTGCATATGGTGTGCAAACCCATAAGTTGCCTCTGGATGTCAGGCAGGGTATAATAGTGCTGATCCCACCTGATAGCCGCAGATTACCGCATGTCGGCAGTAGCACGTAGGACTGACTATGATTGCACGCAAGCATCGTCCAAATACAAAACTGCCGTCTCCACCCACACAGCAGACGGAGCAGCAGCGGATCGAGCACGGCGGGCTGATCTGGCTGGATGTAGTGCGCCCGGGCGATGATGAGGTGACGTTCCTGAGTGAGCGCTATCACTTCCATCCCCTGCACCTGAAAGACGTGCTGTCGCGCCTGCAGCGTCCCCAGATCGACGATGATCAGGAGCGTGAGTATGTCTTCCTGGTGTTGCACTTCCCGGTTTTTGATGCGAACCGGCGCATCTCCGTGGTGAGTGAGATTGACATTTTCGCCGGGCGGGACTATATTATTACGCTACATGATGGGCGTTTAAAACCATTAACCCGGCTTGTTTCCAGCAGTACATCCAGCGAGCAGGTGCGGGCCAAAATTATGAGCCGTGGGTCAGGCTACCTGCTGTATCGGATTATCAATACCCTGATCAACGAGTGTTTTCGTATGCTCTACCGGGTTGATGCCAATGTTGATCGGATCGAAGATGGGATCTTCAACCGCAATGTCCAGGAGACGGTGCAGGAACTCTCCTTTGTGCGGCACGATATTATTACGCTGCGGCGCATTATTCGGCCCAATATCCCGGTTGTGCGTTCGCTGGAGTTGCGTGAGCGGGCGTTTCTCCACGTCGATGAGGATGTCTACTTTGGCGACCTGACGGACAGTCTGGCGAAGGTCTGGGATATGCTGGAAGAGCAGAACGAGATTGTCGTTAGCCTGAATGCCACGCTCGACAGCCTGACTTCGCACCGCATCAACGAGGTGATGAAGATCTTCACCCTGATCTCCGTTATCCTGCTGCCGATGACCCTGGTGGCGAGTATTCTTGGCATGAATGTTCCGTTACCGTTTCAGGAGGAGCCCTGGGCGTTGCCGTTTTCGCTGGTGGTTATGGTGATTCTGGCGTTGGGGATGTATATCTATTTTCGGTATCGTGGGTGGGTGTGAACATCGTATCAAGTCATGGGAGGTTTAGGGCGCGTATGACCGAGGAACAACTCGTTGCACTGATTCGGAATATTCCTGATTTTCCTGTTCCGGGTATCCAGTTCAAAGATATTACCCCCCTGCTGCGGGATAAGGAAGCCTTTCGTTACACGATTAAGACGCTGGCCGCACGCTATACGGAACGCCCGGTTGATGTCATTGTTGGGATAGAGTCGCGTGGGTTTATCTTTGGTGCGCCGCTGGCCTATGAACTGGGTATCGGGTTTGTGCCGGTGCGCAAGCCGGGGAAGCTGCCCGCCGATACCTACCTGGCTGAGTATGCCCTGGAGTATGGCGTCAATAAGTTGGAGATCCATCGGGATGCCTTCGATGCGGGCATGCGCACCCTGGTCATTGATGATTTGCTGGCAACTGGTGGCACGATTAGTGCAACATGCGGCCTGGTCGAGCAGGCCGGTGGTATTGTCGAGGAAGTAGCGTTTCTGGTCGAATTGACATTCTTGAATGGGCGTGAACGTCTTCAACAGTATCCTATCTTCTCGCTTATCCAGTTTTGATTATGCGGGATACGACATTAGCCAATCTCCGATGCTACGATAATTCTGGGTGTAGCTCTGTCTGGTATGGTCGTCCAGCGTAGGTTTGCTATGGATGGCATCACAACGTAAGCTTATTGCAAACTATTGACGCATATGTTATACTTACGATGAGGAACACGGTACTGCGCTGGCATCCTCTGTTGGTTTAGGAGCAGTACCGTCTGGTACTCCCAAGACGAGTTCCCCAACTACGTTTCCATACTCATCGGACAATCCAAACGCATTTCTTCGGCATACGCTGTACGGCGGTGCATGTATTGAATAACAGCCCTTTCTATCCACGATGCTTCCTCAAAAGAACAACACGCTATGTTATATATGCAAACAGCGGCCCAGGGGTGGACTGACTCAACCTGCCTGATGGTATGCGCGTGGAGATGCCCCGGTATGGTTTTCCACGCACACCAGAAATCTTTATTATGCTGATTGAGCGGTGATACGGTTGCATAACCGCATGGTCAAGATTCGCTGTGCCCTGGCATGAACATATTACTGCTCGCTTTGCATTGAACCTATCCTAAGGAGTATACGTATGGTCAATGTTGCTGAATTAGAATCGAAAACCCTCGCTGATCTACGTGAACTGGCGCGTAATAGCGGTATTAGCGGGGTGAGTGGCCTCAAGAAACATGATTTGATCTTCAAACTATTACAGGCCCAGACCGAAGAGGCGGGAAATACGTTTAGTGACGGTATTCTGGATATTGTTTCTGACGGGTTTGGTTTTTTGCGCGGCGATCGGATGTTGCCCGGCCCCGATGATGTCTATGTCTCGCAGTCGCAGATTCGCCGCTTTGGACTGCGTACCGGCGACCGCATCTGGGGGCAGATTCGTCCACCGAAAGAGAGTGAACGCTTCTTCTCGCTGCTCCGGGTTGAGTTGATTAATGGGATGGACCCGGAAACGGCCCGGAAGCGCCCATCATTTGATCAACTGACGCCGATCTTTCCCAATCAACAACTCCGGCTTGAAACTGAACATAATATTCTCTCAACGCGCCTGGTTGACCTGATTGCACCGATTGGTCGTGGTCAGCGTGGGCTGATTGTTTCCCCTCCCAAGGCCGGGAAGACGCTGCTCCTTAAAGCCATTGCGAACGGTATTACGACCAACCATCCCGAAGTACAACTGATGGTGCTGCTTATCGGTGAACGTCCGGAAGAAGTGACCGATATGCGGCGC
This sequence comes from Chloroflexaceae bacterium, assembly GCA_034436755.1. Classification (GTDB taxonomy): domain Bacteria; phylum Chloroflexota; class Chloroflexia; order Chloroflexales; family Chloroflexaceae; genus CAKZQX01. Next base: position 60,947 of record DAOTVB010000022.1, on the reverse strand, counting down.
AGTGTCAAGGGTGATGTGATCTCTTCTACCTTTGATGAGCCCGTGGAAGATCACACCAAAGTTGCCGAGATGACCCTGGAACGGGCCAAGCGTCTGGTCGAAGGCGGGATGGATGTCGTGGTCCTGATGGACTCGATCACCCGCCTGGCGCGTGCCTACAACCTGGATATGCCGCCGAGTGGGCGTACGCTCTCCGGTGGTATTGACCCGGTAGCGCTCTATCCGCCCAAGCGCTTCTTTGGCGCGGCCCGCAATATCGAACACGGCGGCAGTCTGACCATTATTGCTACCTGTCTGGTTGATACGGGCAGCCGCATGGATGATGTGATTTACGAAGAGTTTAAGGGCACCGGTAATATGGAGTTGCATCTCGACCGGCGCCTGGCCGAGAAGCGGATCTTCCCGGCACTCGATATTCAGCGCAGCAGTACCCGGCGCGAGGAGTTGCTGCTGCCCCCCGAGTTGCTGCGCCAGGTCTGGACACTACGGCGGATGGTCAGTATGCTTGGCGATAACGAGGGCACCGAGTTGATGCTGACCCGTATGGCGAAGACCCGCACGAACGAAGAGTTCCTGGCGACGCTCAGTAAGAATCCCTGACCTGGAATGATCTGTTGCGTCTGGTCGCCAAAATCGACCGCGCTATCGTTCATGTCTGTATGTTCCCAATAACCCCGACAGAACGCACAAGGAGGTGTTGCATGAGTACACAAAATTACTACGACCATAGTCCTGGCGAGCGGATCGATCTGCCCGACCCAACGGTGGTGGATAAAGGGCGCGGCACGACGGGTGTCGAGTATCAGATTATCGGTACGACGCTCCAGGCGGTTGTTATTCAACTGGCTGAGGGCCAGCAGGTCTTCTCCGAGCGCGGTGGCATGAGCTGGATGAGCGCCAATATCGACATGCAGACTAACATGGAAGGTGGCCTTGGCGGTGCCTTCAAGCGCATGTTCTCGGGCGAGTCGATCTTTATGGTGACGTTTAGTTCGCGGGGAGGCACGGGTCTGATCGGCTTCTCGGCGGAGTTTCCCGGGAAAATTGTGCCGCTGCATCTGGGAGAGGGCCAGCAGATCATCTGCCAGAAAGACGCGTTTATGTGCGCCGAGCGTAGCGTCCAACTGGATATTCACTTCCGGCGGCGGTTGGGCACCGGGTTCTTTGGTGGTGAGGGCTTTATTATGCAGAGCCTGACCGGGCCAGGGCTGACGTTTGTAGAACTGGACGGTGAAATTGTTGAGTATACGCTGGAGGCCAATCAGGTACTCAAGGTGGACACCGGCCATGTGGCGATGTTTGAGCCCAGCGTTGACTTTGATGTCGAGATGGTGCGCGGGTTTAAGAATGTCTTATTCGGGGGTGAGGGGTTGTTTCTGTCAACCCTGCGTGGTCCCGGGCGGATCTGGCTCCAGACCATGCCGGCGATGAACCTGGCCCGTAAGATTGCGCAATACATGCCCAGTTCGGGCGACGGTGGTAGTAGCGGTGGGGGGTTCAACCTTGGTAACTTCCTTGAGGGACGACAGTAGTCGTATTATCTGTACCATCTGTTGTGCAGGATGCTACCTGGAACTGCCGGGAACGGGGTGACATAAACGTATGGTTGTTTGTGTCACCCCGTCAGTGGCTCTCGGTGGTGCCGGGGTAAGCCGGTGCTGCGAGTAGCCGTTCCCACCACTCCGCCCCGTGCCCCATCCCATCTCCATCAGACGAACCAGACCAATCAAATTACACGAGTTACGTGGTCCCTGACCTGAAAGGAGTTACGTGGTCGTTGACCCGGCAGGAGATTCCGCCTCCGGCAGGGCGGAAGAAACCATGCTTTTTCACAAAAATTTTACACAAAGTGTAAAGTTTTTGTGAAAAAGATAAAGCGAGTACCATGCTACCGCAGGCGAATCGGGGTTCCATCGGGTGGAACGTCCAGTTTGCATAGTAACCGCGTAACTCCTGTGACCTGACACGAGTTACGCGGTTACTGACTCGAAAGGACATTTCGCCTCCGGCAGGGTGGAATCGGATATCCTTTTTGGAAAAAAGTGGCTCGGAGAGCCACTTTTTTTCCAAAAAGATCGAAAACGTACCATGCTGCCGCAGGCGAGACGAGCTTTCATCTGTTCAAACGTCCGGTTTGAACGCCACCGCGTAAGTTGTGTGACCTGAAAGGTATTTCAGCCTCCGGCAGGGTGGAAGCAACCGTAACCTTTTTTCAAAAAAAATTCACGAAGTGGATTTTTTGAAAAAAGAAGAATAAGGAGTACCATGCTGCCGCAGGCGCGTCTGCCATTCACCGGGTGAAATGCCCAGTTTGATGAACCATGTATCAAATCAGATAAGGACAGTATGGTAGGTGCAACCGGACGGCAGGTGTCCGGTTGCACCTGCTCCGGGCTGAACGTGTGACGCGGTGGTATGATCTCGTTGAGAATCTGGGGGTCTTTGAGCAAGGCGTCCCATCGAACGCTGCTGCATGGGATGCCTGACCGGGTCTCCAGAAGTGTTGACAATAACGCAGCCAGGTGGAAGGGAACCACCTGGCCGGGTCAGCCTACACTCATAAGGAGGGGCAAACGAGAACATTGACGACGGTAGATACACACGAACGGATTAACACATTCGTTGCAGTGACCATCAGACCGGTTCAAAACCGTGTTGCGCCAGCTATACCAGGTTGATCAGTTCGGTGGCAGTACGCCGCATATCCAGGAAGACCAGACCCAGTTTGGCGCGGCTATGCGCCAGTGCCGTCAACACCGCCTCCTCACCGATAGCCATCAAGATGACGTAGCCTTCCTCACCACGGACAAAGACCTGGTCGAGTTGACCACGCCGTAACTCACTTGCAATACGTTCACCCAGCGAGAGCATTGCGGCACTCATAGCCGATACGCGATCTTCCTCAACATCGGCTGGCAACGCCGAGGCCATAATCAGGCCATCAACACTCACCACCGCCGACGCCTCGATATCTGGTGTATTCATACTTAAAGCCTTGAGATGCCGCACCATCTCTTCGGTTCTGCTTGCCATTCAGCTCCTCCTTAAAGGCCGTCAGCCAGTTGTGGAAAAGAGGCTAGATTGTGCTGGGGCAAAACCAGCAATGTGAGGCCGTGGTAGACGGCCATTCGCGCTCATTCTACTACATTTTTTGATGAAGGGCAACTGGTTTTCTCGGTATCAATCGGCAGCAAGCCGATAAAATCGGGTCAGAGTGTAATTGCTATGATCTGCTCGCACCGAGCAGATGACGTGCGTCGGACGACTGGCGCGGCAGGTTACTGCCCCACGCCGTTGGTGTCGCCGGTCTCCTCGGGCAGGCCCAGGCGCTGGCGCAGGGCGATCTCAGCCGCTGTAACTGCCTCTGCCGGGGTTGCCAGGTTGCGCAGGACGCGCAACTGCATACGTTCCAATTCTTCCAGGACAATGTCGTTCATGAGTGGGCTGTTGGGCATAGCCTGGCCCTGTCGCGCCTGCGTCCGTATGGTGCGGGCCAGTTCCCACCCAAAAACTGCCTCCCGCAGGGCAAGATCACGGACGGCCGGTTGTTTCCCGGCGGCAAGCAGGGCGGTCTGCGCATCTGTGGTGAGCAGGTAGCGTACAAAATCCAGCGCGGCCTGCTGTTCGTCCGTATCACCTACGCGGGCATTGATACTGATAACCTCGCTCTGCACATAGGGTTGTGGTGCGCGATTCGGGCCACTCAGGACGGGTAAGGTGGCAACACCCAACTGATCGCCCCAGAGGGCCTGGTATTCCGGGAGCGCATGCGCCCAGTCAATGGTCATTAATGCTTCCTGTGATTTCAGCGCACTATCCACAACAATGCCGTCATTCACGGCCAGGATCTGTTGATCCTGGCGAAGTTCCAGCAGCCACTCGAGCCACTGTTCCACCCCGGCCCGCCCGCTGCCCGCCAGAACCAGATTACCCTCTTCATCAAAGATGCGCCCGCCAAATGCGTAGAGATAGCCAATGGTCTTATCCAACGAGAGCGTGTAGGCCAGCCCCCATACCGGCGGCTGGGTCGTCGCATCGGTCAGGCCCCGCGCCGTACGTAGCAGGGTGGCGGTATTGTCGGGCGGTACCGTAAGGTTCGCCTGATTATAATAGAGAACCAGGGTATCGAATGTTAGCGGCAGGCCATAGAGTGCGCGACTGCCGCCGTCGGTTTGTACAAGTGCGCCATCCAGGGCGGTCGGCAGGAGCCGGTTGCGCTCACTGGGGGATATCTGTTCATCTAGTGGCAGTAACAGACCATCCTGCACCAGCCCACCGAGGGTATGGCTCTTCAAGATGATGAGATGTGGCCCCCCACCGCTCAGGGTTGCTGCCCGCAGCTCCGCGGTCAGCGAAGCGAGCGGCACGGCGTGGGGGATAACCTGCGTCTGCGCCTGTGACTGATTATACCGATCAATCAGGGTTGCCAAAACCTGATGTTCAGGTGCGGGCCAGGCATGCCAGAGCAGCAACGTAACCGTACGTGGTGAGCGTACGGGAGTTGCCTCGGGCGTGGGTAGTGCTTCCGCCGCTGATGATCCGCCACATGCTGTTATGAATATCAGAAGCAGGCAGACAACCACCATGCACTGTATATGCTGCCTGGCGATCAACGGGGCCTCGCTTTCCGTTGAGGGTTGTTGAGATTATAGCATAGCCCTATCCTCTGCTGCAAGGTGGTAGTAGCAATTTCCTTACAGGACGTATGCGGTGCGGCTTGTTCCATCCTGATGCCAGACCCGGACACCAGACGCGCCTGCGGCAGCATGGTACTCCTTGTATGCTTTTTCAAAAAAGTTCACTTTGTGAACTTTTTTGAAAAAGCTCGGGTTTCTTCCACCCTGCTGCAGGCGCGATTCTCGTCCAGGTTCGTGACCGCGTAACTTGTATGAGTTACACGAGTTACGCGGTTGCCATGCAACCCGGACGTTTAACGAGTATGGAAGCGCGATTCGCCTGCGGCAGCATGGTACTTTTGTTTCTTTTTCACACAAAAATTTACTTTGTGAATTTTTGTGTGAAAAAGATCAGGTTTCTTCCGCCCTGCCGGAGGCGAATCGGGCCGGTTGTCCCGGCAGATGCCTGGTTTGGAACCGACCGCGTAACTCCTGTGAGTTACACGAGTTACGCAGTGGACGTTCAAACGGGACATTTGACCAGATGGAAGCCCGACGCGCCTGCGGCAGCATGGTACTTGTTTTTCTTTTTCACAAAACATTTGCACAGAGTGCAAATGTTTTGTGAAAAAGAATGGAAATCTTCCGCCCTGCCGGAGGCGATATCCCCCGCCAAACGCGGGATCGTCTGATACCTATCAGCATTGGCCGGTTCGCGGGTTTCGCTCATGTCGTGATATTCGTGGTCCAAACGCCCACCGCGTAACTTGTGTGCGTTCATGATCAACTTGCGACAAGTTCGGGTAGCAACCGGCAGGAGGTCTGCTGCGCTGCCGTTGTGCGGAGCAGTGCTTCGATGGCGTTGCTGGCGAGCGCGCGGGCAAACCGGTAGCCCTGTCCATACTCACAGTGTAGTTCCTGGAGGTAGGCCAGTTGCTCATCGGTCTCGATGCCTTCGGCCACAATTTCTAGCCCCAGGGTGTGGCTCAACATCACGATGCTCTGGGTGATGATGGCGCTTTCGATATCGTTGTTCAGGTTACTGATGAAGGATCGGTCAATCTTCAGAATCTTGATTGGGAAGCGATGCAGATAGCGCAACGAGGAGTAGCCTGTCCCAAAATCATCGATGCACAACTGGATGCCCAGGTCGCGCAATGCTTCCAGGGTTGCAATGGTTGTTTCGGCATGATCCATCATCACATTTTCGGTGATCTCCAGCTTGAGGCTGTGCGCGTCCAGGCCGGTGTCTTCCAGGGTCTGGCGGATGCGTTCGACCACATCGCTACGGGTCAGTTCGCTGCCGGAGAGGTTGACGCTAACACTCAGCGGGCGCAGATTGGGGAATTGAGTGTGCCACGCCTGTAACTGCCGGCAGGCCTCATGTACGATCCACCAGCCAATCTGAACCATCAGGCCGGCCTCTTCGGCAATGCGGAGAAACTCGGATGGCGGGAGCAGACCGCGCTGTGGATGTTGCCAGCGGAGCAGCGCCTCAAACCCGACGATGGTGCATGTGTCCAGGGCGATAATCGGCTGGTAGTGCAGGCGCAGTTCCTCGCGCTCGATAGCGCGCCGGAGTGCTGCCTCAAGGTGCAACTGCTCCAGGACATGGGCGCGCATCGTGGCGTCGAAGATTGTGTAGCGGTTGCGCCCCTGGGCTTTGGCCTGGTGCAGGGCGGTATCGGCGTCGCGCAGCAGGTCGGCGGGATGATCGTAGTTGTTGGAACTGAGCGCAATGCCAATACTCGCCGAGGTTGTGACCTCGTGCCCGTTGAGATGAATGGGCCGGGCCAGATCGCGCTGGATCTTCTCGACAACGGTGGTTGCATCCTGGCGATTGCGCACATTGTGCAGCAGGATGGCAAACTCATCGCCGCCAAACCGGGCAATCGTGTCGCTGGCGCGGAGACAGGTGGCGATCCGCTGCGCAATGGTGATCAGGAACTGGTCGCCGTCCAGATGGCCCAGGCTGTCGTTCACCATCTTGAAGTTATCCAGGTCCAGAAAGAGCACGGCAAAGGGATAGCTGCCCCGGCGCCGGGCATATTTCATCGTGTGGGTCAGCAGCTCGAGAAACCGCGCCCGGTTGGGTAAGCCGGTCAGCGCGTCGTGTAAAGCCTGGTGCCGCAGTTGTTCCGCGGCCCGTTTCCGCTCGCTGATATCCTGGAATGAGACGACGACGCCAACCAGGTTGCCGTCACTGAACATGGGCGTGCTGATATATTCGACGGGAAAAGGTGTGCCGTCTTTGTGCCAGAACATCTCATCGTCGGTGCGATGGAAGCTGCCACGGATGTGCTGTTGCTGCTCATATCCATTCTGGTCGGCGTGGCGATTGCCGGTCGTCGTGGGGTGCATCAGCCGATGGTGCGGCTGACCGATCAACTCCGCCTCGGTATAGCCGACCATCCGCAGTGCGGCGGGGTTAGCAAAGGTGATGTTTCCCGCAATGTCCAGGCCGTAAATCCCTTCGCCGGCAGCCTGCAAGATCAGGTTGTTGCGCTGCCGGAGGTGTGCCAGGGCTTCCAGGGCATCCTGGCGCTCGATACGGGTGCGTAGCGTAGCCAGGCCATAGCCGATGTCACCGGCCAGTTCCAGCAGCAGTTTGACTTCTTCTGTGCCGAAGGCATGGGGTGTTTTGGCATAAATGGTAAGGATACCGCTTGTCTCGCCGTCGGTGCCGAGTGGCAGGATGATCATCGCCGCGTAGCCCCGTTCCAGCGCTGGTGTGCGCCAGGGAGTGCCGGCCGGGTCGTTCGCAATATCCTGGACGATCCAGGGGCGATGCTCGCGCAGGACCATGTCGGTAGCCTGCGGGCTCGGTTGGGACGCGTCCCCGGCGCGTGGCGTGCGGGTCAGGTAGCCCTCCTCGTGCCCGGCCCAGGCCATCGGGATGATCGCGCTGTCCCCGTCCGGGTGGGTAAAGCTGACCCAGGCCATCCGGTAGCCGCCCACCGTCACCAGAATGTCACAGGTTTGCTGCAAGAGGGTCATCTCGTCGGTGGCGCGTACCAGCGCCTGGTTGCACTCACTGAGCGTTTCCAGCGCCCGGTTTACGGTGCGCAGGGCAGTTTCGGCACGGATGCGCTCGTGGAGTTCCATCTGCAGCGTTGCCGTTTTTTCCTGGACTTCGCGCTCGAGCTCGTCGGAATGCAGTACCAGTTTGCCGGTGAGCGGCTGAACCAGGCGGAGTGTGCCGATGATCCCCAGACCCAGCAGCATACCGATCAGGCTGACCAGAAGGATGATTTGCCGGTTCGCCAGTCCGTACATTTCGTGTGCGTTCATCGTCACAACAATGGCCCAGGGGTTATCCGGAACTGGTCCATAGGCCATCACGCGGGCCGGATCAGTCCCGCCGGGGGAGGTCAGCAACCCCGTCTGCTGATCCAGCGCGTGCTGAAAGGCCTGCCCCAGCGGTGAGTCGAGCGTGATCGGGCTGGTGGGGTTGTCGTTGCGAACACACTCCGTACAGACCAGGCTGATATGCCCGTCCACGACTCTGCCGAGCAGCATGCTGCCGGTTTGCCCCAGGCCTGCCGGATCATGGACAATACTTTCCAGGCGGGAGAGGTCGAACAGCACGATGTCGGTTCCAACCGGTGCGACATCATTGCGGATCGGCGCGCTCACGAGCAGGTAGCGCTGTCCATCAATGGTGACTGGATGGTGGATCGTCGTTGCGCTGTCCAGGGCAGAGTGGGGTTGCAGTTCCGGTGGGAGCGCGCGACCAACATGCGTGACCGGCTGCCCCTTCTGATCAAGGCGCAAGATGCCGACAACATCCGGGGAGATATCCAGGGCATCGGCCAGTTTCGGCCTGGTAAACGTTTCCAGTTCATCCAGGCGCATATCGCCCTGGTTGTAGGCCTCGAGCGCCTCACGTATCTGCGTACGGCTGGTGATCTGTGATGCGATGTCGCATGCGCGTGTAAGATACTCTTCGATGGCAATCGTGCGCATACGGACGACCAGCGCCAGATCTGCTTCCTTCGCATGGCGGAGGTTGTAGTAGAGTGGCACGACACTGACAGCCGCAACAATGATGCTGATAATGACAATGCCCAGGGCGGAATACCTGACGATAGATCGTTGCAGGTTCGTGGTAAAACTATTGCGGATCATACTCATCGTGTCACCGTTGTTATGTCGTCCCATTCTATCATGGCACTATCTGCTGCGCTAACCACAATGCAATTGCGTCCGGCCGTTTTAGCTCGGTAGAGGGCTGCGTCGGCCGCACGTACCAACTCTTCCACGGTGGTGCCGTGGGTGGGAAAGATCGCTGCGCCGAGCGAAACCGTTACCGCGCCCAGCGCCTGCCCCCGGTACTGCACCTGAAGCTGCCTGACGCTGTTTAGTATGCGTTCGGCCTGTTGTACAATCTCCTCCGCAACTGCGTCCAGGATAATCAGGGTAAACTCTTCCCCGCCATAGCGTGCCGCCAGATCTTCTCCATGCATCTGAGCGCGCAGACAGGCTCCCAGTTCACGTAAAACGGTATCCCCGGCCGCATGCCCGAAGGTGTCATTGAACTGCTTGAAGTGGTCCAGGTCAAGCATAATCACACCCAGGTGCATGGTATGGCGTGCGGCGCGGCGTAGTTCCCGCTCCAGCGCCTCTTCCATGTAGCGGCGATTGAACAGCCCGGTGAGCGGGTCACGGATGGCCTGGTGGCGCAGGGTCTCCTGCAGGCGCAGGTTTGCCAGGGCCAGCGCGATATGTTCCGTCACTGTGGCGGCAAGCTGGCGGGTGGCATCACTGAAGCTCGCCTGCTCCCGGCAGAGATGGAACACGCCGAGCGTCTCGCTCTGGGCCATCATCGGGATGCACAGCGAGCATGCCGGTAACGGTGTGGGCAGATGCTCACAGCAGAGACCCACGCGGGTATCCTGGGACAGGTGGATGCGTCCCCGCCGAAGGGACCAGCACTCGTCCGGCAGGCTGGTGCGCTGGACCGGCAGTGGCCCCCAGAGCGCGACAGCTCCCAGGAGCGTGTGCGAGGCACTGAGCATATAGAGTGCGCCCGACTCGCCGGGGAAGAGCTGCGGCGCAATCTGGCCGATAACCGCGTAGGCTTCCTCGGCGGTGCGGCAGGCCTGGAGCAGATCGCCCATGTTGTTCAGCAGAGTGATCTCGTGGGTCCGCTGCTCCAGTTCCCGTACCCAGTGAGTCAGATGGGTGTTGGCGTGTTGAAGCGCGGCTTCCGTCTGCTTGCGCTGGGTGATGTCGCGCACATGCAGCAGGAGCGCTGGTGTGTCCCGGTAGGTAATCCGGCCGATGCGTATTTCAACCGGAATACGCTGTCCGTCGCCGGTCAGACAGCAGCCTTCGGCAAAGGTGGTGTCGTCTGTCACCTGATGCGGGAAATCGTGGATGAGCGCCGGGTAGTGTTCAGGTAGGGCCGGTTCGCCCCGGAAGACCTGGTTGCCGATGAGGTTTTCACAGTTGACGCGGTGCAGCCGGCAGGCCGCCGGGTTAACATCCAGGATCGTACCGTCAAGGTCTTCCACAAAGATAGCATCGGGCGACTCCTCAAACAGCGTGCGAAAGCGCTGCTCGCTGGCACGCAGCACGGCATCCGCCTGCCGGCGCGCGCTGATATCCCGAAAATAGACCGAAAGGCCATCCCGCGAAGGATAGGCATGGACTTCAAACCAGATTGCCAGCGGTGCATAGTATTCTTCGAAGGTAACCGCCGTCTGCTCGTTCATAGCCCGGTGGTACTGCGTGAAGAAGGTGGTGTTAATCGCTTCCGTAAACATGTCCCAGATACACTGGCCCAGCAGTTCCTCAGGCTGATATTGCAGCAGGTGGGTGGCCTGCTGGTTGACATAGGTAAAGCGATACGCATAATCCAGGGCAAAGAAGGCATCGGAAATGCTCTCCAGAATATTATGAATACGCTGGTGCGACTCTTGCAGCGCCTCTTCGATCCGTTTCCGGTCGGTGATATCCCGCCCTACTGCGACAATGCCGGTAATCGCGCCATCGGCCGTAGTGATGGGGGAGAGCGAGATATGGAGCAGGAGCGGTTCTTCCGCAGTTGGGAGGGTCCACTCGTAGGTGATATGCTCGCCGGCCAGCGCGCGGGCGTTGGCGGCCTCGTGGAGTGCGGCCGCTTCGGCGCCCAGGACTTCGCGCAGTGTTTTGCCCCGCAGTTCATCCCGGCTAAACCCCAGTTCTTCGATCTGGCGACCAAAGATGCGCACATAGCGCTGCTCCCGGTCAAGCAGGCAGACAATATCACTCATCGACTCGACCAGTGTGCGGAAGAGTTCCTCGTTGGCCTGGAGTGCCGCCTGTGTCTGAATATAATCGGTGACATCGCGCAGAATAGTTCCGGCCATAAAGCCGGCTTCACTATGGATAGGAAAGCCGCGCGTCTGAACCACCCGGCGCGTTCCGTCCGGGTGTTGCACGGTATGCTCCTGCGTTTCCCCCAGCCAGACTGCCTGGCCGGTTCCGAAGAACTCCTGAAAAGCATCTCGGGTAAACGCGTAGGCTTCCGGCGTTTTGCGCTCGGTTGGGGCCATCTGGTGCAGAACATCCCACAGGGGCCGACCAAGCGCATCTGGAGCCGCAATACCGCCGACCTGCGCCATACTCTGGTTCCACTCCACAATATTGCCCTGTTCGTCGCACAGCACAATGCCGTCAATCGATTGCTCAACAAAGCTGCGGAACTTCTGCTCACTGGCGCGGAGCGTCTCCTCCATCTGCTTGCGTTCGGTAATATCGACAATGATGGCAACCAGGCCGCGTACATCGCCGTGGGCCGCATAAATGGGGGAACAGGTCAGCAAGGCCGGGAAGGTCGCGGTGTCCCGCCGCACGATCTCGAGTTCACCAGACCAGCCTGTACCTTGCAGCACCTGAGTTATGATGTCCGCTGCGTGGGCGCGGGTAGCGGGGGTCGGGCCAAGGTCAAACCCGGAGGTGCCCAGGACTTCGCCGGCGGACCAGCCCAGCAGATCTTCAGCAAAGTGATTCCAGTAGATGACCGTGCCGTCGGTATCAATTGCCACAACTGCCTGGTCAACCAGGTTCAGCAGGTGTGCCTGGAAGTGAACCGACTCCTCGGCCTGCCTGCGCCCGGTGATATCCTGCGCCGCTCCCATGATGCGCACAACCGACTGCTCCGGGTCAGTCTCACGCCGTAGCCGGTTACGCATCCAGCGAACCGTGCCCTCCCGAGTGATAACGCGAAACTCTTGCGTATCCACCTGTCCATCAGCGATTGCGGTGAGCCGCTGACTCAGCACCGGACGATCATCCGGGTGAACAATCTGCCGCACGTCATCCAGTTGCCGTACTTCTTCCAGGGTATAGCCCAGCGTACGGGTAAATGTCTCGCTAATCCAGTCCAGGACGAATGTTCCGTCAACGGCAATATGCAGTGTGTAGATATAGTCCGACCCCAGTTCTGAGATGGTGCGGTAACGCGTCTCACTCTCCCGGAGCGCCGCAGTGCGGGCGGCGACCTGCGCTTCTAGCTCGTTATGCGCGGCGGCAATCCGCTGGGCATACTCTTCGGTGGTGCCCAGGCTCCGGCTGAGTTCCCGCAGCAGGTACGTTACGGGAATGATAACCGCGCCGATCAGCAGCAGGAACACCAGCATGCTGCTGAGCCAGGCCAGCGGTTTGGCGGCGTTAGTCTGAATGGTGGGTACAACAACAATCTGTTCCGTTACCAGGAGGAGTGCCAGGAGTGCCAGCGTACCCATAACGATGGCAAGCACGCCAATACTGCGGCGCACATCAAACAGCACTGCGGTCAGAGTAGTGCAGGCAAAGAACAAAATATACCCGTCGCCGCTCAACCCGAAGGTCAGGCAATCAATCACGCCCAGGAGATACAAGAATGTCAGCAGAATGCTTGCGCGGAGTGTGAACCCGATGCGCTCGACAAAGGTGATAACACCCAGCACCGCATAGGCTGATAAGTAGAACAACGCATTTGGAACCGCATGCCAGTGCTGTTCTGCCGGGAGATGTGAGAGGATACTCCAGATGCTGCTGATAACTGCCAGGAGGCCAAGCACAAACATACCGCGCAAAATACCATTGAGTACGCGCACACGCCAATCCTGGAGGATGGCATGCTCAAACACGGTTGTGCGGTGCAGCAGCAGGAGGGAAGGCATAAAACGATTTCGCATAGTTTTCCCAATCGCTACACTTGTTTCTCGGAAGGAATGTCAGCGGAATGTCGTAGCAATCGGTCAGATTAGTATGTCCGATGATTTGACTATTCTGACATTTCCTGCGCTGCCAGACTTATTTCCCCAATCGTACGATTCTGTTTCTTGTTCTGGCTTCATCTTCTAACAGTAGCACTTTGGTTAACAATGGTGAATAGGACAATTATACCGTGTGAATATAGGAACTCCGTGTAGGAAGCCCACAATCGCGGGTGAAGTATGTGCAACTGTTGCCGAAGTGGGTTGCCGTGGTTCATCCGCGCTACGCCGGATCGTTCCCGGCAGAAATCCGTGGTGCCACCGCCAACGCCTTCAGTTCGACGGCCAGTCCCGCAACCATGAGGTAGACCTCGTCGGCCGCACCTGCCAGGCGCTGGTTGAACCGGCCCAACCACTCGCGGAAGGTGCGGCTTAGTTCATCTGCCGGGACAATCCCCAGGCCGACTTCATTTGATACGACAATCAGTTCAACCGGCTGTTCAAGGTTGCGGTACCAGTCCAGCAGAGCAGTCAGTTCGGCCATTGCCGTGTCCCAATCGGCATCCCCGGCCAGCAGCAGGTTGGTCACCCAGAGTGTTACGCAGTCCAGAATAACCACGGGGGCCGGTGCGGTTGCGTGCAGTGCCTGGGCCGGCGCGCGGGGCGCTTCGAGCGTGCGCCAGTGGGCCGGCCGTTCGGCGCGGTGGTGTGCAATCCGGGTTGCCATGTCGCTATCGCCGGCCTCGGCAGTGGCCACAAAGAGCACGTCGGCGGCGCGGGAGGTGGCGCGGTGCAGGGCAAAGCTGCTCTTGCCGCTGCGCGCGCCACCCAGAATGAGCGTAAGTGTATGTGGCATTGATAATTCCATAAGCAAAAAGAGAGCCTGTTCATAGTCTGGCGGAAGAGATTCCTGATACATAGATCTATTGGGAATGATTTATGGGGATCGTTGCCGCTATTTCTTCCAGCACTATCCGGTTGGGGCGTATTTCCCCGCCTGACATATGGTGGCTGAAGGCGACTCTTTTGTCAAGCGTCGTTTGCAGATATACCGGCCTGGTTGGGAAGATGTGCTGCTTCAACCGCTTTTTAACTACATTTGACCGGGAAAGGCAGAATATCCTAAAAATGAGTATAAAGAAAACGCATAGTACACCGGGTCGCCGATCCGGTACGTGATAGTTTACCCAGGGAACGCCAGGTTCAAGCGATTCTCCGTAGATGTTGATATATGGGTGGTATCTGGGTAACTTTATGGAAATAGAAAGAGTTATACTATAAATGTAACATCTAAACATAGACGTACTTGCATCACTCCCGTATAATGAAGAGTATACAGGAACATTAGCAACGAAAATACATTGCAACGTTCTTGCTATTTTAACGATATTTATAGGTATTCTCACGGAGTTGATACAGACGGCTTTCTTCTCCGGTCTGGGTTCCGCATAGCAGCATTTATGCACGTATAGTGACATAATGATCCATGTCTGATGGCGGCTATAGCAATACGAACTGAGGGATAGAGACTATGAAGGTCTGTCTTCAGGTGATGCATAGTGATAGTGGTTGTTTGAAGACGAACCTCCACTTCACGCAGGATTGCTATGTAAAGGAAGCGAACCTATGACACTGCGTCGGAAAACGTTGCTTTCCCTGGGTTTTGCAATGGTGGGACTGGTCACCCTGCTCTATGTCGCCTTGCATGTTATTCTGCTGCGCAGTTTTACCCAACTAGAAGCCCGATATATGGATCGGCATGTGGAGCGGGCCAGAAGTACCCTCAACAATGATCTGACCTCGCTCAATCGGATTACGCATGACTATGCCGCCTGGGACGACACCTATGCATTTATGACTTCCCCGGACGTGAACGCGGACTATATCACTGCCAACTATGTTGACGAGATGTTGATCAGCAATCGTCTCTGTCTTATTTTGCTGGTTGATCCGTCGGGTGACGTTGTTTTTGGGAAAGCGTTTGACGTTTTGACCGAGCAGTCGATGCCGGTCCCGCCGTCCTTTCAGGACTTTGACCGGCCTACCGCGCCGGCATTCCTGCTCAAGCATAGTGCTGCGGCAGAGCCTGCAACCGGGTTTATGTTGCTGCCCGACGGCCCGATGCTGATCGCGGCCCGTCCGATCCTGACCAGCACCGATGATGGCCCGCCTCGGGGTACATTGATCATGGGGCGTTCGCTGAGCGCTCCCGAAGTTGCGCGCCTGTCCGAGATTACGCATATTCCGCTGACCATCCTGCCTCTGGATGCGGATGCATTGCCGGCCGATTTCCAGCAGGCCCAGGCCGCGCTGCTGAATCTGGGAAATGCTCCGGCAGTTTTCGTTCAACCATTAAATGATCAGTTCATTGCCGGCTACACGCTGCTGGAGAATATTCAGGGTGAACCGATCTTGCTGCTGCGTGCCGAACATGAACGTGATATCGCGGCTCAGGGAGTGGTAACGTTGCGCTATCTGCTCTTCTCACTCCTGGCGATCAGCCTGGTGTTTGGCCTGGTGACTGTCGGCCTGTTGGAACAGTCAGTGTTGTCCCGCCTGATCCGGCTGAATCGTGGGGTTAACCAGATTGCTGCCAGTGGCACGCCGTCCGGACGGGTCACGATCCCCGGCGCGGACGAGATCGCCGGCCTGGGAACGTCGATCAATGGTATGCTGACAATGCTGGAGCATTCCCAGCAGCAACTGCGCGCCAGTGAAGCGCGCTACCGCCAACTGGTCGAACTTGACCCGGACCTGATCGCTATTCATAGCGACGAACGGCTCGTCTTTATCAATCCGGCTGGGGCGCGGTTGTTGGGCGCGGAACGCCCCGAAGAGCTCATCGGGAGACCGATTATGGATTTTGTGCATCCTGACAGCCGCCCGCTGGTTGCCGAGCGCCTGCAACATATGAATGCGACGCAAACGGAGGTTGCCCCTATCGCCGAACAGTTCATCCGGCTGGATGGAACGGTCATTGATGTTGAAGTCAGCGGGATGCCGTTCACCTACGAGAACCGACCGGCCGTTCAGGTGATTGCCCGGGATATCACCGCCTGGAAGCAGGCCGAGGCATCGCTCCACTGGGCCAAAGAAGCCGCCGAGTCGTCCAATCGGGCCAAGAGTATATTTCTGGCCAATATGACCCACGAACTGCGTACGCCTCTGACTACCATCATTGGCTATAGCGAG
Source organism: Chloroflexaceae bacterium (assembly GCA_034436755.1). Lineage (GTDB taxonomy): Bacteria > Chloroflexota > Chloroflexia > Chloroflexales > Chloroflexaceae > CAKZQX01. The sequence goes on along the minus strand of DAOTVB010000022.1, from coordinate 44,953 downwards.
TTGCTCCGCTCTGAGGCCCGCCAGATGGAGTATGCCGATATTATCCACGACGTTGAGCGCATCCGTCTGGCTGGTACGCATCTCCTGTCGTTGATTAGTGATATTCTGGACCTCTCAAAGATCGAAGCGGGCAAGATGCCACTCAATCTGGAGACCTTCAGCGTCGCCACCCTGATTGATGAAGTGGTGACAACCACGCGCCCGCTGATCGATAAGAATGCAAATACGCTGCAGCTTGCGGTGGATGATGGGGTGGGGAGCATGCATAGCGATCCGGTAAAGCTTCGCCAGATACTGCTCAATCTGCTGAGTAATGCCGGGAAGTTTACCGAGCAGGGAACCATCACACTGGCGGTGACCCGCGATACCGAGGATACCGGGGTAGATCGGCTGGACTTTCAAGTGAGCGATACCGGCGTCGGTATTGCGCCCGAACAGCTTAAGCAACTGTTTGAAGATTTTGTGCAGGGTGATCCGACGACTAACCGCAAGTATGGGGGCACCGGTCTGGGCCTGGCGTTGAGCCGCCGGTTGTGCCGGTTGCTGGGGGGGGAGATTAGCGTTATGAGTCAGGTCGGAGCGGGTTCAACCTTTGTTGTGTCGTTGCCCGCCGAGGTTGCCGCATCCGAGCCGGCGGTTAATGGCACGGCAACCCATGCCGATGAGGATCTCTCCTGGTCCTGATTTGGGGAGCGTTGCGTGCTGATTGTTGGGTACACGCGTTATGCAATGGACAATCAAACCGGGCTAAACCGGGCAGTTTCACCAGATGCAATGCCGCCGTCGTCTGCAGCAGCAGAGGACGGGTCTGTTTGCCGGGACGATATCCGTTTCCACACCAGTGGTCGCGTAACGCGTCTCATAGAACGAACAGACCAACAAAGAACAGACAATAGACCGCTTGTTCAACACAGTGCTCCAGATGCACGCTGTTCTCTGTTTCTTTGTTCTTTGTTCTCGTATAGTTACAAATATGGAAGAGATAGCCGAATGAAGCCAGAACAGCAAGTTATACTAATTGTCGATGACAATGCGGATAATCTTGAGTTACTTGGCCGCTATGTGTGCCGCCTGAATTACATGGTTGTGACTGCCGCCCATGGTCATGCGGCCATAGCGCTGCTGCAGAGTCAGCCGGTTGATCTGGTGCTGCTAGACATCATGATGCCGGATATCAGCGGTTACGAAGTACTGGCGAAGCTCAAGGCCGATGATCTGCTGCGGCATATTCCAGTGATTGTCATCTCGGCCCTGAATGAGTTTGATAGTGTCATTCGCTGTATTGACCTGGGCGCAGAGGACTATCTTACCAAACCATTTAACGCAACGCTGCTTCGGGCCCGGATCAACGCCTGTCTGGAGAAAAAATGCCTGCATGATCAGCAGCAGGCATATCTGGAAGAGTTGCAAATCATTCAACGTATTGACCGTGAGTTGAACGCCAGCCTGGATGTGGACCGGGCCATGGCCTTGACGCTGGAGTGGGCCATTCGTCGGTCAGGGGCCGATGCAGGGCTGATCGGCGCAGTCGAGGCGGATGGTATCCGAATCATGGCGTCCGAGGGGTATAGCATGGATACTACAACTGAGCAACCCATGCTGTCCTCCGGCGACATACCGGCGGTGCAGGCGGCGATTGCAACCGGGCAGCCGCAACGGCAGCATATACCGCCACACACGTATAATCACAATGGTGCCGGGCTCGTTCCCTCCGCCGTGTGCCAGGTTGTTTTGCCACTCTGCCGGGAAAACGATGTGATTGGCCTGATTGTATTGGAGAGCCACACCGAGCGCCAGTGTACCGATGAGATTATGGCATTTTTGTCGCGCCTGAGTGATCATGCGGCAATTGCCATTGCCAATGCGCAACTCTATGCTGCAGTACAGGCGGCAAATATTGCCAAGAGTGAGTTTGTTTCGTTTTCTACCCATGAACTCAAAACGCCAATGACCGCTATTCGCGGTTACACGGATATTCTGATAACTGGGATTGCCGGTGCAATAACTGATACGCAGACGGAGTTTTTGCAGGCGATTCGAACCAATGTCGATCTGATGATTACCCTGGTTTCCGATCTAGCCGATATCTCGCGGATTGAGTCGGGGCATCTTAAACTGGAACCGGAGGCGCTGGCTGTTAGTACGGTGGTCGAAGCGGCCCTCCATTCCACCCGTACGCAGATCGCCGCGAATGAGCAGGTGCTGCTGCTGGATGTGGCCGTCGATCTGCCGCTGGTATGGGGCGATCGCACCCGGCTGACACAGGTTATTTCTAACCTGGTCAGCAATGCCTATAAGTATACTCCGCATGGTGGTGAAATTAATATTCATGCCGAACATGTGATTGACCGCCCGGATACGCTGCACGCCCAGGAAGTTGTGCGCCTGTCAGTTCAGGATAGTGGCTATGGTATCAGCCTGGAGGATCAGCCCCAGATTTTCGGCAAATTTTTCCGGGGAAGTGGGCAGGACATTGCCAACATACCCGGCACTGGACTGGGACTGCATATTACCCGGCATCTGGTTGAGCAGCAGGGGGGGCGCATCTGGTTTACCAGCACACCGGGTGAGGGAACGACATTCTGTTTTACGATTCCGGTGTCCCAGGCAACCACAGAGCCGCCGGAGCGGATGCTTGAGTTGGAAGTCTAGGGGCAGCTTACAACTTCCGGTTCATCCGGTTATTCAATGTATTTTTTGCCTGATATGCTTCAGGTTATGGTGCGTGACAATGCAGTACATCGTTCTTCTCATTATCGGCGCGACCGTATCGGCCATTCTCGCCATCTTTGCATGGCGCTATCGGGCTGCCCCCGGCGCCGTGCCGTTTATCTGCCTGATGCTGGCCGTTGTGATCTGGTCCCTGACCGACGCGCTGGTGCTCCTCAGCAGCGATATCCCCGCTAAACAATTCTGGTCCCGACTGACATATATTGGTATTACGCTGGTTCCGGCGGCATTGCTGGCATTTGTCTTGCAATACACCGGTCGGGCGCGCTGGCTGACCCGGCGGACGGTGCGGCTGCTGGCGATTGAGCCGCTGCTGGTAGAAGTGCTGCTCTGGACCAATGATCTGCATCACCTGTTCTGGACAGACGTTCACCTGGTGCCGGGTGAGGTCTTTACCCTGTGGAATGTCACCCACGGCCCGGCGTTCTGGCTGCATGCGCTCTATGCCTATATCCTGCTCCTGCTGAGCACAATTCTACTGATCCGGGCGCTCCTACGTTCCCCCCAGCTCTATCGCGGCCAGGTGAGTACATTGCTGCTGGGCATCTTCGCCCCCTGGATCAGCAACATTATCTCCCTCGCCGGTCTCAGTCCCCTGCCCTACATCGATCTGACACCGCTGGCCCTGACGCTCTCCGGAGTGGCCCTGGCATGGGGACTCTTTCGGTTCCGGTTGCTGGATATTGTCCCCGTGGCGCGTGATGCGGTCCTCGAAAGCATGAGCGACGGTGTGTTTGTGGTGGATGCCCAGGAGCGCGTGGTTGATGTCAACCCGGCGGGTTGCCAGATCCTGCGCCGTCCGGCGCATACAATTATTGGGCAACCGGCAACGTACCTGCTGGCGCACCGTCCCGACCTGATTCAGCGCTACATGGATGTAACAACCACGCGCGATCTGCTGTCGCTAGATATGGAAGACGGCCGGCATAACTTCGATCTGCGCATCTCGCCGCTGCATGATCGTGCCGGTCGTCTGACGGGCCGCCTGATTGTGTTGCGCGATATCACCGAACTGAACCAGGCCAAAGAAGACGCCGAAGCGGCCAACCGGGCCAAGAGTGCCTTTCTTGCCAATATGAGCCATGAGTTACGCACACCGTTAAACGCCATTATTGGCTACAGCGAACTACTCCAGGAAGAGGCCCGCGATCTGCACTACACGGAAATGATCCGGGATCTGGAGCGGATCAATATGGCGGGGGCGCATCTGCTGGCGCTGATTAGCGATATTCTGGATCTCTCTAAGATCGAAGCCGGCCGGATGGAGATCTCGATCGAGACATTTCTCGTTACCGACCTGGTGACGGCGCTGGTCGAGACCGTGCAACCCCTGGTTGACAAGCAGGCCAATGTTCTGGAGGTGCAGTGTGCGCCGGAGACCGGGACCATGCATGCGGATGTCACCCGGGTGCGCCAGATCCTGCTCAATCTGCTGAGTAACGCCGCCAAGTTTACGGAGCATGGCCGCATAACGCTGCATGTTACCCATGAGCTCGACGCGAAACAGGCATGGGTTATCTTTCGCGTCACCGATACGGGGATCGGTATGTCGCCCGATCAGGTCGACGCGCTGTTCCATGTGTTCACCCAGGGCGATCCCTCCACCACGCGCAAGTATAGTGGCGCCGGGCTGGGGCTGGCACTCAGCCGCCGACTGTGTCAGTTAATGGGGGGGAGCATTCATGTGACAAGCAGTGTTGGCGTAGGATCAACCTTTACCGTGTGTTTGCCCGCGCAGGTGAGCGCATCTCCGGCGACATCAGCGCCGACCGAGATACCGGCATTACCCCAGTTAGCCGCAGGCACAACGGCGGCAGTACGAGATGCCGGCGTACCGCAGTTGCGCCAACCTGATCAGAAGACCTGACATCTCCAGGAGGTATAACTATGCAGCATGTGTCGGGAACTGTGCTTGTAGTGGATGATAACGAGGATAATCGGGAACTGCTCTCCCGCTGGTTGCGGCGACTGGGATATACGGTCATTGCCGTAACTGGTGGCGCAGATGCCCTGAAGCTGCTGCATGCGCAGCCGGTCGATCTTATTTTGCTTGACATTATGATGCCGGAGATGGATGGCTACCAGTTTCTGGAATATTTCAATACCGAACCGGCCCTGTGCCATATCCCGGTGGTGGTGCTATCCGCGCGACTTGATGTCGAGAGCGTGGCCCGCTGTATTGAACTGGGTGCGGAGGATTATCTTTTCAAGCCGTTTAATGTGGTGTTGCTCAATGCGCGCGTCAGTGCCAGCCTGGAAAAGAAGCGCTTGCGCGAACAGGAGCAGACCACGCTGCTTACGCGCCTGGTACAACTGAATCGTGATGCGCAGCAGCCTTATTGTGCCGATCGGCCCGGTGCGCTGCTCCATCTGCCTGATCCGGATGTGAGAACCGACCGGCATGCGACCATCATCGGCATCCTGGATGCGCTGGAAGTAGCCCATGCCGAGCGCCGCCAGGCGGAAGCGGAACTCAAGCGGCTGAATACCACCCTTGAGCAGCAGGTCGCCGAGCGTAGTGCCGCCGCCGAGCAGCGTGCGCAGGAGTTGACGCAGTCCGAGGAGGCGCTACGCCGGGAGACGCAGATCCTCTGCTCCATTCTCCATAGCCTGGATGATGGCGTGGTTGTTGTCGATGAAAATGCTGCGTTGCTACATCTCAACCCGGCGGCCGAACAGATCTTGCAACTTGATCCGGTGGAACTGTCCAATCGGTGCTGGCGTGGTTCAACCCACTTTTACCAGACGGATATGGTAACACCCTACCCGCCCGATATGTTACCGCTGGCCCGGGCGTTACGTGGCGAAGTTGTAACAGCCACCGAGATCTTTGTGCAACACATTGATTGGGAAGCGGGCAAGTGGTTAAGTGCTACGGCATATCCACTCAAGAATAAATCGGGGCGCACGATTGGCGGTGTGGTCGTCTTCCGCGACATTACAGCGGACCGGCAGGCGGCTGTGGCGCTACGCGAGAGTGAGGAGCGGTATGCGCTGGCGGCACAGGGCGCAAATGATGGTCTGTGGGACTGGGATCTGCGGACCAATCAGGTCTACTTTTCGCCGCGCTGGAAGTCCATGCTGGGCTGGAGTGAACAGTCCCTCGGCAGCAGTCCGGATGAGTGGTTTGGACGCATCCACCGGGATGATCTGGAACGGGTGCAGGTGCATCTGGCGGCTCATTTTAAAGGACTGATTACCCACTTCGAGAATGAGCATCGGATGCAGCATCGGGATGGCGTGTACCGCTGGATGCTCTGCCGGGGCGTGGCCGTGCGGGATGCGGCGGGCCAGGTGACACGCATGGCCGGTTCCCTCACGGATATCACGGATCGGAAGCTGGCGGAAGCGCAGTTGCTTCACGGTGCGCTCTATGATGGGTTAACGGGCCTGCCCAACCGGGCACTCTTCCTGGATCGCCTGGAGCGGGCGATGGCGCAGGCGCGTCAGACGCAGGAGTATCAATTTGCGGTACTCTTCCTGGACATTGATCGCTTTAAGCTGATTAATGACAGCCTGGGGCATACTGCCGGTGATCAACTGCTGGTCGCATTCGCGCGGCGACTGGAGCGCTGTTTGCAAACGCGTGATACCGTTGCCCGCCTTAGCGGCGATGAGTTTACCATCTTGCTGGAAGGCATTACCGATTCGGATGATGCCACGCGGGTGGCCGGGCGCATCCAGAGTGAGTTGCGCGTGCCACTCGAGCTCCAGGGACAGGAGGTGGTTACCTCGGCCAGCATTGGCATTGCTCTGGGCAGTGCCGGATATGAACAGACTGAGGATATTCTCCGGGATGCCGATACGGCGATGTATCATGCGAAAGCCCTGGGGAAAGCCTGTCATGCCGTGTTTGATACGTCAATGCGGGCGCGCGTGCTGGAACGGCTGCAGATGGAAGGTGATCTGCGCCGGGCGATCGCCCGGCGCGAGTTTCATGTTTACTATCAGCCCATCGTTGCGCTGGAGACCGGGCGCATCGCCGGGTTTGAAGCGCTGGTACGCTGGGAGCATCCGCAGCGTGGGTTTATTCCGCCGCATGAGTTTATCCCGATCGCCGAGGAAACCGGCCTGATCATTCCAATCGGGCACTGGGTATTGCGTGAGGCATGCTACCAGTTGCGCGCGTGGCAGATTCAGTTTGCGGCGGCGCTCCCCCTGACGATTAGTGTGAATATTTCCGGGCGGCAGTTTGCGCAGCCGAACCTGGTCGAGCAGATCCGGCAGACCCTCTGGGAGACGGGCCTGGAGGCGTGCTATCTCAAAGTCGAAATTACTGAGAGTGTGATTATGGAGCATGGCGAGGCCACAATCACCCGGCTCCAGAAACTGCGTGACCTGGGGGTGCAGTTGTCCATTGATGATTTTGGTACGGGCTATTCCTCGTTGAGTTACCTGCAGCGGTTTCCCATCAACACCCTGAAGATTGACCGCTCCTTTGTCAGCCGCATCGGTAAGAATGGCGAGAATGTCGAGATTATCCAGGCAATCCTGGCGCTGGTGCGCTCGCTGAACATAGACGCTATCGCCGAAGGTGCCGAGACCACCGAACAGGTTGCCCAGCTTAGACTGCTCAAGTGTGACTATGGGCAGGGCTGGTGGTTCTCGGGGGCCGTTGATGCCGCCACCGCCACCCGGCTCATCGCATCTACGCTGCCCTATTCGCTGCCCGGTCAGTCAGTGTACGAGTTGCCACCCGCATCTACGGCCAATATGATCGTAACTGGGAGTGATTGATACAATCCGATTTGTATTTCGGTTGGAAGAATGTTTAATATGTACCCAGACGCTGGAGCGACATCGTTGCTCACGGCTCCCAGGCAAACGCGAAAATGCGCCCCAGGCCGTAACGTCCCAGGCTATGCTCGGTGCCATCATCCACCCGAACAATCATAATACCACCCCCGCCGATACCGATGCCCGCGTTGCGCCGGAAGGCAATCATCCGGCCGTCGGGTGACCATTGGGGTGCGCTTGCTTCGCCGGCGGCCAGGTCTCGCAGATTCGTGCCATCGGCATCCATAATGGCCAGAGCGCGACTTGTATGGGTAGACGAGACCAGCGCAATCTGTGTGCCATCGGGCGACCAGATCGGCTCAATCCCGTCCGCCAGGGCGGTCAGATCCGTGCCATTGATATTAATGGTATAGACCTGCGCGTTATAATCAAAGAGGATGCGGGTGCCATCGGGGGACCATGAGGGTCGGTTGCCGTTGACCAGGTAGCGTTCGTCACTGCCATCGGCATTGATCAGATGAATTTCGGCATCACTCTGTATGCTGTCAGAGAAGATCAGGTGGGTGCCGTCGGGGGACCAGGCCGGGCGGATGCCGTCGGCCAGCCGGGTCAGGTTACTTCCATCCGCCATCATCACATAGATGGTTCTGACCGCTCTGGAAAGCCGCTGATGAAACGCAATCCGTTTACCATCAGGTGACCAGACTGGGGCGAAGTCGCTTTCCGGGCGATGGGTCAGTCTCTGCCGCCGGGTACCATCGGCCTGCATGACATAGATATCGGCATTGTCGTCGCGCGTGGAAGCGAAGGCAATCCGGGTGCCGTCCGGCGACCAGGAAATCCCAAAGTCAGAAACCGAATTATTGGTGAGATTGATCACGTCCGCACTGTCGATATGAACCAGGTAGATATCAGTCTGGTCACCGGGTGATTGGGTGATGGCGAACCGCTGGGAGGTGCCGGGGACCGCGGTGGTCACGGGGAACGGCGTCGGTAACGGAGTGGCCGGGTCCACAGCGGGCAGAGTAGGAGAGGGAACCAGGGTTGTGGTTGCCCGGGATTGAGCCGTGCCGGACATAGTCGGGCTGGTCGTTGGGGCGGGGGCTGCACCCCACCCGAAAGGTGCAGCACATCCTGTTAGCGCGAGGCTGAGAGCCAGAATCAGCAGCAAGGTACGTATGACATGGATGTAACCCATTATGTATGCTCCTTACGCGCATCTGCGGCTAGCGCGCATCTTTTCTTTCCTGGTGCATATTCATGGGCATAACGGCGGGAAGTTCTGGTAGTAGCTGTCATTGTCTTACACCAAGCTACTACTTCAGAATCTCGTACAGCGTTGCAAGATCGAGATACATCCGGGCCGCATCCGCCAGTTGATCGTAGGCGGCTTCGCGGTCAAAGCGCACCGCCGACGGCGTACGGCTCCGGCCTTTGCGCGCGGCCAGGTTGCCCAGCATGGTGTGGCGTAGCGCATCATGGTCAAACAGGCCGTGGAAGTAGGTTCCGGCAATCCAGCCGTCGGTTGTTACCGCGCCATCGCTATCCGCAACGGCGACCTCGCGCCGGGCCGTTACCTGCACCAGCGGCATGCTCCCCGCGTCCAGCAGCGTCCGTCCCATATGGATTTCGTAGCCGGAAAGAGGGAGTTGATTGGCCGTGGCAAAGAGCCCCCGGTCGGCAATGATCTGCCCCTGGGCGCGCACGGTCTGCTTGGTATCCTCGAAGGTAGTCACCACAGGCAGCAGCCCCAGCCCGGCCAGTTCCGGCATGCTTGACTCGACGCCGGTTGGATCGCGGATGGCCCGCCCCAGCATCTGATAGCCCCCGCAGATGCCTAGCGTGGGCGTGCCGTTGCGTGCCAGTTCGCCGATGCGGGCGGCCAGGCCGCACTCTTGCAGGAAACAGAGATCGGCAATGGTGGTCTTGGTTCCCGGCAAGATCAGCAGATCCGGTTGGCCCAGATCTTCGGCGCGCTCCACAAAGCGTACGTGGGTGTCGGCCTCGGCCATCAGCGGATCAAAATCGTCAAAGTTGCTGATATGCGGCAACCGGATCACCGCAATATCTAGCGTGTTGTCGCTCGCCGATTGGCGTTCGGGAGGGGTATGCCGGCGGTCGTCCAGGGCGACGGAGTCCTCATCCGGGAGGCGCAGGTCGCGCAGGAAGGGCAGCACACCGATGACCGGCACGCCGCCGCGCTGCTCCAGGATTGCGGTTCCGTCGGCGAAGAGCTGCCGGTCGCCGCGAAACTTGTTGACGATCAATCCCCTGACCAGTGCCCGCTCCGCCTCCTCCAGCAGTATGAGCGTGCCCAGCAGTTGCGCAAAAATCCCGCCCCGGTCAATATCGCCCACCAGCAGCACTGGAGCCTGCGCATAGGCAGCAATCGCCATATTCACCAGTTCGCTCTGCCGCAGGTTGAGTTCAACCGGGCTGCCCGCGCCTTCAATGATGACCAGATCATACTGTGCGCGCAGGCTGTCGAGCGCTTCAGTAACAACCTGCCAGAGTTCCCCCCGCCGGCGCATATACTCGCCCGCCGGGAGACGCGCCCAGGGCCGGCCCAGCACCACCACCTGCGCGAAGGAGTCGGCCTCCGGCTTGATCAGGATGGGATTCATCTCAGCGGTGATATCGACGCCGGCAGCGGCGGCCTGCATCGCCTGCGCCCGCCCGATCTCGCGTCCGTCGCGGGTGACAAACGAGTTGAGCGCCATATTCTGCGCTTTGAAGGGGGCCACGCGCAGGCCATCCTGCCGGAACAGGCGGCAGAGCGCAGCCACAACCAGACTCTTCCCCACCGACGACATGGTCCCCTGGACCATCAGCACCTGACCCCGCATAGCCTCCCCCCAATCTGGGCCAGCGCCGCAACCAGGCGGGTATTCTCCGCTGCCTGGCGGGGCGCAATGCGAATAAACGTGGGCAATTCAAACGAGCTGCAGTCGCGCACCAGGATGTTCTGTTCCCGCAGTTGCTGCGTCCACGCAACCGCCGACGGCACGGGCAGCAGGAAGAAGTGAACCCGCGAGGGTAGCGGCCACATACTGATCTGCGTCAGGTCATGCACCAGGACCGCTTTTTCGTGGGCCAGCGCTGTCAGCGACATCCGCAGATGCTCCTCATCCGCGAGGGCGGCCAGCGCGGCCGCCTGCGCCAGCGCATTGACGCTCCAGGGCGGTTGTACCTTCGCCAGGGCCGCGATGATGTCGGGATGCGCCAGCGCATACCCCACCCGCAGGCCGGTCAGCGCGTAATCTTTGGTCATTGAGCGCAGGATCAGGAGGTTGCCCCGATCCAGCAGGTCAACCGTGGGCCAGGCAAAGGCCACAAAGCGGATGAACGCCTCGTCCAGGATCAGCAGAGTCTCGGGGCAGCTCTCCAGCAGGCACGCGACCAACTCCCGGTCCTGGTAGCTGCCGGTCGGGTTGTTGGGATTGCAGAGGAAGAGCAGCCGTGGTTGAATGTTGCGTGCATAGCGCAGCAGCTCCTCCCCATCGAGTTCAAAATCATTCGCGGCATGGGTATCGAATGTCCGGATGTCCGCGCCCATCAGCGCCGCCGCTGCCGCATACTCACCAAAAGTTGGCCCGACGATCAGCACCCGGTCAGCGGGGCGCAGGTAGGCCACGGCAATCTGGTAGATCAGGTCCGCCGCGCCATTGCCGATCAGCAGCGCCTCCGGGTTGACGCCGTTGGCGGTTGCCAGTGCCTGGCGCAACGGCGTGGCATACGGATCGGGATGCTGCGCCAGCGGAACTGCGCGCATGGCCTCCCAGACATGTGGCGAGGGGCCGGCGGGGTTGATATTGGCGCTAAAGTCAAGCAGGTTGCCGTCCGCATGTGCGCTGGTGAAGCCGCCATGCGGAATTGGTGATATCTGTTCAATCTCGGGACGTGGCTGAATTGGCATATGAAATACTCTCTTTGTAGCGCAGTGTTCCTGCGTATTTTTGAATTTGAACATGTAATCTGGATCTTAATCTTCAGGAGTCCCGGATTCAGCCGGACCAGGCGTTCCTGGCAGTATGCCGCTGTCCCGGCAGGCGTTTAACCGGCTAAAGCCGGGATTCCGGGATGGCATATCCGGGTTACTTTCTCAACGTTCATCAGCCGGGACTCCGGGACATGCCATATCCGAATAAGTTCACCATCCGGATAAGCTCACCTGCCCCGATGCATCACGCGGCGCAGGGCGGCCCCAAACGCAACCACCAGCACTAGCGCCAGCGAGACGATGCGGCCGGCACGCTGGATATCGGCGGGTGTGGGCGGGCGCCCGGCGGCATTCAGGCGGTAGTGGCCGACCTTCTCCAGAGAGATGTCGAGCGCGCCCGCCATGGCGCTCATCGGGTAGCCGGCGTTCGGACTGGCCGTTTTGCCATGATCCTGCCACAGCACCTGCCAGGCGCGCTGCGGATCGGCCTCCAGCAGGGCAGCCGCCCCGACAATTGCCAGCGCGGTCAGGCGGGCCGGGAGCCAGTTGACCAGATCATCGAAGCGCGCCGGCACCTTGCCCAGGAACTCGTAGCGCCCGTGATAGCCCAGCATCGAGTCGAGCGTGTTGACGGCGCGGTAGGCACACGCTCCCGGCAGCCCGAAGAGCTGGTAGTAGAGGAGCGGCGCAACAAAGGCGTCGCCGGCATTCTCCGCCAGCGACTCAATTGCCGCCGCTGCCAGCAGCGCTGCATCCAGCCCGGTGGTATCCCGGCTGACCAGGGCTTGCAGCGCCTGCCGGGCCGTGTCGGTCTGTTCGCACTCGAGTGCCTGGCGCACTTCGGCTCCCGCGCGCAGCAGTGCCCGCCATGCAAAGGTCGTCTTCAGCATACCCGCCATCAGCAGCAGGGCGCCGCCGTGAGGATGCCCGCCCCGGCTTACGGCGGTGCGTTCCACGATGCGCTCAACCGCATAACCGGAGAGCGCCGCCGTCAGGACGCCCATCCCCACTATCTTTGCGCCATAGAGCAGTTCGCGGTCGGGTTGTGCCTGGGGCGCGCGCTGTTCCATGGCCGTCACCAGCCGCCCAAACCAGACGACCGGGTGCAGCGTATCGGGCGGTTCACCCAGGAACCAGTCGATGATCAGGGCCAGCGCCAGCGGCGACCAGTGGGGGGCATGCGCGGCCCTCGGCTGTGGGATGGTTTCAACACTCATGGCTGTGACTATTGTAACACGCAACGGCGTGGGTAATTCTGCCTTAATACGAAAGAGTATAATTAAAGAAAGGTTAGCATTACCCGGATGCGTACGACATACCTGCGTGAATATTGATAGGAGCAACATTCTATGAACCGCTATCGCTTGATCATCGTTCTCCTGATAAGTGTAAGTCTGCTCCTGCTGCTGGAGATGAGCCGAACGCTGGTAGGTGGTGTGCGCCGGATAGCGCAACCGACAACGATGCTGCCGCTCATGACTGCAACGCCGGTCACTGCAATCCCGCCAACACCCGGCGACGTATCTGTTGCGGTGCGCTCTGTTGCGACCCTTCATCAGAGTGTGTATAGCGCAGCCGTTCCGCTGCCGGGTCCGGGGGATCAGGCTGGTGTGACGCCGGATCTGCTGCTCTTCACCCAGAACCTGGTGGAAGACATGACCCGCCTGATCTATCTCGCCGGAGGTGATGGCACGGTGCGCTGGGAGAGTCCGGCTCTGAAAATGTTCGGTATGCACCCCCAGGTTATCCCCGGTCCGGCATTGATCTACCTGCTTGACGAGACGCGCCTGCTGGCGCTTGACCGTGCCGGCGGGCGAATTGTCTGGGAGGCGGCGCTTGCTGATACCCTGCCCCCCGACTGCCCCGACTGTCTGCAGCTTGTGGACGACTACCTGGTTGCGCTGACCCGTGATGGAACGCTGCAGAGCATCGTTGCCGCCAACGGTCTGGATGCCTGGACCCAGCGGCTAACCGGCACGCCGCGCCAGTTGCGCGTGATTGGCGACCAAATTGCGACCCTGCGGTATCAGCCGACTGATCCGGCCGGCAGTGTGCTGGAACTGTTCGACGCGGCAGATGGAACGCTGGTGCAGCGGAGCGTGCCGGCGTGCGCCGGGCTGGCAGCGCGATCCGGTGATGCTGCAGATCTTCCGTTTGCAACTCTACTGGTTGCGCCGGATAACCGGGCGCTCTACCTGCTGGCGGATGGCGCGGGAAAGGGCTTCAACCGCTGTGTGCAGCGGGTTGATGCTACAATGGGTACGCCGGTCTGGAGCAGCTTGCTGGAAGATCCGCAGCCGGTATCATTCCAGGGGCGACAGACGCTGCTGACGGATACGGCGCTCTATGTCAGCGTGCCCGACGGATTAACCGCGCTGGATCTGCAGGATGGGCATCCCCGCCGGCTCATCCGGGGTCAGGAGTATGGTATCCGACCGTTGGCGGCGCGTGACGCTCATCTGCTGGTCGCAGCCGTGGCACTGGATGATCGGCAGTCGGTGGAACTCTGGGGATTGGATGCGGCTCTGGGTGAACGGCGCTGGCGCTATCCGCTGCAGGCTACACGGTGGCGGGAGGCGGCGCTCGGAGCGGGTGATTGGACCGGGCATCTGGTGCCGGACGGCTTTGCGCTGGCGCAGCAACTCCCCCATCAGCTTCAACTGGAAACGCTCAACCTGGCTGACGGAACGCGTAGCCGTTCAATGCAGTTTGCCCCGCGTGATGGGGTGGCTCTCTGCCAGGGGATTGCCTGGGAAGCAGACATGGCCTGGCTAACCTTCCAGCGAGTCTATGCCGTAGACCTGAGTGAAAATCAGGTTGTTTACACCTGGCCGGAGACCGATGAGTAGTACTGGTATTGGAACCAGACAAAAGCTGGTCCTATCTGCGCTGAAATAGATGTCTAACCGGGCAGGCAAAGCCCGGCAAGAGTGGCGAAGTTACTGTATCCGTGGCGTGCAACAGCGCGGTCGGCAGAAGCCGGGCCTGATCCCGCCGGTAGATCGTCACCTGCTGCGTATGCCAGTCGGCGATCCAATACTCCTGTACGCCCTGTGCCGCGTAGAGTCGTCGTTTGGCCTCCCGGTCGCGCTGCTCATTCTCCGGGCCGGGTGAGAGCACCTCAACCACCAGTTCCGGCGCGCCGCAGAGATGTCCCGCGCCATCCCAGAGCAGCGCCATCCGCCTGGCACTGATCCAGATGACATCCGGCAGGACATTGTCAAACTTGCTGAATAAGAGATCGGGAGTCATACGCGCTTCACCGTTGGGATGCGTGTACGACCAGCGCTGTAGCTCCATAAAGATCAGGCTACAGGCATGCTGATGCTCCCAGGTCGGCGGTTGTGAAGTAAACAACTCGCCATTGATCAGCTCGTAGACCGTGCCGTCGGCAGGCATCAACTCCAGGTCGGCCACGGTCCAGCGCTGCGGTTGTCCTGTTGATGGGCCCATGGTGCAGATCCTCCGATGTACTAGCGACTGCGCGTTGCGTATGATATCGTGTCGTAGGATGAATAGCGCAAGGTGGCATAGCGACTACGGGATACGGATTGTGCTCAGTATAGCACTTTTTGCGCAAAATTCTCAACAATTGCCGGCCCGGCCTCCCGCGCATCCGTCGTAGTCCTACCTCCGGTTACGCTGATGCCGTGTGGTATAATGCGCCGGAATCGGGGTGAATCCGCTCTCGTGTCACACGTATGGCATACGAAAACGCACAGTTTTTCGTGTGTGTTTCTGTATAGGTTAAGCGGCAGGAAGGACAACCAGAGATGTCTGGTCCATCATCTGGGTTTGACCAACGTGCTACCCGGTTGCCCATACCACCAACTCCCCTGATCGGGCGTGAGGCAGAAACGGCTGCCGTATGCACGGCTCTGCGCCACCCAGATGTGCGGCTTGTCACCCTGACTGGCCCGGGTGGCGTGGGTAAGACGCGCGTCGCGCTGGAAGCTGCTCCCAGGCTTGCAAATGATTTTGCCGATGGCGTTGCAATGGTTGCTCTCGCCGCCGTCAGCGATCCTGATCTGGTTGCCAGTACCATGGCCCATGCGCTGGGGCTGCGCGAAGCGAGTGGGGTTAACCCAATCGAGCATCTCTCCGATGCATTGCGCGACCTGCATCTGCTCCTGCTGCTCGACAACTTCGAGCAGGTTGTCGCGGCCGCGCCGGTCATCGCGGAGTTGCTTGCCGCCTGCCCCCGGCTCAAGCTGCTGGTGACCAGTCGGGCGCTGCTACGGGTGCGGGGTGAGCACGAATTTGCCGTGTCGTCGCCGGCATTGCCTGATCTCAAACATCTGCCGCCGCTGGATACTCTGGCCCAGGTTGCGTCTGTTGCGTTGTTTGTGCGCTCTGCCCGCGCGGTGCGTCCCGATTTTAGCCTGAGCGCTGCGAATGCTGCAACGGTTGCGCGCATCTGTCACTGCCTTGATGGGCTACCGCTGGCGCTCGAACTGGCGGCGGCCCGCATCCGCGTCTTTTCGCCCCAGGTGCTGCTGGCGCGCCTGGAGAACCGCTTCCAGGTGCTGACCGGCGGCCCGCGTGATCTGCCGGCGCGCCAGCAAACGCTACGCGCTACCATCGCGTGGAGTTATGCTCTGCTGACCGGCCAGGAGCAACGTCTGTATGCGCGGCTGGGTGTGTTCGTGGGTGGCTTCACCCTGGCGGCGGCGACAGCGGTTGCTACGGAGTCTACCAGTTTGTGCGCGGCGCTGGTGGACGCCCATGATCCCTCTGCGGCAGAGCTAGCGACCCTCGCCTTGATTGAATCGCTGCTGGAGAAAAGCCTGCTTCACCAGCTTGATCGCGATGGTGATGAGCCGCGCTTTGGGATGCTGGAACTGATGCGCGAGTATGCCCTGGAACAACTCCAGGCCCATGACGCAATCGGCGCGATCCGCTGTCGCCACGCCCGCTTCCTGCTTGATCTGGTGAACCAGGCGGAACCCCGGCTGTGGGGACCGGAGCAGGAACGCTGGTTGCGCCGCCTGGACAGCGACTATGATAACCTGCGCGCGGCACTGGCCTGGTCGCTCGAGTCGTCGGATATGCAGCCGGATTCGTCGAACGGCGACACACCGCTCAGCCCGGTTGAGATCGGCATGCGCATTTCTGAGCGGTTATGGCATTTCTGGGCTGTTCGCGGGTACCATGCCGATGGGCGCAAATGGATCGAAACCGTGCTCACCATGCGCGGGGCGATGACGCTCAGTGTGCTGGCCTGCGCGCTCAGCATCAGCGGGAAGCTCGCCGAACTGCAGGGCGACCTGACATGGGCCAATACTTTTCTGGAAGAGGCGGTGGAACTGCATCGCAGCCTCAACAATCAGCAGGGCGTGGCTGCGGCAATGCTCTTTCTGGGGCGTACCGCCCGTGATCGGGGTGACTATGCCAGGGCGGAAGATCTGGAACAGCAGAGTCTGGCACTGTTCCGCCGTACTCAGGCCGACTGGGGCATTATCTGGTCGTTGTTTAGCCTGGGCGATGTGGCGCTTGACCAGGGCGATCTTGACTGGGCTGAAGCCTGCTTTGGCGAAGCGTTAACGCTGGCGCAGAACTGGGGTGTGACCAAGGAGGGCACCACCGCGCGCCTCAACCTGGGCCGGGTGGCCCACGCGCGCGGCGATCCGGCTCAGGCCGAAGTCTACTATCGGGAGAGCCGACAACAGTTCGCGAGTCTCAACGCGATCTGGGGCCAGGGCGAGGCGGTGCTGGAGTGTGGGCGGCTGGAACTGGCCCGGGGCAACCGTGCGGCCGCGGCGGCCTACCTGTACGAAAGCCTGGCCCTGTTTCACGAACTTGGTGGTCGGCACTTCCTGGCGATGGGCTTCGAAGGCATGGCCGCGCTTGCCGCATACCATGATGATCCCGCCTGCGCCGCGCGGCTGTCTGGTGTCGCCGCCGCCCTGCGCGAGAAGTTGCACGCGCCGCTGCGCCCGATCCATCAAAGTGACTACGCGGCTGCCATAGCCCATGCGCGGCCTCGGCTTGATCCACATGCCTGGGAAGCCGCATGGACAACCGGGCACACGCTGCCGCTTGAACAGGCGCTGCTGGAGGCCCAGGCAATCACTGCACGTGTAGCGGCAACCGCATCCCCGGCAGCAACCCACGATAGCAACGGCGTACGACTCACGCCCCGTGAGCGGCAGGTGATTGCCCTGCTGGCCCGTGGCTTCAGCAACCGTGCAATTGCCGAGGAACTGGTCATTGCCGAACGTACCGCCGAGATTCATGTCGGCAACATTCTCGGCAAGCTCGGAGCTTCTTCGCGGGCGCAGGCGGCGGCCTACGCAGTTGCGCAGGGTCTGGTTCCCTCGGATTAAACCTTCCCCGGTTCTACTCCATCAGCAGCATGCCCGCACTATCTATGTAGTTGCCTGCGCCGATCTAGCAGGCGTGCATCAGCCATAATCTGTAGTCTCCACGATGTCAAAATCGGGTGCTCACGCTACGCTTATGCCGGTAAGGATCAACCTGACCGGCAAGGAGGAGCCGTGATGCATCTGACATGGGGAACGCTTGATGCGGCGAGTGTGTATGCAGCGACACAGCGCCGGGCCTGGCTAGACCGGATCTGGACCGGGTTACGTGGACGCCCGCAGCATCTGCTCGATCTCAAACAGGTTGTGGTGTCGCACCCGGTGGGCAGCCGGCGCTTCGTGGGCTACCAGACCGTGCCAATTGAGCAGATCCGTGGTAGTGAGGAACGCAGCCATGAATTCGATGCAGCGTTTCGCCCGCTGCGGCACACGAATGGCAAACGTTGGCGCAGCGTTGCGTGTGCGCTCCTCAGCGGGGTTGCTCTGCCGCCGGTTGAACTGATCCGCGTTGGCGCGGACTACTTCGTGCGGGATGGGCATCATCGGGTGTCGGTGGCGCGCGCCCTGGGCCGGCTTGAGCTTGATGCCAGTGTCACGGTGTGGGAATTGGATGCACCGCCGCCCCGCACTCGTCCCGCGCTGTCTGGATTAACACTTCAACGTTCATTCGCCGGTGGAATACCTGCCGGGACAGCGGCCTACTGCCGGGAACGCCCGATCCGGCTGAAGCCGGGACTCCCGTTCAGTGATGGCCGGATTAACACTTCAACGTTCATTCGCCGGTGGAATACCTGCCGGGACAGCGGCCTACTGCCGGGAACGCCCGATCCGGCTGAAGCCGGGACTCCTGATCAGTGATGGCCGGATGAAACATTCCACCTGGCAAGAACGAAGAGATGCCCCGCTGAAGACGTATGCGCCGTGCTATTCTCTGCTTCTCTGTTCTCTGTTCTATCTCCTTGGGTATGCTGGTGGCGCTGGGGACCGGCCTGCCCCTGGTGACACTGGTCGGGATACTGGTCGTCGGGCTGGCGCTGGCAAATATCGTGCCGGTGATCTTCTCGCTGGCCGGGGATAGCGCCGGGGAGCGGACGGGGCAGGTAAGCTCGCAGATCACGGTTGTCAGTTATGTGGGCATGCTGCTGGGTCCGGCCACTATCGGCGGGTTGGCCGAACTGGTAAGCCTGCGGATGGCATCAGCAAGCATTATTCTGCTGGGGGGTATGATTACGCTGCTGAGTTTGCAGATTCGTGAGCCCTGAGAAGAGACATTGTATACTACTTTGTTTATCTGACAAAGAGATACTTTTAAACAATTATGTAAAAAATAGGATAATGCGGCAGCACTATCCCGGAATATCCTTTGCTAATGGGATCGCGTTGCTTGAGCGCCATCAGTTGCTGCATGATCACGCGTTTGCATATTTTGCGAATAGCAGGTACAGTTGGTTCTGCCGAGATTCCTCTTGCAACATCCTGGTTTGGCGGCTACTCCTGCAGTGAGGAATGTTGTTGCAGAGCGGTTGCGGGGATTTGCCACCAGTTCCAAAGGAGGTTTAACACTGGAAACAACGAAGTTGCCCGACAAAATGCACAACTTCTGAAATCTTCTGAGTATGTGGAAAACCGTTCGCGGTGGTAATGCTGTAGAACGAGATTCTACCATCTCAGAAGATTTCTTGTGCCAGGTTGTACCAGATGGCTGATAGCATCTGTATCTACGGCCGACCGAAATTCGTAGAACGCGTAGAAAAGGAGAACACTCATGACCATGCTGGATAAACAGGTGTACGGGCCAGATCCCCTGAAGGACCGCAAGACCGACCATTACCAACTCGAGTACGTGCATACGTTTGTCGAGAAGTGGGATGCTTTGATCGACTGGGATGGCCGCGCATCAAGCGAAGGTGATTTTTTCATCCGGGTCTTAAAGGAACATGGTGCGCGCAAGGTGCTGGATGTTGCTACGGGAACCGGGTTCCACTCCGTGCAACTGCTGAAAGCCGGGTTCGAGGTGACCAGTCTGGACGGCAGTCCGACCATGCTGGCGAAAGCCTTTGAAAATGCCAAGCGGCATGGCTATATTTTGCGGACGGTGCATTCCGACTGGCGCTGGCTCAACCGGGATATTCGGGGCAAGTATGACGCGATTGTCTGCCTCGGAAACTCCTTTACGCATCTTTTCTCCGAACAGGACCGCCGCCGCTGCCTGGCCGAGTTTTACGCGGCGCTGCGCTACGATGGCATTCTTATTCTGGATCAGCGGAACTATGATGCGCTGATGGACCATGATCGCAAGCCCAGCCATACATATTACTACTGTGGGGAGAATGTGAAGGCGCAGCCGGAACATCTGGATGAAGGTCTGGCCCGCTTCCGGTATGAATTCCCTGACCGCTCGGTCTTCCATCTGAATATGTTTCCCCTGCGTAAGCACTATATGCAGGATTTGATGAGGCAGGTTGGGTTCCAGCGGGTCAAGACCTACGGGGATTTTCAGGAGACCTATCACGAAGCCGACCCGGATTTCTTTATCCATGTCGCCGATAAGGAGTATCAGGCCGGCGATCCGGCCAGCGCGAGCAGTCACTACTCTGAGGTGGTAAAGACGGCCCAGACCTACTACAACAGTTCCGATGCTGATCGCTTTTATGCCACGATCTGGGGAGGCGAGGATATTCATGTCGGCATTTATACCAGTCCGGATGAGCCGATCTATGACGCCAGCCAGCGCACGGTCCAGCGCATGGTGCAGGCGTTGGGGCAGATCAATGCCGATCGGTATGCGATGGATATCGGGGCCGGGTATGGTGGTGCCGCTCGCTATCTGGCAAAGCAGTTCGGCTGCCGGGTGGCCTGTCTGAACCTGAGCGAGACGCAGAATATGCGCAATCGCCAGTTAAATGACGCGCAGAATTTGTCACACCTGATCGAAGTCACCGATGGGAGTTTTGAGGAGATTCCCTACGAGGAATCGCAGTTCGATCTCGCATGGTCGCAGGATGCTATTCTGCATAGCGGTGATCGCCGCCGGGTGTTTGAAGAGGTGCGCCGGGTGCTCAAGCATGGCGGCGATTTTATCTTCACCGACCCGATGCAGAGTGATGACTGCCCGGAGGGTGTGCTTCAGCCGGTGCTGAATCGCATCCACCTGGACAGCCTGGGCTCATATGCCTTCTACCACAAGGTTGCGCATGACCTGGGCTTCGAGGAGGTGCAGGTGATTGATCTCTCGGAGCATCTGGTGAAGCACTATAGCCGGGTCCGTGCCGAACTGGAGCAGCGCTACGATGAGATGACCGGCGTGGTCTCCAAAGACTATGTTGACAACATGCTCAAGGGTTTGAGCCACTGGGTTGAGGCCGGGAACAAGGGCTATCTCCGCTGGGGTATCCTGCACTTCCGGCTGTTGTAGGCCGTGCCGCGGACGCGCTGCTGCGTGTCCCTTCCGGAACGTTCACGGGTGTAGAGTGGCCAGTTTGTTCCGCTGCTCTGCGCCCGCCCGCGCTGGTAGAAGAAGGAATTGCGCTGTTGTTGTGCGGTCAGGGGCTACCCCAACCATGTGCGCATCTGCTCCGGCGTTAGATTGCCGCCACAGATGACCGTTGCAACCAGGCGATCCTTAAACCGCCCGGGTTGCTCAAGCAGGGCAGCCACTCCCACCGCGCCGGATGGTTCCACGACCAGGCCGAGATGCTGGTGCAGCAGTTTCATTGCCGCCAGGATGCTCTCGTCTGAAACGAGTAGCGCATCGTCAACCGTTCCCATCATATCGGCGACTGCTTCCGGGACCGGGATGCGTACGCCAATACCGTCGGCGATGGTGTTGATCTGGGCATGTTCGATGATGCGCCCCGCGCGCCAGGAGTCGACCATGGCCGGGGCACCCTGAGCCGCCACGCCGATCATCGTTGTGTGCGGAGCATGCGTTTTCACCCAGCGCCCGATGCCGGTAAGCAGTGCGCCATTGCCCAGCGCCACCAGCAGCGCATCAATCGGTTCAGGCCAGCGCAGCAGTTCGATCCCAATTGTGCCCGCGCCTTCGCCGGTTGCCGGTTCCAGACTATCCTCAACCATCTGCAGACCAGTCTCAACTGCGAACTGTTTTGCCGCAGATTTGGCCGCGTCGAAGTCCGCACCCTGCAGGCGCACGTCCGCTCCCAGCGCCCGCATGCGCTCAACCTTGAGCGGGTTGGCATGAACGCCGGCGTACACAATCAGCCGCAGCCCGCCGGCCCGGCAGGCGTAGGCCATGGCCTGCCCGAAGTTGCCCGCGCTGGCGCACACCAGGGTTGTCTGTGCCGGCATCTGCGCGATCAGGTAGGATGCGCCGCGCCCCTTGAATGAGCGGATCGGGTTGAGCGTTTCGATCTTGACCAGGAGGCGGCACCCCAGGATCGGTTCGAGTGCCTCGGCCCGGTACTGCGGCGTGTGCAGGAACACGGGATCGATAATCTGCATGGCCTGTTCAATATGCGCAAGTTGCAGGCGGTGACTCATGGCTAAACTTTTCCATTAGTGGGATCGAGTACGGCAGCAATGCCGGCTTGCAGGGTACTATAGGTGATGATACCTTCTAATTCCACACCGAGATGGATAATCGTCTGCGCAATATCTGGCTTAATTCCGGTCAGGATCATCTGCGCCCCCAGAAGTCTGACCGCACGCGCGGCCTGTATAAGTGCGTGGGCAACCTGGGTGTCAACCATGCTGACCCCGGTAATATCGACCAGCGCAATGGTCGCGCCCTGCTGAGCAATGCCTTCGAGCAGCGTTTCCGTTATTTGCTGCGCACGGTTGCTGTCGATGCTGCCAATCAGCGGCAATGCTACCACCGTATCGGTGAGCGGTAGGAGTGGCGAGGACAACTCGCGGATAGCCGTCTGTTGGGCTTTAATCAGTTGGTGTTGCAGTGCTTCGTGCTCTTGCAACTGACGCTCCTGCTCGGTAATATCCCGATGAATACCCATCAACGCTCGTGTCTGTCCCTGTTCATCATAAATCATAAATGCCGCAACCTGTGCCGTCAGCCTGCTGCCGTCCTTCCGCTGATATACCTGTCGGCCACGCCATACACCATACTCGTGGAGTTGGCGCATAATCTCAGCTACTTCGGCGTGGCCCTCTTTGGGACGAACCTGCATCATATGCATGCCGATAGTCTGTTCACCATAGCCCAGCAATTCCTGAAATGCCGGATTTGCATAGGTGAGTATGCCGTCAAGTCCAACAATGGTGATACCATCGGGCGCATGCTCTACCAGCGTCTGAAAGGTGCGCAGTTCATCTTCCTGTCGCTTGCGCTCGCTCAGGTCGCGTACCATCGTTGACAGGAAATCGAGGTCGCCATCGGCCGTCTTGTGGGCAATAATGATTTGTGAGATGGGGATTTCCTGATTTGCGGCAAGGTTCAGGATGGCCGTTTCGCTACTCCAGACGCCATCACGCATAGCCGCTGGAATGCCCTCGTTGCGCACATGCTGAAGTACCCAATCCGGGTGAAAATCGGCAATGCGGTGGGCCGAAATATGGTCATTTGCTTCCAGACCGGTCATACGCTGAAAGGCGGGATTCATCATCAGCACGTTGCCCTCTGCGTCGGCTGTGGAAATCCCGTCCGTTGTCTGCTCAATAATGGCGGCATAGCGGCGCAGTTCGGCTTCTTGCTGTTTGCGCTCAGTTATATCTTCATAGGTGCCCAGGATGCCGATCACCGCTCCATCGGCATCATGCAGCGGAATTTTATTTGTGTCGGCCCAGGATTGCTTGCCGTCGGCGTGCTGCTGCGTTTCGATGATATGGTATTCCGGCTCACCCCGCTCCATAATGCGCTGGTCATACTGGCGATACGCTGTAGCTTCTTCCGGTTTCCAGGGCAGGTCATAGTCGCTTTTGCCCACAATCTGCGCCGGTGTGCCTACCCCGGCAAAGGTGGCAAAGGTCTGGTTGCATCCCTGGTAGATCAGGTCACGGTCCTTCCAGAAGACCGCCTGGGGCAGATTATCGATGACCAGTTGCAGCATCGCCTGACTCTGCTGAAACTGCTGTTCCAACTGCTGGCGCGCGCTGATATCGTGGGCCACGACCATGCCGGCGACAATCTTATCTTGATCATTGCGGACGGGTAGCACATGGATTTCGAAGATACCCTCGGCAAAGGGGACATTTATGCGCGTTTCATCGCCGGCCAGCGCCGCGCGGTAGATCGGTTCGATCCGGGTTACGGTGTCGGCCGGCAGCGCTTCCCAGATGGTCCGCCCGACCAGATTATCCCGGTGGAGCCCGCCGCGCGCAGCGGCCAGTCCATTTGCTTCGAGATAGCGCAGGTCGTGATCGAAGACAAAGACGAAGCCTTCGGGAAAGTTGGCATAGAGGCAGCGGGCAATGACTGCCTCGCGCTCCAGTTCCGCGATGCGCTGCTGGAGATGCTGGTTTTCTTGCTGTAGTGTGGTGATAGTCGGCTGATTCATTGGTCTGGCCTGCTCCTTTGCTGCTGGTCTACTCTGAAACCGGCGTGCCGGCTGGCCCCCGGTTGCGGCTCTATTATAAACGGTTGTCACCGGGTTTGCTGCGTGTTCCGGTTCCGCCCTGCCGCAGACGGTCTGTGTTTCATCTGGTGAAATGCTCAGTTTGATCGTCCACCGCGTAACCCGTGGCAATCAGAAGCTGTAGGCTGTAGTTGGAGCCGCCAGGGGGAAACGGCGAGAGAACTTGCTCTGTCCAATAGCAGGGCAAGTTCGCATCATTCATCTTGTTGATAATCTGGGGAATGCCGGGGACAGAAAATGCGGAGGATAGAGGGACGCAGCATGCTACGCCCCTCCCCAATGTCAATAGTGAATCTCTACCGTTGTGCCGATATCGGCCCACTCGTAGAGCCACTCAGCATCGTCCATGTCCAGGTTGATACAGCCATGGGACATGCGGACGCCGCTGCCAAACATGTCGTGCCAGTAGGTGCCATGCAGCGCCACCCCGCCGACCACATACATCACCCAGGGAATATCGGGTACATACCAGCTCTCACCGCCTGCCGAGCCCTGCATCGTCTGCATCGGCAGCTTGTCGTAGACAGCAAAGTTCCCCGCCGGCGTGTTGAAGCCGTCGCGGCCGGTGGCAACCGGCGCATGGTAGACCGCCATGCCATCCTCGTAGGCGGTCAGCCACTGCGTCGAGAGGTTGATGGCAATATGGCGATTCCAGAGCGCCGGCGACCAGACGGGGGTGCCGGGGAGTTGCCCGACCGGGGCGACATTGACCCCGCGCATGTGGGCGACCCGCCGTCCGATGTCGGTCAGCATGACCTCGCGCAGGGTGTCTAGCGCAATGCCGTTGTACTGCTCCGCGTTGCGGTAGAACTGCGCCATGTCCTCGGGGTGATACTCAAAGCGGGCTCGCTCAAAGTATTGCACAATGCGCCCGTCTTCCTCAAACTCCTCGCTGATGGGGAAGCCAAACAACGCCAGGCCACCGCGCTGCTCCCAGTAGCCGCGAAACTCGCCCCAGAGGGCATGCCCGGTTTCGGGGAAGTAGCGTACCCCATTCTGCGGATCGGGGATACCTGGGAAATCGCGTCCCGCCGTCAACTCGCGCCCGATCAGGCCCAGTTGTACCTGCCCGGGTGTACCGGCCAGGTCCGGGTTGTACTCAAACCGGGCGCGCTCGAAATATTGCACAATGCGGCCATCCTCGACAATCTCTTCGCTGACGGGGTAGCCAAAGATCAGCACCTGCCCGTTGGCCCGCCAGAAATCCAGAAAGCCGGAGCGGTTGCTTAGATGGTGCCCGGTCTGCGGAAAGAAGACCGTGGGGACGGACGGAAGAAACGGGTTTTGGGCGTTTGCGCGGTATTCCCGGCGAAGTGCGGCCTGGGATGCCTGGGCTGCGGCAACCCGTGCGGCGGCTGCACGCGGCGTGTAAGTGGCGGCAAAATCGGCGGTGGGTGGACGGGCGGTCGCCTGATGGATCGCGGGGATAAACAGGGCAGAAGCCAGCAGGATGGTGAACAGCGTGGCGAACGTCTGCAGGTGACGGGGGGGCATAGCGGCACCTCGGGTCTAGAGAAAAACTTTTTACAAACGAAGGCGAACAGGTGTGCGAAATTTTGGCTGGAAATCTGGTTGCAAGGCATGCAACTTTCTACATTATTATACACTGGAACTATGGTAATTTCTATCCTTCATCTGAATGAGATCGTTACAAAATACTGACGAATGCTGTGATGCTGCTCAGTACGCCGCCGTCAGGAGTTGGACCACGTCCACTCTGGTCACCGGCGCGCTGATCAGGTAGCCCTGGACGTAGTGGCACCCGACCAGGCGTAGCCATTCCAGTTGGGCGGCCTCCTCGATCCCCTCAACGATGACCATAAGGTTTAAGCCCTGGCCCAGCGCCATGAGTGCCTGCACCACCGCCTCGTCGCGGGCGTCGCGCCCGATCCCGGTTGCAAACGCGCGATCAAGTTTCAACACATCGACCGGCAGTTGCCGCAGATGTGACAGTGATGCATATCCCGTGCCAAAATCATCCAGGGCCACGCGTACCCCCAGTTCGCGCAGTCCGGTCAGCATCTCCTGGATTGTCAGCAGATCGCGGAGGGCGGTATATTCGGTCAACTCAATAATGATCTGGTTTGCCGGAACGCCGGTGCTCTCAATCAGTGTGGCAAGCTCACTGATCAGGTCGGCCCGCTGGAGCGATGGTGCCGTCAGGTTAATGGCGATAGCGAGCTGGTGCCCGGCCGCCGTCCACGTAGCTGCCTGCTGCAGTGCGGTCTTGAGCACCAGATGGTCCAGCGCGCGGAGGAGGCCAACTTCTTCGGCCAGAGGGAGAAAGGCATCCGGTGTCAGTAAGCCCCGGGTTGGATGGGGCCAGCGTATCAGCGCTTCGACGGCGATCACCTGGTTATTCGTCAGATCGAGGATGGGCTGGTACCAGACTTCCAGCGCCTCGCTTGCCAGCGCGTGCCGCAGGTCGGCCTCGAGTTGCAGTTGATCCGGCCGCAGTGTGTTGAGCGCCGCATCATAGATCTGAATACCGCCACCGGCAGCCTTGGCCCGGTACATCGCAATATCGGCCCACGATAGGAGCGTGCTGAAGGGTGTGTCCCCGGCAGTGCTGACCGCAATGCCAATACTGCCCCCCAGATGGATCAGTTGCCCCTGGAGGTCAAAGGGCTGCGTCAGCCGTTCCAGCATGCGCTCGGCTACGGCCCGGGCCTGGACGACCGTGCTATCGGGGAGCAGTACCGCGAACTCATCGCCGCCCAGTCGGGCCAGGGTATCGCTGGTGCGGATACAGGCCTCCAGCCGCATGGCAACCTGCACCAGCAGCGCGTCACCGGTGTCGTGGCCCAGGGTATCGTTAATGGCTTTGAACCGGTTCAGGTCCAGGTAGAGCAACGCCGTATTGCCCGCAGTGCTATGGGGGGCTTCCAGCACGGCGTCACCCAGATCATACAGGCGGCGGCGGTTGGGCAATCCGGTCAGCGCGTCGGTAAAAGCCAGATGCTGGATCTGCGCTTCGTAGGTTTTGCGCTCGGTAATATCCCGAAAGATAATATGAACAGCCGGCTGGTCCTGATAGATGATCGGCGCTCCGGCGATCTCGACATCAATCATCTGCCCATCCAGCCGGGTGATCTTGATCTCCACAAAGTTGACCCGTTGCCCGTCATGCTGCACCTGATCAAGGCGGGTCTGTGCCAGATCTCGATGTTCGGGGTGTACCCGATCAAGGACGGGCCGGTGCAGCAACTCGGTGGGATCGCCGGCTCCCAGGATGCGGATGCCCTGCTGGTTGATATAAACAAACTGTGCCTCCTGAATGATAGCGATACCGTCCGGTGATAACTCAACCAGGCTGCGGTAGCGCTGCTCACTAATGCGGAGTGCCTCTTCCATCTGCTTCCGTTCGGTGATATCGGTCGCAATACCGCCAACGGCGTACACCTCGCCCTGCGCATCAAAGATGGGAAACTTGATCGCCAGGAAGATATGCAGACCATCGGCGAGGGGCAGCAACTGCTCATAGGCTACCGGCTCGCCGGTTGTCAGCACCTCCAGATCTCTGGCGCGGGTGGCGTGGGCAGTTTCGGCGTTAAACAGTTCAGCATCGGTTCTACCGAGGATCTGGTTAGCCTGGCGACCGATGGCAAGCTCAAACTGCTGATTGACCAGGAGAAAGCGACTCGCCGTATCGACCACAAAGACCACCGCCGGAGAGTGTTCAATAAATCGCTGGAGCAGTTCCTGGCTCTGGCGGAGTTCGCTGTTTAACCGCTCGACCTCCCGGTTCCTGATTTCCAATTCGCGGCGGGCCAGCACCTGTGATGTGACATCCAGGCAGTGTGAAATGACGCCGATGACATGGCCCTGCGCATCGTGTAGCGGATGGTGATGCAGGTTATACCAGCGCTCGATGTTCTGATCGGCCTTTTCAATTAAGACCGGCGTCTCGGTTGTAAGCCAGGGCTCACCCCGGGTGTAGACCTGTTCGAGTTGCTCAATCATGCCCTGCCCTGCCAGCTCGGGAAAGCTCTCCCGGACTGTCCGGCCCAGGATCTGCCGGTAGGTGCCAACCATTTCGGTGTAGGCACTGTTTGCCAGTTCAAACACCAGCTTGGGTCCACGCAGGATGGTCAGGGGCGTGGGCGTCTGCATCCAGACGGCATACATCTGCTGCTGTTCTGCCTCGGCTGCCGCCTGCGCCGTCCGGGCCGCCTGCAGTGCCTGTTCCAGGGCCGCGATCTGCCGGCGTAGTCGGGCATTTTCCTGTTGTAATTCCTCGATGAGCGACCTATCGTCAATCATTGTACTCCTCGTGCTGGTCGCGCTGTTATCACCCAGATTCAGCCTGCCAGCCTGGAATTTCGTAACCAGGCCGGGATGTTGAAACCGTGTCATTCCATGCAGGGCACACTGCAGGAGGTTTCCGGCAGGGACACGATTCTACGCGTCCGCATGCCGGGCCCCAGCATCTGGAACGCGATCGGGTTCATCAATCAATGTCGGGAAATGTAGATGGGAAGAGTATAGCAGACTGTGCGAATTTGGTAAAAGTTACGGTGTCTCGTCCCGTTCGAGAGCATTCCATGCGGCAATAATAGCCTGGTTAATCACGACATTGCTCAGAAATGACTGGCGTAGCGCCGGATTGCTGATCAGCACGGCGCGGTCCTGTACGGCCTGGTAGGCCCAGGCCAGGGCTGCCAGCATTCGTCCCGGTTCGTCCAGTTGTTGCCAGGTTTCGTAGAGTGCCAGGTAAGCTTCACGCAGTTCGTCCTCATGCTCGCCGGGGGGCGGGTTGATCCCCCAGACCTGCCAGACCGCTTCAGCGATGCTGCGCGCGCCATCCATGTCGCCCAGCGTTGCCAGCGCGCGGGCCTGGCGGGTGCGGCTGGCTCGTGCAAACTCAAGTTCGCCAATCTGCTCGCGGAGCGTCGCCGCCACGGCCCAGTGTTCGGCGGCGGCGGCGGGTTGGCCCCACTGCCACTCCCACTCACCCAGATGGTGTTGCGTATAGGCCTCCAGTCGGCGCAGCCGCAGCTCGCGGCCCAGCAGGTAGGCGGCCTGATGTTGCTCCCGGGCAGCCGCAGCATCACCCAGTCCCCGACTGGCATTGCCCAGCGCATCCAGACCATAACCTTCCACCTGGCGATTGCCCAGCGCACGGGCCAGTTCCACACCCTCGGCGGCATAGCGCCGTGCCTTGCCTGCATCCCCCAGGGCAGACGCGATGGCGCTCATGCTGACAAGCAGTTGCGCCTCACCATACTGGTTGCCAATCGACTGCCAGATCATCAGCGCTTCATGCTGGTAGGCCTGGGCCACGCTCAGGTCGCCCAGGGATTGGTAGGCATTGCCAATATTGAGCAGGCTGGCCGCCTCCCCGGAGCGATCACCGATGTGCCGCCGAATTGCTAACGCCTCCTGGTAGGCTTGCAGGGCTGTCCGGGGTTGCCCCAGGTTGTTGGCCAGGTTGCCCAGTTGGTTAAGGCTAGAGGCTTCGCCCCAGTGATCCTCGATAGCGCGGCGAATTGCCAGCGCCCGCTGATGATACTCGGCGGCCTGGTCATAGTCGCCCAGTTCGGCATAGGCACTGCCGATAAAATTCAGGCTGTGGGCCTCGCCGCGTGCATCTCCCGCCAGGCGGCAGTTGCTCAACGCCTGCGCGCTCCACCAGAGCGCCTGGGGATAGTCTGCCCGTAGTTCGGCGGTGCGAGCCAGCCAGTTCAGGCTGGCGCCGATCAGTTGCCGGTCATTGAGCGGCTCGGCCAGGGCCAGGGCCGCGTGGGCGGCCTGCTCGGCGGCGGCATAGTCGTTGGTGAGCTGATAGTAGCGGGCCCGGCGCGTCTGCACCAGCGCTTGCTGCCGGGGATCACCCGAGGTCACGGCCAGCATGTGCAGTTCGTTCAGATCCTCTGCCTGCCGGGCATAGTCGCTGCTCTGTTCGTAGCTCTCGGCGCGTGCCAGCAAGAGCGTAAAGCGCTGCGCATGCTGTTCGTCCGGCGGGAGCAGATCGGGGTGTGCATCAAGCAGATCAATCGCCTGCGAAAAGTAGGTCAGGGCTTCCGTGGTGGCATAGCGCGCCGCCGCCAGCCGGCCGGCCCGCTCGGCGAACTCCAGGCGACGGTGCCACTGTTCGGTATGGCTGTAGTGATGTGCCAGCAACGGCACGTAGGGCGTCAGATCGTCGGCATACTCGCGCTCGTACCATTCTGCTACTGCCTGGTGCAGTGCCTGGCGCTGGGCCAGCAGCAGGCTGCTGTAGGCGACCTCCTGCGTTAGCGCATTTTTGAACTGGTGGCTCTGTTCTGCTGCGGTCCACTCGCGTGGGGTGATATCCAGGCGGTCCAGCGTTTCCAGGTGGGCATACACTGCTGTTTGCGCCTCCGGTACCGGGTAGATCCCGGCGATGACCCGTGCCGCAAAGACGCGTCCAACCACCGAGGCAACTTTGCAGGTCAGTTGCAGATCCAGGTCGAGCCGGTCCAGGCGGGCCTGAATAACACCCTTCAGCGTTGGCGGCACGGCGGTAAGCTGCTGCTCGCCGGCAAACTGCCACACCCCCAGTTCGTTGAGGCCCAGGGCCGCCCGTTCACGCAGCATCTTGATGGTCTCTTCGACAAAAAAGGGATTGCCCTGGCAGCGTTCCACCAGCCAGTCGGTGACTTCCGGGGCGACCGGCACGCCCCCCAGATGTTCGGTTGCCAGGCGGGCTGTTGCCATGGCGTCGAGGGGGGACAGATAGACCGCGTGGTGCTGGCGCAGACGTGCCAGTGCATGCTGTGATGCATTGAGCCAGACGGCCCGCGACTCTGCGGTGAGGGGTTGCGGGTCACGTTCGCCGGCCACTTCCCGGTAGTTGGTCTCCAGCGGGCGGTAACTCAACAGCAGCAGGACCGGTTGCAGGGCCAGCGAGCGCGCCACGTCCAGCGCCAGTTCCCAGGAGAGCGAGTCGGTAAACTGAAGATCTTCGAGTACCAGCAGCAGGGCTTGCTGCTGTACCCGATCCAGTAACAGTTCGACCACCAGAAACGCCAGGCTGTCGCGCCGCTGGCGGGGGGCCAGGCTCTGGGTCAGCGGGGTTTCGGGCAGTGCCAGATCCAGAACGTCATTGAGCAGCGGTAGCCGGGCAACCAGTTCCGGGTCGAGTTGCTCAACGTGGGCATGCACCTGCCCGGCGCGCTGATCGGCGCTCTGCTGGCTGTCCAGTTCAAAATAGCTGGTCAGCACTTCGCGCCAGACCATGTAGGGCGTCTGCTGGTCGGTGCTGCCGGCGACCCCCGTCAGACAGCGCATCTGGCGGGTTTGTGTCAGGGTCAACAACTCCTGCACCATCCGCGTCTTCCCCATGCCGCCGTCGCCGATCAGGGAGACAACCTGCCCCATGCCGCGCTGCACTTCGTTCAGGCACTGTTTGAACAACTGTAATTCATGGATGCGATTGACCAGATGGATGCGATTGACCAGCGGTTGACCACTGTCCGCTACGAGGTGGATGCGGCGTCCCACAAAGCGGTAGGCGTTCATCGGCAGCGGCTTGCCCTTGACTGTCAGTGGCGGGAGCATATCCAGTTGCCACTGCTTCTGAGCCAGTTCCGCGGTTGTCCGATCACACAGGATGACGCCGGCTCCGGCCGCCTGCATCAGCCGGGCCGCCATGTTCACCGCATCACCGATGACGGTATACTCGCGGCGGGTGGGACTGCCCACTGGCCCGGTAAAAACGGTATCGCTCGTGATGCCGATCGCTATCCGCAACTGGACATCGGGCGGCATCGACGGCGGGGTTGCGTCAGGGGTTGCTTCTTGCGGTCCTGGGGCGCAGGTGGCGAGTGCCTGAAGTTCCTGCGCGCATGCCAGGGCGCGGATTGGATCGTCTTCGTGCGTCAGCGGTGGGACGCCGAAGAGTACCAGCAGGACGGTGCCCTTGTCGTCTACGGTTATTTTGTTGAGGCTGCCCTCATAGCGATTGATGATTGTCTGGACTGCCGTTACAAAGGCTTGTAGCGTGGCTAACGCCGTGGGGCTTTCATAGTCCAATCTGCCTACGCCAACAAACATAATGGTCATACGGCGCAGTTCCGCCAGCCAGGCATCCTGACCGGCGGCGAGGCGCGTGATAATCGCCGTGGGGACGTATGCATGCAGGATTGTCTCGGCCTTTTCGATGGCGTCCGGGGGCAGGTGTTCCCACCCGGGTGCCGCCGGCAGGGCCAGCAGATCATTCGGGGCGGGCAGGTCGTACCCGGTCTGTGCAAACTGGTTCCATGCCAGGTACATTCCCGGCTGGATATCCGACCAGCCGAGCAGCGCGGCCGCCTGGCTGGAGAACATAACCATACCGGGTGTGGCATGCTCTTCGGCATCGGTCATCTGGGTCACCGGGTCGCCCGCGATCAGGTATTCCCAGTGACCGGCCACACCGCCGACATGGGCCGCAAAAACTTCGCCCGCACCAATGCCGATCTTGAGCGCCAGCGTGGTTTCGCCGACACTGGTAGGCAGATGTTGAAAATTCGCCGTCGCGGTCTGCATGGCGTCCGCAGCATAGGCCGCCTGCAGGGTAGCCCGCCGGATGGCGCCAGGCGCGGGTAGATCTGGGGCAGCGGGGAAGAGGGCGATCAACGCATCGCCACTGAAGCAGATCACCTGACCGCCGAACCGCTTGAGCAGGGCAATCATACGCGTGAAGTAGAGGTTCAGCATACCGGTCAACTCTTCGCTGCCGTCGGAACCAGATCCTGCCAGCATGTCCGTGAGTTTCGTAAATCCGCTGATATCGGCAAAGAGCACGGCTGCCGGCCGGCGCTCGGCATATGCATCGGGAAATGCGTCTGCGGTGGAGGCAGTTGCTACATAGTTATAGATGGCGTCGGCCACAGGGGTGGGCACAAAGGCTGCCAGTGTTTGTACGCGCTTTGCCGGCATTTGCGACTACCTCTTGCGCGCGGCTGTTCCCGCGCGCGCGATCCTATTGTCCTGTCCTGTTCCGGTGTGTATCGAGTATTGTAGCATGGTTGCCGTATTGAATATCACGAAGATCTGCTAAAAATAGTGACATCTATCAGTTACAGGAGTTACGCGGTGAGAGTTTGGACCACGAACGCCGCGACATGAGCGAAAAACGCGAAACGACCCGTGCTGATGTGCGTTACGCGATCTTGTGTTTGCCAGGGGACAGTGCCTCCGGCAGGGTAAAAGAGGACCGTCTTTCTCACAAAAATGTTGCATAAAGTGCAACGTTTTTGTGAGAAAGAATAAAAGCGTACCCTGTTGCCGCAGGCGAATCGGTCCGTTCATCCAGGTGAACATCTGATTTGGAACCGACCGCGTAACTCCTATCAGTTACACGAGTTACGCGGTCACTGACTCGAAAGGACATTTCGCCTCCGGCAGGGTGGAATCGGACATCCTTTTTGGAAAAAAAGTGACTCGGAGAGCCACTTTTTTTCCAAAAAGATCGAAAACGTACCATGCTGCCGCAGGCGAGACGAGCTTTCATCTGTTCAAACGTCCGGTTTGAACGCCACCGCGTAACTCCTATCAGTTACAGGAGTTACGCGGTGGGAAGCTGGACCACGAACAACACGACATAAGTGACAACTGCGAAACGGCCACTGCTGACCTGGATCAGGCGATCCCGTGCGTGTCAGGTATCAGTTGTCGGTGCTCTGCGCTCCGGCTATACTAATAGAAAATCGAACCATTATGAATACTCAGGAACTGAATCCATGCTTCTTGGCAACCAGATCCGGTTGAGCCCGGCCACGCCGGAGGATGCGCCCCTGATCGCCAACTGGTTTGGCGACCCGGCTTACATGGGCGACTACTACAATGTCTGGCCGACAACGCACCAGGAGTTTGCCGAACGTTTTGCCAGACCAACCGGCCGCGACCAGGGCTTCTTGCTGATCCGCGATCAGGCGACGGCGCAGCCACTGGGGACCATCGGCTACTGGAATCCCTTTACGCTGACCGAGTTGTTCCATGGGTTGGAACTCTGGTGGCAGGTTCACCCGGATTTTCGGGGGCGGGGGATTGCAACCCAGGCCGCCTGCCTGCTGGTCAACCATCTGTTTAACTCCCTGCCGGTTGAGCGCTTGCAGGCGACGGTGGTTATCGGCAATACCGCTTCCAGCCGGGTGGCTACGGGCGCGGGGATGCAGTGTGACGGTGTGTACCGCAGCGTCTACTTCCTGCATGGCCGGTTTGTTGATCTGCATCTCTTTGCGATTGTGCGCGGGGATTGGCAGGATACGCCGACCTACCGCCAGGCACGCCGCCCATTTTGACGGGCTGATGGTCGGGATGAATATTTCGTCAGCCTTTCTGAAGAGCATGTTATTGCAACAGTTTTATAGGCTATGGTATACTAACCGCTACGATCAAGATAATCATGAACTATCCGGCAGCATGGGCTGCACCGGCCCGCAATCGCAGGTTGGCTCTGTGTCGGCGGGTCTTCTCTTTAGAAGCATCATCTCTGGGAGGGCCAATTATGCTCACCCCCATCAGCCTGAGCGATGAGGTCAATGAACCAAACATAAGTTTCCCCCGCCGTCCGCGCACAATTGAGGAGACGGGGTTGACGATGTCGTATATCGCCGATCTGGTTGTGCGTGCGCTGTATGTTATCGGCGAGTTGACCGGGCAGGAGTTAAGCGATCATCTAACGCTGTCGTACGAAGGTGTGCTTGACCAGTCTATTCGTTACCTGCGCAAGGAGCAGTTAGCTGAGGTCAAAGGTTCGGAGGGTATTAGCGAACGCAGCTATCGCTATCAGGTGACGCAGAAGGGTGTTGAGCGTGCTAAAGAGCTGAGTGAACGTACCCAATATCTGGGGCCGGCCCCCGTGCCGCTTGAGACTTACATGGAGATGGTCCGGCAACAGACTATTCACGGTGTCACATTTGACGAACAGGCGCTACGTGAAGCATTTGCCCATCTGGTGTTGAGCAGTTCCCTGATCCAGCAGGTTGGCCCGGCGGTCAATTCCGGCCGCTCGCTCTTTCTCTATGGGCATGCCGGGAATGGGAAGACCTCGATTGCCGAGGCGGTTGCACGCCTCTTCTCCGAAACGATTTTTGTGCCACACGCGGTTATTGTGGATGGGCAGATCATCAAAGTCTTTGATATTATTCATCACAAAGAAGTACCGCTACCTGCGTCCGATAATGCGCTGGCCGATCAGCGCTGGGTGCATACCCGCCGACCAATTGTTGTGACGGGGGGTGAGTTGAATATGGACTCACTGGACCTGATCTATAATCCGATCAGCAAATATTATGAAGCGCCCTTGCAGATGAAGGCGAATGGTGGGTTGTTCTTTATTGACGACTTTGGACGGCAGCAGATGCGTCCGCAAGATCTGCTCAACCGCTGGATCGTTCCTCTGGAAAAACGTATCGATTTCTTGACGCTGCATACCGGCAAGAAGATCGAAATTCCGTTTGACCAGCTTATTATTTTCTCCACTAACCTTGACCCCAAGGATCTGGTAGACGAAGCCTTCCTGCGGCGTATTCGCTATAAGGTTGAGGTTGGTAATCCGACGCCAACGCAGTACCGCGAGATTATGCGCCGCGTGTGTAAGGATAAGGGTATTCCCTACAGCGACGAGGGGCTGAAGTATTTGCTGACCGAACAGTATGCCCGCCGGGGGATTGAACTCCGCTCCGTGCATCCGCGTGACCTGATGGACCAACTGGTCGATACGGCCCGTTTTTTGAATGTTCGGCCAACCATGAGCCACGAGCTGCTTGACGCCGCCTGCCGCTCCTACTTTGTTGAGTTGTAACGGGAACGGTAGGGGCGAAAGGTATGAATACGGAGTGTGGAATGCGGTAGCAATGTTACCGCGTTCCACAAATAGACGGGGCCGGGATGATTCCCGGCCCCGTCTTGCTTCGTTTCAATGTGCCAACCATATCAGGCTGACGTGGCGGGCATTGCTGGCATCAACCAGTCTGCTCCGGGTTACGCTTCATCGCTACCAGTGCTACTCCCGTTGCCGTCTTCGGACTCACCCGACTCTTCGTTACCACTGCTACCGCTACCGTTGCCGCCTAGCAGTGCCCGCAGTGCCTCGGCCAGTTCGGGATCGACATCAATCTGCTCTTCTTCCGCCGGTTGCGGCTTCAGCGGCTCGGACAGATCGCCCAGCCCCAGCATTGAACCGGCATGCTGAACATCGGTCTCCAACTCGCCCTGCTCGCCGTCGGTCTCCTCTTTGCCGTCGCTGCCCTCCAGCACCAGCACCATTTCATCGACCAGCTCTTCGCGCTTACCCTCATCGCGCTTGCCAAACCCGGACCCCGCCGGGATCAGCTTACCAATGACGACATTCTCCTTCAGGCCGCGCAGATAATCTACCTTGCCGGTAATAGCCGCCTCGGTCAGGACGCGGGTGGTCTCCTGGAAGGACGCTGCCGACAGGAAGCTGTCGGTGTTGAGCGAGGCCTTGGTAATCCCCAGCAGTACGGTTGTTGCCGTAGCCGGCTCGCCACCCTGGCTGACAATCTCCTCGTTGATCCGCTTAAACTCAAACGAGTCGATCAACTCACCATGGAGCATACCTGTGTCGCCGGGCTCTTCAATCCGTACGCGCCGCAGCATCTGCCGCACAATTACTTCAATATGCTTATCGTTGATGTTTACACCCTGGCTGCGGTAGACCTTCTGAGCTTCCTTCACCAGGTAGCGCTGTACGGCTTCCTTACCCTGCAGCACCAGAAGCTCTTGTGGATCGGCGCTCCCGTCGGTCAGTTGCTGTCCGGCAACCACGCGTTCACCATCCGTGACGCGCAACCGTGCGGTGTGTGGCACCGCCATCTCGCGCTCGTCCCGGTCTTCCAGGCTAATGACCAGTCGATGCGGCGTCTGAATATGGACGCGCCCATTCATCCGCGCCACTACCGGCGGCATGTCGCTATCGCTGCGATTATTCTCGGCGATGGGTTGTCCTTCGACAACGTCTGCCTCATCTTCAACCGTGATGGTATAGGTTTCGGGCAGGTCGTACTCATCGGTGTAGACTTCGCTGGAGACGATGCGTAGCGTGCGCAGTCCTTCATCATCCCGAACCAGTTGAATGACCCCGTCGATCTCGGCCAGAAGCGCCTTCCCTTTGGGGCTACGTGCCTCGAAAATCTCCTGCACACGCGGTAGACCCTGCGTAATATCATCGGCGCTGGCCACACCACCCGTGTGGAACGTACGGAGCGTAAGCTGGGTACCCGGCTCACCAATCGACTGGGCCGCGATAATACCGACCGCTTCGCCCGGCTCAACCAGTTTGCCGGTCGCCAGGTTGCGCCCATACGCCATGCAGCAGATGCCATGTTCACACTGGCAGGTCAGCGGCGAACGAACATAGACCGAGGTAATGCCGGCTTTGGTCAGGGTTGCGGCCTGGTCCTCTTCAATCTCCTGGTCGCGCTCACCGAGTACTTCTCCCGTCTTGGGATGCACCACATCGTTTGCCAGCACCCGACCAACCATACGCTGCTGGAGCGGTTCCATCATATCGATATCGTCGGCCTCGTGCAGCCAGATGCCCTCATCACAGGTGCATGTCCGGGAGGTGATAATCACATCCTGGGCCACGTCCACCAGACGGCGCGTCAGGTAGCCGGCGTCTGCCGTACGCAGCGCGGTATCGGCGAGACCTTTACGCCCGCCGTGCGTGGAGATAAAGTAGTCCAGCACCGACAGACCTTCACGGAAGTTGGAGCGGATCGGCAGTTCAATAATGTGCCCGGTCGGGTCAGACATCAGGCCACGCATCCCGGCCATCTGGCTAATCTGGTTCAGGTTACCACGCGCACCACTGATTGCCATCATCGCAACCGGGCTGAAGGGGTCCAGATTTTCCTGCACCGCTTCGCGGGTCTCCTTGGTGGCCTTCTGCCAGATGTCTACAACCTCGCGGTAGCGCTCTTCATCGGTGATCAGGCCACGCCGGAACTGCTTCTCAACTTCGACAACCCGGTTCTGGGCCTCCTCGATAATGAGTCGTTTGGCTTCCGGCACCTGAATATCGTTGATACCGATGGTCATACCGCCCGTTGTAGCATACTTAAAGCCCAGCGCCTTGATCAGGTCGGCCTGAATTGCCGTCTGTTCAGAGCCATAAATACGCACCAGTTCCTGTTCAGCTTTGTCCTCATACGTGCGACGCAGGTCTTCCAGATCTTCGTCCGTCACATTGCGCAGGTTGGTGAAGTACTTATAACAGTCCGCGATAATTTCCTTCAGGCCCTTCTTATCAACCAGCCGATTGCGGTAGCGCAGCGGCGGCAGCAGTTCATTATTGAGCAGCACCCGCCCGATGGTTGTCTCGATCAGTGTGCGCGGCGTACCATCTTCGGCGGGGGTCAACTCGCGTATTTCGCGGTCGCTCTTGCCCTGCGGTATCTCATTCATGCGAATAAAGATCGGCGCCTGGATATCGAGCAACCCCTTATCGTAGGCCAGCATCGCCTCATCAATGTTGGAGAACTTCTTGCCGCTCCCTTTGGCCCCGTCCTTCACCATCGAGAGGTAGTAACAACCCAGCACGATATCCTGCGATGGTGTAATAATCGGATCGCCATGCGCCGGGCTCAACAGGTTGTACTTACTCAACATCCGCGTGCGCGCCTCTTCCTGCGCCTTCTGGGAGAGCGGCACATGCACTGCCATCTGGTCGCCGTCAAAGTCGGCGTTGAAGGCTGCACAGACCAGCGGATGTAGTTGGATGGCGCTCCCCTCGATCAGCTTGGCCTCAAATGCCTGGATCGAGAGCCGGTGCAGCGACGGCGCACGGTTGAGCAGCACCAGGTAGTCTTTAATCACCTCTTCCAGCACGTCCCAGACCTCGGGACGGACGCGCTCAACAATGCGCTTGGCGCTCTTGATGTTGTGGGCAAACCCCTTTTCGACCAGACGGCGCATCACGAAGGGTTTGAACAGCTCCAGCGCCATCTTCTTGGGCAGACCACACTGATGAATCTGCAGATTCGGCCCGACCACGATCACCGAGCGACCGCTGTAGTCCACGCGCTTGCCGAGCAGGTTCTGGCGGAAGCGGCCCTGCTTCCCTTTGAGCATATCGCTCAGGCTCTTGAGTCGGTGCTTGCCCTTCCCGCTAACGGCGCGCCCGCGCCGACCATTGTCGATCAGGGCATCGACGGCCTCCTGGAGCATGCGCTTCTCGTTCCGCACAATGATCTCCGGGGCATGCAGTTCCATCAGGCGCTTGAGCCGGTTGTTGCGGTTGATCACGCGGCGGTACAGGTCATTCAGGTCGCTGGTGGCAAACCGGCCACCATCAAGCTGGACCATCGGGCGCAGATCGGGTGGAATAACCGGCAGAACGGTCATAATCATCCACTCGGGGCGATTGCCGCTCTTGCGGAAGCTTTCGACCACGCGCAGTCGCTTGGTCGCCTTCTTGCGCCGCTGACCCTGGGTAGTGTGAACCTCCAGTTGCAGCTCATCGGCCATTTTATCCAGGTCAACATTCTTCTCGATGATTTCACGGATTGCGCCGGCACCCATATCGGCGCGGAACGCACCGGCCGCCACCTCGCGCAACGAGCGATGCTCCGCTTCACTGAGGATGCGGCCCACGCGCAGGCTATCGAGTTGTTCGAGGCGCTCTTTCTCTTCGCGCACCAGGGTATCAAGTTCGCGCTGGAGTTTCTCCTGGAGTTTCTCCTGCTCCTGGGAGGCCTCGTACTCCTTACGCTCGCGCTCGGCATCGGTCAGCAGTTCGGCATCACTCAGATCCCGGTTGCGGCGTGCGTCGAGGGCATCAAGTTCCTGCTCAACCATTTCGTCAAGCTGATCAAGAGTGTTTTCGTTAATCGGTTCACCCTCTTCAACCAGCGTAACGCTCCGGTATTGCATATCTTCGGGCGCTTTGGTGCCGGTCAGTTCTTCCAGGCGCTCGCGCAGGCGCTCGGCCTCGCTGGTCAGCTCCTCGCGCAACGTTTTATAGTCTTCATCAATGCGGCGCTGGGTGGTCACCTGTGCCGTTTCCATCCCCCCCAGATCCTGGGTCAACTGGGTGGACAGTTCGATGCGCTGGCTGTCGGCTTTATCCTGAATATCATCGCGCTTCTTGCCATACTCTTCCTGGATCGCCTCGCGTAGTCCCTTGCGCATCTCCTCATTGACATCGGTAATAATGTAGGAGGCAAAATAGAGCACGCGCTCCAGGTTACGCGGGCTAATATCGAGCAGCAGGCCAATGCGGGAAGGCGTGCCCTTAACAAACCAGATATGGCTGACCGGCGCAGCCAGGCTAATATGGCCCATGCGCTCGCGGCGCACCTTGGAACGCGTCACCTCGACACCACAACGGTCGCACACAACACCTTTATAGCGGATGCGCTTGTACTTTCCACAGGCGCATTCCCAATCTTTCGTTGGTCCAAATATACGCTCACAAAATAACCCATCACGCTCTGGCTTCAGCGTGCGGTAGTTAATAGTCTCCGGCTTGGTAACTTCCCCGAAGGACCAGACGAAAATATCTTCCGGCGCGGCCAGACTGATGCGAATAGCATTAAAATCGTTAATTTCCAGCATTTGTATCTCCAGTTTTGAGCTTTGAGTTTTGAGTTTTGAGTTACCCGATCAGTGCGACCAGTGGTAACATCAAACTCAAAACTCAAAACCGAGAACTCAGACCTAGAATTCCCCGCGTTCCATACCGCTCAAGTTAATCCCATCCAGGGCCGCCATATCGCCGTCAACATCGTCGGTCAACTCGACCGGCCGCTCATCCTCAGACAGTACCTCAACGCTCAGTCCGAGCGACTGCAGTTCCTTGATCAAGACCTTAAAGCTCTCGGGGACACCCGCCTCCTGGATCGGTTCGCCCTTCACAATCGCCTCGTAGGTCTTGACGCGGCCCACCACATCGTCCGATTTCACGGTTAACATCTCTTGCAGGATGTAGGCCGCACCGTAGGCTTCGAGCGCCCAGACCTCCATCTCACCAAAGCGCTGTCCGCCGAACTGCGCTTTACCGCCGAGCGGTTGCTGCGTAACCAGGCTGTAGGGGCCGGTACTCCGGGCGTGGATCTTATCTTCAACCAGGTGGGCCAACTTAAGCATATAGGCATACCCGACCGTCACCGGATGATCAAACGGTACGCCCGTCCGGCCATCGTAGAGCGTAACCTTGCCGTCGCCGGGAAGCCCGGCCTCGCGGAGCATAGACTTGATCTGGCCTTCGTTTGCCCCGTCAAAGACCGGCGTTGCCACGCGGAAGCCCAGTTTGGCGGCGGCCCAGCCCAGGTGGGTCTCCAGGATCTGCCCGATGTTCATACGGCTTGGCACGCCGATGGGATTGAGAATAATATCCACCGGGCGACCATCGGGCAGGAAGGGCATATCCTCAACCGGCAGCACGCGGCTGACCACGCCTTTGTTCCCATGCCGTCCGGCCATCTTATCGCCCGCGCTGATCTTGCGCTTCTGGCAGAGCAGCACGCGCACCGTCTGGTTAACGCCGACCGGCAGGTCTGCGCCTTCGGCCCGGCTAAAGACCTTGACATCGATCACCTTACCGCGCACGCCGTTCGGGACGCGCAGACTGCTATCTTTGACCTCGCGCGCCTTCTCACCAAAGATCGCACGCAGCAGGCGCTCTTCCGCCGTCAGGTCGGTTTCGCCCTTGGGGGTGATTTTGCCGACCAGAATATCGTTGGGTTGCACCTCCGCGCCGATATAGATAATACCGCGATCATCCAGGTTGCGCAGGCTATCCTGGCCGACGTTGGGAATGTCGCGGGTTATCTCCTCCGGGCCGAGCTTGGTATCGCGGGCCTCAACTTCATACTTCTCAATATGAATGCTGGTAAAAATATCCTCGCGGACCAGGCGCTCGCTGACCAGGATGGCGTCCTCAAAGTTGCCGCCTTCCCAGGGCATGTAGGCCACCAGGATATTCTGCCCCAGCGCCAGTTCGCCATCGTCGGTGCTGCTGCTGTCGGCAATCGTATAATCCTTGTAGACCCGATCACCGCTCGCCACGATGGGCCGCTGGTTAATACAGGTATCCTGGTTACTGCGCATAAACTTGCGCAGCGGGTATTCGCGGACATTGCCATCTTCTTCCTCGACGACAATCATATCGCCGGTGGCACTGAGAACGACCCCATCCTGCTTGGCGATAACGACCTGACCGCTGTCACGGGCCGCCATATACTCCATCCCCGTGCCGACAATCGGTGCATCGGGGCGCAGCAGCGGAACGGCCTGGCGCTGCATGTTCGAGCCCATCAGCGCGCGGTTGGCGTCGTCGTGTTCCAGGAAGGGGATCAACGCGGTACTCACACTGACCACCTGCTTGGGCGAAACGTCCATGTAATCGACGCGATCCACCTTCTCTTCCAGGAACTCATCGGCAAAGCGGCACGACACCTGGCTCTTCATAAAGCGGTTGTGCTCGTCGAGCGGCGCGTTCGCCTGAACGATAACAAAGCGGTCCTCTTCGTCGGCACTCAGGTAATCGACCTCCTGCGACACAATCGCATGGATCTTAATCGTCTTGATTGGTACCCGGGCGATCTTCTCAGCCAGGGCGCGGTTAATCTCCGTGCCGGATTCGGCCAGGGTTTCGCCGGTATCCGGGTCAACAATATCCTCGCGCAGGCGCTGCCCACGCAACAGACCGACGGCAATCCGGTCAGCAATCTCGGCATCCACGCGGGAGCCCTTGGCGGCAATCAAATCGCCTGTCCGCAGATCACGCACATCGCGGATCAGCACCCCTTTATCCAGCCATACCGGGGCATTCTCAACACTGCTGTAGACCTTGCGGTAGGGTGTCTCCAGGAAGCCCATCTCGTTGACGCGGGCGAAAGTACTCATCGTACCGATCAGGCCAATGTTCGGACCTTCGGGCGTCTCAACCGGGCAGATGCGGCCATAGTGGCTGTGATGCACGTCACGCACCTCAAACCCGGCGCGATCCCGACTGAGGCCACCAGGACCAAGCGCCGAGAGCCGCCGCTTGTTGGTCAGCTCGGCCAGCGGGTTGGTCTGGTCCATAAACTGCGAGAGCTGGCTACCGCCGAAGAACTCGCGCATGGCTGCGACAACGGGCCGGATATTGATCAGCGCATTGGGTGTTGCACCATCGGGATCTTGCAGACTCATGCGCTCCTTGACCACGCGCTCCATCCGCAGCAGGCCGACGCGGAACTGCTGCTGGATCAACTCGCCAACCGTACGAACGCGGCGATTGCCCAGATGGTCAATATCATCCGCCTTGCCGATACCATTGTTGAGCAGGATCAGTTGCTCAACGATCTTCATAATATCGTCGGGCAAGAGCACTCGCACCTTGTTGTCGGGGGCTTTGCGCTGCATATCGCGGCGCACATCGCGCTCCCAGAGATTCTTATTGAGCTTATAACGCCCGACGCGGGCCAGGTCATAGCGGCGCGCGTTAAAGAGCAGCGACTCCAGCAGCGAGCGCGCATTCTCCAGCGTGGGCGGGTCGCCGGGGCGCAGGCGCTTGTACAGCTCCATCAACGCCTCGCGCGAGTTGCGTGCCGGATCTTTATCGAGCGTGGCGCGGGTATAGGGATGTTCCGCGACGGTGTCAATTTCCTGGAACAGCGCCAGCACCTCTTCATCCTGACCGCGCTTTTCCAACTCATCGTCGGGCACCCACTGACCCTCGCCGTCCTCCTGCGCTTGCCAGGCGAGAATAGCGCGAATCAGGATCGTGACCGGGATCTTGCGCTTGCGGTCAACCTTAACCGACATCACATCGCGGCGGTTGGTTTCAAACTCCAGCCAGGCACCCCGGTTGGGGATCAACTTGGCCGAGTGCAGCAGGCGACCGCTGGTCGGGTCTTTCTCATCCTTAAAATACACACCCGGTGACCGGATAAGCTGGGAGACGACGACGCGCTCGGCTCCGTT
The DNA here is from genome assembly GCA_034436755.1 of Chloroflexaceae bacterium. Lineage (GTDB taxonomy): Bacteria > Chloroflexota > Chloroflexia > Chloroflexales > Chloroflexaceae > CAKZQX01. The sequence continues at coordinate 788 of DAOTVB010000022.1, read as the reverse complement.
ATACACAAACGTACCGTTGTCGGTCATCATCGGAAAATCACCCAGAAAGAGCTCACTCTCTTTGATCTCGCCGGTTGCCAGGATCCGCAGTTGGACATTCACGCGGAGCGGTGCGGCATAGGTCATATCGCGCTCACGGCACTCAAACTCGCTAAAGCGCGGCTCACCGAACGCATAATCGAGGAAGCGCAACTCCAGATTTTTCCCGGTAAAGTCGGTGATGGGCGATATCTCGTCAAAGAGTTCGCGCAGCCCCTCGCGTTTGAACCACTCAAAGCTGTTGATCTGCGTCTCAATCAGCCGGGGTAACCCAATTGCGTCATGAATTTTGGCAAAAGATCGACGCTCGATACGCTGACGCCGTTGGATGTTTGATCCACGGTCCAGGGGCGTAATCAACGGTTGGAGCACAACGGTCTCAGTCAACGGGGGCATACTCACCTCATCTTGGTAATCAGTCGTCAGCCGCAATCAGTCAGTGCAACGCATACTGAACATTCGTCCGGGGACAGCGCACACAACTGGATCGCTCACTGACGAGTTCGAACTGACCACTGGGCGGCAGAAAGCACAAAGCGCCGGTTCTACGGAGCGTACCCGACTGGGGGCAGCGACCTCTGAACTGGCGTACTGAATCCGAAACCTGTTCGTGAAGGATGCGCCGGCTGGCGCATTGGCGGGTTGATAGTGTAGTTCTCGCTTAACGCAAACAACAGTTCCTTAACAAGATAGGCTATAGGTTGATTGCGAAAGAGGATGATACCATACGCAGATCGCTTTGTCAAGGA
>DAOTVB010000021.1:0-29832 GCA_034436755.1 Chloroflexaceae bacterium | reverse complement strand
GAGGTGTTGAGCGACTTCCAGGTCAGCATCCCGGAGATTGGCACGATTGTCGCGCAGGCTGCCCCGTTTGTGATCATCACCAGCAACGACACGCGCGAACTGAGCGATGCGCTCAAGCGGCGCTGTTTGCATCTGGCAATCGGCTATCCCGGCGAGGAGCGCGAACTGCAAATTGTCCAGTTGAAGGTGCCGGAGATCGGCGAAGCGCTGGCGCGTGATGTCGTCGGCTTCATCCGCCGCCTGCGCTCGCTCGATCTGCGCAAAGCGCCGAGCATCAGCGAGACGCTGGACTGGGCACAGGCGCTGGTTTTGCTGAATGCCGACAACCTCAATCGGGAGTTGGTTGAGGAGACGCTGCAGTTGATCCTCAAGTATGAGCGTGATGTGGAGCGGGTCAGTGCGCAGTTGCCGTCACTCCTGGAAGGGGCCGATGCGGCCACGCTGGAGGTACACGGCAGCCGGCGTGCCGACAATCTGGAGTTGCAGCAACAGCAGGAGCGCTACCGGCAGCATGAGAGTGCATATTTCAGTTCGCGCCGGGATGAGACATCCCGTTGACGGGCGTTACGCGGTGCGTCTTGTTTTAGCCTGTTGACAAACCCGAATGCTGGTTGCGCCTGCGGCAGTATGGTACTTTTTTATCTTTTTCATAAGAAATTTGCACAAAGTGCAAATTTCTTATGAAAAAGAATGGCATCTTCCGCCCTGTCGGAGGCACGATCAACTTCCGGGGGAAGGACCGCGTAACGCGTATCATTGAGTTGAGGTTGAGGAGAAGATCGACCCTATGGAGAGCGTTATCACCCGGTTTGTTACGCGGCTCAAGCGGAGTGGCCTGGCGATTGCGCCCTCGGAAACGATGGACGCGCTACGGGCGCTGGCGCATGCCGGGCTTGCTGACCGGGAGACGGTGCGCGCGGTTCTCTGCAGCACGCTGATCAAGGATACCCGCGATATTCCACTCTTTGATGAACAGTTTGATGTCTTCTTTCGCCTGCCCCACTTCCGGCGGCCTGGTGCGCCGGAAGAAGCGGATGCAGAGCAACCGCTTAGTCTCGAGTGGGCGCAGGCGGAAGATCCCGCTACCCCGGAGCAGGCTGATGCGGCGGAGCAGGCTGATGTGACGTTCGACCCGACAAAGTTGGGCGAGATGTTCAACCCGGCGCATGATCCCGATGGCATCAACTTTGCGGCCCTGGCGCAGCAACTGGTTTTGCAGCGCAGTCAGGAGCAACTGGACGAGGCGCTCAAGCCGGTCTACCAGGTGCAGAGTCGTGCCGCGCCGCCGGGGGCGCAGCCGGGCACCCTCAGCCTGGAGCAGGCGCTGGCCGAGGTTGACCTGGATCTGGTGCGCAATGCGATTGCGGAACTGCTGGATGATCTGCAAGCGCTCGAGATTGACGCAGAGTTGCTGGCTCAACTGACCAGCCAGATCGACGCGCTGCAGGCGCAGTTGCCCGCGCTGGTGGCGAGCTATCTGCGCAATAACCTGCCGCCGCACCAAGATAATCCGGCGGACCCGAGCGGGTATGACTATCGCTTCACCGAGGAAGAACAGCGCGCGATGGCCGAGATCATCCAGCGCCTGGGGCGTCAGATGCGCGGGGCGCTGGCGCACCGCCGCACCGTGGACTACACCGGGCGGATCAATGTCGCGCAGACGATCCGCAGCAGCATGAAGTATGACGGCATTCCCTTTGTGCCGGTGCTGGCCCGCCGCCAGGATGAGCGCCCGCGGCTGGTGGTAATCTGCGATATCAGCCTCTCGGTGCGCCATACCGCGCGCTTTATGCTGCATCTGCTCTACAGCCTGCAGGCGCTCTTCACACGGGTGCGCAGTTTTGTCTTTGTGAGCGATCTGGCCGAGGTGAGTGCGCTGTTCGAGCGCCTGCCGCTTGACACGGCAATCGGGCAGGTCTTCAGCGGGGCGGTAATCGATCCCGACGCCAACAGCAACTACGGACGGGCACTGGAGAGCTTCTACGAGCAGTATCGCGGGGCGATCACGCCGCGCACCACGGTGCTGATCCTGGGCGATGCCCGGGGCAATCGTAACCCGCCCAACGCCTGGGTGCTGGAAGCGCTACGCCGTCGTGCCCGGCAACTGATCTGGCTGACCCCCGAGGCGCGGGGTGCCTGGCAACTGGCCGGCTCGGATATGCCCACCTATGCGCCGATCTGCCACCGGGTTGAGGTGGTTCGCAACCTGGATCAGTTGGGCGAAGTGGCGGCCGATCTGGGCCGTATGTTGAGCAGATAAACTATGAATCCATTGACACTATCGTACAACCGGCATGCCTACCTGATCGAGTGCCTGGCGCAGCGCGGTGATCCGCTGGCGGCCAGTGAGCATTTCGCCCTGTACCAACTGGAGTCGCCTGACCCGGAACTGGAGCCGGAACTGGTGCTGGTTCACCACTTTGCGGCCCGGGCGATTGATAACAATGTCGGTTACTTTGTAGCCAATGAGTTGCTGCCGCTGCTCGGCACCGACCGGCAGGCCGATTTTGAGCATCTGGTGGGCGCGATTGTGCGCTCAACCGACTGCAGTGAACGGCGCGCCTGGTGGCGTTTCTACGATAACACCCTGGCGGCGCTGGCCCGCGTGTCCGACACGGTCGGGCATGATTTTATTGCGCCCTTCGGGGCGATCTACCGGCAGGTGATGCAGTTGACGTTCGGGCATAGCCTGCTCGATGCGGGCACCTGCTTTGGCTTCCTGCCGCTGCTGTTTGCGCGCTCGGATCTGCTGTTTGATCTCTGTGACGGCAGTGAGAAGCTGACCCGCATCGTCGGTTGCGACCTGGATTATGCGCTGGTCCGGCTGGCGAACGGCTATGCGGCCAGTCGGCAGTTTTCCCATGTCAGCTTTGCGGTTGCGGATATTCTCGCGGCGGATAGCGCGCGGCTGGGGACGTTTGACACCGTCACCGCGATCCATCTGCTGGAGCATCTGCCGCCGGAGCAGACCCGGTTGGCGGTGGAGCAGCTCTGGCAACGGACGAACCAGCGGCTGATCATCAGTGTGCCGCTGGAGGAGACGCCCGACCCACGTTTTGGGCATCTGCAGGTGTTTAACCAGGAACGGCTGCTGGCGTTGGGCCGCGAGTTGAGTCCGCACTGTCGCTATTTTGAGTTTCACGGTGGCTGGCTCTTAGTTGATAAATAAGTGGAGGTCTGGCTTGAGTTATGAGATATTTCGGCAGGGACTGGACGCGCCCATCTGTCTGACCTGGGAGTTAACCTACGGCTGCAACCTGCGCTGTGTGCATTGCCTCTCCTCCTCCGGGCAGCAGCGCCCCGATGAGCTAACCACGGCGGAGGCGCGTGCATTGATCGACGCCTGGGCCGCGATGAAGGTCTTCTACATCAATGTGGGCGGAGGCGAGCCGATGAGCCGGCCTGACTTCTTCGAGTTGATGAACTATGCGCTGGATCGCGGCATCGGGGTGAAGTTTAGCACCAACGGCACCCTGATCGACGATGCCGCCGCCGACTGGATCGCTTCCCGTGATTATCTCGATGTGCAGATTAGCCTCGATGGTGCCACGCCGGAGACCAACGACCCGGTGCGCGGCACCGGCTCATTCCAGCGCGCCCGGCAGGCGATTGTCCGGCTGGCGGCGCGCGATGTGGTCTTCAAGATCAACGCGGTTGTCACCCGGCAGAACATGCATGAACTGGATGATCTCTACGCCCTGGCGACCGACCATGGCGGCGAACTGCGCCTGACCCGGATGCGGCCCTCCGGGCGTGGGGTGGATGTCTGGGAGGCCATGCGCCCGACGCATGCGCAGAACCGCGCGCTCTACGACTGGCTGCTGGCGCATCCCGATGTGCTGACGGGCGACTCCTTCTTCCACCTCTCGGCCTATGGGCAGCCGCTCGACGGTCTGAATATGTGCGGCGCGGGGCGGATCGTCTGCTGCGTGGATCCGGTGGGCGAGGTCTATGCCTGCCCGTTTGTGCTGGCCCCGGAATTCTCCGCCGGAAATGTGCGCGACGTGGGCGGCTTCCCGCAGATCTGGCGCGCGTCGGCCCTGTTTGCGCACCTGCGGGAGTGGCAGGTGGGCGGCAGTTGCCAGACCTGCAATGCCTACGCACTCTGCCACGGCGGCTGCCTGGCGGTCAAGCATTTCACCGGGCGCGCCCTGGACGATCCTGATCCCGACTGCGTGTTTGAGAACGGCGCATCCCCCGCGAGACCGGAGCATTTCATTCCGCTCAACCGGGTAAATGGGCATCGGGCCGAGGTGACAGGGTAGGAGCGAAAACCCTTTCTCCCACCAGAGTTGTAGGGGCGAAACATCCTTCGCCCATCAGAGTTGTAGGGGCGAAACACCCTTCGCCCACCCAATGGGAGCAAACGAATGTCCACGATCTTTGACCAACTGCTGGCACCGCTGCCCCTGGGCCGCCAGAATGCGCCGAGTCGGATCGTCTTTGCGGCGCACCAGACCAACTTCGGCGCGCACCATCGCTTTGAGGGGCGGCATGCCGCCTACTACGCCGCCCGCGCGGCCGGCGGGGCCGGGGTGATTGTGCTGGAGGGCAGCCTGGTGCATCCCTCCGACTGGCCCTACGAGTATGCCATTTTTGGCTATGACGAGGGTGTGGTCACCAGCTATCAGCAGGTCGCCGGCGCCATCCATGCCCATGGCGCGCTGGCACTGGCCCACCTGACGCACAGCGGGATGCAGGGCAGCAGCCACTACTCACAGGCGGCGCTCTGGGCTCCCTCGCCGGTGCCGGAGGTCAACAGCCGCGAACTGCCCAAGGAGATGGAACCGGAAGACATTGCCGAGGTGGTAGCGGGGTTTGCGCAGGCAGCGACCTTTGCCCGGGCAGGCGGCTTAGACGGCGTTGAAATTAATATTGGGCAGGACAGCCTGATCCGCCAGTTTCTCTCGCCGCTGACCAATATGCGTGGCGATGCGTATGGCGGTCCGCTGGAGAACCGGCTGCGCTTTGCGCGGGAGGTGATCCAGGCGGTGCGCCGGGCCGTGGGCGATCACGCCATCGTCGGGGTGCGCCTGAGCGGGGACGAGTACGCGCCCTGGGCCGGGCTCAAACCAGAGGATTGCGCGGAGATTGCGGGTATCCTGGCGACCGATGGCGGCATTGACTATATCAGCGTCACCAGTGGCAGCATCTACAGCACGCACCTGACGCGGGCCGGGTTGTATATGCCGCCGGGCTATGCCGCACATCTGGCGGGCACGATCAAGGCCGCCGTGTCCCTGCCGGTCTTTGCGCAGGGTAGTATCGTCGAGCCAAAGATGGCGGCGGGGCTACTGGTAGAGGAGCAGGCCGACGCGGTCGAGATGACGCGTGCCCTGATTGCCGATCCGGAACTGCCGCAGAAGCTGCGCGCCGGTCGCCCGGATGATATCCGCCCGGCGATTCTGTCGAATCAGGATAATCTGATCGGGATGGTGCAGAACCCACGCCTGAGTTGTGTTAACAACCCGGCAGCCGGCTATGAACAGACCGCCGAGTTTGCCACACTACCGCCGGCCGGTTCCCCCCGCCGGGTGCTGGTCATCGGTGGCGGTGCGGCCGGGCTGGAGGCGGCGCGGGTGGCGGCGTTGCGTGGTCACACGGTCACGCTCTACGAACAACAGGAGCAGTTGGGCGGCACCTTGCGGCTGGCGGCAACGGCTCCCAACCGGGAACGGCTGGCGCTGGCGGTGGACTGGCTGGAGGCGCAGGTGCGTAAACTGGATGTTACGATCCATCTCGGGCAGACCATCACGCCGGAGCAAGTGCAGGCGGAAGCGCCCGATGCAGTCATTGTCGCGGTCGGTGGGCAACCGGGGTCGGTGGCCGGGATCGACCTTGACGGGGCCGAGGTGCCGGTGGTCAATCCGCGCCAGGTGTTGGCCGGTCAGGTTCCGGCGAAGCCGGGCAAGGCAGTAATTATCGATCCAATCGGTGACTATGTGGGCATGAGCGTGGCCGAGTGGCTGACGGATCAGGGCTGGCAGATCGAGGTGGTCACGTCCGATATGTTTGTTGGGCAGCGCCTGACCGCTTCGCTGGAGTTGACGCCCTGGAACCAGCGCGCCGCTGCGAAGGGCATCGTCTTCCGCCCGCAGATTGAGGTGGAACGCGTGACCGGCAATACCCTGCACGGGGTAGATATCTTTGATCGCACGCCGATCCGGATCGACAAGATTGATCTGCTGGTCTCCATCACGGCGGAAGTGCCCGACGAAGCGCTCTACTTTGCGCTGAAGGCCGACGGGCGGCAGCTCTATCGGGTGGGCGATTGTGTGGCACCGCGCTCTATGAGCCAGGCCATTCTTGAAGGCTATCGCGCCGGGCGGGAGGTATAACCATGAGCAGTCAGACGCCCCTGCTGTTTACGCCGATCAAAATCGGCAATGTCACCCTGCAAAACCGGATTGTCTTCTCGGCGCATCTGACCAACTATGCCGAAGACTTTATGCCCAGCGAGCGGCACGCCTACTACTACCGCGAGCGGGCGCGCGGCGGGGCCGGGTTGATCATCACCGAAGAACACTCGACCCACCCGACCGATCATCCCTACGAGAAGCTGATCCACGCCTTTAACCCGGCGGTCATTCCGGGCTACCGGCGCATCACCTCCATGGTTCAGCAGGAAGGGGTGCCGATCTTTGCGCAGATCAACCACAACGGCGGTCAGGGCAGCGGCATGTTTACTCGCCTGCCCGCCTGGGCTCCCTCGGCGCTGGCCGACCCGATGTTCCGCGAGGTAGCCAAGGCGGTTGAACTGGAGGATATCCAGGAGATTATTCGCGGGTATGCGCAGGTTGCCGGCTACACCCGTCAGGGTGGGTTTGATGGGGTCGAGTTGCAATGCTCGCACTCGTCAATTGTGCGCCAGTTTCTCTCGCGGAATACCAACCGGCGGACTGATGACTACGGCGGCAGCCTGGAGAATCGCATGCGCCTGCTGCGCGAGATTATCGCCGCCATCCGCATGGAGGTCGGGCGAGACTACCCGCTGAGTGTGCGCCTCTGTGGGGATGAGCTGATCCGCGATGGGATCGTGCTGGATGAAGCCGTGGCGGCCGCGCGCATCCTGGAAAAAGATGGCCTGATCGACTGCATTAACACCAGCATCGGCACCGCCACCCAGACGCTCTACATGATCGAGGCTTCGATGCATATTCCGCCGGACTATGCCTTGTTTATTCCCTCCGCCATTCGCAAGGCCGTCCGGCTGCCGGTGATCGGGGTGGGCCGCGTCAAAGATCCCATCCAGGCCGAACGCATCCTGGAGGCCGGGCATGCCGATCTGGTGGGCGTGGTGCGGGCGCAGATCGCCGACCCGGAGTTTGGGCGCAAGGCGCGCGAGGGGCGGATCGACGATATCCGGTTGTGCCTCTCCTGCAACCAGGAGTGCGTCGGGCGGATGGGCCTGAACCGCTGGATGGGCTGTATCGAGACGCCGGGCACGGGGCAGGAGCAGCAGTATGGCATCGGCACCCTGCAACCGGCGGCGCGATCAAAGCGGGTGCTGGTGGTGGGCGGTGGCCCGGCCGGCTTGAAGGCCGCCATCGTCGCGGCGCGCCGGGGCCACCGGGTAACGCTGCTGGAGCAGGATACCCGGCTGGGCGGGCTGGTCAAGCTGGCGGTGAAGGTGACGAACCGCGCCGAGTTTGGCGATCTGGTGCGCAACCTGCTGCACGAAATCGCGCAGGTCGGGGTTGAGGTGCGCACGGGCGTCACCGCCACCCCGGAGCTAATCCAGGCGGAACGCCCGGATGCGGTGATTATTGCCACTGGCTCGCAGCCGCACCGGCAGGCACTGCCGGGGGCGGATGGTCCCGGCGTGGCCGATGTGATCGACATTCTGGGGGGGCAGGTTGAGCCGGGCCGGCGGGTGCTGCTGCTGGATCGCCTGGGCTTTCACGAGGCGACCAGCGTGGCCGAATATCTGGCGGAGCGCGGCTGTGATGTTGAGGTGGTTACGCCCACACTCTATGTTGGGCAGGATCTGGGGGTGACGCTCGATCTGGAGAACTGGTACCGCCGGGCGCGGCGGCTGGGCATCCGCTGCACGCCCAACCACTCGCCCATCAGCATCGAGGGCGGGGTGGTGACGGCGATCCACAACTACAGTGGGCAGATGGTCAACTTTGATCCGGTTGACACGGTGGTACTGGCGGTTCATCGGCAGGCGAATGATACGCTGTACCACGCGCTCAAAGGCAAGGTTGCCGCGATCTACCGGGTGGGCGACTGTGTGGCTCCGCGCCGCGCCCATGCCGCAATTATTGAGGGCGAACGTGTGGGGAGGGCTGTATAAGATGATCATCGTTATTGCCGAAACCGATCAGGGGGTGCTGCTGCCGGCGACCCTGGAATGCCTGGAGGAGGCGCGTGAGCTTGCCACCGCACGGCAGATGCCGGTTCGGGTGTTGCTGCCGGGCACAGGCGTAGCGGATCTGGCGGAAGAACTGGCGCAGCATGGCGCGGATGCGATCACACTGGTGGAGCATACCGCCCTGGCGCAATTTAGCGCCGACGGCTGGCTGGCGGCACTCGATCCGCTGCTGCGCGAACATGCCCCGGCGCTAATCCTGGCCCCGGATACCGGCCATATCCGCGCCTGGCTGCCCCGGCTGGCGGCGGACTGGCAGGTACCGCTGATCACCGGCTGTTTGCAGATTGCTGCCGGCGCGGAGGATCAGATCGAGCTAACCCGCCCGATCCATGGCGGCGCATGCCACGAGCAGCAGGTCTGGCCGTTGCGCGGCACGCTGATCGCCACGCTGCTGCCGGGGGTGCGCGGGGTTGCGCCGCCCCGCCCACGCCACAATGCCGAGATGATCCACCACACGCCCGACCTGGATGCAGCCCGTTTCCGCGATAGCGTCCATGCGATCCTCCCTGCCGATCCGCAGACCGTCGATCTGGCCGAGGCCGAACGGATCGTGTCCGGCGGGCTGGGGCTGGGGGGGCCGGAGGGCGTCGCCATGCTGCGCCAACTGGCCGACCTGCTGAGCGCCGCGCCGGGTGGTACGCGGGTGATTGCCGACCGGGGCTGGATACCCGCCGAGCGCTTTATCGGCACCACCGGCAAGATTGTCGCGCCGAAACTCTACATGGCCTTTGGCGTTTCCGGGGCGGGGCAGCATATCAGCGGGATCACCGACAGCGAAACGGTGATCGTGGTCAATAGCGACCGCACCGCGCCGCTCTTTAGCCTGGCCGACCTGGGCGTCGTGGGCGATCTGCACCAGATTGTACCGGAACTGATCCGACAGTTGCAAGAGGAACCAACATGACCTTATTTAGTCGAGAATCCGCGCGCAGGTTATTTCAAAATGTTGCGCAGATGGTCGGGACGAATGGCACAAACGGTACAAACGGTACCGCCGCGACCACCGATACGACCGTTGCCCCCGCGCGTAAAAACACCACCTTGCGCACCGCCAACCCGGAACAGTTCGATGTAATTGTGGTCGGGGCGGGACCGGCGGGCAGTGCCGCCGCGCTGGTGGCGGCGCGGGCCGGACTGAAGGTGTTGCTGCTGGAGCGCGGCGAGTATCCCGGCTCCAAGAATGTCTCGGGCGCGGCGTTGTACGGTAGCGCGATTCTGGATGAACTGATTCCCAAATGGTGGGAGCATGCGCCGGTAGAGCGCTACATCTCGCGGCGCATGCTGTCGTTTATGTCGCCGGAGACCTCGGTGTCGCTGGATTTTCGCTCGACCAACTATGCGCAGCCGCCCTACAACGGCTTCTCCGTGCTGCGCCCCAAATTTGACCGCTGGTTTGCGGCGCAGGCCGAAGCAGCCGGAGCGTTCCTGCTCAATGCCGCCGTGGTGGATGATGTGCTCTGGAAAGATGACCGGGTGATCGGGGTGCGGGTGCGGCGCGATGCCGGGGATGTCTGCGGCAATGTGGTGATTGCCTGCGATGGCGCAAACTCCTTCCTGGCGAAGAAGGCCGGGATGCAGCGCGAATTCCACTCCCACGAGATGTCGCTCGGCGTGAAGGAGGTCATCGGCCTGGACGAGCATACCGTCCGTGAGCGTTTTCACCTGCAGGGCGACGAGGGGATGGCAGTCGAGTACCTGGGGGCGATCACGGAGCAGGTGCATGGCGGCGCATTTCTCTACACCAACCGCGACTCGCTCTCGCTGGGGGTGATCGGTCAGATCTCCTCGTTTGTGGCGCAGAAGCAGCGGCCCTACGAACTGCTGGAGTTGTTCAAGGCCCATCCGGCGGTTGCGCCGCTGGTGCGCGGCGGCAAGCTGCGCGAATACTCGGCGCATATCATTCCGGAAGCCGGCTGGGAGATGCTGCCACGCCTCTACACCGATGGCATGCTGGTGGCGGGTGATGCGGCGGCCTTCTGCTTTGCGGTCGGGCTCTACCTGGAGGGCATCAACTATGCGATCCAGTCGGGGCTGGCGGCGGGCGAGGCGGCAGTTGCGGCGCACCGGGATAAGGATTTCTCGGCCTACTCGCTGGCCCGCTACAAGGATCAACTGACCAAGCGGCATGTGCTGACCGACTTCAAGCGCTATCGTCACACGCCTGGATTTATTAATGATGCGCGCCTGCAGAATTTCTATCCCGAGGTGGTTGCGCATGGGGCGGAGCGGCTCTTCCGGGTGGATGGCACGGCGAAGAAAAAGCTGTTGCCAATCGCCTGGGAAACCATGCGCCATTTTCAGATTAAACCGGGTCAACTGTTGAAAGATTTGTATCATGCCGGGAGGTCATTCGGATGGTGACAACAACATTTGAGGAGAAGATTACAACACCACGGTTTAACGTGGATGAGATCCCGCATATTGTCGTGCATGCCGAGGTCTGCCAAGATTGCTCGGTGCGCGCCTGCGTCTATGTCTGTCCGGCCAACCTGTTTGTGCCCCTGGACGACGGCGGTATTCTGTTTAACTATGAAGAGTGTTTTGAGTGTGGTACATGCTATATCGCCTGCAATCAGGAGGGCGCAATCGAGTGGTCCTACCCCAGGGGTGGGTATGGCGTGACGTTCCGCGAAGCCTGAGCGAGTGACAACGGGGGTGGCCGATGCGTATTGCTGTCTGTCTGAAACAGGTACCCGATCCAGCGACGGTCGAGATTGATCCGCTGACCGGAAAGCTGGATCATGGTCGTTTACTTTACATAACTAATCCGGCGGATGCGGCGGCCCTGGAACTGGCGCTCGGCTTGCGCGGCGCGACGGGGCAGGTGTCGGCGTACACGGTTGGTCCGGCGCGGGCGGAAGCGGTGCTGCGTGAGGCGCTGGCCGCCGGTGCCGACCGCGTGCTGCGCCTGGCAGAACCCCCGGGGATGGCTGCTCCGGCGGTGACTGCGCGACTGCTGGCGGCGGCCTTGCGCACGGAAGGACTGCCGGATCTGCTACTCTGCGGCACGCGCAGCGCGGATCGGGGGAGCGGTCAGGTGCCGGCGCTGCTGGGGGCCTGCCTGGGCTGGCCGGTTGTCACCGATGTGACGCAACTGGAACTGTCGGGGTCGGTGGCGCGTGTGCAGCGGCGGCGCGATCGCGGCGCGCGCGAGGTGGGCGATATTCATCTGCCGGCGGTGCTGGCGATTGAACCGGGGACGGCCCGGCTGCGGCATGCCGGGTTGCCGGGGTTGCTGGCGGCCCAGCGCGCGGAGATTCCGGTCTACCAACCGGCTGATCTGCAGCTTACGCCGGCCGACCTGCGGGTTGCCATGCCGCTGCGCCAGACCACCATACCACCACGCCCACGCTCGCGCACCATCTTCACCCCGGAGACCGTTCTCCCGGCGCACGAGCGCATCGGGCAGATCCTCTCCGCCGGAGTGACCCGCAAAACCGGCCAGATGCTGGAAGGCCCGCCGGACCAGATAGCGACGGCGATTATCGCCTTCCTCCGCGAGCGGGGTTTTCTCGCACCGTCGGACAAGCGTGAACTGGAGGCGGTCGCGGTGTCGGATTAGTGGATTAGCGGATTAGCCACAGAGGACACAGAGAACACCGAGGAGTGTGGTGGTCTTGCTGAATCTGGTTAGAGGTTGACCTGTCCGGATATGCCATTTAGGAATGAACATTAAATCTGGACATCAAAATGATCGGGAGTCCCGGCTTCAGCCGGATCATGTGTTCCCGGCAGTAGGCCGCGTTCCTGGCAGGTATGCCACCGGCTGAAGCCGGGACTCCTGGATATTTGATATTTCCCAGCAGGCATGCCACCGGCTGAAGCCGGGACTCCTGGATATTTCATATTTCCCAGCAGGCATGCCACCGGCTGATACCGGGACTCCTGGATAACTGCGTAACCTGGATCATTGATAGAAATCATCCTATGCCGCGTTATCTTGCCGATATGACCTGGCCGGAGGTGGCCGCCGCCGTTGCGGGTGGGGCGACCACGGTTATTCTGCCACTGGGCGCGACGGAGCAGCATGGCCCGCATCTGCCGCTGGGCACCGATACCGTGCGTGCGCTGGCGCTGGCGGAGCGGGTTGCGGCGCATCTGCCGGATGCGCTGATTGCGCCGCCGCTGCCGGTGGGTTGCTCCGATGAGCATGCCGGCTTTGCCGGGTTGCTGAGCCTGAGCACCACCACGCTGGTGCAGGTGATTATAGACTGTGCCGGGCGCATGGCGGCCTGGGGCGTGCGTCGTCTGCTCTTGCTCTCGGCCCACGGCGGGAATGATCAGGCGCTGGCGCAGGTAGTTACGCGCCTCAAGCGGGAACTGCCGGACCTGCTTGTCTGGAGCCCGGCGGATCTGCTGCAGGTGGGCGCGGGGGTGCCGGCAATTGCGCAGGCCGACGGCCTGGGGCCGGAGGCGGTGGGCCTGCACGCGGGCGAGGGCGAAACCTCCGAGATGCTCTGCCTGCGCCCGGATCTGGTGCGGCGCGCCGCCGTTGCCCCCGGCTACACCGGCGACATGGAGGCGATTATCGCCACGCTGCAAGCAGTCGGGCTGCGGCCGGTGACGCCCAACGGCGTATTGGGTGATCCGTGCGCAGCAGATGCGGCCCGGGGCGCACGCTATCTGGAAGCCTATGCCGCCGCTATTGCTATGGAGTTGCAACTATGACCATGACCGTCACCGCGTCCCGCAACACCCACGACCGCGCGCTCTGGACGGCGGCGCTGACGCTGCCCGACCAGCCCGATCTCCCCTCCAGCCTGATCGCCGAACTGGCGGAGTACCTTGAATTGCCGGTGGCGCTGGTGGCGGAGCGCTGCAGTAGCGCCACGGCCGATCTGGCGCAGACCTGGCAGGCGCAGCCACCCACCACCCCGGCGGCGATCACCGCCTTCTACCAGCAGGCCGATGCCTACCTCTACGAGCTGACCTGGTGGCACACCCTGAGCGCCGACGATAGCGCGCTGATCCAGGCCGAGGCGCAACGCCTCGCCGCTGAACGCCATGCCGCGACGGTGCTGGACTTTGGCAGCGGCATCGGATCGCTCGGGCTGCTGCTGGCACAGGCGGGCCACGCCGTCACGCTGGCGGATGTCAACCCGCGCCTGCTGGACTATGCCCGCCGGCGGTTTGCGCAGCGTGGTCTGACGGCGCAGTTTGTTGATCTCGCCCCCGATGCGCGTGGCGAAACACCGCAACTGCCTGCCGCCACGTTTGATTTTATCAGCGCAGTAGATGTGTTTGAGCATCTGCCCGATCCGCCCGCGACCCTGGTAGCGCTGGGGGCGGCACTCCGACCCGGCGGCACGCTCTTTATCCATCTGCCCACCGAGGCAGATCAGGCGCACCCGATGCATCTCTGGCATGACCCCGATATGCTGCTGCGGCACCTGCACGCAGCGGGGCTCTGGCTGGAGCAGGCCGCCGGGCCCCGGCTGATCCTGCGCCGGGGGGCAGGTCCGCGCTACTGCCTGGCGTCCGGGCTGGAACTGCTGCCCGATGAGGCGGGCGGAATAGTGCTGTCGGCGCAGCCGCTGGTAGCCATGCGCCTCAACCGGCAGGCATTCGGGCTGCTGGCGGGGCTGAACGACGGCGGCGCAACCGCTACCGAACTGTCCCGCGTTGTCACTGATCTGCGGCTCACCGATATGATCGCCTTCCTCGACAATCTGACGCAGCGGCGCTTGCTGACCAGGCAGTTGCCGCCGCCGGCAACCTGGCCGAGCGTCTCGGTGATCATCCCGGCGCATGGCCGTCCGGAGGCCACGCGTGCCTGTGTCACCTCGCTGCTAAAGTTGGACTATCCGCCCGACCGGCTGGAGGTGATCGTGGTAGACGATGCCTCTGATCCGCCGCTGGCCCCCGCGCTGGAAGGACTGCCGGTGCGGTTACTGCGGCAGGAGCAGAATATTGGGCAGTCGGCGGCGCGCAACCTGGCGGCGGCCCAGGCCCAGGGCACGCTGCTGGCCTTTATCGACAATGACTGTCAGGCTGAACCGGACTGGCTGTGCGCGCTGGTCGCCGCTATGAGTGAGCCGGCCGTTGCCATTGCGGGCGGGCGAGTGATCGCGCCGGAGCCGACCGGCCCGGTGGCCGCGTTCGAGGCGGTGCGTTCGCCGCTCGATATGGGGCCGCACAGCGGTGAGGTGGGGCCGGGGCAGCGGGTGGCCTACATGCCGACCTGCAATCTGGTCGTGCGCCGCGATGCGCTGCTGGAGGTGCAGGGCTTCACCGCCGCGATGCTGCTGGTCGCGGATGTTGACTTTATCTGGCGCGTGATCCAGGGCGGGGGGCGGGCCCGCTACCAGCCGGAGGGGCAGGTGGTGCATCACCATCGGGTGCAGTTGGGCGCGCTACTCCGACGCCGCGCAGATTATGGCTCCTCCGAGGCCGATCTGCAGCGCCGCCACCCGGCGGGACGACGCGTAATGCCCATGCCGGTTGGGGGATTGCTGCTGCTGGCGGCGCCGGCAACCACAATCATTGCATGGCCGCTCAGTCTGTTGCTGCTGGGTGGGGCGGTTGTGCGGCTGCTCCAGGAGATGCGGCAGAAGGCGCGGCAACTGCGGCAGGCGGGGGTGACGCTGCCGGCGCGGCGGGTCGTCGGGGCAATCCTGGCAGAGCATGGCGCGTCACTCTACCATCTGGGGGCGAATGTGATCCGCTACTACAGTCTGCCGCTGCTGCTGGTGGGGCTATTCTGGCTGCCGCTGCTGCTGCCCCTGCTGATCCTGGGGCTGATCCCGCCGATCACGGACTATCGGCGGTTGCGCCCGCGGCTGGCGCTGCCACTGTTTGTCGGTCTCTCCTGGTTGGAACTGGCAGCCTACCAGGTCGGCGTCTGGCGCGGCTGCCTCCAGGGTCGCACCCTGCGCCCGCTGCTGCCCCGGTTGCGCTGGGGGCGGTAGTATTTGGTGGAACCACGAAGAGCACAAAGACCACGAAGATTTACGAGTGGTTTCTGGGTAGCGGACAGCAGACCGTAGGGTGCATTCAATGCACCGTCCTGCCGCCGCACGCCCGGTTGCGGGTGGGCCGGGTTGCAACCACGAAAGGCACGAAGACCGTAGGGTGCATTCGATGCACCGTCCTGCCGCCGCATGCCCGGCTGCGGTGGGCCGGGTTGCAACCACGAAGGCCACGCAGATCACGAAGATATCCGCATGGTTGTTGGGCAGCGGACAGCAGACCGCAGGGTGCATTCAATGCACCGTTCTGCTGCCACACGCCCGGTTGCGGGTGGGCCGGGTTGCAACCACGAAGGGGCACGAAGCGCACGAAGATTTCTGAATGCTTGTCGGGCAGCGGACAGACGTATGTATGTTCGTCCGCTAACGCACTGCAAAACCGGTAAACTGTCGCCGGAACGGGGCATGAAACGCCAGGACAATATCCGTCTTTGGCACGCCCCACGCAACCAGGCGATTGGCCAGCCCCTCTTCGGTGCCATCGTGCTGAATCCAGATCTTCCCGTCTTTGATATCCAGGTGAAAAAGACAGCCGTGGATCCGGTCATCACCATCCCATCCAACCGACATCAGTTGGTAATGGTCATGGACGGGATCAATAATCTGTTCCACCTCAACTTCGCCATAGGAGGGTTTGTACTGGCCATACTCCTGCAACAACTCCTGAATATATTGCCGGTAACGAGTTAGTTTATCCATTGGATAATCTCCTGATTTTCGGGATGGTAGATCAGCAACCGCATTTGATGGCGGGTGATGATACCCTGGGCGAACGGGAGCATAAAAAACGTACGATAGATATCGCGTGGGACTGCCAGGTAGAGCAGTCGATCAGGCTCTCTTTCCTGTAATGCATACTGGTAGTTCAAGTACTGCCCCAGGGCCGTATGAAATTCGCTGACTAATGAGGCACCCAGGAAACTCTTAACTTCAATTGCAATACGGACACCAGCTTTTTCGGCAGCAATGAGTTTCTCCGCACCTAGATCAACGTAGAGTTCAACTCCCCCAAATTGAATGAGTGTGACCAAAATCTGTGATCACCACCTATTCCTCACCCCAATGCGCATCGTAGCGGCAGCATCGCCCACCTACCCGGGGGTTGAACGATCTGCGCTTCCCGGTGATACTATCCAGCAGACCGTAGGGTGCATTCAATGCACCGTTCTGCCGCCACACGGCCGGCTGCGGTGGGCCGAGTTCCAACCACGAAGCCCACGAAGACAGTAGGGTGCATTCAATGCACCGTCCTGCCGCCGCACGCCCGGCTGCGGTGGGCCTGTTGTAAACCACGAAGGCCACGAAGCGCACGAAGATGTCCGAAAAAACAATGTCATGGTGAGTGAAGCGAACCATCTCACCGCTTTTGCGTTGATAGGCAGCGCGATATTGCTGCGCATCAGCATACGATGGAGGTTCTATTGGGGTGCAATGCAGCGTGCGCTGTGGCATTCAGCAAGTTGCGTTCCCTCACTGCGTTCAGCGCTTGCCATGAGCGTAGCAAGCGGAGGGCGCTATCATCAGCATGACATGGGTTTTCATTGTGGCTCAACACGAATTGTACTGCTCCGCCAGTCATTATACACCAACCCCAACCAAACACCCTCGCAGGTCAGTCATAAACTCACCGCAGCGCCGCAGAGATTGCGGTCTTCGGTTCCTACTCCCCACTCGCCGTCCATCCCAACACCTGGGCGCACTCGGGGCCTTCTGTGACAATCTCCCACTGGTCGTGCGGAATATCGTACAGCAGCAACTGAGTCAATTCAGTTTCGTCCAAAGCACATAGCGCCGCATACCGACCATCGGGGGAGGTACCCTCAATCCTGACTTGATGGTCGGGGTTCGGGAAGGGCGCGGTCCGTTGCAGGGATATCGGCTCTTCCAACTGCTCGACCTGATCCATCGGGAGCAATCGGGGGGCTGCGCTCTGCTTATAGGGAAACTCCAGGAGCAGCCGGCTATCCGCACTCCAGAGACTGTCGGAGATGACGATATCCGTGCGGGTAATCCGGCCGGTATCCAGGTCAAACAGATAGTCGCCACTGTCCAGACTAAGCTGCGCATACCGCCGATCAGGAGAGGCACGCACACAGAAGACGCCCTCAATAGCCGGCAGGGTACTCAGCACGGTGCGGGTGCCGCTGGTCAGGTCGATCTGCTCAATCGTGCGGGGTTGCTGGTAGCTCTCGGCAATCAGCAGGAGCAGATGCTGGTTGTCCTCCCAGGCGATAATCCTGGACCACCCCAGGTCGGGCAGGGGCGGCAGTCGGCTGTCGGTTTCCGGCTCGTAGATCACGAGCGTGTCGTCCTGCGGTCCCGATGGGGAATCCGGGCCATAATCGATAAACGCCAGCCGGGTACTGTCGGGCGACCAGGCAAACTTGGCATTACAACGGGAGAAGCCATTGCCAATGCCGGATTGCACCAGCCGGTCAGCGCTGCCATCGGACCGCATCACCCGCAGATCAGGCGTATCCGAGGTAAACATCCGCCAGGCATAGGCAATATAGGTTCCGTTGGGGGCGAGTTGCCCGGCATTGGCATCGGAGACCGGCCGGTTGTCCATCTCGATAATTTTTGCGGGATGCGCCAGATCATCCAGGGGCACCCGCCAGAAGCTATTGCTCCGGATGGGCGGGTCGCCGGCGATCCGCTCGATGGCGCTGTAGTAGAGGTAGCCGGCGGCCGCCGGCCCGGTGGCCGGGGTCGGCCAGTGGTCCTGCAGCCGGGGCATGCTGCTGGTGGCCGGCGGCGCAGCGCTTGGCGTGCCGGTTGGTGCCGGCGCGGTCGCCGTGGCCGGGACGGTCGCGGTTGCGGGGAGTTCGGCCAGTTGGGTGTTCGTCACGCCACACCCGGCCAGCAGGATCAGCAGTAGCCAGCCGAGCAGTCTCCTGGTGCAATCCATCGCGTTCCTCGCTTTCATGGGTTTATATCGGCAAGAAGGGCTCAAGCACGATCGGCGTGATGGTCGGTGTTGGCAGCGGTGTCGGCGTCGGGCTGGGGCAGTCCGGCCCAGGATAGGGTCCGGTGCAGCCTCCCGGCTCCGTGCCCCAGACCAGCCGATCCTGGTAATAGAGCGTCACCCGGTCCCAGTCCGCCAGCGTGGTCCGGGTCGCATCAGTTGCCGGAGCCACAGCCCCCGTGCCGCTCTGCTTATCACGACCGCCGGACAGGCCCACCAGGCGGAACCACATAGTACCGATGAAGTGTTATCATACAATTGAGTTGGTTAAGATCAGCGGATAGGCGACGTATCCACTGTTTGGAATGGAAGAGGCTACCAAAGATGACAACACCGCCCGGTGTACCACCCGGAGATCAAGAGGGCCAGGCTGAGGTAGCCGCACTGCGCCGGCAGATCGCCGATCTGGAGCAGCAGGTGGCGACGCTCCAGTCCGAGAAGGCACACCTGCACATGGTGGCTGACTTTACCTATGATTGGGAATACTGGATCGATCCCACCGGGACGCTGTGCTACGTCTCGCCGGCGTGTGAGTGCATCACGGGCTACCGTCCCGCCGAGTTCCAGGCCGATGCGGGGCTGTTGGAGCGCTGCATTCACCCCGACGACCGTGAGCGGGTGGCACGACACCTGGACGATGAACAGCAACAACTGCAGACGTGTGAACTCCAGTTCCGCATCATCAGGCGCGACGGTGAACAGCGCTGGATCGACCATGCCTGTCAGCCGGTCTACAGCCCTGCGGGTGAGTGGCTGGGGCGGCGCGTCAGCAACCGCGACATCACCGCCTGGGTACAGGCCGAGGAAGCCTACCATACGCTGGTGGAAAACTCGCTCGCGCGCCCTGCACCATCAGACCATACAGGCCGGCGCGCCGGACGGCGTCATCTTGCCCTTCGAGTATCGGATGCGGCATCGGGATGGAAGCTGGCGCTGGCTGCTCAGCCGCGAAGTTGTCTTTTCGCGCACCGATGCCGGGAACCCCTGTCAGATCCTGGGGGTCGCGCAGGACATCACCGAGCGCAAGCAGGCTGAGGAGGCCTACCGCACCCTGGTGGACAACTCCTTGCAGGGATTGACGATCCATCAGCAGGGCCGCTGTGTATTTGCCAATGCCGCCGCCGCGCAGATTACCGGCTATCCTGTTGCGGAACTGCTGGCATTGTCCCCGGCGGAAGCTGCGGCCACGATTCACCCGGATGACCGCGACATGGTGATGCAACGCGCGCGTGAACGCCAGACAGGGGTTGATGTGCCGCAGCACTACACCTTTCGCATCCTGCACAAAGATGGGAGTGTGCGCCGGCTGGAAGCCTTTGCTATCCGTGTCATCTATCAGGGCAAACCCGCCGCGCAGATGGCCTACATTGACATCACCGAGCGCCGGCAGGCTGAGGATGCCCTGCGTGCCAGCGAAGCACGCTACCGTACGCTGGTCGAACATTTTCCCGATGGCGTGGTGTTCCTGTTTGATCGTGACCTGCGCTACCTGGTGGCCGGTGGGCAACAACTGGCGAGCGTGGGCATGCACCCGGAGATGCTTGAGGGAAAAACCCTCTGGGAGGCAACCCCACCGGATATTGCCGCGATTGGCGAGCCCCTCTACCGCGCAACGCTGGCCGGCACTGCACCGAAGGAAGTTGAGCAGCGCTACGGCGATCAGATCTATCGCACGCAGCCTGTATCGTTGTGCAACGAGCAGGGCGAGATTGTTGCGGGCATGATTATTTCGCAAAACATCACCGAGCGCAAACAGGCCGAGTTGCAACTGCAGCACGCCAACGAGCAGTTGCACCAGGCCAACGCATGGCTCCGGGAGCGCAACCACGAGGTGTTGCTGCTCAACCAGATGAGCGACCTGCTGCAGGGTTGCACCGGCCTGGCGGAAGCCTACGAGGTGATTGCCGGCAGTGCCGAAAAGCTGTTCGCGGGACAGGCCGGGGCACTCTATCTGCGCCGCGCCGGAACCCGTCTGTTTGATAGTGTTGCCGCGTGGGGCACGCCGGCACCCGCCGGATCTACCCTGGAGCAACCGGACTGCCAGGCACTGCAGCAGCAACAGGTTTGCCGTTTCACCACCAGCGACGGGGCAATGTGCCGCCAGGTCAAAGACGGCGATGTGGCTATGGTGCTCTGCGTGCCGCTACTGGTACGCGGCGAGACCCTGGGCATCCTGCAACTGTGGCACACGAGGCCACCCGATGCGGAGGCGTGCCGGCGCCGGCAGCAACTGGCGGATATCGTGGCCCGGCAGATCTCGCTGGCCCTGACCAACCTGACCCTGCGCGAGCAACTGCAGCAGCAGGCCATCCGCGACCCACTCACCGGACTCTACAACCGGCGCTACCTGGATGCCACCCTGCCGCGCGAACTGCAGCGTGCCGACCGTCACAGGCACCCGATTGCGGTGGTGATGCTGGATATCGACCACTTCAAACGCTTCAACGACACCTACGGGCATGATGCGGGTGATACGCTGCTGCGGGAGGTGGGCAGTTTCTTGCACGCCCACACGCGGGACGAGGACATCGCCTGCCGCTACGGGGGGGAAGAGTTTACGCTGGTGCTGCCGGGCGCATCGCTGGAAGCTACCCTGCTGCGCGCCGAGACGATCCGCGCGGCGATTCAGATGCTGGCCGTGGAACATCAGGGGCAACCACTCGCCCACATAACCGCATCGCTCGGCGTGGCCGTTTTCCCCGACCACGGTACCAGCACCGATTTGCTCATCCGAACGGCTGACCAGGCACTCTACCAGGCCAAGCGCACCGGGCGGGATCGCGTGGTCGTCGCCGAGGAAGCGGTAGCGCCCGATGAGACTATGGAGAAAAGCCCGTAAGACTCATTGGTTTTTCGCAGGGACGCGCATAAGTGCGTCCGCCCGGCGGACCTGCTCAAACCACGAAGATTTTTGGTAGGGACGCGCTGCTGAAGTTTGAAAAACAGCCCGGATAGGCCATCCGGGAGTCCCGGCTTCAGCCGGTGGACTGCCTGCCGGGATGGCGACATACTGTCAGGAAAGCCTGTTCCGGCTGAAGCCGGGATTCCAGAGCAGTGATGTGCGGATCTGATGTTCAACATTCATCAGCGCGTCCACCGCCCGGCGGACCGGGTTCAAACCACGAAGGCCACGAAGGCCACGAAGACTTTTGGTAGGGACGCGCTTCTGCGCGTCCGCCTACCCTTCGTGGTTTACCCATCCGCCCATAACCAGACTCACTCCCCCGCCGTCGGCGGTTCATCCCCGGCAGGGGTGCGCCACGCCAGGATGAGCGGCAACTCGCCGGCAAGCGCTTCGTAGCGCACCTGCACCTCCGCCACGCTCATCTCCAGAGCTGTCGCAGCCGCTTCAACCCGCTGCATGGTAATCGGCGTGGCGGGGTCAAGCCAGGGAGCCAGGGCATCGAGATCATGGGAGAGCAGGCGTCCGGTTGTCCGGTCCCGTACAACGGCGAAGGCCTGCACCGCCATTTTACGCCGATCACTGTCCGGGTCACTGAGTGCCGCAGGCAGTACCTGGGCTCCCTGGGGATTGTTGCAGCGTTCTAAAGCTGCGGCTACCGTAAGTTGTAGCTCTGCATCGGGATCTTCCAGGCGGGCCAGGAGGGGCTCAACCGCGCGCGCATCGCCGATCCGCCCCAGCGCTTCTACTGCTGCCCGCCGCACGTGTGTATCGGGATCGTCCAGGCGGGCCAGGAGGGGCTCAACCGCACCTACATCGCCGATTTGCCCCAGCGCTTGCACGACTGTCTGCCGCATACTTGTATCAGGATCGTTGAGGCGGGCCAGGAGGGGCTCAACCGCACGCACATCGCCAATCCGCCCCAGCGCTTGCACGACGGCCCACCGCACACCTGCATTGGGATCGTCCAGGCGGGTCAGGAGGGGTTCGACTGCGCGGGCATCCCCGATTTGCCCCAGCAGTTCGGCAATTGTCTGGCGTACCGCTGCATCGGGATCGTCCAGGTGGGTCAGGAGGGATTTAAGTGCATTCACATTTACCAGTTGCCGTAGTGCATTCCTTATTGCCCACTGCACACGTGTATCAGGATCGTTGAGGTGGGCCAGGAGGGGTTCGACTGCGCGGGCATCCCCAATCTGTCCTAATGCCGATGCAACTGCCCGCCGCACACCTGCATCGGGATTGTCCAGGCAGGCCAGGAGGGGCTCAACCGCCTGTGATACTCCACTATTTTGGAGAGCATATATTAAAAAAATTGTGGTATCAACAGATGTAGCCTGCACCTGCTGGAGGACGGCCGACAGAATCTCGATCTCAGCTATGTCCGGCTGCCATACAAAAGTCTTGACAGTACCAACATTATTGTGTGGCTGACTAAGCCAGCAGAGCGCCCAGGCGGCTGCCATCCGCACCGGCTCTGGGCGCTGGAGCAGATGCAACAGAGCCTCCACCATGTTTGGAACTTCAACTAATTTGCCGTTGAATACAAGTTGCATGATGGCTAAAGCACTGCTCGCTGCCGTCCGGTCGTCGGCGGTCAGCAACCGGGCAATGCAGTCACTTAACCAGTCTTCCAGGTGTTCCGGTGCCGTTGGCGCAAGATCACCGGCAACCGTTGCCCAGAGACCAGCACAGGATAAACGATTGCTGCTGCCTCGAAAAAACTCTTCCAGCAGGCAACTTTCAAGCAGACCAAGCCAGAGGCTATGACCCACCTCGACGGACGCTTTGTCAACTGATGTTTGAATATCGCCATCACCATCATTCTCCCTTACCTGTGCGACAAAGGTCTCCAAAACCTGCCGGGCGGTCTCCTCGGCGATGTCCGGCTCATCGGCCAGGCAGCGGGCGGCGAGTACGGCGCGTGGGCGGGTTGTCCGCTCCGGGTCTTCGTTCGCCAGCGGCTCCAGGATTGCCAGCAATACCTCGTCCACATCGTCGTCACGGGCATCAGCCACCAGCAGCCGCAGGGTCTCCTGCCAGGAGTCACTGACCTCCAGTTCGGTCACACCACGTCCTGTTGAAACTTCCTTGAAAGTGCCTGCGAGTGGGGCGATCTCCTACGCCGGCCGGTGCTGCCGGTTACGCCCGGGGTAGCGCCTATCCAGCAGCGCGCGGGCCGCCAGGTATTCCTGCAGGGTTAGATGCCGGAACTCCCAGACCGGCTCTTCGCGGCGCTGTTCGTCACGCCAGCTTCCCCCGGATTTGATCAGAATGCTGGAGCGGGCCTCCAGCAACTGCAGAAACTCCTCCGGGCTGCGGCGGCGCATGGCGCGCACATTGGGGTAGTCCTGCCGCACCTGCTCAAACAGGGTCAGAATATCGTCCGCATCCAGGCGCTGCACGCCGCGGCGGCCCATCTCATAGGCCACATAGGCCAGTTGCGGAATGGCCTCGGCCTCATCAATCGTCTCGTAGTGGCGCGGGTTCCAGTTCAACAGGACCGCTACCGCTTCGGCATAGAGCTTGTTGCGGCGGCTGGGCAGCTTGCCCACCTTACGCTTCACCAGCGCCAGGGTGGTCAGCAGCATGGGGTTGCCGGTCAGCCGCTCGATCCGGTCGCTGGAGTGCAACGCCTTGATCAGATCGTCCGTCCGCACATCGCGCTCGCGCTGTGGCAGATGCTGGTCGGTCAGCTCGATCCAGCGGCGCGCAAACAGATCTTTATCCGCGTGTGTGAGGTTGGCAATCACGCCATGCTCAAAGCCGGCCCCCATGCGGTAGGGCATATCGCGGTAGCCCACAATGCGCGAAGTGACAATGATCGGGGCGTCCGGGTAGCGCGCGGCGGTGCGCTCCAACTCCTGGCAGAACTGCACGCGCACCTGCGGATTGGTGATCTCATCCAGACCATCCACCAGCAGCAGCACCTCCCCGGTGGCAATCCGCTCCAGGATCATTGCCCCGATCACTGCGGCCTCCTCCGGGCGCAATTCGGTCTTGAGCAGATGCTGCGCCAGCACGTCGGTAAAGCTGCGGCTCAGGTCAGCCTCTCTCAGGTCGCGGCAACGGATCAGCAGCGGCAGCCGGCGCGCCTCGGGCAGGGTGGCAACATCGGGCAGGTGCCCATAGGCCGGGTCGTCCTGGTAGCGCAGCAGGTAGGCGGTCGCCATCCAGCGCAGCAGCGTGGTCTTGCCGTCGCCGGGATCGCCCAGCACCACCAGCCGGTGGGCTACTCCCAGGCGCTCGCCCACTGGCAGGCGCGCCTGCGGATTGACCGCCGCCCCGGCGTTGTCGGGCAGCGACCCGCCGGCTTCGCGGCGGCGGCGGGCCGCGCGCTGCGACTCAAGGTTGTCAAAGGCGGTGGCGGTGGCATGCCCGCGCTCAACCTCAACCGTGACCCGCAGCGGCATGTAGAGTTGGCGCAGCAGCAGGCGCTGGGTGGCAATATGGATATCGCCCTCGGGCAGGTTACTCAGGTCAACGATGTCCCACGCGCGCAGTGCCTGCTCCAGATAGCGCTCCAGGGCGGCCTGCCGCTCCTGCGGGGAGTAGATCCCGACGGCCTGCTCGGCCGCCTGCCGGACGGCGTCGATCTGCTCGCGCAGATAGTCCAGGCTGCGCTGGTGCCGCCAGGCCGCCAGCAGCGGGTTGGCAAAGATCGCCCGCTCCAGCGCAGCAAAGTAGTCCGCTTTGAAGGCGGCGATCTGTGCCTCGGTGGCGCCGCCCCGCCGGAGCGCCTGCTCCATCTGCGCTTCCAGGTGCGCGCGCAACTGCCGGCCCTCTTCAATTCCGCCGGCCATCAGCCAGTCAGCAAAGGCGGTCTGGAAGTCGGCATGGCTCAGGAGCAGCCAGATCTCCCGCTCGGTCGGGCTCAGGTCATGCCCACCCACGCGGTCGCGGGATAGCTCCCGGCAGGCGCGGCGCACCTCCTCGCGAAAGGGACGCATGGCGGTCTGCGCCAGACGTTGCGCTGCTGCATCGGCCTGTTGCTGTTCTAACCGCTGCTGCCAGGGATTGGGGATTGGCGGCTGCGTTGCAGTGGCAATGTAGTTGCCCAGGATACCGACGGCAGCGCCGATGATAGTTGTATGTACTATGTTCACCCACCTTCCAACAGGTTCTCGCCCTCCTCAACCGTGCGCGAGCGGGCCGACTGTTCGTGGATCTCGGCATCTTCGCTGCGTAGATTGCCCTCGGCGGCGGTGGTCACCGGCTCCGGTAGAGCGGCGGCGGCGGCCGATTCCGGTTGTCCGCCTCGGATCTCCGCCGGGCGGGCCGGCGGCGTGGGAAGCGGGGGTAGCTCCTCCGCTCGTTGCGCCTGCACAATCGGTACGCCCTGCGGGAAGAGCACCTCGCGCGCCTCGTCGGGCATGGAAATACCCGCATCGGTGAGGGCGCGTTTGGTCAGCCGCAGCAGCGAGGACTTGATTTTGATCGGCGCATACTGGGTGGCATCATACCAGAAATAGATGCGCAGATTGACCGTTGCCGCGCCCAGGGTATCCACCAGCACCAGCGGCTCGGGCGTCTCCAGTACCGCCGGATGCTGGTTGATCACCTCGTCAATGACCGCCTGCACCTGCGCGAGTGCCGCGTCATAGCCAACTCCCACCAGGAAATCGGAGCGGCGGTTGGGGTTGGCGGTGTAGTTGGTAATCGTATTCTTAAACACTGTCGCATTCGGAATCTGAATATGGTTGCCCTCCAGCG
Organism: Chloroflexaceae bacterium; assembly: GCA_034436755.1. GTDB lineage: Bacteria > Chloroflexota > Chloroflexia > Chloroflexales > Chloroflexaceae > CAKZQX01. The sequence continues at coordinate 3,907 of DAOTVB010000021.1, read as the reverse complement.
TCATCAGCACCGTACTGCGTGTGTTCATCTGCTGCACAATGCCGGAGTAGCCCGCCACCTCGATCAGATCTTTACTGTGGAAGGGCTTCTGCACACTGAGCAGGACGCTGGCAAGAAAGTTCTCGGCAATATCACGGAAGGCAAACCCGATCACGATCCCGACAATGCCGGTGCCACCGAGCAGCGTAATTGCCAGCCGGGTCAATCCGGCCACCTGGAGCACCAGGTAGATCCCCAGCAAAAACACCGGAATGGCAATCGTACTTGCTACAATCCGGGTGAGCAGCGGCGAACCCAGCCGGTTGCGCAACAGGCGCTGCGACAGGGAGGAAATCGGCTGCATCAGCCACCAGGCCCCCACGAGCACCACAATCCCAAAGATAACCACGGGAATTGCCTGAACCGCCCGCCGCCAGAGCGTGCGGATCTCCGTCAGCGCCGGGGAGAAATCCCAGATCGGCCCTGGAACGATCTCGATGCGATTGACTACGGCGACAACGTCCTGGGTGTTGCGCGTCAGGTTGCCGGCCCACTCGCGGTACTCCTCCCGGCGGGTCTGCCCGTCCAGGAAGACTACCCCCTCTTCCACTTCCACAGTGGGCGTGGTAAACCAATCGGTGGCCCGCAAGATCCGCGTCAATCGCTCTTCGATCTGTTCATCCTGAGCGACCGGCTGCACATCAACCTGGTTCGGCACATCGGCCTCATCTTCATCGTCCACCAGCGGCGTCGGCGTTTCCGGCAGATCCTGCGCCTGGAGCGTGCGCGGCGGGGCAACGACGGTCAGACACAGGAAGAGCAACAGGGCCATTTGTAGAGCAGACTTCTTCACATGCATACCTCAATCTGGGTAAAACCAGCCTTATTCAGGGTGATAGATTAATGCAGTCGTGCGCTTTGTTATGCGCTGGTTGTCGGGCATTTGCATTGTAGCATCTCCTTTTCAAATAACGACAGCACCGGGTTGTAGGGACGCGCTTCTGCGCGTCCGCATCCCGGCCTTGATGCAGAAAACCCATCTCTGCCGTGCGCTGATATGCCCTCCGGGAGTCCCGGCTTTAGCCGGTGCAATGCCTGCCAGGGCTGCGGCCTCCTGCCGGGAACGCCTGATCCGGCGGAAGCCGGGACTCCTGAGCGGCGATATCTGGTCAACTGACCAGGCGCGACTTCATACAATTGCCTGATCGAAACCGCACGTCCTTGCAGTAACGTGGTGATAGAGAACATAGAACCGAGTAACCCGGCACCGGGCGTTCCCGGCAGATCGCTATCAATGGAACCAGACATCGAGTGACAACAGCGCAGCCTGCGCCGGGACGACACGCCCGAGATTAACGCATAAACGAAGGAGCCTAACCGTGAACACTATTTCTGCATCCACCATGGCCGATCAGCAACTGCCCCGACGCCGCACGCTGGCCCGCAGCATTTCAGGGGTGCTGCTCTGGCTTCTGAGTGGGCTGCTGGTCATGGTTAGCGCCCTCCCCGTCCTGCTGCTGTTTGTCGCTACCGCCGTACCGCTCTCTCTCGCGCTCCTGCTTGCCGCCGCAGATGTCGGCCTGCTCGTCGCGCTATTTCGGTTTGATCGCACGCTACGACTGGTTGGTCCGGTTTTCCTGGGCGTAATCCTGGTCGCAGTGCTGGCGGTCTGGCTATCACAACGCTATGCCACCACCCCGCCGATCACCGATACACAGAGCCGGGTGGTTCCGGGCAGCATTGCGACGCTGGAAAGAGTGCAACTCGGTGGGAGCGAGCAGTGGATCTCGATTCGGTGTCAGGACAAACAGAACCCCGTTCTACTCTGTCTGGCGGGCGGTCCGGGCGGCAGTCAACTCACGACCGCGCGGCATGCACTGGCCGGGCTGGAAGCACACTTCGTCGTGGTCAACTGGGAACAACCGGGCGCGGGCAAATCTTTCAACGCGGTGGAGCGGGCCACCCTGACCCCGGAACGCTACGTCGCCGACGGTCATGAACTGGTGCTCTACCTGCGCGAACGCTTTGGGCAAGAGAAAGTCTACCTGCTAGGCGAGTCCTGGGGCAGCGCGCTGGGGATCATGCTGGTGCAGCGCTATCCCGAACTCTTTCATGCCCACATTGGCACCGCGCAAATGGTTGACTTTCTGGAAACCGACCTGATCTGCTATGACTTCGCGCTGGACTGGGCCCGCGAGCGTGGCGATCAGCAGAAGGTCGCGCAGTTGCAGGCGCAAGGACCGCCGCCCTACTATGGTGCGGGTGTCGCCTGGAAGCAGGTAACCTACCTGGCGGATACCTACGCCTACATGCATCAGAATCCGGCAGTCATCAACGGCTTCAACACACCGCGTGATCTCGCCAGTCCGGAATATGGCCTGATCGACAAGGTTAACTGGGCCCGCGGCCCGCTGGACACCCTTGGCGTAGTCTACCCGCATCTGTGGGATATCGATTTTCGCCGGCAGGCTGCGCATCTGGAAGTGCCGGTCTACTTCCTGATAGGCCGTCATGATGTGAATGCGCCGCCCGCGTTGATCGAGGAGTATTATGAATTGCTGGACGCACCGCACAAGGAGTTGATCTGGTTCGAGCACTCCGGTCATATCCCATGGACGAGCGAACCGCAGAAGTTTGTGGAGGTGCTGGTGAACAGGGTGCTGGCCCAAACGCAGGCTGAGTGATCGTGGCGCAGTCCTTGGCGTGTCACAGAGTGAAACTGAGGGGAAGCGCACATGGACCACAAAAGCCGCGAAATGAACGAAAGCCGCGAAATGTGCGGATAATGAAAAGAGAAAGACAATGGCAAGTCAGGTTACATCTGTCGCAACGGCCCACCCCATCCGTCCACGCGGGTGGCAGATGGGATTCTGGACGGCGATTCTGACCGCGGTCGCGGCGGCGGCGGCGCTGGGCATTGCTGTTACCACCGCCCCGCCGCGCTCCGGGCCGTTTTGTATGGTAGATCTGGTGGGTGAGTGTATTACTTATCCCTACACCGATGCCGCGGCCTTTGTACCCAACGACTATCTCTGGATGTATCCGGCATTTCTGCTGGGACCGCTGTTTGTGATCCTGGTTGGTTGCCTTCATCCGTATGCCACAGCGGATAAGCAGGTGTTCAGCCACCTGGCGCCGGCCTTTGCGCTGTTTGCGGCGGTGCCCCTTGCCACGAACTACTTTATTCAACTCACGGTGGTGCAGGCCAGTCTGCTACGCGGGGAAACGGCGGGGCTGTCGCTCTTCTCGCAGTATAATCCGCACGGGGTGTTTATTGCGCTGGAAGACATCGGCTACTTGATGCTGGGGGTGGCCTTTCTGTTTGCTGCGGCTGTGTTTGACGGGCGCGACCGACTGGAGCGAGCGTTACGGCTGGTCTTTGTCACAACGGGTGTCCTGGCAATCGGCGCACTCATCTTGTTGGCGCTGCTCTACGGCGGCGACCTCGAATATCGCTATGAGGTTGCGGTGATCGTGATTGATTGGACAGCATTGATCGTTGCCGGGGTGTTGTTAAGCCGCTTCTTCCGGCGGGGTGTACGCGAATGAAACCGGTTCCACGAGATACTGCTTTCCAAAAAGATAAATAAAGCCCGGTAGGGTGCGTTCTCCGCACCGCATACCGTCTGGCTTAGTTGCCCGGTAGGGGTGCGTTCTCCGCACCGCATACCGTCTGGCGTAGCGCCACCTGATGGTCTGGCACCAACGCCCGCCTGATGATCAATGTATCTGGTGTGTACACCACACCCGCCGGTTGCGGGCGAATGCGGGGAACGCCCCGGCAGCGCCTACCGCTACCGCTACCCGGTGCGTAGAACGCACCCTACGGCTATGGTGGGCTGGTGCGTAGAACGCACCCTACTACGGCTGCGGGTTGGTGCGTAGAACGCACCCTACGGCTATGGTGGGCTGGTGCGTAGAACGCACC
>DAOTVB010000020.1:0-6410 GCA_034436755.1 Chloroflexaceae bacterium | reverse complement strand
CGGGATACGGAGAAATACGCGGTAGAAGAACGGTGCATAGAATGCACCCTACGGGCTGACTACGGGATACGGAGAAATACGCGGTAGAAGAACGGTGCATAGAATGCACCCTACGGGCTGACTACGGGATACGGAGAAATACGCGGTAGAAGAACGGTGCATAGAATGCACCCTACTACGGGCTGCTGATGAACGTTATCATTCCAGGAGTCCCGGCTTCAGCCGGACCAGGCTTTTCCGGCAGTATGCGGCGGCCCCGGCAGGCATTCACCGGCTAAAGCCGGGACTCCAGTATCTCATAGCCGGACTATTTTTTAATACCATGACTTTTCGGACTATGGACTGACTACGGGATACGGAGAAATACGCGGTAGAAGAACGGTGCATAGAATGCACCCTACGGCTACTAGACTACGGACTACGGACTACGGACTACGGACTACGAGATACGGACTACGGACTACGGACTACGGAGAAATAGTATGAGCTTCCTGGGTAGCATCATTGCAATTGGCGCAGCACTGGTATTCCTGCTGCTTGCGGGTGTGACCGCCTGGGGTGGATGGATAACATTGCGCAGCGAGACCCGACGGGAGTCTGCCGATGCGCCGCTCGTACGGGCGGGCCGACTATTTGTCATTCTCGGGGTGGTGCTGCCCCTCGGCGGGGTGGTCCTGTTTAGCCTGCTGGCCGCCGGCCGCTTTCTGCTGGTAGCGTTGCGGCTGGGGTAGCGCCTGTTACCCGGCAGCCGAACCGCTGCTTGCTCAAGCGCACCGTCTTTTTTTGACATAAAAACAGAGTCGGCATGAAACAGATAGCAATACCGCGCCACAAACCACGGGATACGGGATACGGGATACAGCATACGAACTACGAACTACGGACTACGGACTACGGACTACGGACTACGGACTACGGACTACGGACTACGGACTACAGACGAATAAAAGGAGGGTACAGGTATGAGTGAAGCAAAACGACCGCGCCCGGTAGTGCTGGCAATTATGGATGGCTGGGGCCTGGCGGAACCGGGGCCGGGCAATGGCGTGACCCGCGCGCATACGCCCAATGTTGACCGCTGGTCCGCTGAGTGTCCGTTTACCAAAATCGGGGCATCGGGGATGGATGTGGGGCTGCCTTCCGGCCAGATCGGTAACTCGGAGGTGGGCCACCTCAATCTGGGGGCGGGCTTTGTGGTCTACCAGGATTTTACCCGCGTCAACAAGTCGATTGCTGATGGTGACTTCTTTACCAATGAAGCCCTGACGAGTGCCGTCAACCATGTTAAAAATACCGGCGGTGCGCTCCACCTGATCGGTCTGTTTGGTCCCGGCGGGGTGCATTCGCATCAGGATCACCAGCATGCTTTGATGGAGCTTGCCAAACGCGCCGGTTTAGAGCGCGTCTACAACCATCTGCTGCTCGATGGCCGTGATGTGCTGCCCCGCAGCGCGCCGGGCTTCCTGGACCAACTGGAGGTTGCGATTAAGCAGATCGGTGTTGGCGAGATCGCCACCGTCAGCGGGCGCTACTACGGTATGGATCGGGATAAGCGCTGGGAGCGTACCGGCCGGGCCTACGATGCCCTGGTCAAGGGTGTTGGCGAGACCGCCGAGAATGCGCGCCAGGCGATTGAGCAGTCCTATGCGAAGGATGTAAGCGACGAGTTTGTGCTGCCGACCGTGATTATGCGCGACGGCAAGCCGGTGGCGACGATCAGGGATGGCGACGCGATTATCTTCTTCAACTTCCGCCCTGACCGCGGTCGCCAGTTGACCCGCGCCTTTGTGCAGCCCGACATCAACGCGGCGATTGACCAGCACTACGCGAAGCAGCAGGCCGAAGGGCAGAAACTCCCCGATACAATCTGGCACCGCGAACGGCAGATCGAGAACCTTTACTATGTTACGTTGACGCAGTACGAGGAAGGTCTGCCGGTGCATGTGGCCTTCCCGCCCAAGCATGTGCAGCATCCCATCGGCGCGGTTGTGAGTGCAGCGGGGCTGCGGCAGTTTCACACCGCCGAGACGGAGAAATACCCGCACGTTACCTTCTTCTTCAACGGCGGGCGGGAGGAGCCTTTTGAAGGCGAAGACCGCAACATGGTCGGCTCACCCAAAGTGCCCACCTATGATTTGCAGCCGGAGATGAGCGCGGCGGGTGTCACCGAAGGTTTGCTGAAGGCTATCCACAGCGACCAGTACGACTTTATCATTGTAAACTTTGCCAACCCGGACATGGTCGGTCATACCGGCGTGCAAGAGGCGATTATCAAGGCTTGCGAGACGGTTGATGCCTGCCTGGGCGAGGTTGTCCCCGCGATTACCGAGGAGCGCGACGGCGCCATTGTGATTATCGCCGACCATGGCAATGCCGAGCAGATGATCGACCCGGATGCGGGTGGTCCTCACACCGCGCACACGACCAATCTGGTGCCCTGCATCCTGGTCGCCGCGTCCGGTCTGGGGTTGGGCCAGGGGCAGGTGACGCTCCGCGAGGGCGGACGGTTGGCCGATATTGCGCCAACGCTGCTGGACCTGCTGGGCTTACAGAAAGCGGAGGATATGACCGGCGAGAGTCTGATTGTCCGCAGTTGATGCCGGTCTGTTTTTATCTAATCGCACTGGTAAAGGAGGGGCGCAGTATATCTGCGCCCCTCCTTGCGCGAACACGCAAATAGATGTTTGATCCGAGATTGACACGAGTTATGCGGTCACGAACCCGGAAGAGCATGTCGCCTCCGGCAGGGCGGAAGATCTGCTGCTTTTTCACAAAAACTTTGCATTTTATGTAAAGTTTTTGTGAAAAAGAAAAAGTACCATGCTGGCGCAGGCGAAGCCGGCTTTCAGGTTGGGCACGCGTCCGAAACAAACTGCACCGCGTGAGTGAGAAATGGATGGCAATGATCGATGAGTTGTTTATGGTATAATTGCACATCCTCGGAACGGTACGCCGAACCTGGCATTGTGTCAGGTCTACCGTATGAGCCGCAATGCCGGAAGCGGGAGAGCGACACCCACGCAGATAATGATGGACTTGAGTTTTCCTTCGATAGATGTAGAGCGACGTGGCTACGGGCGGCGGTATTCCTGCCTACCAGTCGATACGATTGATCGCCACGCCTTTACTATTGACTGTACCGACTCCTACCTGCGCCCCGAGATGTTCGATCTTCAGCCCGGCGATATCGTGCGCTGGATGACGCGTGGGCATCGATTGCAGGGCTATATTGACCATGTTGAGCGGAATGGCGTGGTGATCCAGGTTGCGTTGCGGGACGTGGAGCCGTTGCCCCCCGACTTTTTTGCTCCTTGATGCTATAGTAATCCTACGTTGGTCGTAGTGCCGCCTTCAGGCGGTTGCAAGCGAATCCTGAAGAATCATTTCACAACCACTTGAGGATTGCTATATTAAGTTTAGGGCAGGCAACTGGCCGTGTTATGTCTGATCATCAACGATAATGATTTCATCCGGTGGCAGTTGCGGCGGCGGAGCATCAACCGGCCGGCGTCTAACCCAGCGGCTCAGGAATTGATCCGTCAGGGTGGCGGCCTGCGGATCGAAGTGGCGCACAGCCCGCGTCAGGTAGGGTGTGCTGACCCGCCGCAGGTAGGTGAGCAGTCCCTCCTCGGCGATCAGGTGCAGGGCATCGCGGTAGTAGTCAAAGAGGTAGGTATTGCCCATCTGGATACCGGCCCGTACCGCGCCCAACCCCACGATAGATGACATCTCCAGCAGCGAACGTCCCTCCTGCTGCGCGGCCTGTTGCAGGACCGCAAAGATCGACGCCAGTTGCCGCGCGTCCGGCAGTTCGTTGGCATGCTGCTGCAACGTCTGCCAGGAAGTCCGCATATCACGCGCGGTTAAAGGTAGCACGACAATCGTATCACCCAGCGTGCCGGATGTGCCTTCGAGCACCGTCAACAACTCGTCAAACGAAGAGATATTGGCATCCTCCGGGAGCACCCCGGCCTGCTTGAGTTCAACCACCAGCGTCCGCAGGTAGGTTCTGGTGCCGCCAACCAGGTCCGAGGCCGCCGCCAGCAGCCAGACGGGCGACCAGCCAACCGCCAGGAAGCTGGCAACTTCGATCACGTTGCCGGCCGACTTCCGGATAAACAACTCCTGCACCGGAATAGTCTCGCCGGGAAACACGCCCTGGACATCGCCGACCATTTCGACCGTGATGCGCATTAACTGCGCAACCGTGGCCTGGTACAACCGGGAGCGGCGCAGTTGGCGCGGCAGCAGCAGGTTGCTGGTCTCGTTGAACAGGCCCCCAACTAACGCGGCTCCGGCGCGCACCGTGCGCTCCGGCAGTGAAGCCAGGTAGCGCTGCGGATCATTTTTATGGTTATGCGAGGAGTTTTCCACCCTCGTCTCCTTTCCCAAACAGAAGATCAGACAGACGGGCCTGCGACACAGGTATGTCTCATGCGCTTTGCTGTGGGCCACAGGCGAGTATGGATATGACGCTGCCCCGGTAGCAGTTGTTGCCGGGCGAACCTTTTAGGATGGCAGGGGAGTGGAGTGTGGGTGTGTGATCGGCTGCCCTAAAACTGCCCATAGGCGCGCTCAATGCTGAACTCATAGATCAGGCGCTGATCACTGACCATTGCCTGCAGATACTCGTCAAGATCTTGGGGCTCCCCGGCAATTGTCCGGTAGAGTGCCAGGTTCTGCTGTGGCGCATCCGGCCCATCCAGAATCATCACTTTTGTCTCCAGGCCCAGCCAGTGGTAAGGATTATCCTGGTCAAGCACACAGAGCGTACAGCGGGGATCACGCCGGAGGAACTTTGTCCGCACGCGCGTCTGCGTGCTGGAACTCCAGAGCCGCCCCTCAACCAGACCAAGCATAATCCGTGCCACATGGGGCGTCCCATCCGCCTTGAGCGTCACCATAACAGCATGGTGATGCTGTTCGAGAAACTGCTGTACTTTTTCGTCCATGGATTATGTTCCCTTCGTAATAATGTTTGGACCACGACATGCGCGAAAATTGAACCACGAAATACGCGAAAATTGAACCACGAAATACGCGAAATGCGGGATCACGACATGCGCGAAATTGGACCACGACATGCGCGAAATTGAACCATGAAATACGTGAAAATTGAACCACGAAATACGCGAAATTGGACCGCGAAATGCGGGATCACGACATGCGCGAAATGCGGGACCACGACATGCGCGAAATGCAGAGCCGCGAAATGCGCGAAATATTTACCTGCCGGGTGTGTGAACGAACCGGCGTGTACCCAGAGGCTTTTGCCCAAAGTTGACTAGCAGACAGAGCCGGTACCCGCCCTGATGCAGATAGAGCAGGCACTGCTCAACATCTTCAGATAGGATACCTTTGCGTGCTTTTGTCTCCAGAATTAACTCGCTCGTGCTATCCCAGATCAGAAAGTCAACCCGTCGCTTTGTAATAACGACGCCCTCGTAGGCAATCGGAATTTCCATCTCACGCTGGAATTGCAACCCCTGCTTCGGTAGTGCCAGTTCCAGTGCCCGCTGATAATTGACTTCCATACAATGAATACCAATTTGACGCTGGACATCGATACAGGCTCCAATGGTTGCATAGGAGAGCGCTTCAAAGGTGTGATCTTTCTTGGAGCGGGAACCGGGCATAGTGGTACCTCCTGGCAGGTAAAATGGTTTCCTATACCATGTACCGTAGTAACCTGCCCGAAGTTACGCATTATTTCGCCCTTCTGCAATTCCTTTTCGCGGCATGCGCACAATTTCGCGGTCCCCACTCCTTTCGCGTATGTTCGCGCCCTTTCGCGCCCTTCGCGGTCCAAAGCCCTTTCGCGCCTTTCGTGGTCCAAAGCCCTTTCGCGCCCTTCGCGGTCCAAAGCCCTTCGCGATCCAAGACTGCTCACCCCCGGTACAACCACCAGGCGATCCCCAGATGAAGGATGGTTGCCAGCACCATAATCACCCAGAACAGTGCATGCCGGGTCTTGTGCCGCACAACCAGCATGCCCAACCAGCCACCGGCAACCCCGCCGAGCAGGGCCAGCCCTTGCAAGACCAGTTCCGGTACGCGCCCCCCACCGGCCCGCGACTGCGATTTATCGAAGGCATACAGCAGCAGTGTCACCGCCGAGCCCCCCGCGAGCCAGGCAGCGTAGAAGGTCCAGTCGGTCAGCGCGACCAGGCCGGCCACCGCCAGTCCCCAGAGCGCAGCGGCAGCGACCGTGTAGGTCACTTTGGGTGAACGGCGGCGTGAAGGTGGGCGGCGTTGTGGCATATGCGTTGCTCCAGTGTATTTCAACAGTGCGCTGATTTCGCAGGGAATGTGCGAACAGGTTATCCCAACTCAAACGGCCCAAACTGCTGCTCCAGGCGGGCCAGTTCCACATCGAAATAGGCAAAGTTTTCCATGCCGCTCAACATCGC